>NZ_ATVH01000011.1:0-600000 GCF_000420625.1 Fodinicurvata sediminis DSM 21159 | reverse complement strand
AGCTGACAGAGGATGACCGACTGCGGGCAGAGATCATCGAGCGCTTGATGTGCGATTTTCAAGTGGACCTTGGGCAGGTGTGTAATCTCCATGGCGGAGATGTGGATGGGCTGATCCAGAGCACATCCCAACTCCAGGAGCTTACAGCTGATGGGCTGATCGAAATTGAGGGTACCGTGATTACGTTGCCCGAGGACAGCCATTATCTGGTGCGGAATGTTGCCTCCGCCTTCGACGCCTATCTTGAAGCTTCCAACCGCACTTTCAGTCGTGCCGTATAAGCAAGTGAGTGATGCGGCTATGTGCGCGTCACATCAGCCCGAGGCTGCGGAAGCTGCTGTGGCCCTGGCGGCTGATGATGATGTGATCGTGGATTTCTATGCCCAGGTGCCCGGCGGCCGTACGGATCTGTTTGGTCATCTCGATATCGGCCTGGGAGGGTGTGGGATCTCCGCTGGGATGGTTGTGGACCAGAATCAGGGCTGAAGCTCCCAATTCCAGAGCGCGTTTGACCACTTCGCGCGGATAGACGGGTGTGTGATCCACGGTCCCGCGCTGCTGACGCTCGTCGGCGATTAGCTTGTTCTTGCGGTCGAGGAACAGCAGGTGGAAGTTCTCGACCTTTTCGTGTGAAAGCTGAAGGTGACAATAGGTCAACAGCTTGTCCCAAGAGGAGATGACGGGTTGCTCGTGTGCTTCCTCACGGGCCAGCCGCTGGGCGGCTTCGGTGACCACCTTGACGGTCGCGGTACCCGAGGCGCCCATATACGGCACCTTCTGCAGCTGTTCGGCTGGCGCATTGAGCACGGCGCCCAAGGATCCGAATTCCCGGATAAGAGCCTTGGCCAGCGGCTTCGTGTCGCCGCGTGTCTTTGCCGCGAAGAGCAGCATTTCCAGGATTTCGTAGTCTGCGAGCGCAGTGCTGCCGCGCTCGAGAAACCTCTCGCGCAAGCGCTGGCGATGGCCGCTTTGGCCGTTATCCGCTGGCAGACCGCTCACGGGCTTTCAGCGGCAGCTCAGGGCACGTCGACATAGGGTGGAGCGGTCCAGCCCTTTGGCGAGTAGGTAAAGACTTCATGCCCGCCCGCGGTGACTCCCAGGGAATGCTCGAACTGGGCGGAGAGAGAGCGGTCGCGGGTAACGGCGGTCCAGCCGTCCTCCAGTATCTTCACGTCATAGCGTCCCGTATTCACCATGGGCTCGATGGTAAAGAACATGCCCTCCTGCAGCACGACGCCTTCACCCGGTTTGCCATAATGCAGAACGCTGGGGGCTTCATGAAAGACAGTTCCTAGGCCATGACCGCAGAAATCGCGGACCACCGAATAGCGGTTCTCTTCTACGTAGCTCTGGATGGCGTGTCCGATGTCCCCCAGTGTCGCCCCTGGCTTTACGACAGCGATCCCGCGCATCATGGCCTCGTAGGTGATCTCGACCAGTTTGCGTGCCTTGACCGGCACCTTGTCGCCGATCAGGAACATCCGACTGGTATCGCCATGCCAACCATCCAGGATGACGGTGACATCGATGTTCATGATGTCTCCGTCGCGAAGTTTGCGCTCTTCCGAGGGGATGCCGTGGCAGACCACGTGATTGATTGAAGTGCAGACCGATTTCGGAAAGCCCTTGTAATTGAGTGGCGCAGGCGTGGCACCGTTCTCCACTATGAAATCGTGGCAGAGTCGATCCAGTTCGCCAGTGGTCACGCCAGGCTTCACATAGGGCGTTATGTAGTCGAGTGTTTCGGCGGCCAGTTTGCCCGCACGACGCATGCCCTCGAAGTCTTCTGCCGGATGTATGGTGATCCGTCGTTGCTCGCGTTGAGCAAGCATTGAGTCGTCCTGCTGCATTGTTTCCTGAATCCGGTTGGGGCCGAGTGGGTTTCGGCAATCACGCTTGTTTCCAAAGTCTGTCTAACTTTGCGCCTTTTGGGGCGCAGTTCAAGTTCAGCCTGGATTTTACCCAATAACTTGCTTCGCTCAGCCGAACCATGGAGCAAGAGGCAAGGGTTGCCTCAGGGAGATCTCCTCTGGCGTGATTTCACAGTCATAGCAGAGAACCTCGACTCCTGCTTCCAGGGCCTTCAGGAAGCTGTCGGCATAGACCGGATCAATATCAGTTGCCGGGCAGAAGCGCGTGCAGTCCATGCGCTGTATAACGAACAGCATCACGGCGCGGTGCCCATTTGCCACCATTTGCATGAGCTCGTGGAGGTGACGATTGCCCCGTGCCGTTACAGAATCCGGAAATTCGGCAAGTCCCTTCGAACGCATCAGATGCACATTCTTGACCTCAAGATAGCAATCGGGAAGCGTTTCAGACTGCAAGAGGAAATCCACACGACTCTTCTCGCCATAACGCACCTCGCGGCGAAGTTCTTCATAGGCTGCGAGCTCGGGAATCCTTCTTGCTTCAAGGGCTTCAGCCACCAGCCGGTTGGGTAGGTTCGTATTGATTCCAACCAGGTCACCATCGGCTTTCGAGATTTCCCAAGTGTAGGGATGCTTCCGTTTTCCGCTGTCGTTCCAGGAAAGCCAAACTGGGGAATCGGGCGCATCCAAGCCCATCATCGATCCCGGGTTCGGGCAGTGTACGACGGTCGTTTCATCATGGCCTTCCAGGACAACGTCGGCAAGAAAGCGCTTGTAACGACGCAGCAAGCGGGCTTTATGCAATTTATTAGTGAATTTCATTTATATCGCTTATTTTAGATGGAATGATGATTTTTCACAGCTGCGCTCCTGTAGCGCTTGCACTTTTAGGACGTTCAGCACAGTCTTGCACTCATGAAGAATAGCCGACTGCCATATGCTTTTCCTGCCCTGCGCGCGGCCGCCGTTTCGGCAGGGATACTCGTTTTTCTTGGGGCCTGTGCCCAGCAGCAGTCCAGTGGGGAAAGTGAACAGCAGACACCGGCGGTCTCTGGCACGACGACTGAACATCCCGACAATCGCTCGCCCCTTCTGATGGGTGACGACGTGCCCGAGAGATGGCGCGATGGGAGCGAGGACACCACCCAGCAGGATGCACTGGAGAGCTGCAACGCCTATGCCAACGCCATCGTTGCCCGGGATCGTCGCATCGACAGCGATCGTACTGCAGGGTTCGATACGGGTGGACCCCTGTCTGGTTCCTCAAGATTGAGTGAAAGCATGCGGATTGAGGGAGAAAAGAACGCCTACGAGCAGAATTTCTCCAACTGCATGGAAAGCCAGGGCTACGGGGACGATGGTGAGTGAAGAGAACAGGGTTGTTACGGCCTGCCTTATTATCATCGGCAACGAGATTCTTTCGGGCCGTACCCAGGATGCCAACCTCTCCTTTCTTGGCCGTCGCCTGAACGAGGAGGGCGTGCGTTTGGCCGAGGTGCGCGTCCTACCGGATTCCCTGGACACTCTGCCCCCTGCCATTCGTGAGGTTAGCGGGACGTTTGACTATGTCTTCACGACGGGCGGAATAGGTCCCACGCATGACGACATAACGGTGGATTGTGTTGCGGCGGCTTTTGATGTTCCGGTGATTGAGCACCCAGAGGCGCGCGGTATTCTTGAAGATTACTACGGGGACCGCCTGACAGATGCGCGCCTACGGATGGCCCGTACGCCGGAGGGAGCCAGCCTCGTGCCCAATCCTGTCAGTGGCGCGCCTGGCATACGGATGAACAACGTCTATATCTTTGCCGGCGTTCCGAAGATCATGCAGGCTCAGTTCGACGCCATCGCACACGAGTTGAATGGAGGCGCCCCCATGCTTTCCGACAGCATTGCTGCGTCTCTTCCGGAATCCGTCGTGGCCGGCGGCCTTGCAGAGATACAGGAGCGTCATTCTTCCGTCGAGATCGGCAGCTATCCCTTCCAGAAAGGGGGGCGGTTCGGCACCACACTTGTGGTCCGCTCGATCGATCCGGTTGCCCTGGAGGCGGCTAGTGAAGCCATCGAGGCGCTTGTGGTGTCCCTGGGCGGCGAGCGCGACAGCAGTGTGGCCTGAAACCACTTAGTTCCTGTTTCAGCGCAGGCTGGCCCGCGGCAGGCCATCAACGTAGTGCCCCTGGAAAAGCTGGATCCCGAATTTCTGTCCGAAACGGATGATCTTCTCGTCCTGGCAGCGGTGCAGTATGGTATGGTCCGGCCCATTACGCTCGACCAGGCTTTGCAGTTCACGCGCTATGGAATTGTTGAAGCGTTGTGGCCAGGAATCATCCCAGACCAGCTTTACGTAATCGACTTTCAGATGGTGTCGGTCAATGCGTGAGAAGCCGTCCATCCCAATTCCGTCCAGGCAAAGGCGATAGCCCTGTTGCCGCGCGAAGTCGCGTGCGAAGGCAAAGTTCTTCAGGTCGCTGAAGACGTCATCGTACTGCAGTTCCAGCATCAACCGTCCACGCAAGCCGATGGGCATTTCCTGGTCGAACTTCAGGAACTTCTGTGAAAGCAATGTCGCAACATTGATGTTGATGGAAACCATCTCTTCACTGGACCGCGAAGCCTCGTGTCTCAGGACCACCAGCATGCGCAGGTCCAATACCTGGGTGAGGTACTTGAAAAGAGCCCGGTTTTCCAGAAGATCCGTTCCGGGCAACAGGTTACGTTCCACCTCTCGTATCGAGGTGAAATACTCCGTGAAGATACGTTGCGTCTTCAAGTCGTCTGTCAGGCGGCAAGCCGATTGCTGGCGCACCAGGTCGGTAATGTCCGCATTTTCCAGCAGGCGTTCCAGTTCCGCTAGGCCCTTGCTGTCCAGGGGACGGCGGTCGTCAAACTCATTGACGTTTGCATCCTTCTCGCCTGCATATGCCCTCTGCTCCTGGACAGCCAGATTGCGCACATGACTGAGGAAGACATCGTATTTGAGATCCAGACCGAAGCGCAGCAGGATATGTTCGCGGCGCAGTGTATCCAGGGAAACATCATGTTCTTCCAGCAGACTGGCCAGTTTCCCTTCGGCAGCCTCCAGCGCCTTGATCTGGCGTGACAGGCCAATGAAGACCAAATCCTGGTTGTAAAGGTGGTAGAAATCACCTTCGAGCGCGCTAAGAGAGGTCTCGAAGACCTGGGCGACAATCCGCGCCTGGTGCTGGTTGAAACCTTTCTCGGCCAGCTTCGAGATGCGCAGATGAACAGCCATCCGTCCCATGCAGCGCCCCTTCAGACGCTCAACCTGGGCCAGTAGTGCGGATGCCTTGTGACGGCGTACAGTTTCACTGTTGCCTGTCTTCGATCCCGTCTGTTGTGCTGTCGAGGACTCCACGATTCTTCCACCCGTTACCTGCAGCGGGCCGTTCCCTGGCCGCTCGTGTTGCCAATGACTTTCGCCCCTTGGTCAGCTGTTCCTGTCTGGGGGCTGGTTCGATTGCGCCAACATCCTAGCGGAGAAAAGGTGAAGAATATCTTACGTAGCCAGATGCTGAATGAATGTGGTGCGGACGGCGGGACTCGAACCCGCACGGGCGATGCCCTCAGGATTTTAAGTCCTGTGTGTCTACCTGTTCCACCACGTCCGCAGTGTCCTTTTCTCTAGCAGCCGGATAACCGTCCCGCAATGTACACAAGCCAATCCGCTTACTTTCGCCGACGCTGGCGCAGGTAGGCAAACAGCAGAAATCCGAGCACCAGGGTGATGGTCAGGGGCGCGACGACCACAAGCAGCGGCAGAGCCGCGAAAAGAAGGGCTAGCAGGCCAATGCCAATGGCCAGCACCAATAGGCAGAGGAAGATGCCGAAGAGGTTGCCGATGATGTCCTTTCCCCTCATGGCGTAGTCTCTTTCCGAGTGGCGGACTGTTCCCGCTTTCCCAGCCTGTGCTCGATCAGTCGGTATATGGGGCCTGCGCAGACGACGATAAGGGCGATGCGGACGATGTGATGGGTGGCAACGAGGGCTGCATCTGCGCCTAGGGCGATGGCGATCAGGCTCATTTCGGCCAAGCCCCCAGGCGCATAGGCCAGCACCAGGGGAGCCAGGCTGATGGGAGTCATGAAAACCAGAAAGCTTGCCAATGCCAAGGTGATCATGACCAGAAGGAGCGTCGCTCCCGCCGAGTGGATGATTGTCTTCAGGACCATCATGGCAGAGGTGCCGTAGAACCTGGCACCGATGGCTGCACCAATCGCGACCTGGGCCATGGAGACGAGGTCCATGGGCGGAGCTGCCTTGGTCAGTCCCATCAGATGCACAATGGAACTGAGCACCATGGGACCGACAACAGGGGCAGCTGGAATCTTCATGGCCCGGGCACCGAAGAAGCCAGCTATGGCACAGGCAACCAGTAGGATGCCTGCCGTCAGCCCTACATCACTCCATCCAGGACCAACGCCGCCGGTTTGGCCGGGTTCAAGATCTGATAGCCAGTAGAAACCGAAGGGGATGGCCACTACGATCAAGAGAATGCGCGTGGCATGAACGAGGGATATGACACGGGGGTCGCCACCGTACTGACCACCCAGCAGGACCATTTCGCTCAGACCTCCCGGGGTGGCGGAGAAATAGGCGCTGGCCTTGTCATAGCCGCAAACGTGATGGAAATAGAGATAACCGCAGGCAGTCGACAGGACAATGTACAGACTGACCAGTGCCAAGCTGCCACTCCAGGCACCGAGCGCGGACAGGATTTCCGGCGTGAAGCCACTGCCAAGCATCACACCCAGCACCGTCATCATGGCGGTACGCAGGCTGGAAGCCATGGCGATGGGGGCGCCGAGCATGGCCGCCACTGTGGTGAAGACCATAGAGCCGATCATCCAGGGCAGGGGGAAGCTGATGCTGTAGGCCAGCCAACCGCCGATCCCGCCTATGCCAAGGGCAAGCAGTACACTTGACCATGTCTTCGGCGCGCTTGTGGGAGCTGTGGAAGTCACCGTGGTCCGGCTCCGAGTGGAAAGGGAACAGCTGTCAGTGCGCCAAAGGGGCTTCACCGAGCCGCTTGACCAGGCGTGTCATGAAGGCTTCTCCCTTGGCCAGCTGTTCCAGAGAGATGAACTCATCGGGCTTGTGGGCCTGGGCTATATGGCCAGGGCCACAGACCACAGCAGGTATGTTGCGCGCGGCAATCTGCCCGGCCTCGGTCCCGAAGGCCACCTTGGCAGTGCTGTTCGCTTCAGCCAGCGCCTTGGTCAAGGTGACGACCTCGTGGTCATCGGGGGTGTCCAAGCCGGCAAAGGTCGCTCCCTGTTCGAAAACAATGCCGGTCTCCGCAGCAATGGCCTTCATCTCAGGCTCGAGTTCACCTTGTGCAAAGCCTTTCAGATCATTGAAGAGGAGGTGCGGGTCGTCTCCGGGCAGGCAACGGAACTCGAATTCGAATGAGCAATCCCGGGGCACGATGTTGACGGCGGTCCCGCCATGTATGGTTCCCACATGGACCGTTGTGAAGGGAACGTCATAATCGTGATCGAATGGGCCTTCCTCGGCCTTGATTCGTCCGATCTCCACAAGACGGTTGATCAGCCGGGCCGCGTACTGAACGGCGTTAACCCCATGTGGTGCAAGAGAGGAGTGGCATTCATGTCCACGCACATGGCAGGTATAGCCAAGCCGTCCCTTGTGCGCATTCACAACCTGCATGCCCGTAGGTTCGCCGATAATGGCACAGCGCGGCCGCACATCCTTCTGGGCCAGATAATCGAGCAGAGGCCCCACGCCGACACAGCCAATCTCTTCATCATAGGTGAAGCATAGGTGGATGGGCAACTGGCCGACCTGCGCAAGGAAATCGGGGGTGTAGGCAAGGCAAAGCGCAACGAAGGACTTCATGTCGCTCGTACCGCGCCCAAACAGCAGCCCGTCACGTTCGCTCACGGTCCAGGGATCCTGGTTCCAGTCCTGGCCGTCCACCGGAACCACGTCGGTGTGACCCGAAAGCGCAATGCCGGAACGATCGCTTGGGCCGAGCGTTGCATAAAGGTTGGCCTTGCGCTTGTCTTCGGAGTGTACCAGTTCGCTTTCAACGCCCAGGTCCGCAAGATAGTTTGCGATGAAGTGAATCAACTCCAGGTTCGAGTTACGGCTGGTCGTATCGTAAGAAATCAGCCTTTCGATCATGCTGCGTGTATCGGGTTTTATTTGCGGCATATCAGCAATAGTCCTTGTTGTGGCGGCCCCGGGTTAGAGCGTTCATGAAAGGGCAGGCGCGCGACAGAGTCGCATCTTGATTGTCTCGTAACTTTAGGGTCTCTGAGCCCTGGAGGAAAGGTCACGCGGCCGCAATGGCTGCTTCCGTCTTTTGGGTTTCTTCCTGGATCCAGGTGAAGAAGGTGCGGACGGGCTCGCGATCAACAAGACTTGGGCGCGTTACGAAATAGTAATGGTAAGCTGTTGAAACTTCGGGGCCGAAAGGCTTGACCAGAAGCCCCTTTGCCATGTCGTCAACGGCAAGCGAGGCGCGCGCTAGGGCAATCCCCTGTCCCGCAATGGCAGCCGTAAGGAGCATGCTGGAATCGTTGAACCAGGGCCCTCTGCGCGTGGCCAGTTCCGGATAACCCGCACGTTCCAACCAGCCCTGCCAATCGATCTCGATGTCTCCACCGAAGACCTCATCGTGCAACAGGGTATGATGTTTCAGATCCTCTGGACTGGACAGTGGCTTGTCTCCAGACAGCAGCGACGGACTGCAAACGGGAAATTTCCGCTCATGCAGGATTCTCTTGCTGTACAGACCTGCATACTCACCAACGCCGAAGCGCAGTCCCACATCGATATCCTCACGTTCCAGGTCGGCCAGCTCGTTCCTGGAGGAGACCAGAATGTCGATCTCGGGATGGTTTGCCTGGAAGGCGGCAAGTCGCGGCAAGAGCCATTTCGCGGCGAAGGAGGGCAAGGTGCTGACCCTCAGAGTCGTCTCGCTGTCGTGTCGGACGAGCTGGCGTGACGCGTCGTTCACCAGGTTCAGGGCCTGGGTGATCGCTAGAAGGTAATTCTGTGCTGCGCTCGTCAGGACAAGGCTGCGGTTCTGGCGCAGGAAGAGATCTTGCTGGAAATAGTCTTCCAGGGCGCGAACCTGATGGCTGATGGCAGCCTGTGTCACGTTCAGCTCTTCAGCTGCAAGCGTGAATGACCTGTGCCGTCCTGCCGCCTCGAAGGCGCGCAGGGCGTTCAATGGGGGCAATCTTCTTTTCATGTTCATATATTAGAAATTCTAATGGAAAACATGCAATAATCCCGTTTGTGCTTTCAAAGTGCAAGGCGCAAATTGGCCATAAGATAAGAGCAAGGGCCCGCTCTTTCAAAAACTGCAGACCACTGGTTCATGAAAGGAACTAATCATGTCGCAGATTTGCGAAAGGCCGGCTGCTGTCCGGAATCCTGGAGAGAGTGTGCCTGGGCGTACAAGCCGGACATTGACTGAACGTGCCATCCGCATTTTCGAGGCACCTGTTGTCTGGATGGAGCGCTGGGAACATCGACAGAAGCTGCGTCAGATGGATGACCGGATACTGCGGGACATTGGTTTAAGCCGTGCAGATATCTACCGGGAAGCGCGCAAGCCCTTCTGGCGCGCATGACTCTGTCTTGCTTCTTGTCCCTGTGATGAACTGGCTGCCAGCGGGCTCATGGGTCCGCTGGCCTTCCTTCATCAAGGTATGAATTGCTCCTTCAGAATCCGTTCTTCCAGATTGTGTTCGGGATCGAACAGTAGGTGCAATTCAGTTTTACGGTCTTCACGAACGCGAACCATGTTCACGTCCCGGATTTCCGTGAAATCCGCCGTGGCACTGACCGGGCGCTTGGAACTCTCCAGCACCTCTATTTCCACGTCCGCCTTTTGAGGTAGCAGGGCGCCGCGCCATCTTCGCGGACGGAATGCGCTGATCGGAGTCAGGGCCAGCAAGGGTGTTCCAAGCGGCAGAATAGGTCCATGCGCCGAAAGGTTGTACGCCGTGCTGCCGGCAGGCGTTGCGACCAGGGCGCCGTCGCAGACGAGTTCTTCCAGCCGTATAACGCCATCAATGCGAATGCGAAGCTTGGCCGCCTGGCGGCTTTGCCGGAACAGGGCGACTTCGTTGATGGCCAATGCTTGAGATGGGCTTCCGTCCGTCGTTTTCGCCTCCATCTTCAGGGGGTGGAGGGTAACCCTTTCGCTGCGCGCCAAACGCTCATAGAGCGCGTCTTCGCGATAGGCATTCATCAGGAAGCCGATCGTCCCGCGATTCATCCCGAAGATGGACACGCCGTCGCCGAACTGCTCGTGCAGCGTTTCCAGCATGAAACCATCGCCGCCCAGAGCGATTATGATTTCGGCATCCTTGGGATGCACATTGGGATAGAGATTCTTCAGACGTTTTGCTGCCGCCTCTGCTTCCTCGGTCTCGGCGTGGACAAAGGCTAGGGGGAGTTCTCTTGGGTCAGCCATGTTCGAGGAAGTGCCCTGCATGGTGTCTCAGGCAGACAGTATAACCTCAATCCCTTCAGGAAACAGACCAACCTGCCTGTCAGGAGCAGATCATCATTTCTTTTAGGAAGGCGCTATCCCGCCTCAGCCACCGGTCACGCTCATATGCCGACTGGAAACGCCCTGCTGATTGTCCCGGTCGATGATGAAGTCATGACCTTTCGGCTTGCGCGTGATGGCTTCGCGAATGGTCTGCTTGACCAAGGCGTCATCATCACTTTCCCGCAAGGGGGTGCGAAGGTCGGCGGCATCTTCCTGTCCCAGACACATATAGAGCGTTCCGGTACAGGTCAGGCGTACCCGGTTGCAGCTTTCACAGAAATTGTGAGTCAGCGGGGTGATGAAGCCGATACGCCCTCCGGTTTCCTTGCAGTGGGCATAGCGGGCCGGCCCCCCTGTCTTGTGTTGGCTTTCTTCCAGTGTCCAGTTCCGGGAGAGGTCCTGGCGCAGCTGCGAGAGGGGATAATACTGATCAAGACGGTCCTCGCCACCAATGTCACCCATGGGCATGACTTCGATGAAGGTCAGATCAAAGCCCTCATCTCCGCACCAGGACACCAGGTTGTCGATTTCGTCATCGTTAACATTCTTCAAGGCGACGGTGTTGATCTTGATCGATATCCCGGCGCGTTTCGCGGCCTGTAGACCTTCCATGACCTTGTCGTACTTGCCCCAGCGCGTGATGGCCTTGAACTTGTCAGGGTTGAGCGTATCCAGCGAGACGTTCAGGCGCTTCACGCCACAGGCTGCAAGCTGGTCCGCATAGCGGGTCAGCTGGCTGGCGTTGGTGGTCAGCGTCAGTTCTTCAAGCTGGCCGCTGTCCAGATGGCGCGACAGGCGCTCGATCAACCACATGATGTTGCGACGCACCAGGGGTTCGCCGCCTGTAAGACGAAGTTTCCTGACACCGAGATCCACAAAGCTGCTGCAAAGCCGATCCAGTTCCTCGAGGCTGAGCACTTCCGATTTGGGCAGGAAGGTCATGTCCTCGGACATGCAGTAGACACAGCGGAAGTCGCAACGGTCGGTCACCGAGACACGCAGATAGGTGATCGCGCGCTGGAAGGGGTCGACCAATGGGGCTTCCGCATTATCGGAAGCAGTGTGCAGGACGGGTTGGGTATCTGACATCATTATCCGCCTTGTGGCTGTTTGTGCCCTCAGCTTGACAGTGGGGGCTGAACGTTTCCTCTCTGCAGGTTAACATAATTTTTGCATCTTGCAGTGACGAGTCCAAGCTTTCTGGAAGAGAAGACGAACCAAGGATGACGTTTATGCCAAAAGGCCGGAAAGGGAGTTCCAGACTGTGCGCATGATCTCGCCTGGGCGTCTGGTGGCGCTGCTCTTGATTCTGGGGTGTGGCGGCCTTCTGGCATATCTCAATTGGCCGGACAGCCTTTCCTTTACCTCGGGAGAGGAGTCCGAGGCAGGGCGTTCCGATGATCCGGTAGAACGCTGCATTGCCGAGGAGCGTGCACAGATTGACCGCATGATCGAGGAGACCCCTGAACTTGAAAGCCGCAGGCAGCTGTTCGTCCAGAGGGCCGAGGCGCGATGCGAAGCAACGGTGGGCTCGGGAAACTCTGCACCACCCGCCAAGGAATCCGATCCAAGTGCGGAGTGACCCCTTTCCCTAGGATAAAATTGTGGGCCGGCGGATCGTGCGTAACGGGCCCCCATCAGAGCGCGCGCGCTCGTCCAGCTCCCGGAAGGTTTCCACGATGACCTGCAAGGGGGCAGCTGTCGCATTGACCACACTGTCTGGTCCCAGGGCGATGGCCACATGTCCCGGCCAATAGAGCAGATCGCCACGCTGGAAGTCTTCACCAGGGTAAAGACGGTCCCCCAGATCCGGGGCCTCTTCCTGCTGGTCACTGTCCCGGGGGACCTCCAATCCAGCCGCAGCCAGGGAAAGCTGCACGAGCGCGGAGCAGTCCAGGCCGAGGCTGGAACGTCCGCCCCAGAGATAGGGTGTTCCCAGGAAGCTCAGGGCCGTCGCCGTCCAGTCCGTCGCGCAGCTGTCTATGGTGTCGGCGTGGCGTGCGTAAACCCAGCCTCCGGTTTCAAGCAACAGGAAACGTCCGTCACTTTCCCTGACGTGAAGTGGCGTTTGCAGGGACAGGTAGTTGCGAACAGGGCTCTTGATATCAGGTGCGGTGAACAGCGGTGTCCGCAGAACCGATACGCGATGGGTCGCGGCCGTGGTCAGTGCAGGCCCCAGATTGTTTTCGCCAATGTAGCCAACGTAGCCATCAGTTTGGCACTGGACCCAGGCCCAGCCATCCTTGCGTTCAAATACGAGGACCTGTTCCGATTGCATAAGTTGACTGTCCAGTGGGGCCTTGTCATCAGCCTGGCGTCTCAGATCGGCCAGAGCGATCCGGATGCTTGCCTGTTGACCGTCGACATAGGCCTCGGCCTGAACCCGTCCCTTCAGGCGTGCATCGGCCAGATCCGGCCGGAAGGCCGCAAGCTTGGGGCTGAGCGTGTCTGATGAGTTCATGACGGCTCGCTCGACCCGGAGCCCGTGCGATTGGCTTCACGATTCTTGCGGCGCTCTTCCTGCAGGCGCAGGTCCTCTTCCGTGGTGTGCATGGCCGGGCGTGGGCCGGCCGCCATGGGCGTATTCGGATCCTCGAAGGTCGCGGCAACCCTGCAATCCTCGCACATGCGCACCCGGTCGATCTGCTCCTGTTGCATGTACATGGAATGCAGGCCGCTCAATTTTTCCACGATCCGTTCTATGGATTGCTTGACGCCAAAAGGAGTGCCGCATCGGATGCAGTGGAAGGGTTCCGCCTCGTTCAGGGTCCGGGGCTTCTTTGCTTCGTCGGTGAAATCAACCTGTGGGATCAGGGTGATCACATTTTCGGGGCAAGTCGACTGACAGAGCCCGCATTGAACGCAGGCTTCTTCCTGAAAACCGATCCAGGGCCTATCGGGATCGTCAAGCAGGGCACCCACCGGACAGGCAGGGATGCAGGCCTGGCAAAGCGTGCAGCCTTCGGTGTCGATTTCTATACGACCGAAGGGAGCGCCCTGCGGAAGGTCAATCCGATCGACCGGGGCAGGGGCATTGTCGTGCAGGTGCCCCAATGCCAGATAACTGCGGCTGCGCTTGTTGCCAAGTGGCAGGAAGTTGCTGGCCGTGGCGGCCTCTCCCTGAGGCAGAGTTTCCAGTTGCCCTTCCACAGTGTCCGGATCAAGCGCGTCGATCAGGCTGAAGTGTCCGCGCCCATATCCGAGACCCTCGGAGATGTTCTCGACCAGTTCCAGGGTTTCTTCCAGGACAGGCAAGTCCTCGCGTTTGGATGGAGGAACCAGGATGGCCGCTGCTGCGGCTCCATAGGCCAGGGAACAGAGATAGATGTCGAAGCCGGCCTGGGTGACCTCGTTCATTTCGACAGGCAGGACATTGGCCGGCAATCCGTTGCCCAGGCGCGCCATGTAGGACAGCAGTTGACGACCATGCTGGCCATCATGGAACAAGAGAACGGGGTTTTCGCCACCGCCGGAGCGGTAACTGGAGAGCAGGACGCGGATGCGATCTGCCAAGCTTGCGGTATCGGGCAGACGGTAGTCCATGGCTCCAGTCGGACAGCTGGCTGCACAAAGTCCACAGCCGCCGCAAACATGAGGATCCACTTCGACAATGTCTCCCAGGGATTGGATCGCCGACAGGGGACAGGCGTCTATGCAACGATTGCAGCCTTGCTGGCGGCTGCGGGAATGCGCGCAGATGCTCTCGTCATACTGGACATACCGGGGTTTCTCGAATTCGCCAACAAGGCCGCTTGCATCCAGAAGGGCTTTCTGAACTGCGATCAGATCACCTGGGTCTGGGCGCAGGTAACCGTCATGACGCTCGTGCGCCGGCAGGAAAGGTGTGCCACCGGAAAGATCCAGCACAAGGTCACAGGACAGGCTGGTCGCCCCCTTCCAGTCCTCGAATGCAAAAGAACTGCGTGAGGAAGGGGAGGGCGCCGCATAGCTTTCGATCTCGGCTTCGAAAGCGCCAAGGTAACCGCTGAGGCTTCGGATTCGCCCGGCGAAAACAGGATAGGTCATGGGTTCTGGAGGAAGGCTGCCCTCGTCCTCGGAAATCAGCACAGTGACCTTCAGGCGGTCACCGAGCTGTCGGGCAGCCTGCAATGCCAGTTCGGACGGGCCATATATCAGGCAGTTTCCCTCCGAGGCCAGGGTCACGCTGGTGAAGGGCTCACTGTCCATAGCCGCCGCTGCCAGAAGGGCGGCCATTTTGGGCGCAGCTTCTTCAGCATCATGCGACCAGCCCGCCGTCTCACGTATATTGGTAAAGCTGACCCTGTCGCCTGCCTGAAAGTCTTCTGCAATTTCTGAAAACAGGGGCGCTTCCTGGGTGCAGGCCACAAGCAGCTCATCACCGCTTTCCAGGGCAGCCTGATAGTTCTCGATCTGACTGCGGCAGAGCTGGGTGTTCAGGAACAGTTCCCCTTCGCCACCAACATTATGACAGGCCTTTTCCAACCCCATGCGTGAGAGGGGCATTGTCTTTTCGCAGTCACAAACCATGACGCGACGGTTGCGCATCTTCATGACGCTGTCTCTCCCGTGGCCCGATTTCGTGGGGACCGTTTATGGATTCTTGTCTTTCATGCGATGCTAGATCAAAGCCAAGGGGAATTGAAAGGTTCCTCTGATCGCATCCCGGTGATTGCCGAGCTGGGCCGACCCGTCCCATAGTGAAGGGGAGGATATCCATAGGCGTACAACGGCCTTTCAGGGAACAGTCAAAGGGCACTTCGATGGGAAAACAGCAAGCAGGACAGGCCGAGATGCTGCGCAAGGTCAGGATTACGGATGAAGAGACCCTGGGCGAGTTCCTGGTACGTCCCGATGTGGATGACGAAAGGCTGGTCAGCCGTGTTCAGGGCATCGACCAGGACGGTTTGCCGGTGGAAACGGATGTGGTCAGTGAGCGCCCCCTGACTCTTTACCTGAATCGCCAGGAGATCGTGACGATGATGACCATCGGTGATCATCCGGATTACCTGGCCGTGGGGTACTTGCTGAATCAGAACATGCTGCACAGTGATGACCGTATTACAGCGATCGACCATGATCCCGAGTTGGAGGTGGTCGTGGTACGCACGGAACGCGAGACGAATTACGAGGACAAGCTCAAGAAGAAGGTGCGCACATCCGGCTGTGCCCAAGGAACTGTGTTCGGCGATCTCCTGGAGAAACTGGATGAGATAACTCTCGGCGCGGACCGCGAATTGCATACCTCCTGGTTGCCGGAGCTGACTCGCAAGATCAATGGAATTCCAAGCCTCTACCTGAAGGCCGGCGCGATTCACGGCTGTGTTCTTTGTCAGGAGGAAAGGCCCCTGATCTACATGGAGGATGTCGGGCGTCACAATGCCGTAGACAAGGTGGCCGGCTACATGTTCCTGCACGGCATCTCCAGCGCAGACAAGATCTTCTATACCACCGGGCGCCTGACCTCGGAGATGGTGATCAAGACGGTTCAGATGGGCATACCAATTCTGGTGTCCCGTTCAGGCTTTACTGCATGGGGCGTGGAGTTGGCTCAGCAAACAGGTCTGACCTTGATCGGCCGCTGCCGTGGCAGTCGCTTCGTAGCACTCGCAGGCCAGGACCACATCCTGTTCGATGCCCAGGAAAGCTACGAGGAAGACAGCCGTCATCGTCGAAAGGCGGCCAGGGATGAAGCATCATGAGCAGGCCGGTTTGCGGAGTCCTGCTTGCCGGGGGGCAGTCACGACGCATGGGCGGTGGCGACAAATGCCTGCGTGAGCTTGCAGGGAAGACGATCCTACAGCATGTGATTGCCCGCGTTGCCCCCCAGGTTCAGGCGCTTGTCATAAATGCCAATGGTGATCCCTTGCGTTTTGATGCCTATGACCTGCCTGTCGTGGCAGACAGTATAGAAGGCTATGCCGGTCCTCTGGCGGGGGTGTTGGCCGGTATGGATTGGGTGGCCACAAACAAGCCGAACTGTGAACTGATGGCCACCTTCGCCACCGATGCCCCTTTCGCGCCACGTGATCTTGTGCCCCGATTGCTGGAAGGACTTGAAGCTGCGGATGCGGATATTGCAGTGGCAGCGTCCGGCGGGCGGTTACATCCCGTTTTTGCACTCTGGCCGGTTTATCTGCGAAATTCTCTGAGGAAAGCCATGATGCGCGAGGACGTGCGAAAGGTGGATGTTTTTACGGCTCGCTACAAGGTCACGGAGGTCGAGTGGGACGCTGGCGGAATGGATCCCTTTTATAACGTGAATCGGCCGGATGATTTTGAACATGCGCGACAGCTTTTGCAGGCCTGAACCCGGGTTTCGCAATAAGGCGGTTTAAGGCTATCGTGGAGTCATGGGACAGCTGGAAAAGGGAAGACAAGAGGTGACGTCCACGGACGCAAGAATGCCTTTGGGAGTCGTGCTGGAAAAGCGTGAAAGCCAGAACAGATGGGTGAGCCACGTCTGGCGGGCCGTCGAAGTCTTGCCTGGTGCGCCGGCGCGCGATCCAGACGGGGATTGGCCTTCACTCGGCCTTTTTGAAAGGGGCGAGCGCTTTCATGCCGGTACTTTGCAACTGGAACTTACCCGGAAATTGACGGATGGCTACCGCTCCAACATTTCCCAGCGAGAACCGCGAGTCTATGTCGTCCTGCGCCAGCAAAGCGAGAAAGACGGGCGTGCACCGCTGTACCCCTTTCTGGTGACAGTCTGTCCACTGGAGGCTGAATTCTACGCGGTCGGAGGGGAGGAAACCGTGGAGGATGTGCCCATGCCGGAGGAAGTCGTGATCTTCGTGAGTGATTATGTGCGGCGTTATCATGAGGAGCTTCCCTTCCACAAACGCAAGCGTGGATCGAAAAAGCGAGACGAGAAGGGAAGCTTCGAGATCCGTGGAGCAGGCGGGGCGAAACTGAATGAGTGACCGGCAAGACTCCTTCTTCAGACGATGGTCCTCGCGCAAGCAGAGCCGCGCGCATGAGGATGGGGAAAACGAAAACGAAAACCTGTCTTCTGTCCCTGAAGGCAGCCAGACAGTGCAGACTGACAGCCAGCAGGTTCAGCAGGACCAGGAAGTGCCGCTATCAGCGGAAGATCTGCCGGATCCAGATACGCTTGACCGGGATGCGGACTGGTCCGTCTACCTCAAGAGGAATGTTCCGGCAGAGCTGCGACGCAAGGCCTTGCAGCGGCTTTGGCGTGTCGATCCCGTCTATGCAAACCTGGACGGGCTTGTCGATTACGCAGATGACTATAACGACCCGGTGCTGCTTTCCCGGAAGGTCAAAACCCTCTTTCAGGTCGGTCGTGGCATGGTGTTGCCTGAAGACGAACCTCGGGCCGTCTCCGAGAGTGAGGCGCATGGGGAGGCTGAATTGGTGGAGCGTGAAAGCGAACCACAGCCGGACGACCTTTCGGGTGATCCCATTGCGGAGTCGAATGATGATTCAATGGATCAGATGGAAACGGGGGAAGAAGACACGGTTGCAGCCGGATACGGACCATTCGGTTTACGCAACCGCAATATCACCCGAAACGAGAGTGCCGAGGAAGGGCTTCGTCGAAAAACAGATGGTTCGGCCGTAAAGCGGCGTTGGGACCTGGGATAGATTCAACGTTCTCGCGAATAATGATGCTGATCCATATCGCATTGCAGCATGCTGATTTATTGACAAGCGATTGGAAGACCGGCTCTAATTGAAAAAGGTTAGAATATTTAAAAATACACGGGTCATATAATCCTTATAAATCAAGGACCCGTCAGGAGAGAGAGATTGACGACCGACGATGAGGTCGAGGAAGAGGACCGTCTGAGGGCAGACTGGTACGGACTGCTGGCGCGTCTTCTTGGAGCCGAACCGGATGACGCCTTCCTGCGTTCTCTTGCAGAACTTGAAGGCGATGACAGCGAGATGGGGCAGGCCGTTTCCACATTGGCCAAGACGTCTGCACGCCTCAATTCTGAAGACTTGAAGCACGAATACTTTGCCCTCTTCATTGGAGCAGGTGAATCAGAGCTTCTGCCCTATGCGTCCTATTACAAGACGGGATTCCTGAACGATAGGCCGCTGGCACGCCTGCGCAACGACATGTTGACGCTTGGTCTGGCACGGAATGAAGGAGTCAGCGAGCCGGAAGATCACATTGCTTCGCTTTGTGAGATGATGGCTGCGCTGATTTCAGGGGATTTCGGTGACCCGCTTCCCTTGGAGGAGCAGAATGCCTTCTTCGAGAAGCATCTGAATGGTTGGGCACAGCGTTTCTTCGAGGATCTGGAGGCCGCGCCTTCAGCGCATTTCTACATGCCGGTCGGTACGATCGGTAAGATCTTCTTTTCCATAGAGGCGCAAGCCTTCGAGATGGCTGCTTGACCCTGCACGGGTTGGGCATCGGTGCAAGGAGAGGTCAGATGAAAGACGATGAACTGAAATCCAAGAGCCGCCGCAATTTCTTTCGTGCCGGACTTGGAACCGGTGTCCTGGGAGCGGCGGGTGCCGTGGCCCTGAACCTGGGAGGCAACGAAGCGGAGGCAGCCGAAAGCGGCAAGACATCCGCTGGATATCATGAAAGCGAGCATGTGCGGACCTATTACGATCGTGCGCGCTTCTGAACAAGAAAACAGCTTGTAAAAGCATGCAGTTACTAGGGAGAGGACGATGCTTACCAGGAAATCCACGGGAACGGTAACAGGCTCTCACATGATGAAGGCGCTTTCCGGTGTCACCGGGAAGGCCGTTGACCGGCGCACGTTCCTTCGCCGTTCTGGGATGGCTGCCGGCGGTTTGGCCGCCGTTTCAGCACTGCCGATGGGGCGTGTCCGCAAGGCCAATGCTCAGGAGAGCGGTTCGAGCGGTAGCAACGTCCAGCAAGTGAAGTCTGTCTGCACGCACTGCTCGGTTGGCTGCAGCGTTATTGCAGAGGTCGAGAATGGAGTTTGGACGGGACAGGAGCCAGGCTGGGATAGTCCATTCAACCTTGGTGCTCACTGTGCAAAGGGGGCGGCCGTTCGCGAACATGCTCATGGTGAGCGCAGGCTCAAGTATCCGGTCAAGCTGGTTGACGGCAACTGGGAACGCATGTCCTGGGAAGACGCCATCGACGAAATCGGCGACAAGATGCTGGAGATCTATGATTCCTCGGGACCGGACTCCGTTTACTGGCTGGGCTCGGCGAAGCACAACAACGAGCAGTCCTACCTGATCCGCAAGCTGGCGGCTTTCTGGGGTACGAACAACGTCGACCACCAGGCACGCATCTGCCACTCCACCACCGTTGCCGCTGTGGCCAATACCTGGGGCTACGGTGCAATGACGAATTCCTACAACGATATCCACAATTCAAGGGCAATGTTTCTGATCGGCGGTAATCCGGCTGAAGCTCATCCGGTTTCACTTCAGCACCTGATGAAGGCGAAGGAAGAAAATAACGCCCCATTGATTGTCTGTGACCCACGTTTCACGCGCACGGCAGCCCATGCCGATGAATACGTGCGCATGCGCCCGGGTACGGACGTTGCCCTTATCTGGGGCATTCTCTGGCACGTTTTCGAGAACGGCTGGGAGGACAAGGAATATATCCGCCAGCGCGTCTGGGGCATGGACCAGATCAGGGAAGAAGTGGCCAATTGGAAGCCGGACGAAGTCGAACGCGTGACGGGCGTCCCGGAATCGCAAGTGGCCCGTGTTGCGCGGACCCTGGCGAATAACAGGCCTTTCACCATTATTTGGTGCATGGGCGGCACACAGCACACTATTGGCAACGCCAATTGCCGGGCATATTGCAATCTGGGATTGGCGCTCGGCGTTATTGGCGTGCCAGGTGGCGGCACCAACATCTTCCGGGGCCATGACAACGTGCAAGGTGCGACGGACCTGGGCGTCACACAGGATACCTTGCCGGCTTACTATGGCCTGTCCGAAGGTGCCTGGCGCCACTGGGCGCGTGTCTGGGATGTCGATTACGACTCCCTGCTGGAACGCTTCCCCGACAAGGAGATGATGGAGCGGGCCGGTACACCGGTTTCACGCTGGTTTGACCTGGCCCTTGAGGCCAAGGAAGACATCGATCAGCCCGATAATCTGCGCGCCATGGTTTTCTGGGGGCATGCGCCAAACTCGCAAACGCGCCTGCCCGACATGCGCAAGGCCATGTCCAAGCTGGACATGCTGGTTGTGGTCGATCCCTTCCCGACCTTTACGGCCGTGATGCACGATCGCACGGACGGAGTTTACCTGCTGCCAGCGACCACGCAGTTCGAGACGGTCGGTTCTGTAACGGCCTCGAACCGCTCGCTGCAATGGCGTGAGAAGGTGTTCGATCCACTGTTCGAGTCCAAGGTGGATCACGAGATCATGTATCTCTTCGCCGAGAAGTTCGGCTTTGCCGACGAGATGTTCAAGAACATCGAGGTCAACGGCAAGGAGCCCCTGGTCGAGGATCTGACCCGCGAGTTCAACCGCGGCACTTGGACCATCGGCTATACGGGGCAGTCGCCCGAGCGCCTGAAGAAGCACATGGCCAACCAGCAGACCTTCGACAAGACATCGCTGCGTGCGCGTGGTGGGCCTTGTGATGGGGACTATTACGGACTGCCCTGGCCATGCTGGGGAACGGCCGAGTACAACCATCCGGGCACGCACGTGCTTTACAACAACACCATCCCGGTCAAGGAGGGCGGCGGTGCTTTCCGGGCCCGCTTCGGTGTGGAACGCGATGGCGACAACCTACTGGCTGTGGGTTCGTACCCGGTCGGCTCCGAGATCGAGGATGGGTATCCCGAAGTCACCATGGCAATGATGAAGTCCATGGGGTGGGATGAGGATCTGACAGACGAAGAGCGTCAGACCATCGAGGAAATCGGTGGCGACGACATCGATTCCGTCAACTGGAAGACCGATCTTTCTGGCGGCATCCAGCGTGTGTCCATCGAGCATGGTATCCAGCCCATGGGCAACGCAAAGGCACGTGCCGTGGTCTGGACCTTCCCGGATCCGGTGCCCCTGCATCGTGAGCCACTCTACACGCCGCGCCGCGACCTCGTAGCGGATTATCCCACCCACGAAGATCGCCAGATGCATCGTCTGCCGACTCTCTACAAGACGATCCAGGACCAGGATTTCTCGGAGGACTTCCCGATCATCCTGACCTCTGGCCGGCTTGTGGAGTATGAGGGCGGCGGTGATGAAACCCGGTCCAATCCCTGGCTTGCGGAACTGCAGCAGGACATGTTCGTCGAGATCAACACCGTGGATGCCAACAATATAGGTATTCGCGATGGCGACATGGTCTGGGTACACGGCCCCGAGAACGAGGCGCGCGTGCGCGTGAAGGCCATGATTACAGAGCGTGTAGGACGCGGTGTCGCTTTCATGCCGTTCCACTTCGGCGGCCATTGGATGGGTGAAGACCTGCGGGATAAGTACCCGGACGGCGCAGATCCCTATGTCCTGGGTGAGGCGTCGAACACGGTGCAGACCTATGGCTACGATGTGGTCACGGGCATGCAGGAAACGAAAACAACGCTTTGCCGGATTGAACCGGCGTAAGGCCCCAGGGGAGAGGAGATCAGAACATGGCACGTATGAAGTTTCTCTGCGACGCGGAGCGCTGCATCGAATGCAACGCCTGTGTGACGGCCTGCAAGAACGAGAATGAAGTTCCCTGGGGCGTGAATCGCCGCCGTGTCGTTACCATCCAGGACGGCGAGCCGGGCGAGCGATCCATCTCCGTGGCCTGCATGCACTGCTCCGACGCCCCCTGCATGGCCGTCTGTCCCGTGGACTGCTTCTATCAGACCGATGAAGGAGTCGTCCTTCACTCGAAGGACCTCTGCATTGGTTGCGGCTACTGCTTCTATGCCTGTCCCTTTGGGGCCCCGCAGTTCCCGCAGGCGGGCAATTTCGGCAGTCGTGGCAAGATGGACAAGTGCACCTTCTGTGCCGGCGGCCCGGAAGAAGACGGCTCCCAGGCCGAGTTTTCGCAATATGGCCGCAATCGTCTTGCCGAAGGCAAACTTCCCCTCTGCGCCGAGATGTGTGCCACGCGCGCCTTGCTGGCCGGGGATGGGGATGAAGTCTCGGACATCTATCGTGAGCGCATCGTGGCTCGCGGCTTTGGCTCCGGCGCCTGGGGCTGGGGCACGGCTTATGACATGAAAGCTGGCGGTTAAGTGTCCGCCTGGTTTTTGGGATGAAGCTGGCAGTTGTGTTCACGGCGCTGGTATCGCTGGCGGCTCTTGCCGCCTGCGATCCAGACGAACAGGATCGTGTTCTCTACCATGAGCCCGGAACCTACCAGGGCAAGGTCGATACACCACTTTCACAGGAACAGGTTCGCGAACTGAAAGGGCGTGCTACCCTGCAGGGCCGTCAGTAGCGATGTCTGTGCTGTAGGGTGATCATGGTGGAGGAAAAGGGACGGACCATGAGATTCACGAGATTGGCCTTGATTGTTCCTGCACTCGTCGCGGTGCTGCTTGTGGCGGTTGTCGTGCAGGGTGGCACGCTCTCCGAGGCCTGGGCCCAATCGACCGATCAATCAGCTGCTTCTACTTCGTCCGAAGGACCTGTTGGTGGCGCTGTTCCGGGCAACAGCCTGGGGACAACAGGCTCTGCCGATCAGTGGCGCGCCATACGGGGCGGCTTGCAGGGAAATGTATCCATTCCGGATACGAAAAGCGGCGTCCTGATCCAGTCGGGTGGGGAAGGCTGGCGCGCCATACGCAACGGTCCGCTCATGACCTATGGCTCCTGGATCCTCTTGGGCACCATTATCCTGCTGGCACTTTTCTATCTTCTCCGTGGCCGGATCCGGCTGGAAAAGGGACCTTCCGGAATCCTGATCGAACGTTTCGGGGGGCTGGAGCGATTCGTGCATTGGATGACGGCCGTTTCGTTCATCCTGTTGGCCTTGACCGGAATCAACATCCTCTGGGGACGCCACGTCCTGCTGCCTGTTATTGGGCCGGAAGCTTTTTCCGTCCTGACCCTTGCGGGCAAGTATGCGCACAACTTCCTGGCCTTCCCTTTCATGCTCGGTGTCCTGCTGATGTTCGTGCTCTGGGTCGGGCAGAACATTCCCAACCGACACGACCTTGTCTGGTTTGCCAAGGGCGGGGGCATGTTCTCGAAGCACGCCCATCCCCCCGCACGCAAATTCAACGGCGGTCAGAAAATCATTTTCTGGGCGGTCGTCCTTGGTGGGCTGTCGCTGTCGCTTTCCGGAATTTCACTGATGTTTCCATTCGAATTCGCCCTGTGGCAAAAGACCTTTGCCTTCCTGAATATTTTTGGCACTGATTTGCCGGATTCCGTTTCTCCCATCATGGAGATGCAACTCAGCTCTCTGTGGCATTCCATACTCGCAATTGTCATGATTGCCGTCATACTGGCGCATATCTACATCGGAACGCTGGGTATGGAGGGTGCTTTCGCCGCCATGGGCAGCGGTTATGTGGATGAAAACTGGGCGCGTGAGCATCACAATATCTGGGTTGAGGAATTGCAGCAGAAAACAGACCACGCGTCAGGAAGCAGCGGTCATACGCAGCCGGCCGAATGAGATGCCGGCACTGTCTGGAATGCGAACAGGGATGGAGCTGTCATGAAGGCTTTTCTTGCGGGGACGTTGGCTGCAATCGTTATATCAGTGGGGGCAGCAATCGTGCTTGATGTGATGGTTCAGTCTTCGAGTGGCGAAGCCTATTCCACTGACAACGTGCGTTTGGGTGAGCGCGACTAATCCCTCGGATCAACCGTTGTACGGTCCCACTGCGTGGACAGATAGTCTGTGAAAGTTTGAAGTCCAGGCGAGGCGGAACTGGCATCCCACGCAGCACAAATCGGTATGCGGCGGGTCACATCATCCAGGGGCTTGATGACCAGGCCCCGTCTTTGAAGATTGCGTACACAGTTTGAGTAGACGCTTACCCCTGTGCCTGCTGCAACCAATCCGAAAATGCCTTCACTGCTGGATGCTTCCTGCACGATACGCGGGAAGAAACCGGATTCATGACATATTATGAAGAGGCGCTCGCGATGGGCCGCCCAATAGTCGCTGTTGCCCAGTACGAATGGCTCGTTGGCCAGGTCCGATAGCCTCAGGCTAGCGACATTGGCGAGTGGATGCGTTGCAGGAAGCAAAGCGACATAACTGTCGTAGTCGAAGGTATAATTATGGATGCGGTCATTCTCGAATGAACCGATCAGGAAGCCCATGTCGATCCGGTGTTCCATCAGTGCGGTCCGTTGCATGGTCGTTGGCATGAAGGAGAGTTCCAGCCGTATGCTCGGATGGGCTTCCCGGAAGGAGCGTATCAACTCAGGCAGACGACCGTTGATTGCAAAATCCATATAGGCAATGCGTAATTCGCCATAGATGCCTTGCGCTGTATAGCGTGCCAGATTGACGGCATGTTCCAGATGACCGACACCCAGCTGTGCTTCCAGAAGGAAAGCGCGGCCAGCTTCAGTCAACTCGGCTGAGCGCGTCGTCCTGCTGATCAGTTTTGTCCCGACGCTCTCTTCCAGTTCCCGCAAGGTTCGGCTAAGGGCAGGCTGTGAGATATGCAGGCGCTCAGCGGCGCGATTGAAGTGCAGTTCTTCGGCCAGGAGAATAAAGGCACGTATGTGGCGCAGGTCGAGAGACAAATTAATAACTCATATGGTATTAATAAAAGAGTAATTGATATTTTACTCATTACCATTGATGCATCAAGCTCCTCAATCAGGCGCCTGTGATAATCACCATACCTTAATTCGGGAGGCACCTGATGGCTGAAACACTGGATCAGATGTTGACCCGTGCTTTTGATGAGGCACGCCAGCTTTACAAGGAGCGCGGGTTTCAGCGCCGTGTGGGCTTTGGCAGCAAGCCGGCTTTAATCAATGTCGATCTTGCCAATGCATGGACGCGCCCCGGAAACGTCTTTGCCTGCGAGAATATTGACGACCAGGTGATTCCAGGTGTTCAGCGGTTACTGTCCGCTTGCCGGCGCAATGGCCATCCGGTCGTGCACGTGACGACCTGCTATCAGGTTACGGACCGTGAGAATCCGCACACCGATATGGGACTTTGGCACAAAAAGATTCCTGTGGAAGCCGTTCCCGAGGACCGTCCTGACCTCTGGGCCATTGATTCCAGAATTGAGCCTGTGGAAGGCGAGCAGCTTCTGGTAAAAAAGCGCGCCAGCGCATTCCACGGCACCTATCTGGCAGGTTTTCTCCGTGCATCAGGCGTTGACACCATCCTTGTAACCGGTGTGACCGCTTCGGCCTGTGTACGTCAGACACTCTGTGACGGGATTGCGGATGGTTTTCGAACCATTGCCGTGAAGGAATGCATTGGAGATCGCATTCCTGGCGCCGTTTCATGGAACCTTTTCGATATTGATGCAAAGTTTGGCGACGTTGAGTCGGTTGAGCGTTGTATCGACTATCTGGATGAAGTTGGTGGCTCGTCAGCTACAGCGTGATCCGGACAAGAGGAACTTGAGAGCAGGGGCAACCTGTCAGTTCCGCCATTTCTCCATAAGGACAGCGGAAATGGTTTCCGCTGACAGAAACTGAAAACAGAAGGAGATCGGGAGATGACAATTAACCTGAAAAACGGTCTGTTCGCGCTTGCAGCGGGAACGGCCCTTAGCCTGAGCATCGTTGGCGCAACACCCGAGGCGCTGGCGCAGGACAAGATTGAACTTAAGATGCACAGCCAGATCGTCGAATCGCGGCCGGAAGCACAGTATCTGCAGGAATTCGCCGATCGTGTTAATGAGCGGGCCGATGGCGCGCTTGAAATTCGTGTCTTCCACGCCGGCTCACTCGGTGTGAAGGATACCGATCTGCTGCGTCTCATGCAGAGCGGTTCCGTGGACATGGCCATGATGTATGGCGAGTACTACAAGCGCGATGCGCCTGAATTGGCTGCCGTATACGTGCAGGGTGCCATCGTCGAGCCCGAGGAACACCTGGAACTGCTTCCGACCATCCGGGAAATCTATGAAGAAGCCTACTCGGACTGGGGCATCACCACAGTTGGCGGTGTTGTCAGTCCAGTCTTCGATGTCGGACTGCATTGCAGCGATCCCGTTAATTCCCTGGAGGAGCTCCAGGACAAGAAGCTGCGTGTCTGGGCTGGGCATCTGGTGGATACCTTCGACAAGCTTGATGTCGCATCGCAGGTCATTCCCCAGAATGACATGTACGTAGCACTGCAGACCGGCGTTGTTGATTGCGCCTATTACCTTTCGACCGTAGCCGAAACGGTTTCGCTTCAGGAGGTCACGGACTACGAAGCCTACCTGCATCCCTGGGCCGCGGTGCCCTGGATGTTTGGTGTGAATGAAGAGGCATGGGACAGCCTTTCACCCGAGCTTCAGGAACTCGTCCGCGAGGAAGGCGAGCGGATGTGGGAAAAGACCCGCGAGCTTGCCGTCGATGAGGAGCGTGAAAGCGAAGCGCGTGCTGATCGCGAAGAGCTGGGCATCACCATGCTGGAGCCCTTCTCGGATGAAGACGTGAACCGCTTTGTCGAAGCCGCGAATGAAGCCTGGGCCGAAATGGCACAGGATGCCGGTGACAAGGGTATGGAATACTACGAGCGGATGCAGGAAGCGATCTCTGAACTGGATCGCTGATCTTCGGACCTGATCCTTGCCCCTTCCTTGCCTGCTTTGGCAAGGAAGGGGCAGTCTCCGCCAAGAGGGAAATGACCATCACCGATCGGGGTGGCACTTAAACATGCAGATACTTGTCAACGCAGTGCACAGGCTGGTTCAATTGATGAATGTGCTGGGTGCTGTCGCGGCCATTGTTATGACGACGATGGTCTTTGCCGGTGCCGTCATGCGCTATTTCTTCGGAGCGCCACTGAGATTCTCCGACGAAATGGTCGGGCTTCTCTTTGTCTCGATGGCATTCCTGGCCATTCCACTGGGTGTTTTCCGCAACCAGCACATCACGATTGATATCCTCAGCCGCAAGTTCACACGTCCCTGGGCTTACATGGCCAACGCCGTTGCCCTGGTTATCCTGATGCTCTTCTCGTTCGCCTTTGTCTGGACCTCCTATCAGTTCATGGATTTCTCGCGCGAGATCTCGGCACGTTCGGATATTGGGAGCCTGCTGCTCTGGCCGTGGATGGCAGTCATGACGGTTTGCATGGGAGTTGCTTTCCTTGTGGCCGCTCTGCAGCTCATTGATGCCTTCAGAGTCATGGCAGGACGGGACAGCTATTTTCCCTCTGAAGCCCCATCCACCGAACAGCAGTCGGAAGGAGGGCGCGTATGACCTGGACAATTCTTGGTGGTGCGCTGCTTTTAACGCTCCTGACCGGTGCCGTACTGGGTGCCTCCCTGGGGTTGGCAGGCTTCTTCCTACTTGAATTCCAGGCGGGCGGCGCCACGGACCTGGCCATCACCTCGGTTTGGAACGTCTTTACAGACTTCACCCTGAGCGCGGTCCCCATTTTCATCATCCTGGGCGATATCCTGCTGGCAAGTGGTGTCAGCACACGAATCTACAATGGCCTGACGCCATTGTTTCACCGTATTCCGGGACGCCTGCTTCACACCAATATTGCCGTGACCACGATATTCGGCGCCGTCAGCGGGTCCAGCACTTCGACCGCAGCCGCCATTGGGTCAGTCGGCTACCCCGAGCTTTCACGGCGCGGTTATCACAAACCCACCATCGTCGCTTCGCTTGCGGCAGGTGGCACTCTGGGGCTGTTGATCCCGCCAAGCCTGTCACTGCTGATCTATGGGGCCACGCAGAATGTCTCGATCGGCAAGTTGTTCCTTGCCGGCATACTGCCGGGGCTCATCATTGCCATGGCGTTTGGCGTCTACCTGATGCTGATCAGTCTGATAAAGCCCGAGCTGACACCCAGTGACGAAGTGAAACCGGGGCGACGGGAAATCCTGCAGGGCCTGGCTCAGATCTGGCCGCTTCCCATCCTGATCTTCTTTGTCCTTGGGACAATCTATCTGGGCCTTGCCACGGTCACGGAAGCAGCAGCAATGGGCGTCGTTGCTGCCATACTGCTCGGGTTTCTCTGGGGGGATCTGACGCCCAAGAAGCTCTGGGGTTCCTTTCTAAGCTCCACCGTGATCTTTGGCGCCATAGCCATGATCCTGCTGGGAACGATCATCCTGGCCCAGGCCATCAGCATCCTGGGGCTGCCGCGCGATCTGGTCGATTACATCGCCACACTTGGCCTCTCCAAATACGAGGTCCTGTTGCTGGTCGTACTGGTCTATCTGCTGCTGGGCTGCTTCTTTGACGGTATCTCCCTGCTGCTGATGACCCTGCCGATTTCCTTTCCCCTGATGATGGCGCTCGGTTTCGATCCGATCTGGTTCGGGGTCATCGTGACCATCCTGATGGAAGTCGGCATGATCACGCCCCCGGTGGGGCTGAACCTCTTTGTCCTGGTCACCATGACCAATCGGGAAGTCGACCTTGGCCAGGCGGCCTGGGCAACGGCACCCTTCTGGCTGGTCATGGTTTTCTCGATCGGCTTTTTCACACTGTTCCCGGAAATTGTCCTGTTCCTGCCAAGCTTTTATTGACGGGTGACAGGATACACAGGAGGTATTTATGTCTGAATCTCTGCACGACCGTATTGTCGTGATCGATGGTCTGATTGTCGCCAAGTGGCATCGTCCGGTTTTCGAGGCCATGCACAAGGGGGGGCTGACAGCGGTCAACTGCACCTGTTCCGTCTGGGAAGACTTCCCGACGACAATGAAGGCCGTAGCCGACATGAAGCGGCAAATCCGCGAGAACAGCGATATCCTTATGCAGGTCTACACCACAAAGGATATCCGTCGCGCCAAGGAATCCGGCAAGGTCGGGATCATCCTGGGGTGGCAGAACAGCACCGGGTTCGGGGATTACCTGCCACTGGTGCAGGTCTATAAGGAACTGGGGCTCGGCATCGTGCAGATGACCTACAACACGGCCACCACGGTGGGCTCTGGCTGTTACGAAAGCCGGGATACGGGCCTGACGGACTTTGGGCGTGAATTGATCGACGAGATGAACCGAGTCGGCATCCTGATCGATCTCAGCCATGTGGGCGAGCTGACCTCCAGGGAAATCATCGAGTACTCGAAGCAGCCTGTGGCCTATTCGCACTGTCTGCCGGCTGCCCTGAAGGCGCACCCTCGCAACAAGAGCGATGAGCAGCTGCGTTTCATTGCCCAGCACAACGGTTTTGCCGGGGTGACAATGTTCCCGCCCTTCCTGGCAAAGGGGACAGAGGCCACAGTCGACGACTATGTCGAGGCCGTTGAATACGTGATGAATCTCGTGGGCGAGGATCGCACGGGGATTGGCACCGATTTTACTCAGGATCACGCAGACAGCTTCTTCACCTACATAACCCAGGACAAGGGCTATGCCCGCCAGTTGACGGAGTTCGGCGAGATCATCAATCCGGAAGGCTTCCGTCGTATCGAGGACTTCCCCAATCTGACGGCCGCCATGGAGCGTCGTGGATGGCCAGAGGGACGTATCGAGAAAGTGATGGGGGGTAACTGGACGAAGCTACTGGAGGAGGTTTGGGGCGAATAAGGCTCCGGCCCATCCTGTTTTAAAGCGAGAAACGGCGGGATCGGATCGATCCCGCCGTTTCTCGTTCATCCTGGCAAGAAGCCATCACTCAGCAGCGATTGCTTCATTGGCCTCCAGACGTGCAGCGCAGAACTTGAACTCCGGTATCTTGCCATAGGGATCAAGTTGCGGATTTGTCAGGATGTTGGCGGCCGCCTCGTTGAAGCAGAAGGGAATGAATAGCATGCCTTCGGGCACCTCACGGTCCTTGCGGACCTTGATCTCAATGGTTCCGCGGCGTGTGGTGATCCTGACCATGTCTCCCGGCTCGATTCCACGACGGCCCATTTCCCTGGGGTTCATGGAGACAATCGCTTCGGGTTCCAGGTCGTCCAGGACGCCTGCACGCCGGGTCATGGCGCCAGTATGCCAATGCTCCAGCAGGCGTCCTGTCGTCAGGACCAGCGGATAGTCGTCATCCGGCAGTTCGTCGGGCGGCACAAGATCGGTCGGAACGATGCGGGCCCGGCCATCAGCTGTCGGGAAGCGCTCTGCAAAGATGATCTCGTTGCCGGGCTTGTCCGGCGCGTCTGCAGGATAGGTGACCGAGTCTTCCCGCTCCAGCCGCTCCCAGGAGATGTTGGCTAGCGAGGGCATGACCTGTGCCATCTCAGCGAAGACATCGCTGGGGTGGCTGTAGTTCCAGTCCTCGCCCATGCGATGGGCAATCTCCTGAATCAACTCCCAGTCCTGGCGTACCTGTCCGGGAGGAGTCACGGCCGCGCGGCCAATCTGGACCTGGCGATTGGTATTGGTGTACGTTCCTGTCTTCTCGGCATGTGCCGTCGCTGGAAGAATAACATCGGCATGCCAGGCCGTTTCGGTCAGGAAGATATCCTGGACCACAAGGTGCTCGAGCTTGGCTAGAGCCATGCGGGCATGGGTCTGGTCTGGATCCGACATGGCCGGATTCTCGCCCATGATATACATGCCCTTTATCTCGTCAGCATTGATGGCGTGCATGATCTCCACGACCGTCAAGCCCTTGTTCGGATCCAGGTCCTGGCCCCAGAATTCCTCGTATTCCTTGCGGATGGCGGCATCTTCGACCGAGCGATAATCGGGATAGACCATGGGGATGAGCCCGGCATCGGAAGCACCCTGCACGTTGTTCTGGCCACGCAGGGGATGGAGGCCGGTACCCGGACGGCCGATTTGGCCCGTGATCAGGGCCAGTGTGATCAGGCAGCGGGCATTGTCGGTTCCATGGACATGCTGGCTGATCCCCATGCCCCAGAAGATAATCGACTTTTCCGAGCGTGCGTAGATGCGCGCCACGTCCCGAATGGTTTCGGCAGGTATGCCGCAAACCTCGGCCATCTCCTCCGGTGAGAAATTGCGGATGCGTTCCTTCAGTTCCTCGTACCCGCTCGTACGTGCCTGAATGTACTGCTCGTCTACCAGGTTCTCAGCAATGATCGTATGGATCATGGCGTTCAGCAGGGCGACATCCTGGCCTGGCTTGAACTGCAGCATGTGACTCGCGTAGCGGGACAGGCCCTGATGCCGCGGGTCCATAACGATCAGTTTTGCACCGTTCTTGGCAGCCGTCTTCAGATAGGTTGCAGCCACCGGGTGATTCTGGGCCGGACGCGCACCGGTCACGATGATGCAGTCGCTTTCCAGCGCGGATGTGAAGGGGGCCGTGACTGCTCCTGACCCCATGCCCTCCATCAGGGCGGCCACGGAGGAGGCATGACACAGACGGGTGCAGTGGTCGACATTGTTGGTGCCAAAACCAGTGCGCACCAGCTTCTGGAACAGATAGGCTTCTTCATTACTGCCCTTGGCGGAACCGAAGCCGGAAAGTGCGCCCCCGCCATCACGATCCCGGATGGTCTTGAGGTCAGTGGCGGCCTTCTCCAGAGCCTCTTCCCAAGTGGCTTCCCGGAAATGAGTCCAGGGATTGTTCGGGTCTACCTGATCGTCCCAGCGCTTGGGTGCATCCTCGCGGCGAACCATTGGTACGGTCAGACGCTGGGGATGATTGATATAGTCGTAGCCGAAGCGTCCCTTCACACAGAGACGGTTCTCGTTCGCAGGGCCGTCTCGACCATCGATCTGGACGATCTCGTTGTCCTTTACATAGACCTTGGTCTGGCAGCCCACGCCGCAATAGGGGCAAACGGAATCGACCGTCTTGTCTTCATAGACCGCTCGCTGACCGACCTTGTCCAGCAGGCTGGATTCCATCAGTGCCCCGGTCGGGCAGGCCTGCACGCATTCTCCACAGGCTACGCAGGTGCTTTCCCCCATGGGATCGTCGAAATCGAAGACCACCTTCGCATTGTGGCCGCGATAGGCCATGCCGATCACGTCATTGACCTGAACCTCACGACAGGCACGTACACAGAGCCCGCAGTTGATGCAGGCATCCAGGTGTACGGCCATGGCCGGATGGCTGACATCCGGTATAGGACGGTCAGCGGCCGGAAACCGGCTGTCCGCTATGCCGATGCTTTCGGCCCAGTTCCAGAACTTGGAATCCGGGTCGTGCGAGGTTTCGCGCTCCGGCTGGTCCGCAATCAGCAACTCGAAGACCATCTTGCGCGACTTGCGCGCACGCTCCGAAGCGGTACTGACCTTCATGCCGTCGGTCGGCTTGCGGATGCAGGAGGCGGCCAGGACGCGCTCGCCCTCGACTTCCACCATGCAGGCGCGGCAATTGCCGTCCTCGCGATATCCCGGTTCCGGGGAATAGCAGAGGTGCGGAATTTCCGTGCCCATCCGGTCAGCTACCTGCCAGATGGTTTCGCCGGGCTCGGCCTGGACTTCCTGGCCATCCAGAGTGAATTTAATCATGTCGCTCATGACCGGCTCTCCTCGGGAAAGTACTTCAGTGCACAGAGCAGAGGGTTGGGTGCCGCCTGGCCCAGCCCGCAGATAGAGGAATCCATCATGACGGAAGACAATTCCTCAAGGAGCTCTGTGTCCCATTGCTTTGCGGTTAGCAGTTGAACGGCCTTTTCAGTGCCGTTCCGGCAGGGCGTGCACTGGCCGCAGGACTCATCCTCGAAAAAGCGCATCAGGTTGCGCACCACCTCCTTGATGTCGTCCTGATCGGACAGCACGACGATGGCAGCAGAACCGATGAAGCAGTCATAGGGTTGCAAGGTGTCGAAATCGAGCGGGATGTCGTCCATGGACGCAGGAAGGAGGCCACCCGAGGCACCGCCTGGCAGGTAGCCCTTGAAGCTGTGTCCCTCGGCCATGCCGCCACAGTACTCCTCGATCAGCTCACGGATCGTGATGCCTGCGGGGGCCATCTTCACACCGGGTTCGCGTACACGCCCCGACACCGAGAAGGAGCGCAGGCCCTTGCGTTCGTGCCGCCCTTGAGACGTGAACCACGCAGCGCCCTTTTCAAGGATATCGCGTACCCAGTAGACGGTTTCCACGTTGTGGGTGAGGGTGGGCAGACCGAACAGCCCGACTTCCGTGGGGAAGGGGGGTTTGTGGCGGGGATAGCCTCGCTTTCCCTCAATGGATTCCAGCATGGCGGATTCCTCGCCACAGATGTATGCACCGGCACCGCGCCGGATCTCCAGGCGGCAATGATCAGCCAGCCCGGAAGTTTCCACCTTTCGCAGTTCACGATTCAGGATTTCGATGACGGCCGGGTATTCATCGCGGATATATATATAGCTGGTCTCGCATTCGCCGACCCAGGCGCCTATCAGCATGCCCTCGATGAAGCGGTGGGGATCGCTTTCCAGGAAGTAGCGGTCCTTGAAAGTTCCCGGCTCTCCTTCGTCGCCGTTGATGGCCATCAGGCGCGGATGGACCTGGGACTGCATGATCTGCCATTTCAAGCCGGCCCGGAAGCCGGCGCCGCCAAGCCCGCGCAGGTCGGCTTCTTTCATGGTGGCAATGATATCCTCGCGTGTCCGTTCGCCCTCCAGGATCTCCCTGAGCAGGGCATAACCGCCCTCGGCTCGATAGTTCTCGAAATCCTTGTATTCGGGAACATCAGGGTGCAGCCGCCGAGCGGAAATGGCTTCTTTGACACTGTTTCCGCTCGCAAAGTTGACGTGATGATGGCCAACTTCTGCTACAGGTGCCGTATCGCAACGCCCCATGCAGGGGGCGCGCAGAATGCGAACCTGGGCATTGGCGTCGGATTCCAGCTCCTCGATCAGGCGTTGTGCGCCCATCATTTCGCAGGTTAGTGAATCGCAGACGCGGACGGTTATTGGTGCCGGGGGCGCTTCCCCTTCTTCGATGATATCGAAATGTGCATAGAAAGAAGCCGTTTCATAGACCGCAGCCAAAGGCATCTTCATCTCCTCGGCAAGTGCCGTGAGATGCGCGGCGGAAAGACAGCCGTAGTTATCCTGAATCAGGTGGAGATGCTCGATCAGCAGGTCAGACTGCCGTGAACGTTCTCCCAGCAGTGCGCGGACCTGATCAAGTGCCTCGGAGTCGGCCTGGCGTCCCTTCGGAGCGAGGGGAGCCTTGCGGCGACCGGAACCAGGATGAATTTGCCTCTGGAACTGTGAGGCGCTTGCTGTTTGCCCTTGGGACATCGATCAATCCGTATTGTTCTTGCTGTGGTGGGGGGTGTCCTCATCCTGTGCCAGCTGCAACTCGATGAGTGCCGAGTTGATGAGGACCTTTCCAGCATTCTCGAAGTTGACGGTGATCCTGTCTCCGATGACGGACTGCACCTGCCCAAGTCCCCAATCCTTGCGCGTCGGATGGTAGACAAAGGTCCCCGGAACAATATCACCCAGAAAGGCGGACATCCTGCCGCTGCACCTCCGAAAACATTGAGACAACTCTACAAAGTGACTATGGCAGGCCCAAGGCCAGGAACGACACCGAAGGCGAGCGAAGCGACACTTGAATGGAACGAGAGGGCACAGCACACTTCTATCCTCATGAAAGAGAAGGGCAAAACATGATGTCTTCTGCCGATTCCCGCCTTGCGGAACTGCTGTCCTCGCGGCTTTGCCATGATCTGGTTGGGCCGATCAGCGCCGTTGGCAATGGCGCGGAGCTGCTTCAAGAGATGAGCCCGATGGATGCTGAAGCCGTGGACCTGATTGCTTCCAGTGCGGGGCAGGCCGCAAGCAAACTGGCCTTTTTCCGGCTTGCCTATGGAGCAGCTGGTGAGCGTATCAGTACAGTGGAGGATTTCCGGCCCGTCATTGACGATTGGTTGAAGGAAGAGCGGTTGTCGCTGCAATGGCCCGAGACCGAGGGGCACCATCTGGCTGGCTATAACGGGAAGGTTCTCATGAACGTGCTTGGCCTGGCACGTGAATGCATGCCCCGTGGAGGCGCGTTGGATTTATCGGTCCTGCCGGAGGATTCCGGAGTGGTCCTGGAGGTGCAGGGTAACGGGGCTGCAGTGGAACTGCGCGAAGACATCTCGCAAGGTCTGGACGAAGCCATCATGGTAGACGAGCTGACGCCCCGGAATGTCCATGCCTATTTCACACGCCAATTGATATATCGAGAGGGTGGTCGCCTAGAACTGGATGCGAATGCCAGCCAAGGCGGTCTTAAGATTCGCGTCGTCTTGCCGGCCTGACAGCCCAATCTGACCACCCGATAGCCGCCAGGCTGGTCGATATTCTGCTTGCGTCTCCAGAAATGCTCTTTGCGTATGGGAGTGATTTGCATTTACGAGTGCCTTTGAGACTGCTACTCATTTGAGTATGAAAAACAGTAAACAAGGGAGTTTTCCAGCATGCAGTCAAAGTTTCATCGGGTGATGTCCGTTTCGACGGCTCTGGGCCTCTTGGCTGGCGTCGGCATTGCCGGCGGAATGGGCTTGCCGATCGGCATTGCATCGGCCGAAGCGCAGGATGAACTGAACATCTATTCGGCGCGCCACTATGAAGCAGACGATGCCCTTTTTTCAGGCTTTACCGAGGAAACCGGGATCGAAGTGAACATCATCGAGGGCAGTGACGAGGAACTGGTTACGCGCATTGTGAACGAAGGCGCCAACAGTCCTGCTGATGTCCTGATTACGGTGGATGCCGGGCGCCTCTGGCGTGCAGATCAGGAGGATGTGTTCCAGGCTGTGGACTCTGACGTTCTGGAAGAGCGTATCCCTTCCAACCTGCGGCATCCGGACGGGCATTGGTTCGGCTTTTCTACACGCATCCGCACCCTATACTACAATCCGGATATCGTGGACGAGCCGCCGCAGACCTATGAGGATCTGGCCGACCCCCGCTTCGAGGGACTGGTATGCATCCGCTCCAGTTCAAACATCTACAACCTCTCCCTGATGGCCTCCCTGATCGAGCATCACGGTGCAGAAGCGGCCGAGGAATGGGCGAACGGGGTCGTCAACAACTTCGCACGTGATCCACAAGGGGGCGATACCGATCAGATTCGCGGTGTGGCTTCAGGTGAATGTGGCGTCGCGCTTGCCAATCACTACTACTACATGCGACTTGTCCGTTCCGATGACGATGCCGATAAGGAAGTGGTCGAGAACACCGAATTGGTCTGGGCCAACCAGGATGACCGTGGTGCCCACCAGAATGTTTCCGGTGCAGGTGTCCTGAAGAACGCACCGCACAAGGACGCCGCGGTGAAGTTCCTGGAATACTTGGCAACGGATGAGGCCCAGGCCTATTTCGCAAATGGCAACAACGAGTATCCGGCCGTTGAGTCCGCCCTGGACAATCCGGTTCTGGAAGAGTTCGGGCGTCCGAAACTGGATGACATCAATGTTTCCGTTTACGGCGAAAATCAGCCGGAAGCCCAGATGATCTTTGATCGCGCCGGCTGGAAATAAGCCCGATCCGCGAAAGGACATCGTGTTCAAGGCCCTGTCCGCCTCTGGTGGGCAGGGCCTTTGATTATTGAAAGGCGCCTTTCCGACCCGGGCGGGAGCGGGCAATGGCGCGAGAAAGTATGATGACTGGGAGCAGGCCGACCGACACGATCATCAGGGCAGGCGTTGCGGCATGACCCAGTCGCTCGTCTGAGGCGAAGTTGTGGGCCGTGATCGCCAGCGTATCGAAGTTGAAGGGACGCATGATCAGTGTGGCTGGTAGTTCCTTCATGACATCGACGAACACCAGCAATCCCGCCGTCAGCAGGCTGCCCCACATAAGAGGGGCGTGGACCTTGGCAAGCGTTTCGAAGGGGCCGTGTCCAAGACTGCGTGCGGCATCCTCCATGCTGGGGCGAACCTTGGTGAAACCTGCCTCCACGGCCTGAAGAGAAACAGCCAGGAATCGCACTAGATAGGCAAAGACGATTGCGGCGATGCCACCGGTCAGAAGCAGGCCGGTGGAAAATCCGAACAGGCTTTCGAACAACCCGGAGATCGTGTTGTCCAGCCAGGTAAAGGGCAGAAGGATACCCACCCCGATGACCGAGCCGGGAATGGCATAACCGAGCCCGGCTATTCGATTGGCCGTGATGCTGACGACTGTGGGGCGTATCCGCAGGCTATACGCCATCATCATTGCCAGTGCCACGGCAAGCACTGCTGTGATGGCGCCGAGAATGAAGGTGTTATAGGCCTGAGGAAGGTATTTGGGGATCTCGAGACCATTGCTGAGCGCCATGTTGAGCAAAAGACCGGCAGGCAGCAGGAAGCCGAAAACGACAGGCAGGCAGCAGGTCAGTGTGGACAGCAAAGCTTTTCCGCCCCTCAGTTTATATTCCGGCAGGTGCTGGTAGCGGTTGGTCGTGTGGTGGAAGCGTCTCTGCCCCCGGCTGAGACGCTCGAGCAGCAGGCAGATAAAGACAAAGCCCAGAAGTATGGCTGCCAGCTGTGCGGCGGCAACCTGATCATACATGGAGAACCAGGCGCGATAGATGCCCGTGGTGAAGGTCGGGACGCCGAAGTATTGGACTGTGCCGAAATCCGCCAGGGTTTCCATGAGCGCCAGTGTTGTACCGGCCACGATGGAGGGGCGGGCCAGGGGGACAGCCACACGCAGGAAAGCGCTCCAGGGACTGCAGCCCAGTGTCCGGCTCACCTCGAGTGCGCAGGCCGATTGCTGCAGGAAAGCTGCACGCGTCAGGAGGTAGACGTAGGGATAGAGCACCAGAAAGAGCATAGTTGCCGCACCGCCAACAGAATGGATGTCCGGAAACCAGTAGTCCCTGGGTGTTTGCCAGCCAAAGAAGTCCCGAAGTGCTGTTTGCAGCGGCCCGCTGTACTGCAGGAAGTCCGTATAGGCATAGGCCATGACATAGGCCGGAACGGCCAAGGGCAGGATGAGCGCCCACTCAAGCAGGTCGCGGCCCGGGAAGCGGCACATGGTGACCAGCCAGGCTGTGGATACGCCAATGGCTATCACGCCAGTGCCCACAATGACTGCCAGCCATATGGTATTGGCGATATAGTCCGGCAGGACCGTTTCCACCAGGTGTGACCAGACTTCAGACTGGGGTAGAAGAAGGTTGTAGACGACGGTGGCAGCAGGAATGCAGAACAGCAGCGCGATGATGACAGAAAACACGCTGAGCAACCGTGTTCTTCCGCGCCGCCGGGCGCGAGGCGGCGCGTCACGCAACGGGCCGGAGATTTCGATCAGATCGCTGCTCTGGGTCATCTCGGGGGCAACATGGAATACCGCATTACTGACGCAGGCTTAGCAGGCTTGCCCAGCTTGTGAAAGTGCGATGCGTTATCATGCATGTGATTCCAGCAAGCAGTGACAAAGGGTCGCGCACCCGCATTTTTGCCTGGTGATACGAAATTCCTGCTTTGCTGCTAACAGCCTTTTAACCCTTTTCCTGCGAATATCCCGGCCAGTACGGATCAACGTCGCTCCGAGAGCCGACGGCCGACAGACAAAGCAGGTATGAATATGGATGAACTTCTCCAAGAATTTCTGACGGAAACGAACGAGGGATTGGGTTTTCTCGATGTCGAGCTGGTGAAACTCGAACAAAACCCCAATGACCCGGATATTCTCTCGAACATCTTCCGGCTAATGCACACCATCAAGGGAACCTGTGGTTTCCTTGGATTGCCGCGCCTGGAGGCGGTGGCTCATTCGGGCGAGAATGTGCTCGGCAAGGTGCGCGATGGCGATGTCGAGGTCACGCCCGGTCTGGTTTCGATCGTTCTGGAATGCCTTGATCGCATTCGCTTGATCCTGGGTGTGCTGGAGGAGACAGAAGCCGAGCCTGCCGGTGACGACAGCGAACTGATCGCACGCCTGGATACTGTCGCTGAAGGCTGGGATGCCGAACAGCTGACGCAGCCGGTTAACGCTGATGCACTGGAAGCAGTCAGCGAGGATGCGGCCGAAAAGTCAGTGGCGGTGCCGGCCGTGGAGGACACGGCAACTGACGAACAGCATGCCGCGCTTCTGGATGAAGCCTTGCCGGAGGCCACCGAGCTGACTGCGGATGAGGGTCCGGCCGAATTGGCCGAAGCTGAAGCAATCGAAGACAACATCGTCGAGATTGGGCAGCCCGGCGAAGTGGCAGCACCGATGGCATCGGGTGGCGGTGCCGAAGGAGGACAGCCACCTGCATCCGACAAGGAGGTTGGAGACCAGGGACAACCCCGGGAATCCTCCGTTGCAAACCAGTCGATCCGCGTGAACGTCGAACTGCTGGAAAACCTGATGACGATGGTTTCCGAGCTGGTCCTGAACCGGAATCAGCTGCTTCAGATTCTGCGCACGCACAAGGACAGTGATTTTGCTGCGCCCTTGCAGCGGCTCAACCATGTTGTCTCCGAGTTGCAGGAAGGGGTGATGAAAACCCGCATGCAGCCGATCGGAAATGCCTGGGCCAAGCTGCCACGCATCGTGCGCGACCTGTCACAAGACATGCACAAGAAGATCGACCTTCAGATGAAGGGGGCGGATACGGAGCTGGACCGGCAGGTCCTGGAACTCATCAAGGATCCACTGACCCACATGGTACGCAACTCCGCCGACCATGGGCTGGAGACCACGGAAGGACGGCGCGCAGCCGGCAAAAACGAAACCGGGACGATCCTGCTGAATGCCTATCATGAGGGTGGGCACATCATCATCCAGATTTCCGACGATGGGCGCGGGCTCAATACAGACAAGATCAAGGAGAAGGCGCTGGCCAACGGCCTCACCACAGAGGCCGAATTGGCGAACATGAATGAACAGCAGATCATGCAGTTCATCTTCAAGCCCGGTTTCTCCACGGCACAGGAGGTTACCTCCGTGTCCGGGCGCGGTGTCGGCATGGATGTTGTGCGCTCAAACATCGAGAAGATCGGCGGCAACGTCGAACTGACCTCGAAGTTCGGCAAGGGCACCAGCTTTACCATCAAGATCCCGCTGACACTGGCAATTGTCTCGGCGTTGATCGTGGAAAGCGCCTCCGAACGCTTCGCCATTCCACAGCTGGCTGTGATCGAGCTGGTGCGTGCTTCGGCCAATTCCGACCACAGCATCGAGCGGATTAACGACACACCGGTGCTACGGCTGCGCAATCGCCTGCTTCCGCTGGTCAATCTCAGCGAATTGCTGAGGCTCGAGCGTGAAGACGACGGGAGCGAGAAGGACCAGTTCATCGTCGTCGCCAAGGTCGGAACCTACAGCTTTGGCATCATCGTGGACCGTGTTTTCGACACCGAGGAAATCGTTGTGAAACCAGTGGCGCCGATCCTGCGGGACATCACCCTCTTCTCGGGCAACACCATCCTGGGCGACGGCTCGGTTGTCATGATCCTGGATCCGAATGGAATTGCTGGCGAGACCGGAGAGTTGACGGTCACGGAAGGCATGGAGGGCATGGCAGAACAGAAGGCCGCCAAGTCAGACGATGCCGTGGCAATGCTGCTCTTCAAGGCTGGAAGCGAGGCTCCGAAGGCTGTGCCGCTCGGGCTGGTCGCTCGCCTGGAAGAGATCGATCGCGAGAGCATCGAGACCTCAGGTGGACAGCCCGTTGTCCAGTATCGCGGCCAGTTGATGCCTTTGATCACCATGGATCCCCGCCAGAGCCTCGAGGGCACTGGTCGCCAGCAGGTTCTGGTCTTCACCGACCGAAACCGCAGCATGGGATTGGTGGTCGACAGCATTCTGGATATCGTCGAGGAGCCGCTGAATATCGAACTTGGCGGCGAGCATGAGGGCTATATCGGGTCTGCGACAATTGCCGGGAAGGCCACGGACATCATCGATACCGGTCATTTCCTGACCCGGGCCTATTCCGATTGGTTCCAGGCGGATGGCAAGATGGAAGTCAATACCTCGTCCAATCGCATCCTGCTGGTGGACGACAGTCCCTTCTTCCGCAACCTGCTGGCACCTCTGCTTTCGTCGGCCGGTTATAATGTGACCTCGGTCGAGGGTGCCGATGCCGCGCTGGAGCTTTGTGAAGCTGGCGAGGATTTCGATGTGATCCTCTCCGATATCGAGATGCCGGGTATGAGCGGTTTCGAGTTTGCCGAGGCCGTGCGTGCCAACCGTTGGTCGGAAACACCGCTGGTGGCCCTGTCCGGCCATGCCAGCCCGAATGATTTTGCCCGTGGGCGCGCCGCGGGCTTCAGTGATTATGTGACGAAGTTTGATCGGGCCGGCCTTCTGGCTTCCCTGAACGAAACGCTGTCGAATATGCGAGGTGCGGCATGAACGATCTGGAACGCATGAAGGCGGGCCTGATGGAGGCTGAGGGCGCGAAGGAATTCGTGACCTTCTACATCGGGGAGCAACTGTTCGGGATACATGTCCTGCAGGTTCAGGACATCCTGAGCAATGTGCGGACGACACGCATCCCGCTGGCACCGCCCGAGATCACGGGCTCGCTGAATCTGCGCGGCCGGATCGTAACGGCCATCAATGTACGCCTGCGCATCGGTTTGCCTCCACTGGAAGGCGAGGACTCCGGCATGTCCATCGTGGTTGATCACCATGGCGAGCTCTACAGCCTTATGGTGGATTCGGTGGGTGAAGTCATGCCATTGCAGTCCGAGGATTTCGAGCGCAGTCCGCCCACGATTTCTCCGCGGCTCAAGGAATACTCCGAAGGCATCTATCGCCTGAAGGACAGGCTTCTGGTGGTGCTCAATATCGAGCGTCTGCTGGACTTCGGACGCGCATCCGCAGCCTAGTTCACGCGTGGAACAGGTCTTCAGATACGGGGATAGGGATGAAAAGCTGTCTAATCGTGGACGACTCCAAGACGGTGCGCATGGTCGCCAAGCGCATCCTGGAGGAGTTGAGCTTTACCACACGTGAAGCCTGTGATGGCCAGGAGGCACTGCAGCTCTGCGAAAGCGAGATGCCGGATGCCGTACTGCTGGATTGGAACATGCCGGTCAAAAGCGGCATCGATTTCCTGCGTGAACTGCGTGCAAAGGAGGCGGTGAACCAGCCCGTCGTCATATTCTGCACCACCGAGAACGGTCTCTCTCATATTCATGAGGCCATCGCGGCCGGTGCCGATGAGTACATCATGAAGCCTTTCGACAGCGGTATCGTGGAGTCCAAGTTCTCTCAGGTTGGATTAATCTGAATGGACGGCCGGTACTTCTCCGTTCCCTGCCTGTCCTCCTGGAGTGACAGATGAGCAGTCCAGCCGCCGGTGCACCCCGCTACCGTGTCATGGTGGTCGATGACTCGGCTGTGATCCGGGGCTTGCTGACCCGCACACTCGAGGAAGATCCTGACATCAAGGTCTCTGCCTCGGTCTCGAATGGCCAGATGGCACTGAACTCGCTGGCCCGGGAAAGCGTGGACGTCGTGGTCCTGGATATCGAGATGCCGGTGATGGATGGTCTGACGGCGTTGCCCAAGATACTGGAGGCTTCGCCGCGGACAAAGGTCATCATGGCCTCGACCCTGACACGCAAGAACGCGGACGTAAGCCTGAAAGCCATGCGGGCTGGTGCGGCGGATTACATCGCGAAGCCGACCACGAGCCTGGGACACCAGTCAGCCAGCGACTTCCGGCGTGAACTGCGCAATAAGGTCAAGGCCCTGGCAGAAGCAGGCCGGCAGGAAGCGCCCCAGGCGGCCCGGGCCCAGCATGAAGCAAAAAGTGGAAAAGTACCCACAAAGGCCGCACCAACGACACGCCCGCCTGCGGCTACGTTGCGTCCGCTTGGCGGAATGCCGCCACGGGTTCTGGCCATCGGAAGTTCCACAGGCGGGCCGCAGGCGCTCTTCAAGGTCCTGGGGGATATGCGGGGTGCGCTGAAGAACCTGCCGGTCCTGGTGACCCAGCACATGCCCGCGACCTTCACGACCCTGCTTGCGGAGCACTTGGCCCGTGTGTCGGGCATGCCCTGCAAGGAAGGTGTGGACAAGGCTCCGGTCCAGCCTGGACATATCCATGTGGCCCCTGGGGGGTATCATATGGAAGTCGTTCGCAATGACGCGGATGCTCCCATCATTCGCCTGACGCAGGAAGAGCCGGAGAATTTCTGCCGTCCTTCGGTCAATCCCATGCTGCGCAGTGCCAGCGATGTTTACGGGGCACGAACGCTGGCCCTGATCCTGACGGGTATGGGGTCGGACGGCCTGGCCGGTGCGGAGAAAGTGGTGGCTTCCGGCGGCACAGTGATCGCACAGGACAAGGAGAGTTCGGTGGTCTGGGGTATGCCCGGGGCCGTGACCGGCAAGGGGCTCTGTTCAGCCGTTCTCCCGCTCATGCAGATCGCGCCTTACCTGCGCGACAACATTCTGAGGACAGCGGCATGAAGCCCGAAGATTTTGATTACCTCGCCCGGTTCCTGAAAGAGTCTTCCGGCCTGGTTTTGGGTCAGGAGAAGAGCTATCTGCTGGAAAGCCGCCTCACACCCCTGGTGCGCAAGTGGGGCCTGTCGGGTCTCGACGGCCTGATTGCCGAGGTGCGCAAGGGCAGCAACAAGGATTTGCGCCGCGAGGTGGTCGAGGCCATGACCACCAATGAATCCTTCTTCTTCCGGGACAACCGTCCCTTCGACCAGTTTCGTGATCTCGTCCTGCCGCATCTTCTGAAGGCGCGTGCCTCGTCACGCCGCATGCGCATACTCTGCGCGGCCTGTTCCTCCGGGCAGGAACCCTATTCCCTGGCTATGCTTCTTGAAGAGAGCAATCTGAATCTGAAGGACTGGAAGATCGAGATCATCGGTACCGACATCTCGACCGAGATGCTGGAAAAAGCCAAGAAGGGTCTCTACAGCCAGTTCGAAGTTCAGCGCGGCCTGCCCGTGAAGATGCTGGTGAAGTACTTCGAGCAGATCGGGGACCGTTGGCAGATTGCCAAGGTCCTGCGCGATCGTGTGCAGTTCCGTTATTCAAACCTGCTTGAAAGCACGTCTGAACTGGGTCAGTTCGACGTTATATTCCTGCGGAATGTCCTGATCTATTTCGACCAGCAGACCAAGAGCGAAGTGCTCACGCGCATATCGAAACAGCTGGCCCCGGACGGTTTTCTCTACCTGGGCGGTGCCGAGACTGTATTGGGCGTGTCGGACCGCTTGCAGCTGATGCCCGGACAGCGTGGAATCTACTGCCTGAAGGATACGGCCAAGGCCAAGGCAGCAGCTGGTTGACAGTCTTCAGAAGTACCGAAGACGGGCCAGGCGATCAGGCACTGGCCAGTTGACGCGTATCGGTCGTTTCCTCTGCAGGATCGCGCAGAACATAACCGCGACCCCATACTGTTTCGATGTAGTTTTCACCGTTGGTGGCGTTCGTCAGCTTCTTGCGAAGCTTGCAGACGAAGACGTCGATGATTTTCAGCTCCGGTTCGTCGATGCCGCCGTAGAGATGGTTCAGGAACATCTCCTTGGTGAGCGTCGTGCCCTTGCGCAATGAAAGCAGCTCCAGGATGCCGTATTCCTTGCCGGTCAGGTGGAGTGGCTGTCCGTCCACCTCGACGGTGCGGCTGTCCAGATTCACGCTGAGGCGTCCCGTGCGGATGACCGATTCGGAGTGGCCCTTGGAGCGCCGGACAATCGCCTGGATTCGGGCGATGAGTTCGGTCTTGTGGAAGGGCTTGGTAATGTAGTCGTCTGCACCGAAGCCGAGACCCTTGATCTTGTCATCCAGACTGTTGAGCCCGGAGAGGATCAGAATGGGTGTACTCACCTTCGAGGATCGCAGGCGCCGCAGGACCTCGTAGCCGTCCATGTCCGGCAGCATGAGATCCAGGATGATGATGTCATAATCATAGAGCTTGCCGATCTCCAGACCGTCTTCTCCAAGCTCCGTCACGTCACAGACATATCCATCGGAGCGCAGCATCATCTCGATACTGCGCGCGAGGTTGTTGTCGTCTTCTACCAAAAGAACCCGCATTTCTGGCCCCCAATATCGCTTTTGCGTCGGTATATTAACCATTGTGACCAGATTGGGTTAACATTTTCTTACCCGTAATCGTGCTTTTCACACCATCAGGGAGTTGGCCCCTTTTCTTTCGGGGCAATGGCAACCACACAATCGCATCATGCTTTACCGAAACTTAAGCTTCCCGATGCAGTATGTGGGTCAAGCGCAGCAGCGTTTCCAATTTACCTGACCGGATGCAAAGCCCCATCAATGCATGATTCCGTTGAGTCCTTCCTTTCCGAGTTGAATCAAATTCCTGAGCGGCGTTCTTATGGCCGTGTTTCAGGTGTGCAGGGCATGACGCTCGAGGTCTCTGGCCTTGAACGCGAACTGTCCATCGGCTCGCGTTGCGACGTGATTGGCCGTGGAAACAGCCGGGTCACCTGCGAGGTTGTCGGCTTCCGTGAAACGTGTGCCCTGTTGCTGCCCTTCGGTTCATTGGAGGGGATCGGCATGGGCTGCAAGGCCGAACTTGCCGCGGCCGAGCCCATGGTCTGGCCCAGTTCGGCCTGGCTGGGGCGGGTCGTCAATGCGTTGGGTGAGCCGATAGACGGCAAGGGACCGATTGCATCGGGGCAGGCCCCCTATAGCCTGCGCAGCGCGCCGCCTCCGGCGCATGCGCGCCGTCGTGTCGGGCACAAGCTCGACCTGGGCGTACGCGCCTTGAACACCTTCCTGACCTGTTGCCAGGGACAGCGCATGGGCATATTTGCCGGCTCTGGCGTGGGCAAGTCGGTTCTGCTGTCGATGCTGGCGCGCTATACGGCCTCGGATGTGAATGTCATCGGCCTGATCGGCGAGCGTGGCCGCGAGGTTCAGGAATGGCTGGAAGATGACTTGGGGCCCGAGGGCTTGGCGCGTTCCGTGGTCGTTGTGGCCACCTCGGACGAGGCGCCCTTGATGCGCCGGCAAGCCGCCTATCTGACTCTGGCGCTGTCGGAGTTTTACCGCGATCAGGGGCAGGAGGTGCTCTGCCTGATGGATTCCGTGACGCGCTTCGCCATGGCTATGCGCGAGATCGGCTTGTCTGCCGGCGAGCCCCCAGCCAGCAAGGGCTATACGCCCAGCGTCTTCGCGGAACTGCCGCGTCTGCTGGAACGGGCCGGGCCCGGTGGCGGAAGCCAGGGTTCGATCACGGGCCTCTTCACCGTTCTGGTCGAGGGCGACGATCACAATGAACCGGTGGCTGACGCCGTACGCGGTATCCTGGACGGACATATCGTCCTGGAGCGCGCCATTGCGGAACGGGGACGCTATCCGGCCATCAATATTCTGCGCAGCGTTTCGCGCACCATGCCGGGCTGCAACAGCGCTGACGAGGAAACGCTGGTCAATCGGGCGCGCCGCCTGATGGCTACCTACGAGGACATGGCCGAGCTAATTCGGCTGGGGGCCTATCGCCGGGGCAGTGATCCCGGCATCGACGAGGCCATTTATTACTATGACCGGATCGAGGAATTCCTGAAGCAAACCAAGGATGAACGGGCCGAACTTGAGGCTGGCTATGCAGAATTGGCCCGGCGACTGGATGAGTCCTGGCCTCTGTCGCAGGCCACGGATCAGGAGGAACAGGCGTGAACGGCCTTGAGAATCTGGTGCGGTTGAAGCGCTGGAAACTGGATGAGCAGCGCCGCGCTCTGGCCGATCTGGAAGCCCTGGAGGAACGCCTGAGGGCCGACCTGGAGCGCCTGGAGGAGGAGATCGCACAGGAGAAAGAGGCCGCAAATGCGGACCAGGAAGGCAATAGGGTCTTCCCCTTTTATGCGGCGAATGCCCTCAAGCGACGTGAGCGCCTGTGGGAGTCCCTGAACAAGGTCAGCGCCGAAACATTGCAGGCGCGCGATGCCGTGGCCGAGGCCTTCGAGGAGGTCAAGCGCTATGAGCAGACCCTGGAGAACATGGCCCAGCGCCGCCAGGAATCACGCCGCAAGCGCGAACAGAAGGAAATGGATGAGATCGGCCTGAGACTGCATCGCCAGCGTGGCAACGATGGAAAATAGCCGCGGCGCAAGTTCAGCGCTCGCCTGTAAGAGCCTGATCCTCCAGAACTCAGATCCCCGCAGCAGTCAGACCGCTCAGGCCGACAGGCCCTCGCCCGGACCTTCGGCCGGAGGGGGCAGGGGAGCCCAGGTCCCGTCGCTCTGGAAGCTCAGGTGGCTTTCCAAGCCGCTGGCTGCACCGGCCGCCCAGAGGACTTCACCCAGCTTGTCCCGTAGTTCCTGAGGAAGGGGCTGCCGGCTGCGCAGCACCAACTCGAAATTTCCTTGCGCCAGCAGGCCATCCAGTTGCAGGGGGCCCAACTGTGCGAAATCCACATCCAGAACGAAGCGGGTGGGGGTGTCGCCTGTCTTGCCCCCGCCTTTCCCGCCTTTGTCCTGGCGCAGATGGAGGCGCAGGAAGTCCAGGCGCTGCTCGTGCTGCAGCGGTATCATGTAGAAGCGCCAGCCGTCGCTGTCCGTCCGGCCAGACAGCTGGCGCAACCATTCCAGGTCCTGGCCCAGGCGTTCACGCTGCTCCGGCGTTGTTTTCTGGGTATCCGCAGCTTGACGCAACAGGTTGTCCAGCCACGCCCTTGTCCTTTGTGGACTGGACAGTGCAGCCAGAAACCCAGCCAACCCCCCGGCCAGTCCGGACCCCGGAGTTGGCAGTGCGGTGTCGCTGCGTGGTCGTGGTCCCAAACCGGCAAGCAACTGGGCCAGACCCGTCCAGCTGGCGAAGGTGATCGAGGGTTGACTGCTGGTCACGGCCGGGCTGCCCTGACCTGTCAGGGCCAGCAGAAGCTGGGTCCCTGCCGGCAGGCGCGGGAGTTCGTCCAGGCGCAACAGGCCGGCTTCGCTGCGCACCAGGGTTTGCCCGTTCGCCAGCTGTTCGGCCACCTGTCCAGTCAGAAGGCGCGCGGACGACGCAAAATCCTGGGGCAGGTTGTGTGCCATGTCCTGGGCACTTTGGCCCGGTTGAAGGCGTAGGACACGAACCAGGAGCGCCGTACCCGCTGCGGGAAGACTTCGTGAGGCTTCCGTGCCCTGGTTCAGGGCAACCACCTGGCCCGTCACGAGATGCCCCAGGTTCAGGCTGTCGTGCTGGTTGGGCGCTGCAGCTGGCAGGCTGGGGATGGTTTGGGCTGGTCCAGAAGAGGTTGCGTGTCCGCCGGGGGCAGGGTTGGCATTGCCAGCGGCCTGCCGGGTTCCTGTCTCGCCCTGTCGGTCGGCGAAGACCAGAACGGACAGTTCTGTTCCGACATGCCGGATCTGAAGGGTGACGCGGCTTCCAGGCGGCGGGACCTGCGCCGCGCGCAGGCTGAGGGTGCCCTGTTCCGTGCGCACCTTTATCTCTCCTGGATTGTCGGAGGGCAGCACAACGCCTTTCAGGCTGTGCCCGACGGCAAGCTGCAGCATGCGTGGCGGCGGGTTGGTGACCTGGGCCGGTGCCCCGCCGGCGCCCAGGATGGCCGCAGGCCCCCCTGATATGCGCCCGGTGCCCCCCAGATCGCTCATGGTTCTAGCTGCTCAGCTTCCGCGCCAGGTCCATGACGTCCTTGGCGGCCGGACTGTCGGGATGGCGCTGAAGCAGGGGCATCTGGGCGCGGATGGATTCCCGGACCTTGGGGTCTCTCCGGATGATTCCAGCCAACGGCGGGGTGATCTTCAGGAAGTTCTCGCAGGCCTTGCGCAGGGTGTTGTAGGTGCGCTCTCCGTCACTGGCGGAATCGGCCATGTTCACCAGGACCGAGATTTCGGTGGCCGCGTTCTGCAGTTTGCTGAGCTTGATGAAGGCATAGGCGTCGGTCAGCGAGGTGGGCTCGTCGGTGGTGACCACCAGGCAGCGTGCTGCCCGGCTTGCCAGATAGCGCACGGTGCGTTCCACCCCGGCCCCCAGATCCAGGATCACGCGGTCATACTGTCCGGCATGTTCGCCAAGGCGTGAGCAGAGCAGCATCAGCTTGTCGGTGCTCAATGTCGCCAGGTTGCCAGAACCGGACCGGCCGGCGATCACGTCGAAGCCACCGGCCTCGTAGTGACTGACGGCCACATCCATGGCGTAGCGCCCGGCCAGGAAGCCACCAAGGTCCTTTTCAGGTGACAGACCGAGCTGCACGTCCACATTGGCCAGGCCGAGGTCGCCGTCGAACAGCAGGGTCTTCTGCTGTTGCCGGGCAAAGGCATGCGAGAGTGTCGAGGCAAACCAGGTCTTGCCCACGCCGCCCTTGCCGGAAGCGATCGCGATCATGTTCTTTCCGCTCTGGCGGGGGGCTGTCGCGGGATCGGTAACAACCTGCATCATAGTGCTGTTCCTGTCGGTAGGTCTTGCAGATCGGCCTCCATTTCGGGCAGCAGGAGCCGAGCCAGGGATAGGGGCGTGAGCGCACTCAAGCCGGTGCCGATGGAGGGGCTGACGCCGGCCCCCATCAGTGAGAGTTGCGCTGCGGCGCAGGCGGCCAGGAGTCCGCCATAGCGGCGGGCCGTATCCAGGCGCGAGGCGATCAGGTAGCGCGCGCCGATGGCGGAAAAGGCCTGGGCAACCTCGGCATTTTCGAGGGCATCGCCCCCGGCCGGCAGCACCAGGATCACTTCGGCCCCGGAGGCCTCGCGCAGCTCCATCAGTTCATTGCATTCCATCTCGTCGAAGGGATTGACCCCGATGCTGTCGATCAGGATGCCATGCTCGCTCGGGCAATCCGTTACGGCCTGCAGCAGGCTGTCGGCATCTTTGGCCTGGCGTAGCGGTGTCTTGAGCGCCTTGGCATAGGTTTCTGCCTGTTCGCGTGCACCGGCGCTTTCATGGTCCAGGGTGATGATCGTGCTCTTGCGGCCGTTCAGAAGGCGCCGTGCGCAGATCTTGGCCGTGGTCGAGGTCTTGCCAGCACCCGGTGGGCCAACCAGCAGGTAGGTGCGCCCGCGATTGCCCGATTCGCCTGGGAGGGCGGCAAAGCGCAGTGTTTCCTCGAAGGCGCCTGCAAGCGCCAGGTCCGGGGACAGGCCGGCCACGTCTCCGGCAGCCGACAGGAAATGCTCCTGCAGGTCGTCGGGCAGGCGGTGGTAGGCAAAGGCTTCCTGAAAGGTCTGGGCCGTAAGCGCCGCCGCCCCAAGGTTGCTGGACAGGCGGTCGTCGGGATCGCTGTCCACGGCGGCTGTAACACGCACCCGGCCGTCCTTCAGCTCTTCAGTGGACAGGATGGCGGCATCGGGGCCCAGCAGGTTGCGGACCTCTTCCATGGCCTCCGGCAAGCTGCCCGCTGTGAAGTTGCGCATTCGCATGATGTGGGCTTTCCCGCGTTCCGTCCGTTACAGCTGACCCAGAGTGCGGATCTTGGCCTTGGGGTGGATCTCGTTCTGCGACAGCACGGCTGTGGCCGGCCGCACGCGCTCGACGATCGAGCGCACATAGGGGCGCACACGTGGCGAAGTCAACAGCGCGGGGGTTTCGCCCTGCATGGCGAAGCGCTCGAAGGTCTTGCGCATGGCGGCGATGAACTCCTGCAGTTGCGAGGGCGGCATGGACAGCTGGCTTTCATCGCTGTCGCCGGTCAGGGATTCGGCGAAGGCCTGTTCCCAATCGGGCGACAAGGTCACCAGCGGAACCACGCCATCGGGGTTGGCATTGTCGCTCGAGATTTGGCGCGCCAGCCGGGCGCGCACATGTTCGGTGATGGCCGTGACGGCGCGGGTATAGCCGGTGGCTTCGGAAATGCCTTCCAGGATCGAGGGCAAGTCGCGGATGGAGACGCGCTCGGCCAGCAGGTTCTGCAGCACGCGCTGAATGCCACCGACAGAAATCTGGGCCGGGACCAGGTCCGAGACCAGCTTCTGGTCGGGCAGGTCCAGGTTGTCCAGCAGCTTCTGGGTTTCGGCATGCGACAGCAGGTCCGAGGTGTTGTCCTTGATGATCTCGGTCATGTGCGTGGTGATGACCGTTTGCGGATCCACCACGGTATAGCCGCGGAACAGGGCTTCTTCGCGCTGGCCTGGATCGACCCACATGGCCGGCAGGCCGAAGGTCGGCTCGCGTGTTTCCTCGCCGGCCAGCGGGATGGTCTCGCCCTTGGGATCCATGATCAGCAGCATGTTGGGGCGCAGGTCCCCGCGGCCGACCTCGACCTCCTTCAGCTTGATCGTGTAGGTGTTGGCGGGCAGCTGGAGATTGTCCTGGATGCGCACCGAGGGCAGGATGAAGCCCAGTTCCTGTGCCAGTTGCCGGCGCAGGGCCTTGATCTGCTCCGTCAGCTTGGAGCCGCCCTCGTTGGACAGCAGCGGCAGCAGGCCATAGCCTAGCTCCAGGCGGATCTGGTCCATAGCCAGGCTGTTGCTGATGGGCTCCTCGGCCACCGGTACGCTCTCGGCGGCCTGGCGTTCCTCATCCACGGCCTGTTGCGCACTGCGCTGGTGCTTGCGCGTGGTCATCCAGGCGGCCGTGCCGGTCAGTGCGGACAGAAGCACGAAGGGCAGGAAGGGAATACCCGGCAGCAGGGCCAGCGCCATTGTCAGGAAGCAGGCCAGGCCCAGCGCCTTTGGGTAGTTGCTCAGCTGGCTGAAGATCGCCTTGTCAGCACTTTCGGTGGAGGCGACCTTGGAAATCAACAGGCCGGCGGCCGTCGAAACGATCAGTGCCGGGATCTGCGTGACCAGACCGTCACCCACGGTCAGGGTGGTATAGCTTTCAGCGGCTTCCCCGAAGCTCAGCCCCATCTGGGCCACGCCGATGATGATACCGCCGATGACATTGATGAAGGTGATCAGCAGGCCCGCAATGGCATCGCCGCGAACGAACTTGGCGGCACCATCCATGGCACCGAAGAAGTTGCTTTCGTTCTCCAGTTCCTTGCGGCGGTCGCGTGCCTGATTCTCATCGATCAGGCCCGAGGAGAGATCGGCGTCGATCGCCATCTGCTTGCCGGGCATGGCATCCAGCGAGAAGCGGGCCGAAACCTCGGCAATGCGTCCTGAACCCTTGGTGATCACCACAAAGTTCACGATGATCAGGATGGCAAAGACGATGATGCCGATGACGAAGTTGCCGCTCATCACGAAGTTGCCGAAGGCCTCGATGACCTGCCCGGCGGCATCCGTTCCTTCGTGCCCGTGCGCCAGGATCAGGCGTGTGGAGGCCAGGTTCAGCGACAGGCGCAGCATGGTGGCGATAAGCAGGACCGTCGGGAAGGACGAGAATTCCAGGGCCTTGCCGATGAACAGCGCCGTCATCAGGATCAGGACCGAATAGGTCATCGAGATGGCCAGGCTTATGTCCAGCATCCAGCTGGGCAGGGGCAGGATCAGCACCACCAGGATGCAGACCACACCCAGCGCAAGGGCGATCTCGCCGCGGCGGACCGTGTCGTTAATGCGTTGCCAAAGGCCGGCGGCATTGAATCCGCCCGGCTGTCCGCCTGTGCTGCTGGTCTCGGTATTGTCCGACACGTTGCTTGATCCCGTCCTGCCCGTTGCCCGTTAGTCTATTGCTGTTTCCTGCCGGCTCAGAACGAAGTCCGCGCCTCGGCGTCACGGGGCAGGGGCACCTGGAAGCCTTCCTCGTTGTACTGCTTCAGCTTGTTGCGCAGGGTGCGGATGGAAATGCCCAGGATATTGGCGGCATGGGTCCGGTTGCCCAGGCAGTGCTGCAGCGTGTCGATGATCAGGTCGCGTTCCACCTCGGCCACCGTGCGGCCCACAAGCGCAGAGGCGTCTTCATCATTGTCCGGGCTTGGTGCTACGGGGACCGCATTGCGCTCGGCCGGCTCGGCCTGCTCGGCTTGTGGGGCGGGGGCGGGTGCGGCCGGCTGGCTGTCCCTCAGCCGGGTCGGGCCGCCGGTCAAGAGGATGGCGTCCGGCGTGATGACGCCGTCGCTGGCCAGCAGTACGGCGCGGTGCATGGTGTTCTCCAACTCACGCACATTACCGCGCCAGCCATGGGCCTTCAGCATGACCACGGCGTCCTCGTCCATACCGGGCGTCTCGACACCGTTGGTCTTGGCGTACTTCTGAACGAAGAATTCGGCCAGGGGAACAATATCCTCCTGCCGCTCGCGCAGGGGGGGCAGCTCCAGGTTCACGACGTTCAGGCGGTAATAGAGGTCTTCGCGGAAATCGCCCTTGCGCACGGCCTCTTCCATGTCGCGGTTCGAGGTGGCGAGCAGGCGGATGTTCACCTTGACCGGCTGGGTGCTGCCCACGCGGTCGATCTCGCGTTCCTGGATCGCGCGCAGCAGCTTGGCCTGCAGGCGCGGGTGCATCTCGGTCACCTCGTCCAGCAGCAGGGTGCCGTTGTTGGCCTCCTCGAACTTGCCGATGCGCCGGGCCACGGCGCCGGTAAAGGCGCCCTTCTCGTGGCCGAACAGTTCGCTTTCCAGCAGGTTCTCGGGAATGGCCGCGCAGTTGACCGAGACGAAGCCGTTGGTGGCACGCTTGGACTTGGAGTGGATGTAGCGGGCCATGACCTCCTTGCCGGTGCCGGACTCGCCGGTGATCAGTACGCTGGCCTCGGACCCAGCCACCTGGTCGGCCAGCTTCAGTGACTTGGCCATGACGAGATCGCGATAGATGAAGCTGGTGGTCTCTTCGGTGACGGCGGCCAGGACGGCGGCAATCATTTCCGGGTCCGGGGGCAGGGGCACGAATTCCTTGGCGCCGGCCTTGATGGCGGCGGCGGCCTGTTGGGCCGAGGCCTGGATGCCGCAGGCCACGACGGTGACCGATATACGCTCCTGCTCCAGGGCAGCGACGAGGTGGCTGATATCGTGGGTGATGTCGACCATGACCAGGTCGGCACTCTTGCCGGCGCGCAGGTTATCCAGGGCACTTGCCACCGAATCGACCTGCGTCACCTTGGCCCCCCGGTCCAGGGCGATCTTGCCGGCCGTGGCGATGTGCCCGTTCATGGAACCGATGATTAACAGCCGCATAGTCTTGTCTCCGTTCTCTATCAGTATCCGCTGCCGCGTTCAGTCGAAGTAGCTGACGCGCTCGGAAGGGGGCAGGATGGAATTCAGCGCAACTTCCAGGCGCCGCGGGTTCTCCTGGCGACCGATGGAAACCGTGCCCAGGGCATAGATCTGGTTCACCTGTGCCTCCACGTCGGCATTGCGCTCCAGTTTGCTGGCCAGCGGTGTGAAGACCATGTTGGCCAGCACGGCGCCATAGAAGGTGGTCAACAGGGCCACGGCCATGGCCGGGCCGATGGTGCTGGGATCCTCCAGCCGGCCCAGCATCTGGACCAGACCGATCAGCGTGCCGATCAGGCCCATGGCCGGCGCCACTTCGCCGGCCCGGCGCAGGATGCCGGCAGACTTCATGTGACGGTTCATGGTGGCATGCACCTCGCGCTCCAGGATGCGGGCAACCTCGTCCGGAGGGATGCCGTCCACGATCAGGGAGATCGCTTTCTGCAGGAAGGGCTGGTTGCGCAGGTTCTGCAGATGCTTCTGCAGTTCAAGGGTGCTGCCCTGCTTGCGGGCCACGTCGGCCAGTCCCAGGATCTGCATGGCTGCGTCCGAGGGCTGCTGCTGGCGGTAGATGATGGCGCGCATCATCACGCTCTGGGCCCGAATCACCTCGCGTACCGTATAGGAGATGCTGGTCACCATGAAGGTGCCGCCCAGCACGATCAGCATGGCCGGGATATCCACGAAGGAGCCCAGCGAGCCGCCCAGAATCATCGCCGAGGTGATCAGGACGAAACCGCCGGCCACCCCCAGGATCGTGGCGAGATCCAGGGTCATGCCGCTTTTCACCGGTTTCGGTGCCGCGCTCGCTCCGCGTGCTGCCGCACTTGCGTTGGCCATTCATCCTGCTCCCGGACTGTGGTGTGTCAGACGGCTCAGGACGAGCGATCGGACTTGATGATCTCGGTCATGGTGACCCCCAGGCGGTCTTCCATCACCACGACCTCGCCGCGGGCGACAAGGCGGTTGTTGACGTAGATCTCGATGGCTTCGCCCACCTTGCGGTCCAGTTCCACGACAGCGCCGCGGCCCAGCTTCAGCAGCTGGCTGACCTGCATGTTGGCCTTGCCGAGGACGGCCGAGACCTGAACCGGAATGTCATAGACGGCTTCCAGGTCCTGGGCGCTGGCCGGGCCGGTGCGAGGATCTTCCATCACCTGGTGCTCCTCGCCGGTATTCACCGCCTGCTCGTTGTCCATGTCCTCGAGATCGAAATTCTCTTTCTGGGCCATCGTTCAGTTCCTTTCCTCTGCGAAGCCTGGCTCCGCATCCTGGGGGTGGCTGTCATCCTGGCTATCGTAAGCGGGGGCCAGGGTCTCCCCGGTTGGTGGAATGTCTGCCTCCGCCGACTGCGGCCAGCTCTCGGGATCGCCATCTACGGGTTGCCCCTCGTACTGTGCCGTGTATGTGCCGTCTTCGGGCTCGCTGGCCGGAGCCGTTTCGGCGTCAGCGCCAGTGGCGGGATCGGAGGTCGGGGCGGCATCGGGGGCCGCGGCGGCGTCCGCCTGCGGTACCAGCGTGTGCTCGATCAGCTGGCCGATCTCCTGCCAGGCGCGCTCGCTGTCGCGCTCGACGCCGCCGTCGGCCCACTCGATCCGGATATCGCCGGGACGGACCTCCTGATCGGCCAGCAGGACGGTCTTGCCCTCGTAGCCGCTCTTGTCCTTGATCTGTTCCATCTGGCCGCGCAGGGCGTCCAGCTGGCTGTCATGCACCCGGATCACAACGCGCGGCTCTTCCATCAGGTGCATCAGACTGTCTTCCAGAAGACCGCGCACCTCCTGGTCGCCCTGGCGTTCCACCAGGCGGGGGAACAGTTTCTGAACCACCAGGATGCCAGCGCGCACGGCGTCGGTGCGGGCGCGTTGGAGCGATTGCTCGATCTGGGGATCCAGGGTGCCAAGCTGCCGGCTCAACTGGGCCAGGGTATCTGTCAGGCGGTTTTCCTCGTCCCGGGCCTGTTCTACCAGGGCCTGCTCGCGGCCGGCTTCCAGTCCGGCCTGATAGGCCTCGCGCCGGGCCTCGGCCAGCTCTTCCTCGCTGTGCTGAGGGGCAGGTGGGATCTCTTCCTGTTCGCTCACGTCCTCGACCGCCGGTTCCTCGGGCTGGGCCGGTGCGTCGAAGCTGTTTTCGAACAGGAATTTGCGTACCGCTGTCATCTCTGTGAATCCCGGCCGTCCATCAATAAACCAACTCGTCTTCGCCCTTGCTGTCGGCGATGACGATCTCGCCTTTGGCCGCCAGGTCCTTGGCCGCCTGAACGATGTAAAGCTGGGCCTCGTCCACCTCGCGCAGGCGGACCGGCCCCATGGCCTGCATGTCCTCGCGCATGATCTTGGCGGCGCGTTCGGACATGTTCTCGAAGAACAGGTTGCGCACGCTTTCCGAACCGCCCTTCAGGGCCGTGGCCAGGCGATCCTTCTCGATGGAGCGCAGCAGGGTCTGGATGCCACCGGAGTCCAGCTTCACCAGATCCTCGAAGGTGAACATCAGCGAGCGGATCTTTTCGGCCGACTCACGGTTGCGCTCCTCCAGGGACGACAGGAAGCGGGTTTCCATGTTGCGGTCCAGGCAGTTGAAGATCTCCGCCATCATCTCGTGAGAGTCCCGTTTGCTTGCGCGCGCCAGGTTGGTCATGAACTCGTTGCGCAGCGTTTTCTCCACATCCTCCAGCACTTCCTTCTGCACCGCCTCCATGCGCAGCATGCGCATGACGACTTCCATCGAGAAGGGCTCGGGCAGGTTGGCCAGCACGCGCGCGGCCTGCTCGGGCTTCACCTTGGACATCACCACGGCGACGGTCTGCGGATATTCGTTCTTAAGATAATTGGCCAGGACCTGCTCATTCACGTTGCCCAGCTTGTCCCACATTGTGCGGCCGGCCGGACCACGGATATCCTCCATGATCGCGTCGACCTTTTCCTTGTCCATGATCTTCATGAGCAGGCGTTCGGTGCTCTCGTAGTTGCCGACCAGCGTGCTTGAACCCGAGAGCTGTCCCGTGAACTCAGAGAAGACCTTCTCGACCACGGGCGCGCTGACCGTGCCCAGGTTGGCCATGGTCTGGGAAATCTCCCGTATCTCTTCGTCCTCCATCAGGGAAAAGACCTTGGTCGCATGGTCTTCACCCAGGGCGATAAGCAACAGGGCCGCTTTTTCAGCGCCGCTGAGCGTGGAGAAGTCTTCACGAATACGCCGTGCCATCAGTTAAGTCCTATTCCCTCAGCGTTCCTGGTAGACCCAGTTGCGAATGATGCCCAGGGTCTCCTGGGGATGCTTGTCCACCAGGTCGCTGACCTTGCGGATGGTCGAGGCTTTGATCTGACCCTCCACCTGGCTCATGTTCAGCATCATCTCGTCTTCTTCCTCGGACGACTGCTGTCCCGGCACCGGCAGGTTGCCGTAGTTCTCGCCCTGGGGAGAGGCCAGCAGGTTCGGGTCCTGCAGATTGGGGCCGGTCAGCGCGGCGTGCTGCTGCCCGCCGGCCAGGGCCGGTGTGCCCTGCATGCCGCTGCTGCCGCCCTCTGGCGTCAGTAGGCGCATGACGAGGGGGCGAACGATCAGCAACAGGACCAGGACCGCGATCACGCCCAGCACCAGAACCTCGGCGATCTTCATCAGCTGGCCGCGTTCCATGCCCAGCAGGCTGTCGCTTTCCACGCCGCCGGACGGCATGACATCGGCAAATTGCATGCTGGCGATCTCGAAACTGTCGCCGCGTTCCGGGTTGAAGCCTACGGCCGAGCGGGCCAGCGCCGCCAGTCGGTCCAGTTCCTCCTGGCTGCGCGGTTCGCTGACCGTTTCGCCCTCGGCATTGGTCGTCTGTACATCATTGACCAGGACAGCGACCGACAGGCGCTCCACGTCGCCGCCTTCCTGGACGTGGGTACGCGTGGTGCGGCTGATCTCGTAGTTGGTGGTTTCCTCGGTCCGGTTGGACATGCTGCTGGCGCCGTCAGCGGCTTCGCCGCCCAGGTCGGCATCCGGCAGGTTGTTGCCGACCGTCACTTCGTCCTGGCCGCCCTCGTTGTCCTGCATCATTTCCTCGACCACCTGGGTCGAGCGCACGACCTGTCCGTCGGGATCATAGATTTCCGAGTTCTCGGTGATGCGGTCATAGTTTATGTCTGCCGAGACCTCGACACGCACGTTGCCGATGCCCACCGAACGTTCCAGCAGCTGCTGGACCGATTGGGCAAGGCGGTTTTCCATGGACAGCCGGCGCTCCTCGGCACTGCCGGACAGACCGCCGGCGCCTGCGTCATCGCTGGTGCTGGCCAGCAGGTTCCCCTGGCTGTCGATGACCGAGACACTGCCGGGATCCATGCGCGGAATGGACGAGGCGACCAGTTGCTGGATCGAGCGCACCTGCTCCTTGCCCAGCCAGCCATTGCCCTCCAGCGCCAGAACGATGGAGGCCTTTGCCTCGTTGCGGTCGCGGCTGAACAGCTCGCGCTGGGGCAGGACCAGATGAACGCGTGCGCTCTTCACCTTGCCGATGGACTGAATGGTCCGTGCCAGTTCGCCTTCCAGCGCGCGCACATGATTGATGTTCTGCACGAAGTTGCTGGTGCCCAGGCTTTCGCCCTCGTCGAAGATCTCATAGCCCATGTTGCCGCCGTTCGGCAGGCCCTGTTCGGCCATGGCCAGGCGCATGCGCGCTACCTCGCTGGCGGGGACGCTGATGCTGCTGCCGTCGGCGCTCAGCTGATAGGGAATGTTTTGGGCGTCCAGCTCGCTGACGATCTGGCTGCTGTCCTGGGACTGAAGGTCGCTGTAAAGCAACTCCATGTCCGGCTGGGACATCCGGCCGATCAGGTAGATGAAGAAGGCCAGCAGGGCCGCGGCAACGCCGCCCAGCACGGCCAGACGGGCTGGCCCCAGTCGTTTCAGGGTATCGAGAAAGGTATTCACGCGCCGCTGTCCCCTCTGCCATGGCACGGGTCTGCGCCCACCGGGCCGACCCTGTCACAAGGGCACGCTAGGCGGTTTGGGTAAACACGAGGTTAACGCCAGGAAATTTTTGCCCAGCGGATTACTTCAAGCCGAATCTCTGCTTGCCGGGTCAAGCCAATAGGATTCAACGAGAAAGGGCGGCCGTTGCTGGCGACCGCCCTTGGATTTCCATGGATCGTCCCGGAACGGAACGATCAGGCCGGGTAGGGGAAGGGGGTTACTCCCGTACTGTCCTCCTCCTGCCGGCGATAGTCCTGCAGCCGTGTGATGCGCAGGCCGTAGAGACCGTGTTCATCGATCAGTCTCTGCCAGGACATGAACTCCTCCAGGGTCAACGTGTACATCTCGCAGGCTTCCTCAAGCGTGATCAGGCCGGCGCGCACACCCGCCACCACCTCGGCCTTGCGCCGGATCACCCAGCGCTTGGTGTTCCTTGGGGGAAGGTCCTCGATGGTCAATGGTTGGCCCAAGGGCCCGATGACGCTGGACGGCCTACCTGGTCGTTCTGACTGCATCCGGTTGTCCTCTTCTTCTTTCTCCAGACGAGGAGTGCAGTCTAGACCAGGGGGTCTTTAAAATTTCCTAATGCACAAGGCGGGTTTTCCACAGCAATCAGCCCTGGCCGGAGGGGGCGCTGGGAATATCGTGTACCTTCTTGATCAGGGACAGGCCGACTTCCGCATCGCCGATCTTCAGGATCGCCTTGCCGCCGTCGGTCTCAATGCCGTCCACCCGTCCGATGGTCGAGGTGGTGGAGGGCACCGGCACTTCATCGCCGTCCTTGGCCATGATGGCATAGGAATAGGTGCCGGGCGGCAGCTGGTTGCCCCCGTTGTCCAGGCCGTCCCAGACGAATTCGTGACGGCCGGCCGAGGTATCCCCCTCGATGGTGCGCACGATGCGCCCGCTGGCGTCCTGGATGCGGATGTCGGCGCTTTCGGCCGCCTTGCTCAGGTTATAGGCGCCCAGCGCCATGCCGTTTTCAAGCTGCAGCTTGTCGCCTTCGGCCTCGACGTGCTTGCCGATCATGTTCACGGCCGCGCCCATCTGGTTGTAACCCTGCAGGTCGATCAGCTTTTCCAGGTTCTTGTTGGACGAGATCTGTTGCTCCACCCCGGCGAAGCCCACCAGCTGCTGGGTGAATTCCTCGGTCTTCATGGGCTCCAGCGGATCCTGGTTCTGCATCTGGGTGGTCAGCATCATCAGGAAGTTGTCGAAGGTCTCGTCCAGGTCCTCGCCGCCGAAGCGCGAGCGGTTGTTGGCACTGCTTTCCTGGCTTGCCTGGGCGGACTGGTTGTTCATAAGGCTTGCGATATCCATGATATCAGGCTCCTTCAGACGCTCAAGTTGATCAGGCCGCTTCCGGCCCGGGGGTTTGCGTCGTTTTCTTCGGGGACTCTGTCATCGCCGGATCCGGTGCCGTTGGCGGCAGTGCCACCTGAAGCGGTGTCGCTTCGGCCCTGGTCAAAGGCCTGCTGCTGGCCGGCGGTATCACGGGTGTTGAAATTCAGGCTGCCGCTGTCGGTCTTGACCCCGGCATCGCTGAGCGCACGTTCCAGGGCGCGGGCGTCGCGCTGCAGCATGTCCAGGGTTTCCGGCCGCTCAGCCGTGATCGAGGCGCGCAGCAGGCCGTCCTGACCGAACTCCATCTTCACGTCCACGCGGCCCAGTTCGGCCGGGTGCAGCTGGACCGAGATACGGTCATTGCCGCCGGCCACGGCCTTGTGGATCTTCATGGCGATCTGGTCGGCCGCGGGGCCGCCCTGAGACTTTGCCGCCTGCTGTGCCTGTGCCGCAGCCTGCTGCGCTTGGGCAGATGCGCGCAGCTGATTCTCGAAGGACAGGGCGTTCAGCCCTTCGGGACCGCGGCTGTTGCTTGAAGGCGTCAGGAACTCTTCGCGCCCCTGCAAGCTGGTGAGCGCTTCGGCCAGGCGGTTGACGCCACCGGCCTGTTCCGACAGGCGCGCAAGGCTGCGCTCCAGGGCCTGGGTCGCGGCCTCGTTCTGCAGGGCCTTGCCGGCCTGCCGCAGGCTTTCATAAAGTTCGGCGGCCTGTTTGTCCGACAGGCTCTGGGCCGCCTGTTGCCGCTGGGCAAGTTGTTCCTGCTGCTCGGCAGAAGCCGTCACGGCAGCCTGCCGGCTGGCCTGCTCGCCGTCGCGTGCGGCGGTCTGGCCCCTGTCAGCTATGACGGCTTCCTGGTTGTTGCCCTGGGTCTGCTGGAGGGTGGCGCCGTTTTGGCCGCCGGGCAGGGCGGTGTCATCGGCTGAACCAGCCGCCTGTCCGCTGCGAAGCTGTGCCTGCTGGTCACCCTGTTGCGCGCCCTTACCGTTGGAAGCCGCCTTCAGGCCTTGCAAAAGGCTGTCCAATTGACGCCCCAGATCGGCCAGCGCGTCATTCGCGGAGGGTACGGCCTTTCCTGTGGTGCTGGCCTGCGCTTCCGCCGCTGCCAGCAGGCTGGTCAGGTCCAAACCCTCGCCATTCTCGCTCAGGGAATCCTGCAGGTCCGAAAGCTGAGCCTGCAGGTCGCTCAGGAGTTCGTGACGCTTGCTGTCCTGTCTGGCCGCTTCCTTCAGCTGCGCCACCGCAGCCTCCAGGTTGTCCAGCAGGTCCGACAGCGATGAGGTTGCGGCTGCCTTCTGATCCTGTGTGCCTGCCGGGGACGCGCCCGTACCTTCGAGCTGCTGCAACAAGCTGTCGAGCTTGTCCTGCAGCTCGGAGAGCGCAGCAGCGCTTGTCTCGCTGTTGTCCAGGAATGGCTGCGCAGCCTGTGCCGGGTTTTCTTTCTGATTCAGGCGGGCCAGGGCCTTCTCGACGGCGGCCACTGCCTGTTCCTTGTCCTGGGTCTCGCCAAGTTTTGCCAGGGCATTCAGTAGGCCGCCGGGCGCATCTTCAGCGCTTTCCAACGCCCCACTTTCCAGTCCACCTCTTTCCAGTCCTTGGGCCAACTCCACCAGGGCTTTGGCCAGATCTTCGAGCGCGTCCGTGGACAGGACGCCGTCTTCTCCGATGATCGCTGTTTGCCCCTTGCCGGAACCTCCCTGGCCGGACAGGCCCGAAAGCGCCGAACGCAAGGCGTCCTGCAAGGCTTCCCCCTGCAGGGCCTTGCCGCCGCCCTGTGCGCCGTCATCCTTTAGGCTAGCCAATAGGGCCTGCGCCCCGCTCTTACCGGTCTTGCCTTCGGAATTGCCTTGCATCAGGGCCAGGAACCCGCCCGGACCGCCGCCCTTCTGTTCTGTCTTGCCGCCTACCTGGACCAAAAGGCCCTGGAGCGCCGAGGATGCTTCACTGATCACGTTCGTACCGCCTTCATGCTGTCATCACGACGTGGATTTCTGTCGTGGAGTAGAATGCAAGCGGCGGGCCAGTTTGCGAGTGGCGGTTTTAAGTTATTGGGATATTTAAAGGAATTCCGTGGTGCGGTGTGAGGATATCGACTTCACAGCCCCTTACTGTACCGTCCCGGCAGGATTTGCCGCGACACTTCCCCAGGCCAAACGGTCAATGCCAGCGTGCTCTTTGACGGGCCAAGTACGTGGTTCGAGGCCCGACCCTGATGGGTCGAGCACCTCACCATTAAGTTAATTTGGAAAAGGCCTTTCCGAATGCGACGGCGTCACCCTGGCGCTTTCAAGCGCCCAGCACCCTCAAGCGACCAGGGAGATCTCGCGGGTGGCTTTGCCGGGGTCAATGTTGGGCCCGCCGCTGACGGCCAAGGCACTGGTGGCGCTGGGCTCAGTTCTGTCAGCCTGCGCACGGCTCGTATCGCGCTTGGTGTCTTGTGGTGCACCGATCTCCGGCAGGGCGTCCTGCTGTTCTTCCAGGGCCTTTCGATAGGCCTCGACCTGCTTCTCGCTGGGGTACTGCTGTTCGACCTCGCCAGAAGCCGGATCGACAATCTGAAACAACAGCACCTTGGCCTTCATGTCGTACTGAAGGACGGGATTGATTTGCAGCGGCGCCCCGTCTTCGGCGTCAGGTGACGCCGGTAACTGTTTCAGGTTTTCACTCCCGGCAGGGGAGGGCACAACCTGATCCTGCAGGGCAGGAAAATCTGCATGTGAAACGCTCGTGATTGCCAACATCGCTCGCAGCGCCTTTGTTGCAAACATCAAGATACTTATATTTTAAAACAAGATGTATGTGTGAATCAAGTTGTTTCTGCAACTTGAGGGATTAGGGCCTCTTAGGAGATACAATTCATTATGGCAACCCGTCTCCCATTCATGAATTCGGACCTCAGGCCGCCGTGTTAGGAAGTTATTAAGACCTGGTGTTGATAATCGCCAAGGTCGCCTGAAGGCGGCTTTCATTCACTCCAATATCAGGAGCTTTAAAAATGGCGAACTCTATCAATACCAATGCCGGCGCTATGGTGGCGCTGCAGAACCTCAGCAAGGTCTCCTCCGAGATGGAGACCATCCAGAACCGCATCAGCACGGGCTTGCGTGTCTCCCGCGCGCAGGACGACGGTGCGGTCTTTGCGGTGGCCCAGGGACTGCGATCGGACATTGGATCTCTTTCTTCGGTCAACGAGCAGCTAGGCGGCGCCAAGGGTCTTGTTGATACCACCATCACCTCCCTGACCAATGTCTCGGACACCATGGGTGAGATGAAGAACATTCTGGTCAAGCTTGCGGACGAGAATGTTACAGGTGATACGCGCACCCAGTACGAAGAGCAGTACAAGAGCCTGGCTGCCAACGTGAACGGCTTCATCGAAGACTCTCGTTACAACGGCAAGTCGCTCATCAATGATGGAAGTGCAGCTGTCCACGGCAGCGTTTCCGTGATCCGGAATGAACAGGGCGAGAACTATACGGTGGATAGCTTCTCAGCGGCTGCAAGCGTTTTCAGCCTGATCAGCGGTGGTGCTCTGGGAACGAACGCAGCGAGTGCTGCGGCCCTTCTGACCGGCAGTTTTGCTACGGCAGAACAGCGCGTCGGTACTCAGCTGAACAACTACGCCAACGATGCCAAGTTTATCGACAACCAGGTCAGCTTCAACCGGGACAAGGCCGACGCGATCGAGCGTGGTCTGGGCGCATTGGTCGATGCCGATTTGGCCAAGGAATCGGCCAACCTGCAGGCCCTGCAGGTGAAGCAGCAGCTGTCGACGCAGTCGCTCGGCATCGCCAACCAGTCACCACAGATCCTGCTCAGCCTGTTCGGTTAACCTGAACAGCATTGGCTGTCCGATAAGGAAGCTGATGCATTTCGACCGATTTGGTTGGACGAACAACTTGAAACCCTCTTCAGTGTCAAATCGCTGGAGAGGGTTTTTCTTGTCTTGATATACACAAAGTAATTTTCCGATCCTTTCGAAGGACAATTAGCTGGAGTGGCAGAAACTGCCAACCTGGCGGCAGTTTTTGCCGTTCCGTCCCAAGGAAGGGATCGAGCACCTTAGAATTGCTCTTAAAATTACAGTGCAGAGTTTGGCATGGACTTTGCGAGGGGAGGTTGAACCCTTAGCAAAGGAGGCCAAAATGGCGAACTCTATCAATACCAATGCCGGTGCCATGGTGGCGCTGCAGAATCTCAACAAAGTCTCCTCCGAGATGGAGACCATCCAGAACCGCATCAGCACGGGCCTGCGTGTCTCCCGCGCGCAGGACGACGGTGCGGTCTTTGCGGTGGCCCAGGGACTGCGATCCGATGTTGGGTCCCTTACTTCGGTCAACGAGCAGCTTGGCGGCGCCAAGGGGCTTGTTGATACCACCATCACCTCCCTGACCAATGTCTCGGACACCATGGGTGAGATGAAGAACATTCTGGTCAAGCTTGCGGACGAGAATGTGAATGGAGACACGCGCACCCAGTACGAAGAGCAGTACAAGAGCCTGGCTGCCAACGTGGAGGGTTTCATCGAAGACTCTCGTTACAACGGCAAGTCGCTCATCAATGATGGAAGTGCAGCTGTCCACGGCAGTGTTTCCGTGATCCGGAATGAACAGGGCGAGAACTATACGGTGGATAGCTACTCTGCAGCGGCAAGCATTTTCAACTTGATCAGCAGTGGTGCTCTGGGAACGAACGCAGCGAGTGCTGCGGCCCTTCTGACCGGCAGTTTTGCTACGGCAGAACAGCGCGTCGGTACTCAGCTGAACAACTACGCCAACGATGCCAAGTTTATCGACAACCAGGTCAGCTTCAACCGGGACAAGGCCGACGCGATCGAGCGTGGTCTGGGCGCATTGGTCGATGCCGATTTGGCCAAGGAATCGGCCAACCTGCAGGCCCTGCAGGTGAAGCAGCAGCTGTCGACGCAGTCGCTCGGCATCGCCAACCAGTCGTCTCAGGTTCTGCTTAGCCTGTTTGGTGGATAATGTTTCGCCCCGGTTTGTCTTTCTGGCAACCGGGGCGAATTCACAGCTGAGCAATTATAGCTGATGAAGGTCATGTTGTTTTTCCGTGCAGGCATTAACAACCGCTTAACCATGACCTGTATACCTTAGTCCGCAAAATTACTGAATGTGGGAGTTATGATCGTGACTGACTCGATCTCACCCTCGATGTCCAAAGCTTACTTGAATGCTTATGCCCAAGCCCAATCCATGCGTTCAACGCGTAGTCGGGAGGCGGACATCTTTAGACGTGTTACCTGGGCGCTGAAAGAAGCCAGGAAATCAGGTGAGTCCATGCAAAAAGTGCGTGCCATCTCGGATGTCCGGCGGCTCTGGGGAGTCGTCCACGATTCCGTCCTACACCCTGAAAATCATTACCCGGATCAATTGAAAGCCCAGCTGGCCTCAATTGCGCTGACGGTATTGCGTGAAGTCCAGTCAGAGGACCCGGATCTGGATTTCTTGATTTCGGTAACAGCGAGCGTGGGTGAAGGGCTTGATGATGCTCCGTCCTCAGCATCTTCTGAGAGTTCGTGAATTTGCTAGAGCAACCGGCTCCTGGTTCTGCATAGAAAGGTCATATGAACATGCATGCGCAGCTTGACAGTAACACCGAAAAGCGGGTTCAGGACGCCGAGCGTTTGGCCGGAAAGGGCCAATATGTGGCTGCAGGGCGGATCTACGACGTTTTGCTGAAGCAGAATCCGGATAGCAGCGGCTATCGCGCCCGTAGGGGTGAAATGGCTTATGCAGCTGGCGATGCAGCGAGAGCTATCGAGCTGTTGAATCCGGTGCTGGAGACAGATCCCGAGAATGTGCAGCTATTGAAGGTGCGTGGAAGTGCGCGTGCGCGTCATGGTGATATAGAGGGAGCGTTGGATGATGCGTCTCTGGCTGTCACTCTTGCACCGAGTGATCCAGAGGCCGCGTATCTGCTTGGTAGTGTGCTCTATGGCTGCAAGCGTTATGAAGAAGCGGTCCTGTGCTTTGGCGATGCTGTAAGACAGTCACCGACTGCAAAAAGTTATCTACTGGCGCTGGCAGATAGTTTCATCGCATTGCAAAAGTGGCAGGCAGCAGAAGAACTGCTCAATGCAGTGATTGCTGAAGACCCTGCTACCAGTTTTACACCCTATGGCATGCTGGCTACGGCCTACCTGAAACAGAGATGTCCCGGCAAAGCCGTAAGCTTGCTGGAAGAAGCTGGTCGTCAGGGCTTCAATGACAGTCGTTACTACCAGCAGCTGGGCAATGCTTACATAACGGCTCAACAGACTGAAAAAGCGGTGACTGCGTTCGAGGCGGTTTTGCGTTTGGAGCCGGACAATACCTATGCAAAACACCTGCTTGCTGCTGCTCGTGGCCAGGTGACGAACAAGGCCTCTGGAAGCTATGCAGCCCAACTCTTTGATTCCTACGCGGACAGTTTCGACAAGCACCTGGTTGAATTGCATTATCGTGTTCCAGGTCTTGTGCGCAGAGCCGTGGAGCGCATCTATCCAAGTATAGGCCCCGAGCCTGACAAGAAGAAGCTCGGTCGCATCCTGGATCTTGGGTGTGGTACAGGCTTGGTTGGGGTTGTGCTTTCCGACATTCTTGGCGGTTTCCTGAAGGGCGTGGATATCTCATCCAAGATGGTGGCCAAGTCACAAGAAAAACAGATTTATAGCGAACTCGAGACTGCAGATATCCAGGAACTCCTTCAGCAGGATAAGGAAATTTATGATCTGGTCATTGCAGCTGATGTGTTGTGCTATTTTGGCGAGCTTGAGGAACTGTTTAAAGATGTTCGCGCTCATCTCCTAACAGGCGGAGTGTTCATCTTCTCTGTAGAATCCCATCCGGAAGATGCAGAGCAGCCATACACGCTATCTTCTTCAGCAAGATACCGACACCAGAAGAGCTATGTAGAAGATGCCATTGTCCAAGCCGGGTTCTCCATAGAAGAAATCATGGAAGAGAACCTGCGCATGGATTTCGGCAATCCAGTACAGGGACTGCTTGTTGTGGCCCATGCAGCGGAGACCTGCGCATGATCGATCAATTAAACACAGCCAAAGATCTTGGGTGTGAGCCATCAGAAGAACTGAGGACCCAAACACCAGCGGCTGTGAGCAAAACATCGCTGGGAAATTTGAATAATGATCCCAGGGAGTTGGAGCAGCGTTATCGCTATGCTCTAGGCTTGCTGGCGGAGGATAAACCTTCAGAAGCGATTGCAGACTTGCAGGCTATACACGCTATTATTGGCGATGATCCAGCCCTGATGATCAATCTGGGCATTGCTCTGACATCCGCCGCTCGAAGCGAAGAAGCATTGCCTGTCTTACGTACGGTGGTCGAAAAGACCCCGGAGGATGCTGAAGCACATTACAGACTGGCGGAAGCACTGCGGTTAACCAAGGCCTATCAGGAGGCCTTGGATGAATATAAGAAATGTCTGCTGTTAAAGCCCGATCATATCTCGGCACTCAGGAATATAGCACTCTGGGCCTTGGAGAATCGTGATGTAGAAACGGCCCTAGAATACGCAGATCAGGCTTGTGAATTCTATCCTGAAAACCATGAACTCAGGCTCAATCTTGGGGCTGCAAGAGAAGCTTCTGGCGACGTGCCTGGAGCACGGCAAGCATATTTGGATACTCTCTCTCTCTCTCCATTGAACCTGCAGGCAGCAAGGCGTCTGGTTGGCCTGGAACTCATGGGTTATGGACTTCAGGTGGCGCTTGAAGTCTGGCAGGTGCAAGTTGATCAAAACCCGGATGATTTATCTGCTCTGATTGTATTCAGCCTTCTTCTGGAAAGAAGTGAGCAGAAACAGGCTGCGCTTGAATATCTCGCAGTTTTGCGAGCTTTGGTAAACCCCGAGGATTGTGAAGGCCTTTGTAGCCTGGCAGCCATATATGGAGAACTGGACGCCTATGGCGAAGCTGAAGATATTTATGCCGAGGCCTACCAACTGGACCCGAATAATCTGGAAGTCTTGAAGGGCAGGGCACGTTCTCTATCCAAGATCGCTCGCTATAGTTCTGCTTACCGTATGTGTCAGGAGGGGCTGGCTATTGAGCCGGATAACCTGGTACTCCAAAATCTGAAAGCTTGCTCTGAGCAACATCTCGGATGGCACAGTCAGGCTCGCCATTTTCTATTGGATGCAGTTTTCCAAAAAGAGGATTCAGGGATTCTGCGCAGTGCTATTGGTGTCTTACCTTACGATTTTTCAATAACTCCGGAAATGCTGCTTGATGTTGGCCGGAAAATTCAGACGGGAAATCGTGGGTTTGTGGAAAAAGTCTACAATAACACAGTGGATGGCGAACGACCGTTGCGCATTGGTCTTCTTTCAGGGTGCTTTGGCAAGCACCCTGTAGGCTGGCTGACAGTTGCGGCCTTTGAAGCCTTGCCGAAGGATAAATTTTCCTTGCATGTCTTCTCGACACGTCGGCGAGACGATTACCTAAACCGGCGCTTCAAGGTCAACGCAGAAACCTGGCACGAATACAGTCCCCACGATACGATGCGTATCAGTCATGATATGTTGGCGGAAGGGATTGATATATTAATTGATTTGGGCGGCTATGGTGACGGGGGAAACCCTCAGGTGCTTTTGGAGAAGCCAGCTCCAGTCGTTGTTAAGTGGGTTGGCTCCCAGTCTTGTTCGACCGGTCTCGACACCATTGACTGGATGCTGACGGATTTTATCGAGACCCCAGAAGGTTTTGAGAAATACTATACCGAAAAGCTGTTGCGTCTGCCGGATGGGTACATCTGCTATACTCCACCAATAAATATTCAGGAACCGCGCTCTCTCCCTGCATTAGAGAATGGCTATGTGACCTTCGGGTGCTTCAATAATCTCTGCAAGGTAAATGATGAAACATTGGAGCTTTGGTCCAGGGTCCTGAAACGTGTTCCTAATTCGCGCATGATTGTGAAAGCCCGCACATTCGAGGAGGACGAAACGAGCAAGCTCTTTCTGGAGCGCTTTGCAAAGTATGGTATCGAGGCAGATAGGTTGGAGTTGCGCGGTACCTCGCCTCATGAGGAGATGATGCGCCAGTATGCCGATATGGATATTGCACTAGATCCCATTCCCTATAGCGGTGGGCTGACAACTTGTGAATCGCTGTACATGGGTGTGCCTGTAGTAACCGTCCCATTTCGTACTTTCGCCAGCCGTCACTCTGCATCTCACATGACCAACGTTGGCTTGGCTGATTGGGTTGCTGAAGAAGGGAATCTGGAACAGTATGTGGATATAGCTGTTGCCAAGGCCAGCGACATTCAGAAGCTCTCAGAGTTACGGGCAGGCCTGCGTAATCAGCTGCTTGCCTCTCCGATTTGTGATGCTATCCGGTTTGGAGGGAATCTAGGGACTGTCTTGCGTTCTGCTTGGCGGGAGTGGTGCAAGAATCAGGAGAACAATTCATCTGTCGATGCACTTTCAGACGAACTTGCCTCTGTTATTGATAATAAAGTGGAGTTGGATAGTCTTCTGATATCGCCTGCCCATATACGACGGATAAGAGATAGGTTAGGCGCAGGGCATGGTTTGTTTCCCACGACTGGTGCAGGATCCGAGGAGCAGCAAGCTCTTATAGGCGATCCGGTCCTGGAGAATGAATCCAACTTTGAATTCAATACTTTCACAATGGAAAAAGGGCCACTGGCTCTGCTCAAAGCGTTATTTGAACGGGTCAAGCCAAAAACTGTTGTGGAATTTGGCTCAGGAATAAGCACCGCTATTTTGGCTCGACATTTGATTGATATTCATGGCGGCGATGGGGATATTTCCTATATCACGATTGACCAATCCCAGGAATATCTCAACGAAGCTTTGGCAAGAGCGGAAACGCATGCCACTGGTCTTGTGAGAGGCAAGTATGCCCCTGTTGGAGATATTGAAGCCGGGGGCAGGCAAACCCAGTGCTATCAAGTTACGCAGAAAGAGTGGCAGGAACTTCTGGATGGCCGGCTTGTCGATATCGTGATCATCGATGGCCCAGTTGGAGGAGGGCCCTATGGGGTGCGAGGAGCACGTTTCGGCACGGTCCCCATGATTGCACCTTATGCGGCCAACGGCGCCCTCTTCACATTGGACGACGCCTTCCGTGACACCGAGATAGAAATAAGCGAGCAATGGCAGGATCTTCCAGGTATTGGGGTTCTAGGCTATTACCCTCTCGGAAAAGGGGTTTTGATTGGTCAGTTTAACAAGGCCTGAAAGCTTGTTTGGCACTGGAGTCTTTGCCTTGTATGAGGAACTGTGCCGGAACAGGAGCGGGCCTTCAACAGGCAAGGTTTTCTTAACCTCTTTGCACCAGAATAAGATCCATCATCCATCGGAATTCCCCAAAATGGGGAAGGACTCACAGAACTGGAGGTTTTGATGGGGCTTATTCTGAAGCTCAAGAAGGGCGAGCATCTTGTCGTTAACGGAGCGCTGCTGCGGTTCGAGCGCGCTTCCAAGATTGTCCTCAAGACCAAGTCCGCCGTCATGCACGATCGGCAGATCATGCGCCCCGACGAGGTCACGACGCCGGCAGCCCATATCTATTTCGCCATACAGAATGCCTATATGGCCGAGGACGAGGATCGCCCGGCCTATGTGGATCAGGCCGAAACGCGCATTGCCGAGTTTCGAGAGGCCTCCACCCTGTCGGCCGTTCATGAAGTGCTGGATGCCATACAGGCCTTGATTTGGCAGGCGGATTTTTTTCAGGGGCTACAGATGACGCGGCAGCTTCTGGAGTATGAATCGGCCCTGCTTGGCATGGCAGATGCAAGGGTCTCCACGGAACTCGATGTCTGTGAAGAGGTCGAGACTGACAGATACGATGAAGTGGAGATGACACCATGATGCAGAACACTCAAGCCTTGGCCGTGGAGCAGGCTGACATGACAGACGGTACGGAAATGCGCGCGCGTGAGTTCCAGGCACTGGAGCGCGTCACAGCCACCCTGCGCCAGGCGCGCGATACGGGTGAGGCCGCCGAGGCGGAACGTGGTCTGGCCATGCAGAAGCAACTGTGGACGGCCTTTATCGAGGACCTGTCCGCTCCGGGGAACGCCCTGCCGGCCGAGCTGCGCCAGCAGTTGACGAACATCGGGGCGGTGGTGCTTCAGAATGCGAACGTGGCCAACGACGAGTCCATCGACTTCGATTTTCACATCAACGTGAACGAAGCCATCATGGAAGGCCTGCAAGGAGGCTGAAGTCATGAACAACTGGCAAGCGGTGGGTGCACTGTTCGGTGTGCAGACCGGCGGGTTTTCCGGTGTCGGCGGCAGCATGGCGCTGGGGGGAGGTGATCCCATCACCCAGTACCGGACGGCCCAGAGCATGAAGGACCGCCAGATGGAGATGGTCCGTCAGGACCCCATGGTGAAGCGCGACATTGCCGAGTTCAACAAGGCCCTGGAGAATGCGGAAACGCCAGAAGACCTGCTCAACAACCGGCGGTCCATGGAATTCCTGCTGCGTGGCCTGGGGATGGCGGATCAGATCGGCAATGATGCTCTGATTCGCAAGGGCTTTCTGGAAGACCCCTCCAAGCAGGACGCCCTGGTCAACCGCCTGCAGGACAAGCGCTACAAGGAAGGCGCCGAGATGTTCCGTTTTGCGGAGCTAGGCCTGGAAGCTGTTCGTAACGAGGAATTCAAGACTAAGTTCACGGAATCCTATGTTCAGCAGCGCTACGAGGAAAAACTTGCCGAGACCAACCCGGCAATTCCCGACGCCATGGCCTTCGAGCGAATCGTCAAGGACAGCAAGAAGGATCTGACCAATCCCTATAACATCTTGGGCGATCCGCTCCTGCGCCGCGTCGTGACGACGGCCCTGGGCCTGCCGCGCGAGATTGCCGTGCAGTCTGTGGAGGCCCAGGCCCGTGCCGTCACCTCGCGCATGGACCTGAGCGACTTGAAGGATCCGCAGTATGTGGACAAGTTTGTTCAGCGTTTCCTGATGAACGACACACGTGGCGGCCAACAGGGCATGGGCGGTATGGCTGGCCTTGGCGGCGGCGGCGGTAACGGCGCCTGGCAAACCAACCTTCTAAACGGCCTTTCCGGAGGGGGAGGCGGCGGCCTTGGCGGAGGAGGCGGCTTCCTGGTTTAGGATGTGTCCCCAGGCCAGGCCGCCACTGCGGTGAGGTGGTTCGAGGGTCCCTGCGGGGCCGCCTCACACCATGAGGAGATTCCTGGGGCGGTGACCTTTGCTCACAATTGCGGCCTGGGCCGCTTGCGCCTCCAAACCTATCGCAGGTAGTTGGCTAGAGAGGTCTGGAGCAGGCGGGCGGTGCTTTGGTAGCTGGCTTGCAGGACGGTTTGGGTCATCGACAGCTTGGTCGAGACCTCGGCCAGGTCCACGTCCTCGATCTTGCCAGCGGTCTTTTCCAGGAAGTCCAGGGTGCCACTGTGGTGCTCCCTTTTTGCCGCAGCGCGGGCCTGGTTGAAGCCATTCTTTGCTTCCAGTTCGCCCAAGCCGGTCGCGGCGCGTTCCAGCAATGTCCGTGCTTCTTGTAAATTGTTCTTTGGATCCTGCTTGGCATAAATCAGAGAGTTAATGAAGTCCTGGATGGCAGGCTCAGCTGCACTCACTCCATATTCCATCTGTTCGCTATCATCGATATGGATGCTGTCTCTGTTCCAGACATTTGTATCATCAATGTTTCCGGTTTTATTGATGTAGTCGCTTGCAGTCTGGTTGCCTTTTGTGACCGGAGGATCGTTTGGGTCTATTGTGATTGTCGTTTCATCAATATCTACGAGTGAAACTGTTGGCGCTTCATCAGTGATTGATCCCGAAAAGAGATAGCGGTCGCCATCCTTGACGGAGAGGGCGGCCTCTATGTCGGTAAGCCAGCCGTCCAGTTCTCCCAGAAGCATATCCTCGGTCACCTTGTCCTGGTCTTCGAGCCGAATCAAGGTTTCACGCGCATCGGCGGCGGTTTTGGACAGGGAGTTCAAGGAGTTGGCATAGAGCTCCGTGCGCCGGTCCACGGCGTTGAGGCTGCGCATATAGGACTCGGTGCGCTGGGTCACCTCCTTGCCTTTCAGAAGCTGCCCGGCGTCGCGTGCGACGCCGGCTAGACCGCCCGGTTTCTTGCCGCTCGCCAGCTGTTCCTGAAGGCTGTAGAGCTGGGTGTTCAGGGATTGGGTCTGGCGCGTAACGTCCAGGAAGCGTCCGTAGGTGCTGTTGATCGTCGTCATCGTCCGACTGCGCCCATCAGTGTGTTCATCATGTCATTGACCGTCTGCATCACCCGCGCATTGGCGGCATAGGCGTTCTGTAGTGCAATCAAGTCAGCCATTTCCTGGTCCACGTCGACCCCGACCTTTCCGCGGAACTTCGCCTCCATGGCGTCGCGCGAGGCGGTTGCGTTTTCCAGGTTGTGTTTGCTTTCCGCCTTGAAGCCCGCGGTGTTTTCTATGATGCCGCTGAGCTGTCCGCCAATATTGTCATCAATCAGGGCTTGGGAGACCGTGCCCCCGGCATCGTTCTGAAGGGCTTCCGTGCCATTCAGAATCGCTGGTTTGACCTGCAACGTACCGGCGCCAGGTGCGGCAGGAGTCTGGAAGAATATATCTCCGGCTCCTCCATAGGCATCATTCACTGTAGTTCGTATATCCACGGCGAAGTCGTTCAACTGATCCTTGAGCTTCTGAATCGTGCCAGCTGCCGGGTCGTTGCTGCCCACAAGAGTGTCATCCAGCATCCGCAGACGTGCTCCGATCTCACCGTCCTTGAAGGCATTGGTGACAGTGTTGCCGTCACTTTCCTTGATGATATCGTCGCCATCCCAGGAGAACTGCTGCGCTGAAATTCCGACCAGCTGCGTGCCGCTGGAGGTATAAACCTGGGCACGGCCCTGGTCGTCCATCAGGACGCGGGTGTCCACCAGTTCCGAAACCTCCTTGATGGCCGCATCGCGGCGATCCTCGAGATTACCGACCGTTTCGCCCAGAGCCTTGTTGCCTGCGATTTCCTTGTTCAGTTTCTCAATCTCGAGCAGCTTTTCGTTCAGTTGCTCCACCGACTTGTCAACCTGGCTGCGTATTTCCTGCTCCAAGCTTTCGGTTTCGGCGTAGAGATGGTTGACTTCCTTGGCTAGGGCATCGGCTGTATTGATAACCCGAGAGGCCATGGTGTTGCTTTCCGGCGTGGCCTCGAAGTCGCGCAGGGCGGTTTCGAAGTCGCTAAAGAGCTGCTGCAGGCGCGGCGTGTCGGCATCGATGTTCAGCATTTCGCCGAGCCGCTCCGCCGTTTCCGCGCGGGTTTCGTTGCCTGCTGCTTGTGACGTCAGTCCGCGCACATCCTGGGCAATTCGGTCGGCGACCCGGCGTTCCACGCCCTCCAGATAGGGGCCCGACAGGCCAACGCCCGAGTGGCTGGAATGCTGCAAGACCTTGCGCGAGTAGCTCGGGTCCTGGGCATTGGCAATGTTGGAAGAGGCGACCTCTGTGCCGGCCTGGGACAGGCGGAGGCCGGCAAAGGCGTTGTTCAATGCCACGTTCAACGACATGTCGGACCTCCTTTCCTGTTCAGTTTACGGCAAAAGGGTTAAGAAATAACCGCTAGAAGTTAGCGTTTGATGTTGATGACCTCGGCCAGCATCTCATCGGCCGTCGTGATGATCTTGGAGTTTGCGGAATAGGTCCGCTGCGCCGTGATCATCTTGGTGAACTCGTCACTGATGTCCACGTTGGAGGCCTCGAGAGTCTGGGACGAGATCGTACCATTGCTGCCAAGACCTGGGGGGTTCAGACGCGGCACACCGGAATCAGGACTCTGCTGGAAAGCATTTCCGTCCAAACGAGTCAGGCCATTCGGATTGTTGAACTGGGTCAGCGGCACCTGGAAATAGGTCTTCGTCTGACCGTTGTCATAGTTCAGGTTCACATAGCCCGCGTCATCGATAAAGAGATCCTTGAAAGCCCCAGGCGGCACGCCATTCTGATCCAGAGAGTTCAGTTGGAGTTCCGTGCCTGTATACTGGGTCGTGCCGTTAGCTCGTTCAAAATTCCCCAGGTTAATGGTGATATCCTGGGCATCAATACCTGCTCCAAAATCAAGTCCCTGTAGCGTTATCTCAGCTGGATCTCCACCTGCCTGTGAAGCTGGCGGTGTTATGTTTGGGTCTGCACTTGTATCTATGCCATTTGCGGCAATCCGTCCGTTGTCGAACTCAAACTCGACGGGACCATAACTAGCAGGAGTGCCATCGGGAGAATTGATGGATAGCTCCCAGATATTGTCGGTCGCAGTTTTACTCCAGACGAGGTCGAGATTTCGTTGGTTGCCAACGGAATCGTATATCTGAATGGAGTTTGCAGGCAGTGTTGTGCTTGGATCCAACTGAGACGGTAGGTTTGCCGCATATTGGATGTTGCTGGTTGGTACGGGTGAGTCCTGCAGCTGTGAGATCTGGATAGGTTTAACATCTGCCGTATTCGCAATACCCGTTCCCGGGTCTACATCCCAACCATTCAGGTAATATCCTGAGGAGTTTACAAGGTAACCGCTTTCGTCGACCTCGAAATCACCTGCGCGCGTGTAAAAGCTGCTGGGCTTGAAGTTCACTTCACCGCTGTTGGGGTCCACGCTTTCAGGCTGACTGACTGAGAAGTAGCCCTTGCCGGTCACGCCCAGGTGGGTGCTGACTTGGCTCTGCTCCATGTTGCCCTGTATATCGTTGCGGAACGAGGGGCGGGCGCGGACGCCGCCGGCCTGGTGCTGGTTCTGATTCGAATCGGTGACCAGAGTGGAGAAGGCGGTGTCGACGCGCTTGTAGCCCGTTGTCCGCGAGTTGGCGATGTTGTCCGAGATGTTGGCCAGGGCGGAGGACTGGGCCCCCAGGCCGCTGACCGCTGTGTTCATTGCTCCATAGACGCTCATGTCTTTCTATCCCTCAAGGCGTGGATGGGACTGTCTGTCATGGTTGTGTAAGCAAACTTCATGCCAGACAGGGGTTTTCTTAACCTGTTGCTTCCATTCGGATTTTTATCCACTGTCCTTTTCATCGGGACAGGGCCGGGCATTTCTTGCCGCCCAAGTATATTTTTGCCGTGAGACCGTAGCTGTTCATGCGGCTGTTGCCGGCTGGCGTGCCGGCAGGATCTCGTCCATCAGGATGCGCTGCCAGCCGCAGCGGCGGCGCCAGTCCAGTAGAAGTGGTGCCCGCCGGTTGGCGAAGTAGCGCGTGCCCTTGTCCGAACGGGCCGGCGTGACGATCAGCAGGCTGCGCAGGTCGCCGTGCGCAATGCCCAGGCGCCGTTCGGCCCAGTCGATCTCGTGCGCCGGCAGGGCGCCACCGACGGAGGCAGGCGGCACGACCAGGAAGCGCAGATCCCGACTGGTCTGACTCTGCAGGCAGAAGGTGCCGGGCAGGCGACTTTCCGCCAGTGGGGTCAGCCAGAAGTCGTGTTCTTCCGGATAACCCAGCAGGCCGCGCGGGAAGGCCAGGGAGATGCGCTGCCCTGCTTCCTTCTGGGGCATGCGCGTCGTTTTGCTGTCCTGCTCGTGCCGGGACGGCAGATCAACGGTGCGCTGGGTGGGAAAGGACAGACCGCCGGGGGGCAACTGGTCGGCGGGAAGCGGATTGCGGAACTGAATGGTCATGGCTGGTTTCCTTGCGTTCTGTCGCCCGTGGAAAAAGTCACAGGCTTTCGTTGATGCGCAGCGATACAGGCGCACCTCCAGCCGAGCCGCCACTGTGGGCGCCGCTGGCGGCATATCCGCTGGTCTCGCGCTGTTGGGCCTCGACCGCGCTGGCAATGGCGCGGAAGACACGGTCATGGGCTTCCATGGCGGCCTTCAGCGCGGTTTCGTTGGCCTGGGCCGTTTCGTTCAGGCGCTCGATCACATCCGCCAGCTCGTCACGCAAGCGGGGCTCCAGGGTTTCGCTGAACCCCGGGTTCTCGCGAAGCGCGCGGACATGGCCACGGTATTCCTCGGTCAATGACGCCTTCTGTTCCGAAAGCTCATTGATGCTGTTGACCTCGAGCTTGCGCAGCAGGTGGATCTCCCGGTCCAGGACCGAGGTCAGGTCGCGCGCCAGCTCAATCAGGCGCAGCAGGGTCGTGGGCTCAGAAGCGTCCTCGGCAGAGGAAGCCGGCGTGGTTTGAGATGGTGTGGTTTGGGGAGGCGCGGCAAGGGCCGTGTTGGCAAGCATGGGTCTAGTCCTCCTGCATCTTCATCATTTCGCGGGCAACGCTGTCGGCGATGCCGATGCCGCCGCGGCGGGCCACGGACTTGCCGATCTCGTCGATCATCAGCGAACGGTACATGCCCTCGGCCTGTCCGCCGCCGAAGTAACCATCGGTCTCCAGCCCCTCGAACATCGGGGCCATCATCTGGGAGATGAAGACGGCTTCGAAGTCCTGGGCCGTTTCACTGACCTGCTCTGGGATTGCGACCCGGTCCGGAATTGCCGTGTCTTTTGACGCACCGGAAACATTGGGCTGGGCCGTTGAACGCGCCTGGCTGGCTGCCTGGCGGGTCGTTCCCGCCGCCATGCGGTCCTGGGCCAGGCCCTGGAGGGACTGCAGCGCGGCGGTATCATTCAAGGAACTCATCATCACATCACCTCCAGGTCGGCCTGCAGGGCACCCGAGGCCTTGATGGCCTCCAGGATCTGGATCATGTCGCGCGGGCCGACGCCCAGGGCGTTCAGGCCGTTGACCAGGTCGCGCAGGGTCACGCCCTCGGACATGACGGACAGCTTGCGTTCCTCGTCCTCGTCCACCTCGATCTGGGTGCGCGGAACCACCACGGTCTCGCCTTCCCCGAAGGGGTTGGGCTGGCTGACCTGCGGGGTTTCGGTGACGCGGATGGTCAGGTTGCCCTGGGCGATGGCGACTTCCGAGATGCGCACATTCTCGCCCATGACGATGATACCGGAGTGTTCGTCGATGACGACGCGGGCGGGCTGATCGACGCGCACGGGCAGCTGTTCGATGTCGGTCAGCAGGTCCACCGTGGAGCCGGGGTAGTCCGCTGGTACGCGCACGTTGATGGTGGCGTTGTCGATGGCCTCGGCCGTGGGGTTGTTCAGCAGGGCATTGATCGACTGGGCTGCACGCCGGGCCGTGGTGAAGTCGGGGTTGTGCAGCGACAGCTTCACTTCCCGCATGGAATTCAGCTCGAAGCCAATTTCCTTCTCGATGGTGGCACCGTTGGAAATGCGGGCGCTGGTGGGCGTGCCGCGCGTGACACTGGTTGCCGCGCCCTGGGCTTCGAACCCGCCCACGGCCAACGGACCCTGACCCACGGCATAAACTTCGCCATCGGCACCCAGAAGGGGCGTGACCAGCAGGGTGCCGCCCCGAAGGCTGTCGGCATCGCCCATGGCCGAGACCCGAACGTCGATGTTCGTGCCCTGGCGGGCGAAGGCGGGCAGTTCGGCCGTGACCATGACGGCGGCTACGTTGTCGGTTTCCAGATTGGGATCGCGGGTGTTGACCCCCATGCGCTGCAGCATGCCGATCAGGCTTTCGCGGGTGAAGATCGAACTGGAGAGGTCGTCGCCCGTGCCGTTCAGCCCGACCACCAGGCCATAGCCGATCAGCTTGTTGCTGCGCACGCCCTCGAAAGAGGCGATGTCCTTGATCCGGTTCTGTGCATGAGCGGTCCCGCTGATGGAGATCGCCGTGACGGCAAGCAGCAGCGTCAGGGAGATCAGGGTGCTCAGGTGGCGCAGGTAACGCATGGCTTTCTTTCTGTCCCGTTTTATCGTCACGGCCATTTTCGGCCTTGTTACGCAGGATGCTATGCGAGGATCGTGCCAACTAGGGAAGAACGAATTTTTCATAGGAAAAACAGACTACTAGAAAGGGGTAAATTTTTCTCTAACCATGACCCGGCAGGAATCAGCCATGGACAAGCGGCAAAAATTTCCCTAAAGCCGCGCGCTCTTCACGGCCTATTAACCATTCCCCTGCACTCTGTGGAGCCTAGGCCAACAGCTTGTGAACCGTGAGTTCCATGAAGATCGATTCCCTCTCTTCCACCCAGTCGAGCAGCGCCAAACGTCGCAGCGCCAAGACGCGCTCTGCCGATGGTGCGTTCTCAAGCCTGCTGGACGAAAGCGGCAAGACCCGATCGGTCTCTTCCGGTGGGCCGGCCGGTGCCGTGGACGCCCTGCTGAGCCTGCAGGAAGTGGAAGGCGAGGTGCCGGACCAGCGCCAGCGCTCCTGCCAGCATGCCGAGGACATCCTGGACCGCCTGGAAGAACTGCGCCTGGGCCTGCTGTCCGGGCGTCTGTCACAGCCGCTCCTGGAACGAATCGGGAAATTGCTGTCCGCACGCCCCGCCGACAGCGGGGATCCCGATCTGGAAGCCATTCTTCAGGATATCGAATTGCGTGCCGCCGTGGAGCTGGCGAAGCTGCAGCGCTGAGTCCGGAGGACAGGCCCCGAGAAGGGCGGATTCCTGCCCATTCCGGGGGGCTTGTTCCGGACGGCAAAAATCATATACTCCGCGCGCATTTTGCATTTGCCGTGAGAGTTCCGCATGACGGTTACCTTGCCTCCCGACTACCGGCCTTCCGAGGACGAGAGTTTCATGAACCCGCAAATGCGGGAGTATTTCCGGCTAAAGCTTCTGCAGTGGAAGGCCGAGCTGCTGAAGGAATCCGGTGAAACCATCAATCACATGCAGAGCGAAAGCCTGGCCGAGCCGGACGTCGCCGACCGTGCCTCGCTGGAATCCGATCGCTCGCTTGAGCTGCGCACCCGTGATCGGGAACGCAAGCTGATCACCAAGATCGATGCCGCCCTGCAACGCATTGAGGACGGCAGCTACGGCTATTGCGAAGAAACCGGTGAGCCGATCGCGATCCGCCGCCTGGAAGCCCGCCCCATCGCAACCCTGTCGCTGGAAGCGCAGGAACGCCACGAACGCCTGGAGCGCACCCAGCGCGACGATTGAAGGGTGGCGCGATCGCTGGCGGAGCCAACTTTTTTGCCAATGGCTTGGCGGCATATTGTCACCACCCTCCAGGCTGACCTCCCTCTGGCCTCATGGTGAGGTGGCTTGACGCCAGTCAAGCCCTCGAACCATCTCGGCACAGGCGGCTTGGCCTGGGAGAATGCAAACGGCGCCGCCTGGGCTGGTGGCCGCCTCTTTCGAGACGCGGCCTGGCGGCCGCTCCTCAAGATGACGCCGTGGGGAGTAAGGACGGCTTTCTTGGTAGCATAGCCGTAACAACCAGCGAACGTCACCGCCCCCAAGGCTGACTCCCCCCTGGCCTCATGGTGAGGCGGCTTGACGCCAGTCAAGCCCTCGAACCATCTCGCCGCAGGCGGCTTGGCCTGGGAGGATGCAAACGGCGCCGCTTGGCCCTGTGGCCGGCCCTTCGAGGCGCCGCGCTGTCGCGCTGCGCACCTCAGGACGAGGTTTTCTTATTAAATTCAGAGAACTAACCTCCTGGTACCATCTTGCCCCAGGCGTTTCGGCTGGGCGCACAGAAAAAAGGGCCGGTTCTTTCGAACCGGCCCTGAAGTTTTCCAAGCTCGGGACAGACGCCTGGAAGGGTTGGTTGGCTGGCCGTCAGAAGGGCCAGATGATGTCGAAGACCTGTTGGCCGTAGCGTGGCTGCTGCACGTCGGAGAGTTCACCGCGTCCGCCATAGGACACGCGTGCCTCGGCGATCTTGTCGTAACTGATCTCGTTCAGGTTCGAGATGTCGGCCGGACGGATGATGCCGGCGATCTGCAACTCGCGCAGTTCGAAGTTCACCCGTGTTTCCTGCCGGCCCGCGATCACCAGGTTGCCGTTGGGCAGGACTTCGGTGACCAGGGCCGCGATGCGCAAGTCAATTTCCTCCTCGCGGGCGATGTTTCCGGTGCCGCCGGCGTCTGAGGTGCTGCCGGCGGAGACCAGGTTGCCCGGATCCACGGCATTGGGCAGCACGTTCCGCAGGCGGGTCTCATATCCCAGGAAGGAATTCAGAGAGGACTGCTCGTCGCTGTTGCGGCTGCGGTTCGTGGTGTTGTTCATCTCGGCCGAGTCGTTCATCTGGATGACGACGGTGACGATATCACCCCGCTCGCTGGCCCGCTGGTCCTCGAAGAAGGTGCGGCTGCCGCTCTTCCACAGCGAGTTGGCATTCTGCGGCTGACCTACATCCTGGGCCCGCGGATCCGAAAGAGCAGCCTGCTGGGTCGCCTTGGGATCCACGGGCAGGTCCAGTTCGCTCATGTCCGGAGCCTTGCCGATACGGGACAGGCGTTCGCCTGCATTGCAGCCGGCCAGGGCCAGACCCAGAAGAGCTGCAAGCGCCAGCTTGCCGGCGAGGCGGGTGAAGTGGGTGTTCCTGATCTCTGTCATGATTTCTGTCCTTCCGGCCGCTCAGTTCAGCATGGCCGTGTTGTGGCCGCCAACGGACACCAGGCCCGTGTCCTCGACGACGGCCTCGATGACCTGGTTCGACTTGGTGTTCATCACGCGGATGACGGCGCCATCGGTACCTTCCTCCAGTGCGCGACCCGAGACGGTCAGGTGCATGTTGGCGTTGCGGTATCGAATGGTGACACCGCTGTTCTTGGTTACCAGGATCGGCTCAACCAGATCGTTGCCCCGCAGACTTGAGCCAGCGCGCAGGGTCCGGCGCGGACTCTTGCCGAACATGCGTTCGGCATCGGTCACGGTGTCGGCGTGCAGACGGTCGAGACGCTGGGATTCCCAAGCGATATCGCTTTCGGTTATGATGTCGCTGCGGTTCACCCGCTTGTTGACCACCGGAACCTCGACCATTTCGTAGGCGCGTCCACTCAACTCCATGCGTACGAGAGGCGAGCCGTTGTCCGGATAGACCAGACGGGCCCTGAAGCGGTTACTGTCCGCGTTGCGCTCCAGCCCGACAATGCCAGCCTTCGCATCGGCCACCCGGGGGATGTGCAGACTGTCCTGAGGTTCTTCAAGTGAGATTTCCAGGTCCGCCTGCTCTCCGCGCGTCTGGAAGGCCATCTTGACCATGTCCAGCAGTTCGCTGCGCTCCAGACGGATGCTGTCACGCTTGACTTCGGCGTATTCCAGTCGGGAACTGGGCGACCAGTCCACGCCGTAGTTGCGAGCCAGTGTGGCGAGCCAGCGGGCCTCGAGCTGGACGGTGGTTCCCGCCTTGGGAGCACGGCCGATGGGTGTATCAGCCTGATCCTCCAGGCCGCTGAAGATATCGCCCAGGCGGACGAATTCTTCCTCGACCACGATGGAACGGTTGAGGGAAATGAACTGCTCGACCGAGTTGTCCGCTTCGGCCAGCGCCGGGCTGGTCAGGGCAGGGGCGAGGCTGGCGGCGGACAGGACGCCGGCCGTCAGCAGGGCCTTCATAAAGCTGTTCTTCATGATGCTATCCTCTCATCCTAGCGCAGCTGGGTGACGCTGCGCAGCATCTCGTCGGATGCCTGAATGCTCTTGGAATTCATCTCGTAGGCGCGCTGGGCGGTGATCAGGTTCGTGATCTCCTGCACGGCGTCGACATTGGAGGTTTCAAGAGCGCCCTGCACCATGGTGCCGAAGCCCTCTTCGCCTGGTGGGGCCACCTGGGGGGCTCCTGAGGCCGGCGTTTCCACGAAGAGATTCTGGCCCATGGCTTCCAGGCCCGCGTCATTAGGGAAGACAGCCAGTTCAAGCTGTCCGGCCTGCTGGGGTGCGACCTGGCCGTCCAGCTTGACCCAGACCTCGCCATTCTCGTTGATGGATATGGCCGTGGATTCCGCAGGAATGTTGATTCCCGGCTCCACCATGAAACCGTCCGGCGTGACGATATCGCCGTCGGGACTGAGCTGGAAGGAGCCGGCCCGGGTGTAGGCCGTTTCGCCGTTTGGCTGTTGCACCTGGAAATAGCCGCGGCCGTCCACGGCCAGGTCCAGGCTGTTGTCCGTGATTTCCAGGTTGCCTTGCTCGTGGATGCGATAGACGGCTGCCGTGCGGACACCCAGGCCGATCTGCACGCCCGAGGGCACGATCGTTCCGGTGTCGGACGAGGCCGAACCCACGCGGCGCAGGTCCTGGTAAAGCAGGTCGTTGAACTCGGCACGGCCCCGCTTGAAGCCGGTGGTGTTCATGTTGGCGATGTTGTTGGAGATGACGTCGACATTCGTCTGCTGCGCAAGCATGCCGGTTGCGCCGATGCTGAGGGAGCGCATGGTCAGAAATCCTTTCCGGTGGTGCGCAGGTCATCCCTGGCGCACATGACAATCATGGTTGGGAGGACAATCTTGCCGAGGGTCATGCCTGGCCTCCGAAGGAGCCGAGGATCTGGATCGCCTGGCGCTGGCGTTCGTCCTCCTTGTCCATCATGTTCTTGACGGATTGATAGCTTCTCTGGGTTTCGATCATGCGGGTCATCTCGACCACGCCCTGCACGTTCGAACCCTCCAGCATGCCCTGGAGAACGGCGACACCCTCGGCCTCGACCGGGTCCTGATCTTCCGCATTCAGCAGGCCGTCCGCTTCACGCTTCAGTTCGTATTCCTCCTCGAACTGCACGACACCGACCTGGCCAATGGGGTTTTCAGCCATGGGATCGGCCGGATCGCGCACGGCGATGGTGCCATCCTTGTTAATGACGATGTCCGAGGCTTCGGGTGGCAGGACGATCGGGGCTCCGTCGGCGCCCATCAGGGGGTCGCCTGCCGCGGTGACGATCTGGCCGTTGTTGTCCAGGGTGAAGTTCCCCTTGCGGGTATAGCGCGGACCCTCTTCGGTCTCGACCGTGAAGTAACCGTTGCCGGAGATCGCAATGTCCAGCGGATTGTCCGTGTTGACCATCGGCCCTTCGCTCAAGTCGCGTACGGAGGCCAGGTCCTGGACCATGCTGATCTTGCGCAGGATACCCGCGTTCATGTCCTTCGTGTCGGCCAGGTATTCCTGGAACATCATCGATTCCCGCTGGAATCCGGGCGTGTTCATGTTTGCGAGGTTGTTGGTCACGACATCCATTTCCCGCCTGAGGGCGGTCATGCGTGACAGTGCTATGTAACTTGGGCTTTCCATGGTTCGTCTGTCCTTTTCAAGTGCCGAGCTCTTTTGCGAGCTTCTTGCGACAGAACAGAAAGCAGGAAGCGTGCCAACTTTATAAATATATTAATTTCAATGGCCTATTAAAGTTTCTGCTGTGCTGAGGGAGAAGATTACGGCAATCATTGCGCTGCGTGGGGCAAAAGCTGCCGAACCCATCGCTGCTGGTGCAACTTCCTGAGTGGGCAGAAACGACTTGTTAACCATCGTCCGTTAGCTTGTGCGGGTCCTTGCACGAAGTATGAAGTTGGAAAGCGACCAGAATGGCCGATGCAGTAGCAAATACGGACGATGGAGATCAGGAAGTCGAGGTCCTGCCCCGGAAATCCGGACTGAGCGGGAAAAAGCTCGTTCTTTTCATCATCCTGCCCCTGTTGATCCTGGGCGGTGGCGGCGCAGCGATGTATTTCACCGGCATGCTGGACAAGCTGTTGGTGTCCGTCGAAGCAGGCGAGAAGGAAGGTGTGAAGACGGAAGAAGTCGAGGTTTTCTACGAACTGCCCGACATGCTGGTGAACCTCAATTCCAGTGGTAACGGCTCCAGCTACCTGAAACTTTCCATATCCCTGGAACTGAAGAATCCGGCGGGCTTGGCGGAACTTGAGAAAGTTCAACCTCGGATCATCGACAGCTTCCAGGTTTACCTGAGGGAACTGCGGGTTGATGACCTGGAGGGCTCCGTTGGCATGCAGCGTTTGCGCGAGGAACTCTTGATGCGTGCCAACACCACGGTGGAAGAGCCTGAAATCACGGACGTTCTCTTCCGCCAGATTCTGGTCCAGTAACGAGCCGCAAGCAGTGGAAGTCCAATGAGCGACATGACGGACAACCCAGAGACGCCCGACCCGGAGGCGCCCGCTCCAAAAACGCAAGGCGTCGAGGCCCCAGATGCCGAGACCGACGAGGACTATGATGCCCTGATGGCCGAATGGGAGGCCATGGCGGACTCGGACGATGCGGATGACCCCGACGGCATGGGGGGCTCTTCGGAGCGGGTGTTGGACCAGAGCGAAATCGACAGCCTGCTGGGCTTCGACGAAGACGGTGCCGGAGGCGACAACGAAGGCATCAATGCCATCGTCAATTCCACGCGCGTGTCCTACGAGCGTCTTCCCATGTTGGAGGTGGTCTTCGACCGCCTGGTGCGCATGATGTCGACCTCGCTGCGCAACTTCACCTCGGACAATGTCGAGGTCAGCCTGGACAACATCTCTTCGCAGCGTTTCGGGGACTACCTGAACTCCATTCCCCTGCCGGCGATGCTGGCCGTCTTCAAGGCGGAGGAATGGGACAACTATGGTCTCATGATCGTCGACAGCAACCTGATCTACTCCATCGTGGACGTCCTGCTGGGCGGCCGTCGCGGAACCGCGGCCATGCGGATCGAGGGGCGCCCCTACACGACTATCGAGCGCAACCTGATCACGCGTCTGATGAACGTGATCTTGATGGACCTGTCGGCGGCCTTCGACCCCTTGTCTCCGGTGACATTCCGCTTCGAGCGGCTGGAGACCAATCCACGCTTTGCTGCCATCGCACGCAACGCCAATGCCGCGATCAATACGCGCCTTCGCATCGACATGGAGGATCGCGGCGGCCGCGTCGAGCTTGTGTTGCCCTACGCCACGCTGGAGCCGGTCCGTGAGTTGCTGTTGCAGATGTTCATGGGTGAGAAGTTCGGTCGGGATTCCATCTGGGAAACCCACCTGAGCAGCGAGCTCTGGCATACCGAGGTGTCGATCGATGCCGTGCTGGAGCAGATGGAAATGCCGCTCAACGACATCCTGAACCTGAAGGTCGGCGACCAGATTCCACTCAACAAGACGCCCAATTCCAAGGTCACCCTGCGTTGTGGAGACGTGGACATGTTCAAGGGACAGATGGGGCGCCGCAACGGCTATATCGCCGCACGGATATCGGACAAGCTGATCCGCGGCCCAGGGGAGATGGAGTGATGGCAATGGAACTGATGATCGACGGCCTTCTGGCCATTCTTCTCCTGGTTACAATTGGTTATGCTGTTGTGCTGAATCGGAAATTGAACCAGTTTCGCAATCTTCGCGAGGAGATGCAGGGAATGGTAGGTGAATTTGCCCAGGCCACCCAGGACGCCGAGAAGGGCATTGCCAGCCTGCAATCGCGCTCGCAGACCCTGGGCAGCGACCTGGAGAAGCAGGTCAGTGCCGTCGAGGGCCGGGTTTCAGAGGCCCGCAGCCTGGCCGACGATCTGGTCTTCCTGGTGGAGAAGGGAACCTCGGTTGCCGATCGTCTGGAAAATTCCGTCTCGAAGGGGCTGGCCGCTTCACCCAAGACTTCTGATGAAACGCCGCCTTCTGGCCGCAAGGCGGCGCCGAAGGACCGCAAGGAATCGGGTGGCATCTCGCAAAGACAGGGGCAGGGGCAAGAGCAGACACGCAAGGCGTCGGACTCCGTTTCTCCCGAGGCACGCGACCTGCTCAAGACACTGGATGGCATACGATGACGACACAACAGAACGACAGCGGCGTCCAGTTGAAGCGTACACCGCGACTGCGGTTGCTGCCGCTGGTGATTTTTCTGGCTTCCCTGACTCTGGGGTTCCGGGTGTTCGATGTCTGGCAGGGTGTGGAGGTTGCCGCACAGGAAGAGGAAGCTCCCGCCGCAGAGGCCGGCGATGATACCGATCAGGCAGCCGACACCCAGCAGGAAACGGAGGGTGAGGGCGCCGCGGACGACCTGCTGGCCGATGCAGCTGATGTCAATGTCACCGGTGACGAGCAGGCTTCCGGAACAGCCAAGGACCTGACAGAGGTCGATCCCTTTTCAATGACGGAAACCGAGATCGAGCTGCTGCAGTCGCTTGCCAGTCGCCGTCAGGAACTGGAACAGCGTGAGAAGACCCTGGAGGAGCAGGAAGCCCTGCTGAAGGCTGCGGAAACCCGTGTCGAGGAGAAGATTGCCCGACTGGAGGAGATGCAAGGCAAGGTGGAAGCGCTTCTGGGTCAGTATGACGATGAAGAGCAGAACAAGCTGGATAACCTGGTTGCCATTTACGAGAAGATGAAACCCAAGGATGCGGCGCGAATCTTCGAGCAATTGGACATGGAGGTCCTGCTGTCCGTGGTGACCCGCATGAAGGAACGCATTACCGCGCCCATCCTGGCCGAGATGCGCCCCGACCGCGCCCAGCAGATCACCGTGCGCATGGCCGAACGCCAGGAAATACCGGTCATCGGCGAATAATCAGACCGCTTTCACGAAATTTTCCCGGCTTTACCCAACGTTAAGAAGCCGGAGCTAGTTTGAGTTCAGGCGCATAGTGCTGCCCAGGCCAAAAGTCAGAACACGCGAGAACAAGACGGAGTACGAGAGATGGCAGGTGTGGACATGGATATGCAGATCCTCATCGTTGACGATTACAAGACGATGCTCAGGATCATTCGCAACCTGCTGAAGCAGCTTGGCTTCAACAATGTTGACGAGGCGACGGACGGCGCCCAGGCCCTTCAGAAACTGCGCGACAAGCCCTATCAGCTTGTCATTTCGGACTGGAACATGGAGCCCATGAGCGGCCTGCAGCTGCTCAAGGAAGTTCGGGCCGATACCAAGCTCAAAGACCTGCCTTTCGTCATGATCACGGCGGAAAGCAAGAGTGAGAACGTGGTCGCCGCCAAACAGGCCGGTGTCACCAACTATATCGTCAAGCCGTTCAATGCCGCCACGCTGAAGAACAAGCTGCAGGCTGTTCTGGGCGCTTTCTGAAGGTCATGAAGCATGACGAGCGAAGCCGAAACCAACGGACACGCGCAGCGCCTTGAAGCGCTGGTCAGCCGTTACAAGGACATTGATCCCGACGACCTGGTGAACATCGTCGAAGGGATCATCAATACCGCCCAGGGGGACCTGTCCAGTGTCAACCTGAAGGTCTACGGCGAGATCGAGGCCCTTTCGCGCTACATTCATTCTGCCCGTCAGGAAATCGCCTCTCTGCGTCCCGACGAGATCACCGATGAGCATATTCCGGCCGCCGGTGAAGAACTGGAGGCCATTGTCGGCGCCACGGAACAGGCCACCAACACGATCATGGAATCGGTGGAGGCCATCGAACAGGAAGCCGAGAACCTTCCCCCGGAGGTGGCGCAGCGCCTGACCGATTCCGTTACCCAGGTTTACGAAGCCTGCGGCTTCCAGGACATTACCGGCCAGCGGATCACCAAGGTTGTTCACTGCCTGACCCATATCGAGGAAAAGGTTCACGCTTTGCTGGAAACCTTCGGTGAGCCGGGTGAACGAACCGCACGCGAAGAAAAGGCGAGCAAGACTTCGGGTCCGGGGGATGCCGAACTGATGAACGGTCCGCAATCCTCGGAGGATGCGATCAGCCAGGACGACATCGACGCGTTGCTCGCCAGTTTCGACTGAGCCACGCCATGCAGACGGCGCCAGGCATTCAGCGACAGGGCGGATCCAGTACCAGCAGCCTGATGGCCCTGTTGAGCCTGAAGTTGCTGCTTCTGGCCTTTTTCATCCTGCTGACTGTCCTGGCGCAATTCGAGAACGAAAAGGTCAAGAAGGTCGTCGATAGCGTCAACAAGACGTTCGAGGGGCGAGTCGAGGTCAATCGTTCCGTTGATCCTCTGCCCGGTGCCGATGGTGTCCAGCAGGGTGGCGCCCCGGCCTTGAGCGAGTTGAGCCGCCTGTTCCGATCGTACCTGCCGACATCATCGATGGAAGTGGATCCCGCGCTGGGTGAATTGCGCCTGGAGATACCGGCCGAGGAACTCTTCCTGCGCGATAGCACCCAGTTGAACGGTCGCGCGGAGCGCCTGATCGACCGGGTGGCGGTAGAGCTCAGCAAGCGGCAGGACCAGGATGCGGATTATGATCTGGAGCTTTTGAACGGTTTCGACCCGCAGAGCATGGAACGTCTTCTGGAAAGCTCGGGCCAAAGCCCCGTGTTCCTGCGCGCCGGTGCGCTTGTGCGCGCCTTCCTCGATCGTGATCTGGTCGCGGGCAAGATTTCCGGCGGCCTTTTACCGGACAGTGCCGGAATGGTCCGCATAGTGGTGCGACTGTGGGGTGGAGAAGGGGAACCCGAACAGCCGGCGGAGTTCACGCCATGAGCCAGCCGGATGGAAAAGCGGCGACCAAGTCCGACACCTCTCCCTATATACCGTTTGCCCCAGGGCCTTCGGGGGGGATGGCTTCAGCATCCAAGGGGGGCGGGAAGTCAGCAGGAGCCTGGCTGGTCACCTTTACCGATCTCGTGGCTCTGCTGCTCGCCTTTTTCGTCATGATGTTCGCCATGATGACACTGGAGGATCGCAACTGGGAAGCCTTGCGCAGCAACTTCTTGGGCCAGATCGAGACGCTCAAGGAAGACCCCCTTGTCTCGCCCGATCATGAAAAGGATGTGGAGACGGCGCGGCTGAGGCCCGGCTTGAACCTGAACTACCTGGCGGCTCAACTGCGGGCCGAATTCTCTGGCAACGCGTTCTTTGACTCGGCCGATGTCAAGCGTGAAGAGGGGCGCTTGGTGGTGGTCCTGCCCGAAGACCTGTTGTTCGAAACAGGCGATATCGAGCCCATCCCCCGGGCAGAGCGTGCGATCTATTCGCTTGGTGGATTGCTGGCCCGCGTGCGGAACCGCATCGAGGTGGTTGGCTATGCAGATCCGCGTCCCATCGAGGACGGCCCCCACAGCAATTGGGAACTTTCCCTTGCACGCGCCGCCTGGGTGGCACATTTCCTGAAGCGGTCGGGCTATGGTTCAGATATCATCATCCGCGGTCACGGGGCCGGGCGATTCGAGGAACTGACCCGGGCGGCCGGTGAGGATCCGGCCGAGAGTTTCCGCCAGGGGCGCCGGACCGAGATTGTCGTCCTGGAGGATGCCGGGGATCTGGAGTAGGTGCGGTGCTGCGTTTTTTCTTCCTACTGCTCTCGCTGTGCCTGGTGGCACCCGGCGCCGTTGCCCAGAGCGAAAGCGGAGCAGTTGCCGTAAGCGGCGGCATTCACCCCGGTTTCTACCGTTTGGTCCTTGAGTTCGATGACACGCCCCAGCATCAGGTGCGTACCGAGGGCCGTTATCTTCTGTTGAGCTTCAATCAGGCTGTGAACCTGAATTTTGAACCGGCCCGCCAGGCTCTAGGAGCCATGCTCGGTGAAGTCGTTGTTTCGGATTATGGCCGTCGCTTCCAGGTGGAATTGAGTGATCGACGAAAGGTGACGCGTGCCTACAGCGGTTCGCGTATCGTCCTGGATCTGCGCCCTGCAGTGCCACCACCTCCGCCCCCGCCCGATGTCAGAGTTGATGGCGAACGCCATGAAGTTTTCGATCGTCTGCGCTTTATCTGGGAAGAGCCGGTATCCTATCGCCTGGAAAGCGGCGAAGCGCGCAGTACGCTTCACTTTGAAAAGCCGGGAGAATTGCAGTTCGAGGGGGCACTTCTAGACCGGTTGTCCCGGGTGCAAGGGCTCGAAAGCACTCTGGCCGACAACAAGCTGCGCGTGACCATTGATCACGAGGCCGGGGCCCGGCTGCAGAGTCGCAGCCGGGAGTCCCTGGTGGAACTGGATGTGGCCGACCCGGGTGTTGGGTTGGCCTCCGACTCGCCCTTTTCCATGGAGGCCAGCGACCAGCCCGAGCTGGACGGCCCGTTGGCTTCGGGCGACCCCTCCCTGCAGGAAGAGGAGGATGACCCCAATGCTGTCCAGCTGACGCTGACGCGGCAATCCCGCCTGCAGGATACAATCCCATATACGGGGCGACGGGCGCCCTGGCCGGACGAAGTCGCCCTGGTCATGACATGGCCTGAGCAAGTAGCCGTGGCTGCCTTTGAGGACGATCAGGGCCTTGTCATCGTGATCGATCAGGTCGCACCGGAAAACTTCACGCAGCGTTTGCGGAGTACGGCGCCCGAGTTCTCCGGGGTACAACAACAGGAAGGCGAAGGAGCGACGTTCCTGACGGTTCCCTTGTCCTATCCGCTGGAAGCCGAGGTGACTGGAGAAGGCCGAGAATGGGAGATCCGGCTTACTCCCGAGGCACCTGCCCGCCCCAGGGCGCCGCTTTTGGAAAGAAGGCAGGAGGGTGAAGAGGCGCTGCTGTCCATTGCCGCCAGCGGAGCCCGCTCGGTTGTCGAACAGGAGGATCCACAGCGAGGCCGCTTGCTGGTGGCGCCCTTGATGTCTGACGGACAGCTTTTGCCCCAACAGAGGCGTTTTCCCCAGTTCCTTCTGCTGGAAACGCTGCAGGGCATCGTCGTTCAGCCGCTCGACGAAAGCGTGCGTGTCGAAACGGGCGCGGAGTCAGTTGAGGTGAGGGCGGAAGAGGGCCTGTACCTTTCGGAAGGCGTAGACCTCAATGACTTCGATGAAATGCCGTCCGACAGATTAAGCACCAGGCTGTTCGAGCTTGAAGCCTGGCGGTTCGAGATGGGGGAAGGCTATACCGAAACCCGACAGCATCTTCAGGATCGCGTTGCCTCCGCTACGGGGCGTGACAAGGAACTTCGGCGCCTCGATCTGGCTCGCTTCTATTTCGCCCGCGGACTGATGGCAGAGGCTTTGGGGATTCTTGATCAGTTGGTGAAGGAGGATCCTCTGCTGGCATCGGACCCGGAAGTCAGGGTGATGCGGGTTGCCGCCAATATCCTGATGGGGGAGTTTGAAGCTTCTGCAGGACGCCTGGGCGGCCCCTTGCTGGAAGGTTTGCCCGAGGCGGCATTGTGGCGAGGCGCCTATGCCGCGGAAGCGCGGGACTGGCCGGTTGCATACCAAGCCTTTGCAGAGAACAGTGAGCTGATCGACAGTTATCCTCGGAATGTGCGTGTACGACTCTACCAGATGGCCGCGGAAGCGGCAGTAAACCAGGGGAATCTGGAAGAAGCGGAAGACTATCTGGCCAGGGCAGAAAGCGGTGCCTCGAGCAACCTTTCGCAAACACGCCAGGATTACCTGGCCGGACGTATTGCGATGATGCGCGGTGAGCGGGAGCAGGCGCGCCAGCTTTGGCAGGAAGCCGGAGAGCGCACCAGCAGCGGGGCCTCTGCAAGGGCCCGGCTTGCCCTTCTGGACGATCGCCTGGAAGGCGGCGAGATTGGCCATGACGAGGCGATAGACGAGCTGGAACGTCTCCGCTTTGCCTGGCGTGGCGACAACTTCGAGTTTTCCCTGCTGACTCGCTTGGCTGGCCTGCAGTTGGAGGCCGGGGCGCCGATCGAAGCGTTGCGCTCGTTGCGTCGGGCCGTGACCTATTTTCCGGAAACGCCGGGCGTGGAGGCGGCCGCGCGGCGGATGCGCAGCATTTTCCGCGATGTTCTTGTGGAGGGAGATCGTGTGGATGATCTGGCCCCTATGCGCGCTCTTGCCCTGTATGAAGAGTTCCGCGAACTGATGCCTGTGGGACCGGATGGCGAGCGCCTGATATCTCGGCTTGCGGACAAGCTGGTGGCGATGGATCTGCTGGAGCGCGCTGCCAACCTGTTGCAGCACCAGATCGATTATCGTCTTGCCGGTTCTCAGAAATCGCGTGTGGGCGCCCGCCTGGCCGCTGTTCACCTGTTGAACGATGACCCTGAATCCGCTCTGGTAGCGTTGGAGGAAACAGCTGTTTCCGGATTGGAGCAGCAGCTTTCTCGTGAGAGGGTTTATCTGCGCGCGCATGCACTCAGCGAACAAGGTCAGGTTGAAGAGGCACTTTCCCTTCTGCGCGGGGACGATACTGGGCAGGCGCGTGATCTGAAGGCGGAGATACTGTGGCGTAACAATCGCTGGAATGAGGCTGCAAATACACTCGCCCCCATTCTGCCACCAGAGCCCGAGGCGGGAGAAACGCTTACCGAACAGGAGTCGGGACGCGTTCTCAATCAGGCCGTGGCCCTGATCCTTGCCGGGCGTAGCGGTGACCTGGCGGAGCAGGCCTCCCGTTATCAGGCGGCGATGGCGCAGAGCGCACATGCGGATGCCTATGCCCTTTTGGTGGATGAACCGGATTTGCAGGATGGCGAATCGCTTGTCACCGAACTTTCGGCCGTGGCCGAGGCAAGAGGTTACATGACAAGCTACAGCGACCGGCTTCAGGATTTTGCCGAGACGGGCCTGTAACCCATTCGACTGCCCTTCAAACGGTCAGCCGCCATAACTCTGGATCAAGCTGCCTGCTATCAGGTACCAGCCGTCGACAAGTACGAAGAAGATCAGCTTGAAGGGCAGGGAGATCATGACCGGTGGCAACATCATCATGCCCATGGACATCAGGATGGAGGCCACCACCATGTCGATGATCAAAAAGGGCAGGAAGATCAGGAAGCCGATCTCAAACGCACGCCTGAGTTCACTGATCATGAAGGCCGGAATCAGAATGCGCAAAGGTGTGGCTTCCGGTGCCTCGATCTCTTCGACCTCGGAAAGGTCGGCAAAGAGTTGAAGGTCACGCTCACGGACATGGGTCAGCATGAAGTCTCGTACTGGGTCGCTGGCCCGCTCGAAGGCCGTCATCTCGTCGATCTCCTCCTCGACCAGGGGAACGACAGCCTCATCATATACCCGCTCCATGGTCGGCATCATTATGAAGGCGGTCAGGAAGAGCGCCAGAGAGACCAGAACCATGTTGGGTGGAGTCTGTTGCAGGCCCAGTGCGCTACGCAGGAAGGACAGTACCACCACGATCCGGGTGAACGAGGTGACCATCACCAGGATCGAAGGGGCCAGGCTGAGGACCGTGATGAGGATGACCAGTTGCAGGATCCTGCTGGTCGTCGAGCCATCCTCTCCACCCAGGTCGAGACTCAGGCTTTGCGCAAGTGCCGGCGTTACAAGAACTGCAAACAGCAGGGACAGTCCTGCGACGGCTGCCAGCACAAGGCCGTGTTTCTTCGCCCAGTAACCTGCGGCGTTCAAGACGCCTCTCCATTCTCCGATGGGCGGACCGTTGTAGGGTCGCCATCTCTGCTGCTGTCAATCAGCAGGTCAGGCGCATTCCCGGGATTGAGCAGGATAAGATGCTCGCGCTGATCCCACTGCAGTAGCACCAGCCTCTTCTTGGAATCGAGGGGCAGAGCCTCGATAACTTTAAGTCGCTTTTCCTTCTTGCTTGAGGGGGCTAGGGCGCCAAGGCGCCCAGCCAGTCCCGAGCGACGCGCGATCCACGCAAGCCCAAGAAGAAGGGCAATAACGACGCCCAAGGCAATCAGAAAGCGTATGTAGTCCCCTGGATCCATGTCCTGCCCCCGTCAATCCTGTCCCTGGATATCCTGTACGTCCAGATTCGTGGCCGTTTGTCCAAGGCTGCTGTCTGCCTGATAAAGCCGGGTGAGGATTTCCGCAACCGCTGCCAAAGCGACTGGAGGGATTTCGCTTTCAGGCTTAAGGGCAGCCAGGATTTCTGCCAAGGCTGCATCCTGCCGTACCTTTATGTCGTGGCTGAAGGCTAGCGAGAGTATCTGTTCGGCCAAAACGCCTTCGCCGCGTGCAACAACGCGCGTGGTTTCAGCCGCTTCGCCTTCCAGAGCAACGGCCAGCGTTCGCTGGCTGTCTTGCAAGGAGACGGGGGTGTGATTGGGGCGTTCCGAAGATGACCTAGCCATCACAGTCTTTCATTCTGTTTCTTGTGGAGCGCGCCTCCACGACGGCAGAATGAAGCCTTATGGTTAAGGAAGTGTTGAGGCGGCTGCAGTTATCGTGACGGCTGGGGTCAGGATTCTGCACTGTCCTTGGCTGTTTCCTCTTCTTCCAGACTCAGGGCTGCACTGCCATTTGCAGAGGCCCTGTTTTCGGCCTGGATACGCTCGTGAATCTCTTCGCGAAGGACGCTTGCGTCAGCGGGGAAGGTGAAGCCGAGTTTTATGGATTTCCCACGTATATCGACGACCGTGACTGTGATGTCGTCATTAATGATGACCGATTCACCTATCTTTCTTGTTAGATACAGCATCGGCGGGTGAGGCTCCTGTTCCGGCCATCAGATCGTATGCAGTCCAGCCTGAATCGTTTGTAACAGCATTTACACTTTCTTAACAAGTCTTGTGCCACGCTGCGGTTGATCGATTGTACTCTGCCCGGAAGAGCGTGATGAGCGACAAGTTCGCACTTTTTGACGTTTTCGCAAAGCGCATGGACTGGCTGTCCCAGCGGCAATCCGTTCTGTCACAGAACATAGCCAATGCGGACACGCCCGGTTACGTGAGCCAGGATCTCAAGGAAGGCTCCTTCGAGCGCATGGTGAAGGGTCGAAACCTGCTTATGCAGACCACAGCGACGCATTCGGGACACATGAGCGGGACGCGGGATCCAGGGCCGGGAAAGGTCCGACAGGATGAGGTGCGAGACCGTTATGAGACGGTGCCCTCGGGCAATTCCGTGGTGGTCGAAGACGAGTTGGGCAAGATCGCGGACACCCAGATGCACTACTCCACGGTGACCAACCTCTATTCCAAATATACGCAGATGTTCAAGATGGCTGCCGGTGGCGGCGGATCCAGATAGGACCAGGAACGGATAAAGCCATGGATCTCTTCAATACACTGACAATTTCGGCTGACGGCATGAAAGCGCAGGGCACGCGCCTGCGCATCATTGCCGAGAACCTGGCCAATGCCGATTCAACGGCCTCCGAGCCAGGCGGCGAGCCCTATCAGCGCAAGATGGTCAACTTCAAGAATGTGCTGAACCGAGAGATTGGCGCGGAAACGGTCAATGTGGACCGAATCACGCTTGATCAGAGTGAATTCAGTCAGCGTTTCGACCCTGGCCATCCGGCTGCCAATGAAGACGGATACGTGCTTCTGCCAAACGTGAATTCCCTGATTGAATTGACGGACATGCGCGAGGCCCAGCGCAGCTACGAAGCCAATCTGCGCGTGCAACAAAGTTCCCGCAGGATGCTGGAACAGACAATCAACCTTCTGCGATAACTCGCAAAGAACGCCAGGAAGGCTGACAGACGGGACCTGAAAGGGACAGATGATGGTCAGTTTCAATGAAGCCGTATCGGCCTATTCGCAGCTGGGCAGCGTGGCCGGCAAGGCTACAGGTAACAGCGGCACGACAACGCCGCTATCCGGTGGCAGCGGTGAAGGCGGTGATTTTACTGAGGCGCTGAAGGAAGCGACCGAAGGGGCCATCGAAACCATGCGCGGTGGCGAAGAGCAAAGCTACAAGGCCACCATGGGCAATGCCGACATGAACGAGGTCGTCATGGCGGTCAGCAAGGCCGAGTTGACACTGCAGACCGTGGTGTCGATAAGAGACAAGGCTGTGCAAGCCTATCAGGACATCTTGCGCATGCCGATCTGACACTCGCTCGGTTGGTGCATCATGGAGGCTGTCGAAGCCATAGCTGTTACCCGTGAAGCTGTTTGGGTCATGCTGAAGGTTTCGGGGCCAATTCTTCTGGTCGCTCTGGCCGTGGGCCTGGTGATTGCGCTCTTCCAGGCCTTGACGCAGATGCAGGAAATGACACTGTCCTTCGTGCCGAAGATCCTGGCCATCTTCGTTTCCATCATTCTGTTTTTGCCATTCATGTTGAGCACCTTGACCGAGTTCACCGAAGGACTGGTTGACTACATCGTGGCGTCTGGCTGAGCGGGATGCTTGAGGAGCTTCTGCCAGCTGGAGTTTTCGCCTATCTGCTGGTGTTTGCCCGTGTTGGCTCCGCCTTTATCCTGCTGCCGGGAATTGGCGAGACCTATATCAATACGCGCACCCGGTTGGCTCTTGCCCTCATGGTGACGCTTGTCGTCAGTCCGGTGCTGTCCGGTAATCTTCCGGACATGCCGGCTGCGCCAATGATGCTGTTTGTCCTGCTGGCCGGAGAAATCGTGATCGGAGTGTTTCTGGGGACCCTGGGGCGCCTTTTCATCAACGCACTCAATGTGGTCGGTATGGTGGTGGCGCAGACCTCCGCAATGGCGAATGCCCTGGTCAATGATCCAGTCAGCGCCCAGCAGGCGTCGATTGCCAGCGGTTTTCTGACCGTAACCGCTTTGCTGCTGATCTTTATCCTGGAGATTCATCATCTTGCGATCGAAGCTGTCGTTGCGAGCTATGAGGTGATGCGCCCCGGAGAAGTGGTTCCAGTGGGTGACATGGCAGACATGGTTGCACGGACGGTGGCAGATACCTTTGTTCTGGCGGTCAAGATGTCGGCGCCCTTCATTGCTGTTGCCATGTTCTTCTACGTTGGACTGGGCCTGCTCTCGCGGCTCATGCCGCAGATGCAGGTCTTCTTCATTGCCCTGCCGTTGCAGATTACCCTCGGGTTGATGGTCATGATGCTCAGTCTGCCCATCATCATGCAGCTTTTCCTTGGAGAGATGGAGGATACTTTCCTCTCTTTCCTGGGGGGATAGGTCGGGAAGACGCAAATGGCCGAAGAACAGAAGGATGATGCCCAGAAAACGGAAGATCCGACTCCCAAGCGGCTGAAGGATGCGCGCGAGAAGGGGCAGGTGGCGCGCTCCCAGGAAATGAATCACTGGTTCATCATTCTGGGTTTTGCCTTGGTATTGGGTGTCATGGCGCCCTGGATCGTGAACCGGATTGGCTTGGCCTTGCTGCCTTTCATAGAGCGGCCACAGGATTTCATGGTCGAAAGCGCCACGGCCCGTACCCTCATGTACGATACCGTGAAAGAAATCGCGATTACGCTCTCCTTGCCCTTTCTGATCTTTATCGTCCTGGCTCTGGCATCGGGTTTCCTGCAGTTCGGGCTGATCTTCTCGGTCGAAAGCTTGAAGCCGAAACTCTCGAAGCTGTCACTGGTATCCGGCTTCAAGAAGATTTTCGGAACACGGGCATTGATGGAATTCCTCAAGGGGGTGCTCAAGATCGCCTTGATCGGGGGCATCATCACGGCGGTCATCTGGCCGGAAGGTCAGACGATCATCAATCTCAGCGATTTGCAGCCCCAGGAGATCCTGATCTATCTGCAAACCGAATCCTTGCGCCTGCTGATCGCGGTCCTGGCCGTGATGACGGTGATCGCCGCCATGGACTTTGCCTATCAGCGCTACAAGCATATTCAGGAAATGCGTATGACGCGCCAGGAAGTGCGTGACGAGACCAAGCAGTCCGAGGGGGATCCCCTGGTCAAGAGTCGTCTTCGTCAAATCCGCATGGAACGCGCCAAGCGCCGGATGATGGCTGCCGTGCCCTCGGCCGATGTCGTGGTTACCAACCCGACTCACTATTCCATCGCCTTGAAGTACAATTCCGATGAGATGAACGCTCCGACCGTTGTGGCCAAGGGCATAGACGAGGTGGCCCTTCGTATTCGTGAGGTTGCCCGACAGAACGAGGTTCCCCTTGTCGAGAACCGGCCGTTGGCTCGTGCGCTTTATGATGCCGTCGAGATCGACGAGGAAATACCTCCTGAGCACTACAAGGCGGTCGCCGAGATCATCGGCTATGTGATGCGTATTCGTGGACAGATTTCCGGTAGGAGTGGGGACACGCAGTCCTGATAGATGAACCGGGGGTTTCGCGCAGGACCGGGATCCGTGCTAACAAGACTCGAGGTCGCTTAGGGAGCAGGGGCATTCAGGGACAATGATTCTGGGGGGAGTACTCGAACTGGGGCTGCTTGGCGCTCTGGTTTTCGGATTCGCGGTTTTGCTGTGGCGGCATGTGCACGTCAGGTACAGGCTGAAGCTGTTTGAATCGGCCGCAGCGGCCGTCGAAGATCCCATGCAGGTTGTGCGTCGCGGCCAGCGGGTTCTGCTGTCCAATCCGGCCTGTGACGCCCTGCCCATGAAAGCGGGTCAAACCTTGCCGGATTGGGTCTTGGGACAGCTTTTCACAGCGGAGGAGCGTGTCGAGGTCGAGCGCCTTCAACAGCAACTGGAATCTGGTCTGCACGGTGAAACCGAGATCGCCCTGCCGGATGAAGAAGGTGGCGAGAATGCCGTGCAGTGGTTCCGGATTAGCGCTTTTCCCTTCCTGGGCCGAGCCAGGGAATCCCTCTGGACCATGCGCAACATCACGACGCGCCGGCAGATGGAATCGATCCTTCGCAATGAACACAAGCGCTTCTTCGACCTGTTGGAACATGCGCCCATCGGCTTCTATTCCGTGGATGGAGAAGGGCGGTTCATCTATATCAATCGCGTCATGGCAAAGTGGCTGGGGCGCAGCGTTCGCGAGTTCACGCAAGACAGCCTGCGCCTGCATGATGTCCTGGCATCCCGGGATCAGTTGCCGCATCTGGCGTACCTGCCGTTCGTGAATGAACAACGCGAAGGCGAAATCGAACTTCTCTGTGCAGATGGAAGCAGCTTCACAGCCCTGATCATACAGGACCAAGTCGAGGACACTGGAAGCGCAGGCGGATTGCGCACCCGGTCCGTCGTGCGTCACTTGTCTGCAGAGCGGCAGACGGAAGCGGCTCTGGAACTGACTGAGCAGCGCTTCCAGCGCTTGTTCAATGAAGCACCGGTTGGCATTGCGTTGCTGAGCCGGGATGGCCGCATCACAGAGTGCAACCAGGCATTCCAGGATATGGTTGACGATGCAGGACGCAGCCCTGTTGGACAGGGTCTGGCCGACCTTGTGTCGTCGGAATCGCAGGCGCGCGTGAATGCCGCCGTGGAACAGGCGCTTCTGCCGGACGCCGAGGCCGCAGGCTCATCTTTTGCCGAAGTACAGTTGGCTTGTGCCCGGGAATTGCGCTGTTCCCTGACACTGCGAAGCTTCGGCGAGGCTGCCGAAGACGGCCTGATCGTGCACATGATCGACACGACCGAGCAGAAGGCCCTGGAGGTACAGTTTGCGCAATCCCAGAAAATGCAGGCCGTTGGTCAGCTTGCCGGCGGCATAGCTCATGACTTCAACAATCTGCTGACCGCCATGATTGGCTTCTCGGATCTGTTGCTCTTGCGGCATCGGCCGGGCGACCAGTCTTTCGTGGACATCATGCAGATCAAGCAGAATGCTAACCGTGCCGCCAACCTGGTGCGCCAGCTGCTGGCCTTTTCCAGACAGCAGACCCTGCAGCCCAGGGTGTTGAACGTGACGGACATCCTGGCGGAAATCTCACATCTGTTGAGGCGCCTGATTGGAGAGCGCATCGACCTGAATGTCGTCCACGGACGGGATCTGGGGCCGGTCAAGGCGGACCAGGGCCAGCTTGAACAGGTGATTATCAATCTTGCGGTCAATGCACGCGATGCCATGCAGGATGGGGGCCGTCTCTCCATTCGGACAAGCAATGTCAATTTCGAGAGCGCCCGACGCATTGGCAACGAGACCATTCCGCTCGGTGGGTATGTGTTGATAGAGGTGGAGGATACCGGCTCCGGCATTCCGCGGGAGAACCTGAACCGGATCTTCGAGCCGTTCTTCTCGACAAAGGAGGTTGGCGAGGGAACCGGACTAGGACTTTCGACAGTCTATGGCATCGTCAAGCAGACGGGCGGCTATATCTTCGTGGACAGCCATCTGAACAAGGGTACGCGCTTTTCCATCTATCTGCCGCAGCACAGCAAGACGCGCCCAGAATCAGAGGAGGCCGATCCTCAGGCCTCACGGGATCTTACGGGGCGGGGGACGATCCTGTTGGTTGAGGATGAAGACGCTGTCCGTTCCTTCTCGTCACGGGCCTTGCGCAACAAGGGCTATCAGGTGCTCGAGGCACGTTCAGGTGAGATGGCCCTGGAAATCCTGAAGGGCACCCCCGATAATCCGGAAGAGGATCCAGGCAACATCAATCTTCTGATCACGGATGTGGTGATGCCTCAACTGGATGGACCGTCGCTTGTACGCAAGGCACGTGAAATCTTTCCGGAATTGAAGGTGATCTTCATTTCGGGCTATGCCGAGGATTCCTTCCGCGAGCAGATGGACAGCGATGATGGCATCTATTTCCTGCCGAAGCCCTTCAGTCTCAAGCAGTTGGCCGGAAAGGTGAAGGAAGTCATGGGCTGAAAGGTGGCTTGTTCCCCTTTTGATCTCCTCTCTTGCCAAATGAGAACATAGCAAGTACATTCTGACCATTGCAGCCACTCCGCGTGCATGGGATAAGGGGGGAGCTCTTCCAATGTCAGAAATGGTGCTCGAACTCGTGAACAAAGAAACTTCCGATCGCAACAAGGCACTGGATGCCGCACTTTCCCAGATCGACAGGGCATTCGGTAAGGGCTCCGTCATGCGCCTCGGCCAACGTGAAGTGGTCGAGACCGAATCCGTTTCCACCGGCTCGCTTGGGCTGGACATTGCCCTGGGCATTGGCGGCCTGCCGCGTGGACGTGTCGTCGAGATCTACGGACCGGAATCCTCAGGCAAGACAACACTTGCGCTGCACGTCGTTGCAGAAGCCCAGAAGGCGGGGGGAACCTGCGCTTTCGTGGATGCTGAACATGCCCTGGACCCGAGTTATGCGAAGAAGGTGGGTGTCGATATCGAGGAACTGCTGATTGCCCAGCCTGATGCGGGTGAACAGGCGCTCGAGATTGCCGATACCCTGGTGCGTTCCGGTGGACTGGATGTCCTGGTCATCGATTCCGTGGCTGCCCTCGTTCCGCGCGCCGAGCTGGAAGGAGATATGGGCGACCAGATGCCAGGTCTTCAGGCGCGGCTGATGAGTCAGGCGTTGCGCAAGCTTACGTCGTCTATCTCACGCTCGAACACGCTGGTGATCTTCATCAACCAGATCCGTATGAAGATCGGTGTCATGTTTGGCAGTCCCGAAACCACCACGGGCGGCAATGCCCTGAAGTTCTACTCGTCAGTCAGGCTGGATATTCGCCGTATCGGGTCGATCAAGGACAAGGACACCGTCGTCGGAAACCAGACCCGTGTGAAGGTGGTGAAGAACAAGATGGCACCGCCTTTCAGGCAGGTCGAATTCGACATCATGTATGGCGAGGGCATTTCCAAGACAGGAGAAATCCTGGATCTCGGAGTCCAGGCTGGTGTGGTCGAGAAGTCCGGCGCATGGTTTTCCCATTCAGGCCAGAGAATTGGGCAGGGGCGTGAGAATGCGCGACGCTTCCTGAAGGAAAACCCGGATGTCGCGGAATCGATCCAGCATGCGGTGCGCTCGAATGCCGGGATGGTTTCGGATGCAATGCTGGCTGAAGGAAATGCCGAGGCCGATGACGCGGAAAGCAGCGAATGAGCAATCTACTCTGTCCGTGCCGGACAGGGGTGCCCCCGAGACCTTGTTACGCCCAGGAACGGGAATGCTCACTTGATCTGATTGCCGGCAGGCTGCGCGCTGCTTGGTGAGGCATTGCCTTGCAGGCAGGGCCTTACCAAATCCTGCCTTGTGTAAAGCACTGCAGACGCCTTAAATCTGCGGCAGACAACATACGTGTATCCAACAGGCAGTCATGACGATAACAACCAACGACATTCGCAGCCGCTTTCTCGAGTTTTTCGAGCGAAACGGACATGAAATCGTGTCCTCTTCGCCGCTGGTGCCACGCAACGATCCGACCCTGCTGTTCACCAATGCCGGCATGGTCCAGTTCAAGAATGTGTTTACCGGGGCGGAGTCACGGCCCTATTCACGCGCCGTGACCTCACAGAAATGCGTGCGTGCTGGCGGAAAGCACAATGACCTCGAGAATGTCGGGTACACCGCACGGCATCATACATTCTTCGAGATGTTGGGGAATTTCTCTTTCGGCGACTACTTCAAGGAACGCGCGATCGAGCTGGCCTGGGAATTGGTGACGAAAGAGTTCGGGCTTCCCAAGGACCGGCTTCTGGCCACTGTCTATCACGAGGATGACGAGGCCTATGATCTCTGGAAACGTGTAGCCGGTTTGCCGGATGACCGGATTATTCGGATTCCCACATCAGATAACTTCTGGGCCATGGGGGATACTGGCCCCTGTGGTCCCTGTTCCGAAATATTCTTTGACCACGGTGAAGGCATACCGGGTGGGCCGCCGGGAAGTCCGGATGAAGATGGCGACCGATTCATCGAGATCTGGAATCTCGTCTTCATGCAATTCGAACAGATGGGAGAAGGCGAGCGGCTCGCTCTGCCAAGACCTTCGATCGATACCGGAATGGGTCTGGAGCGAATAGCCGCAGTCCTTCAGGGCAAACACGACAATTACGATATCGACCTGATGCGCTCGTTGATTGAGGCTTCTGCCGAGGCCAGTGGCACCGAGCCTGATGGGCCTTATGGCGTTTCCCACCGGGTTATTGCGGATCACCTTAGGGCTGCTTCCTTCCTGATTGCCGATGGTGTCCTGCCTGCGAAGGAGGGGCGCGGCTATGTGCTGCGTCGCATCATGCGCCGGGCCATGCGCCATATTCACATGCTGGGCGCACACGATCCAATGCTTTGGCGCCTGGTGCCGGCACTCGTCAATCAGATGGGGGGAGCCTTCCCGGAACTGTCTCGTGCGCAGGCCCTGGTCGAGGAAACGCTCAAGCTTGAGGAGACACGCTTCAAGGACACGCTTGGCCGTGGCTTGAAGTTGCTGGAAGAGGAAGTGGGGCGCCTGGGAGACCGAGAACCTCTTTCCGGAGAGGTCGCTTTCAAGCTTTACGATACTTATGGTTTCCCGCTCGACCTGACGCAGGACATCCTGCGCGGCCAGAACAGGTCCGTAGACGTTGCGGGTTATGAAGCGGCCATGGAGCGACAGAGAGAGACGGCACGCAAGTCCTGGAGCGGTTCCGGTGAAAGCGTTGCGGAGGCACTCTGGTTCGATTTGCATGACAAGCACGGCGCGACCGAGTTCCTTGGATATGAAACTGAAGCGGCGGAAGGTGTCGTACAGGCCATCGTTGTGGATGGAAAGGAAGTCGAAACAGCCGACGCTGGCCAGAAGGTCGCCTTTCTGACCAACCAGACTCCCTTCTATGGAGAAAGTGGTGGTCAGATGGGAGACACCGGTCTGGTCTTTGCCCCGGATGGTGTGGAAGTACAGGTTGAGGACACAACCAAGCAGGCGGGCGACCTGCACATTCACCATGGACATGTTCGCAAGGGCAGCCTGAATGTTGGGGAAGCGTTGGAAATGCGCGTGAACGGTATCCGTCGCAGGAATCTGCGTGCGCACCACTCCGCAACACACCTGCTTCATGAGGCTTTGCGCCGTCGGTTGGGCGAGCATGTAACCCAGAAGGGGTCACTGGTGGCGCCAGACCGCCTGCGTTTTGACTTCAGTCACCCCCATCCGCTTTCTCGCGACGATATGATTGCCATAGAAGACATGGTCAATGCCCGCATCCGCGAGAACGCCGAGGTGCAAACGCGTTTCATGACGCCGGACGAGGCCATTAACGAGGGGGCCCTGGCATTGTTTGGGGAAAAGTACGGGGATGAAGTCCGCGTGGTTTCCATGGGGGGTCTGGATGAGGACAAGGGCGCGAACCTCAGTTTCTCGACTGAACTTTGCGGTGGAACACATGTGAGCCGGGTTGGGGACATTGGCTTTTTCAAGATCATTTCCGAACAGGCCTTGGCAGCCGGTGTGCGGCGCATCGAGGCCATGGTAGGCGAGTCTGCCCTGAAGTATGTTGAGGCGCAGGAGGAACTTCTTGGAAGCACGGCCAGCAGCCTCAGGGTTTCCCCCACCGAGGTTCCGGACCGCATCGCGTCCTTGCTTGAAGAACGCCGCAGGCTGGAAAAAGAAGTGTCCGAGTTGCGGCGCAAGCTTGCCGCGGGAGGCACGGGCGAAACGATGACGCGTGATGTCAACGGGACACGCATGGCTGCGCGTGTCTTGGAGGATATTCCGGCCCGGGATCTGAAACCCATGGCCGATGACCTGAAGAAACAGCTGGGCTCGGGCATCACGGCGTTGATTGCGACGAACGATGGCAAGGCCTCTCTTGTCGTTGGCGTGACGAACGACCTGACTGAGCGCTATTCAGCCGTTGACCTTGTCCGGGTCGGGGCAGAAGCCTTGGGAGGCAAAGGCGGCGGTGGTCGCCCTGACATGGCCCAGGCTGGCGGCCCCAATGCCCAGCAGGCGGATGCCGCCATTGCCGCTATAGAGGCCGCAATTTCCAATGGATGAAGTAGGCCGGCTCGGTCCCGAGGGATCCGGGTGTTGTTCAAGGCTTCAAATGACTTCAAATGACAAGGGCCGGCCATATTGGCCGGCCCTTTCTTACTTTTGGGTATCTGAGAGGATACGTGCGCTGATGATCTTGTCCGGGTCGGGAACGCGTCCTGCCGGATCCCCGGGAGGTGCCTTGGTCAAGGCGTCAACCGCTTCCATGCCTTCGAGGACTTCGCCCCAGACGGTATATTGTCCTTTTAGCCAGTCGGCATCGTCAAAGCATATGAAGAACTGGCTGTCTGCACTGTCCGGATGTTGCGCGCGTGCTGCGCCGACAGTGCCGCGGTGGAAAGGTGCTTCGTTGAACTCAGCTTTCAGGTTATGGCCTGACCCACCGGTTCCTGTACCATGCGGGCAGCCAGTTTGAGCCATGAAACCATCGATGACACGATGGAAGACAAGTCCGTCATAGAACCCTTCACGGACAAGTTCCTTGACACGCTCTACATGTGTCGGAGCCAGTTCCGGTTTCAGGGCAATTGTGACTTGGCCGGTATCCAGTTTCAGGAGAAGCGTGTTCTCGGGATCAGTAGACATGGGATGGGGCTCGCTATTCTAGGTGGTTGGTCTATTCGATATCCGAGAGGATACGCATACGCACAATTTTGTCGGGATCCTCGACCACGCCACCTCGTTGCTGGTTGCCTTTCTTGATTTCGTCAACCAACGGCATCCCCTGGCGAACCTGTCCCCAAACGGTGTACTCGCCGTCCAGCCAAGGGGCGCGTTCAAATGTGATGAACCATTGGCTGTTGGCACTGTCAGGATCGCTGGAGCGCGCCATGCCAACAGTTCCCCGCTTGAACGGCTGCTCGGAGAATTCAGCATCCAGGTCTGGCAGGTCGGACCCCCCGCTGCCGGTCCCGGTTGGATCACCGGTTTGTGCCATGAAGCCATCAATGACACGGTGGAACGTCAGCCCATCGTAGAAACCATCCCGCACCAGAGTACGGATGCGTTCCACGTGAGCAGGAGCAACCTCAGGCAACATCTCGATCATGACTCGGCCGTTCTCCAGCTCCATGACAAGGACGTTTTCGCTGTCCGGCCCTTCCTGCGCCGCTGCGGTCTGCAGCGGCAACAGGAGTGCAAGGACCATAATCAGGCTGCGTAGAAGGGCGCTCATGTGTTGATGACCTTCTGCAGATTGGCGTCGAGCTTGTCCAGGAACTGGTTGGTGGTGAGCCACTTCTGGTCCGGACCGATCAGTAGGGCCAAGTCCTTGGTCATGTCACCATTCTCCACGGTATCGATGCAGACCTGTTCCAGCTTCTTTGCAAAATCGATCACTTCCGGTGAGTCGTCAAATGTGCCTCGATAGAACAGGCCACGGCTCCAGGCGAAGATGGAGGCAATCGGATTGGTCGATGTCTCCTTGCCTTCCTGATGCAGGCGATAGTGGCGCGTGACCGTGCCGTGGGCGGCTTCGGCTTCCACCGTCTTTCCATCCGGCGTCATCAGGACCGAGGTCATCAGGCCCAGGGAGCCGAAGCCTTGCGCCACGGTGTCGGACTGCACGTCGCCGTCATAGTTCTTGCAGGCCCAGACGAAACCACCGGACCACTTGAGGGCGGCGGCCACCATGTCGTCGATCAGGCGATGCTCATATGTGATGCCAGCCTTGTCGAAAGCGTCCTTGAATTCGTTGTCAAATACTTCCTGGAACAGGTCCTTGAAGCGTCCGTCATAGGCCTTGAGAATTGTGTTCTTGGTGGAAAGGTACACCGGATAACCACGCTGCAGGCCATAGTTGAAGCAGGAGCGGGCAAAGCCACGGATTGATTCATCCTCGTTGTACATGCCCATGGCGACGCCGCCGCCCGGGAAGTTGTGAACTTCGCGCGTAACGGGCTCACTGCCGTCCTCTGGTGTGTAGGTGATGGTGAGTTTGCCTGGGCCAGGAACCGTGAAGTCGGTTGCCTTGTACTGGTCTCCATAGGCGTGGCGGCCGATGATGATCGGCTGGGTCCAACCCGGCACGAGGCGGGGGACGTTCTTGCAGATAATGGGCTCGCGGAAGACGGTTCCATTCACGATATTCCGGATGGTGCCGTTCGGTGAACGCCACATCTTTTTCAGTCCGAATTCCTCGACACGGCCTTCATCGGGCGTGATCGTGGCACATTTCACGCCAACGCCGTATTTCTTGATGGCCTCCGCAGCATCGACCGTGATCTGGTCATCCGTACGGTCGCGTTCCTGGACGCTGAGATCGTAGTATTTCAGATCGATGTCCAGATAGGGCAGGATCAGCTTGTTCTTGATGAAATCCCAGATGATACGGGTCATCTCGTCGCCGTCGAGTTCGACGACTGGATTCTGAACCTTGATTTTAGCCATTGCTTATCCGTCTCTGTCTTGAGGTGGGTGTCAGGTGGTGCGCAGAATAGCAGGCTTGCCTCAGGCTACAAGCCTTGCGAGCCGCGCCCCATGGTTGCGTTGATTGGTGATCAACTCCACTTTGATTCAGGGTTGGCTGACAGAACAGGTGATGTCTCGAGCTGGTCGAAAAAGTCTTCGACCGATTCCGCTACAAAGCAGCGCTTCAGATCATGCTGTTTGATAAAGCCTTCTTCGGCCTGATGTTCCAGCATTCGGACAAGGGGGCCCCAGAAGGCGTTGACATTCAGCAGGCCAACGGGCTTCGCATGCAGTCCCAGTTGCCCCCATGTGATCATCTCGAAGGTTTCGTCCAATGTGCCGAAACCACCCGGCAGGATGCAGAACGCATCGGATTCCCGGAACATCTCTAGCTTGCGTTCGTGCATGCTTTCCACCACACGCAGGTCCGTCAGGTTGTTGTGGCCGACTTCGAACTCCATCAGGTGGCGTGGAATGATGCCCAGCACTTCGCCATGTGCCGAAAGAGCAGCATCGGCAAGCTCTCCCATCAATCCGACGCGCCCTCCACCAAAGACGATTCGTATTCCGCGGGCAGCCGCCGCATACCCCAGTTCCCGGGCCGCTTCCATGTAACTGCGATCGTGTCCCTTAGAGGAACCGCAATAAACACATAGCGACATGATTTCGGGCATAACTGCCTCACTTGATCATAGGATTGGAAAAAACTGACCTCAGGTCAGAGCGAGGGAAGAAAACCCAAAGTGGGAAAGACTGCAAGCCCACGAGAAAGCGCTCAGAGTGCTTTCCATGGCAAGAGATGTTCGGGAATTCTTCACCTTTTTGTTTTTAAACGCTAGAAGCTGTGTCGTTATCTGGATTCTTACGGCATATTGATGTCCGAAAAATGACCCAGAGGAGTCCTTGTCGTCTTGAAGCCGATTCTTGTGTTTGCTCTTGCCGGAATAGCCGTAGCCATAGTTGCTGCGGGTCTTGTTTTCTTCGGCGGCGAGGAGCGTGTAGCCGAGGAGAATGTTGCGACCTCTGAGAGCGTCGAAGAGACAACTTCTGCGGAAGAGGTGCCTGGAAACGAGGCAGAACAAACTGAACGCAAGGCTGAAGAGGCAGAGCCGCCTTCTGAGGAAGCGTTCGACACCACCGACGGCATGCCAGACTCTGAGACCGATGGAAGTGCAACTGGGGACGAGCCGCAGAAGGCTGAAGAACAGCAGACTGACACCACCAGTATGGTTTCAGGTGCCTCAGAACCCATTGAAAGCGATAAGCAAAATACAGAGACAGTAGGTGCAGACAGTGCAAAGTCCACTGTCCCATCGGAAGAATCTGTCTTGGAAGACGATGATACCGTCCAGCAGCAGGTGACGGAAAGGCAAGAAGACGAGCAAGCAACAACGTCCGACAGTGTGGATGAAACAGTTTCGAGCCTGGACAGCTTGAGGGACATGGCTCCATCGGACGACAGTCCTGAGGAACAGGCGAAAGCCAACGGTGAAGACCTAGCAGAATCGGTTGTTGCAGCACCTGAAACAGCGGAGCCTGAAACAGCGGAGCCTGAAACAGCAGAGCCTGACTCAGCGGAACCTGAATCTGAAGTGTCTCAAGCTGCTGCGGATGAACTTGAGACCGAACGCCCGAGCCAGGGTGACGAGTCCCAGGAAGCAAATGGCCCAGACAGGGTGGTTCCCAGTTTTGATATTGTACGCGTTGAACGGGATGGCAGCTTTGTCGCTGCTGGTCGGGCAAGTCCAGGAAGCCAGGTGAGCGTACTTGCAAATGGCGAAGAGATTGCGTCTGTCCAGGCAGACCAACGGGGGGAGTGGGTCCTGTTACCGGATGAGGGTCTTGTTTCGGGCGATCACGAACTGAGTCTGTCCAGTGTTTCTGGCAATGGAGAGCAGGCGGAATCAGAAGATATCGTTATTGTCTCGGTGCCGACGGCTATGTCCAGCCGAGGGACAGAGACCGCGCAGCCGCCTTCTGGTGAGACGGCAGAGGAAGTCACGGACAGCAGCCAGATTCGGGACAGCGTTACGGATAGTGAATCGGAGACGATCGAGGAACTGGATCCACAACCACTTGCCGTTCAGATGCCGCGGGAGGGAACGGGTGAGGCCCGTGTCCTGCAAGGGCCTGGAGGCGGTCTCATAGCAGGTGAATTGTCATTGGATTCGATAACCTACGATGAAGATGGGGAACTTCTCGCAAGTGGGCAGCTGGTCCCAGGGGCCCGCGTATTTATGTACGTGAACGACCGCTTTGTAGGAGAATCAAGGGCGGACGAAACTGGCCGCTGGCAGATCCAGCCAGATGAAGCGCTGGAGGGAGGCAAGTACACCATACGCATCGACCAGGTCGACGATGAGGGTGAGGTGGTGGCCAGGCTTGAGACTCCTTTCGTTCGGGAAGAGATATCACCTGACCAGGCTGAAGGGGGCGAAGTCGTGGTCGTTCAGCCAGGTAACAGCCTCTGGCGACTGGCGCGTCGTTCCTACGGACGGGGGATTCTCTATACGGTGATCTATGATGCGAACGACGATCAGATCCAGGACCCGGACCTGATCTATCCAGGTCAGGTATTTGTTGTTCCTGGTGTTGAAGATGATGAAGCTCAATAGAAAATAGAGAGAGTTATAGACCTTCTCTGTCTTCTCCTATCCTATCCAGTTACGCTTTGCCCGCTTTCCGAGCAGCCAGAACGCTTTCGGCCAGCTCGAAGAATGGCTTGAACTCCAGGAGTACAGCGCTTAGCGCTGCGATGATGCTGACGGGGGTCAGGCCTTGAGGAGGTGCGATCTCGGCGAGCAGTCGCACGTCCTGATCGTTAATGATGGCGAAATGCCCCTTGGGGAGCGTACTTGTCGCCGTTTCAAGATGCCTGAAGAATCGTCGCCCAGCCGGAGATTCAGCCGTAAAGGGCAGTTTTCCCAATTCTCCGACAATCTTCAGTTTGGTTTCACCTGTCGTCTTGCATTCACATGCGAAGGGCATGCCCCGGTGTATGAAGCTGAAAGTGAGATCTTCCCCACTTGTTCGCCTTCGGATTTCACCGCTTTCCGTTAGCCTTACATGGTGAAGCTGAAGGGGCAATTCCTCTTCTCGGCTTATTTCCAGGGCCAGATTGACCTTTGCCTCATCTGCCTGCTGCTCCTCGTCCCAGGAGGAAGATTTGTTTGCGCCGCTTTCCATGGCCTTCGCATGACTTTCTACGGTTCGGATAGCTGTTCCGTGAAACATAGCAGCGAACGGTTTAACGCTGGGTTAAACCACTGGTTCAGGACTGGCCTCCACAGGTTACGCGCTATGAGAACTTGCCTTTCCATCTCTGGCGATACCACTGGGCAAGGTTTTCACGGAACAACAGTGCGCTGGGCGTAACCAGCAAGGTCAACAAGGTTGAAAAGGTCAGTCCGAAAACTATGGCGGTGGCAAGTTGGGTCCACCATTGGGAAGAAGGCGCCCCAAGGCTTGCCGTGCCATCGAGCAGGTTAATGTTGGCGGCGAAAACCATCGGAAGCAGTCCCAGGATGGTCGTGATCGTCGTCAGCATGACCGGTCTGAAGCGTTGTGCACAGGTTCTCAGGATTGCGTCTAGAGGAGTGGGGGCTTCCAGTTTGATGCGGTCAAAGGTATCGATGAGAATGATGTTGTTGTTTACGACGATACCGGCCAAGGCGATGACCCCAATTCCGCTCATCACGACCCCGAAAGGCTGGCCCGTTACCAGGAGCCCCAGCATCACGCCTATTGTCGAGAGCACGACGGCAGACAGGATAAGGAAGGCGCTATAGAAGGAATTGAATTGCGTGACCAGTATAATCGCCATGAGGAACAGTGCGATAATGAAGGCCTTGACCAGGAAATCCTGTGCTTCTCTCTGCTCTTCGTCCTCACCTGTAAAGGAAATGCTCACTGCCGGATCTATATCCGCCGTTTCCAGCCACTGCCGGATTTCCTGAACCTTGTCGTCGGGGAGGATACCGGGCTCGACGTCACTGCGAATGGTCATGGTGCGGTTTCCCTCGACGCGTCTCAACTGGGAAACCTTCTGGGATGGCTGCAGATCAACGAAATTGCTGATCGGGATCAGGCCTGCATCCGTTTCAACCCGGATGTTGTCGAGTTGCGATACATTGCGGTTTTCTCGCGGATAGCGGACGACGATGTCGATTTCCTCGTCGCTTTGATCGGTCCGATAGGTTCCGATCTCCAATCCCTTCGTTGCCATCTGAACATAGGATCCGATCAAGGTGACGTCAGCGCCGAACTTTGACGCCTGCGCACGATCTACGGTCATTTCCCATTCGATCCCGGGCAGGGGTTTCCCGTCCTCCATATCCACGAAACCACCAATATCCTCCATTGCCCCAAGTATCTGTTCGACGACGGGTTCAATCCGATCGGGGTCAGGCGAGGAGACTCGGACTTGTATTGGTTTTCCGACTGGCGGCCCGGCTTCCTGTTTTCGGAACTCAACCGAGATGCCTGGCAGATCTGCCGTTCGCTCACGCAGGTCCGATATGATCTCGTCCGCTTGGCGTCGGGCAAACCAGTCGACGAATTCAAGCTGGATGCGTCCGATAAGATCTTCGGGCTCTGAATCGTCTTGCTGTCCGGCCGTGGTCAATGTCTGGGTATAGATCGAGTGGAATTCTCCCTTATCCTTGGCGAGGTCCAGGATTTCCTGTTCCACACCTGCCACAAGTTCGTCTCGTTCCTGGATCGACATATTGCCACGACCATGAACCCAGACAGACAGATTCTCCGGCTCGACTTCGGGGAAAAACTCGACGCCTTTGCCGAAAACAGCATAGCTTCCCTGAGCCATGACAAGCACGATGACCGCGGCAAGAATGATCTTGCCGGGATGAGTCAGGGCTTTTCGCAGGAAACTAACATAGCGTCCTGTTGGGCCTCCCATTTGCTGCAACTGCACCCTGTCTCCGGAAGAAAGCGCACGCATCTTCCGTGAGGAAGCAGCCTCTCCGGGTTTTCCGAAACGGGCCCCCAGGACGGGGATGAAGATCAGTGCCATCAATAGAGAAGCTGTCAAGGTGGCCAGCAATGTGATGGGCAGGTACTTCATGAACTCGCCGACGGTCCCCGGCCAGAAGATCAAGGGCAGGAATGCACTGAGCGTTGTGGCGGTCGAGGCTATGATGGGCCAAGCCATGCGATTGCTCGCAAGTCCATAGGCTTCTTCCCGGGGCAGGCCTTCCACCATCTTACGGTCGGCATATTCCGTAACAACAATTGCCCCATCCACCAGCATGCCCACAGCCAGGATCAGGCTGAAGAGCACGACGATGTTGACCGTGAATCCGAGCATACTCAGGACGAGCATTCCGGTCAGGAAAGAGCCGGGGATTGCGACGCCGACAAGACCAGCAGAACGCAGTCCCATGGCAGCAACAATCACGATCATCACCAGCAGAACAGCCGTCAGGACATTGTTCTGCAGGTCGGCCAGCATGGTTCTGATATCCGTCGACTTGTCCTGGTTGTAATTGACCTGGATCTCTTCGGGCCAGGCCTGCCGACTGGCTTCCACAACCGCTTTAACCTGCTCGATGGTCTCGATGATGTTGGTGCCGGTTCGCTTCGATATCTCGATCGCCAGTGCCGGTTTGCCGTTGACCCGAACGATGTCGCTGGGATCCACGAACGTCGGGCGCAGGGTGCCGATGTCGCCAAAGGTCACAACGGAATCGCCGCTGGATTTGACCGGCATGTTCAGGATGTCCTGGTTGGATTCGAACAATCCTGGAACCTTGACGGGGAACCGGCCTGCGCCGGTGTCAATTTCACCCGCAGCTACGACCCGGTTGGAGCGATCGACAGATTGCAGCACTTGCTGCGCATCCAGGGCGTAGCTGTCGATCATAACCGGATCAACAAGCAGCTCTATCAGTTCTTCCCTGTCACCGCCGATATTCGCTTCGAGTACGTTCGGCAAACCTTCCAGATTATCCTGCAGGCGACGGGCAATGGTCAGGAGCGTGCGTTCCTGGACATCACCGGATAGCGTAACGACAAGGATTGGAAACAGGCTGAGATTGACCTCGGACACACGCGGTTCCTCGGCATCTTCCGGCAACTCTGCCTGCGCGATATCGCTCTGTTCGCGGACATCAGCCATGGCTTCGTCAATATTGAAACCCGCCTCGAATTCCAGAAGGACAAAGCCACCACCCAGGAAGGCCGTAGAGCGCATTTCCTTGACGCCCTCCACGGACGACAATTCCTGCTCCATCGGCTTGACCAGCAGGCGTTCTGCGTCTTCGGGCGAAATTCCGGTCTGCGCCAAGGAGACATAAATTATGGGTATATTGACGTCTGGCTCGGCTTCCTTGGGAATGGTTACGTAGGTGTAGAAGCCTGCAACAAGAAGCAGCAGCAGTGTTGCCACCACTGTGCGACTATGCGTCAGAGCTGCATGAATCAGGCTTTTCACGTATGCGGCTCATCTGGTGCGTTGGAGCTTGAGACTGCACTGTCCTCTTCCGGTACGGGGTCTACTTCCTGTCCATCCCGCACGAATTCCTGCCCCACAGTGATCAGGGTAACTTCTTCGGGAAGGCCGGTGACCCAGGCCCCGTCACTGTCCTGGTGAGCTATCTCGACTTCGTGAAAGACGACCTTTCCATCCTCGACGCTGCGCACGCCGAGCAACCCTTCGTCGGTCAAGGTCAGGATGGCAGGTGAAATTCTGTGAGCCTTCACGGTCCTGCGCGGCAGGAAAAGTTCAGCGGTAATACCGGCTGGAATACTGTGATCGCTGTTCTCGACCTCAAGCTCCACCCGGAAACTGCGTGTATCTTGGTTCGCTGCGGAAGAAATATAGCGAATTTGCCCATCGAGTTGCTGCCCGTCTGGCAGGCGTACTGTCCCCGGGCCACCGGTCAGAAGTCCCGGACGTTGCTGTTCATTCAGCATGGCAACGAAAATGATTGGGTCCAGATCGATGATCTGTGCGACTTCCTGTCCAAGGTCGACGTAGTCGCCCAATTCGACATCACGCGTTTCAAGAACGCCTGCGAAAGGCGCCTCCAGAGTCAATTGTTCAACCTGAATCTCAGCACGCCTTTCTGCAGCAAGCGCCTGATCAAAGGCCGCGCGTGCTTCGGCGAATTGTGTTTCGGCCCGAAATCCCTGGTCCCTGAGACGCTCTGAAGCCTGGAACTCAATGCGCCTTTGAGCCGTCCTTGCGCGTGCTTCTGTCAGGGCGGCGCCACGATCCTGCTCTGCTATGCGCAGTATGGTTTCACCTTCTGCTACCTGGTTCCCTTTTGAAATCGGCAGTGCTTCGATCGGTCCTGATTGTTCCGTTCTCAGATTGACAAGGCGGTTCGCTTCACTGTGCCCCGTTATACGCACTTCTTCCACATAAGGGCGGGCCGATTGTGTGCGCACCTGAACCCTTTGTATTTCCGTGTCCTGACTGATGGTGGCAGGTTCCTTCTCGAGCTCGCGGTCTTCTTCCCCCTGAAGAATTGTACCCAAGACGAGCCAAGCTGCAGCACCAAGAGCTATGATCAACGCGAGCAGATAGGATCGCTTCATCTGTCATCTCCAGTCGCCGCATTGAGGACATTGGCATGGAGTGAAGCAGATTTTGCCTGTTGTCTGGCTTCCGTTTCCGCAATCAGCCACTCTCTGTGCGTGCACAGGTAGGTGAGGGCATTCTCGTAGTAGGTCAGTCCATAGCCATGGACAAAACGTGCGCCCGGAGGAGAGCCAGAAAGATCACAGGCTTTCATCTGATCGATCGTGCCTTTCATTTCGTCTATGCGTGTGTCCAGCAGCATGACCAGCTGTTCACGCGACAACAATTCCGAGTGGAACACGAGAAACAGGAAATCCGATCGGTAACGGTCCTGTGCGGGGGGATTCAGCAGTGTTTCCTTGAGCGCCTGCCGGCCATTACTGGTTATGGCATAGACTTTCTTGTCAGGCCGTTTGCGTTGAGCCTGTGCCTTGACGGTGACATGCCCGGCTTCCAGCAAGCGGGTCAGGGCAGGGTAGATCGCGCCAAAACCTGATTCCTGGAAGATGCGATAGGGCATCTCTTCCAGTTGTTTCTTGATCTCGTATCCGCTGGCTGTCCCACGTTGAAGGACTGCCAGGCAAAGTGTGCGTGTATCCATGACTGCAGATCAATCTTAGCTTGGTTGCATATATCAGATTGATATATGTCTCACCACTGGAAATCTGCAGTCATGATCATTTGATGACTGGTTCAACTGTCGGTGCGCAGCTGTCCTCCCTTCAGAAAGGATTGCAGCGTCGACGCCATATCGACGGGAAATGGGAAGACAATTGTGGAGCTGTTCTCTCCCGCAATGTCCTGCAGGGTTGAGAGATAGCGCAACTGCATCGCTTCCGGGATGCTGCTCAGCACTTCAGCTGCTTCGACGAGCTTCTGTGCCGCCTGCTGTTCGCCTTCCGCATTGATGATCTTGGCCCGGCGCACACGTTCGGCTTCTGCCTGCTTTGCGATGGCCCGCACCATGCTTTCATCGATATCGACATGTTTGATCTCGACGTTTGCAATCTTGATGCCCCAGGAATCCGTCTGATTATCCAGGATTTCCTGGATGTCATTGTTCAGTTTGTCGCGTTCGGAAAGCATTTCATCCAATTCGTGCTTGCCCAATACGGACCGAAGGGTGGTCTGAGCGATCTGACTGGTCGCCTGCATGTAGTTTTCGACCTGGATAACAGATTTCGAGGCATCCACGACCCGAAAGTAGATGACTGCATTTACCTGCACGGAAACATTATCCTGGGAAATGACATCCTGGCTGGGAACATCCAGGACCAGGGTCCTCGTATCCACACGAACCATTTGCTGGATGAAGGGGATCAGGATGATCAACCCAGGTCCCTTGACCCCGGTGAAGCGGCCAAGCGTAAAGACAACCGCACGGTCGTACTCCCGCAGGATCCGCAGGGAAGCGGCCAGCAAAACCAGCAGAAGCACGGCGATGACTGGATAGATTATAAGATCGAGAAACATTGGACAGCACTCCTAAGCCATCGGAAATGGCGTTACCTGTCGGTTTCAATAGACCTGACCTGTGCGGTCAGGCCGTCAAGGGTAAGAATCTCGACGGTCTGACCCTTCTTCAATGGCTCGTCGCACACGGCCTTCCAGCGTTCGCCATGCACGAAGATATACCCCTTGCCGCCGCTCCATTTCAGAACCTCTGCCTGTTGTCCGATCATCTCTTCAGCACCGGCCTGAATGGGCCTTCGGTGGGATCGAATCGCCATGCGGAGGACAATAATCAGCAATAGTACGCTGATCAGGGTCATGACCCCAATGGTCCAGGGTGAGATCTCGTATCCTGGCATGCTTGAATCGAACAGCAGTGTGCCTCCCAGTACAAAGGCTGCAACACCACCAATACCCAGAACTCCAAAGGACGGGGCAAAGGCTTCGCCTACCATCAGTATCAGGCCCAGAAGCAACAAGGCAAAACCGGTCAGGTTTACGGGTAGGACGGCTACGGAATACAGACCCAGAAGCAGGCATATGGCGCCAACGATGCCTGGAAAGAACATGCCAGGATTCATGAATTCGAAGATCAATCCGTACACACCCAGCATCAGGAAGATCAGGGTCAGATTCGGATTGGTGATGATAGCCAGCAGCTCAATCCGCCAGTCAGGATTGATTTCATCGACCGTGGCATTCGAAGTGGACAGGCGTGTTCGTCGGTCTTCGGGAAGGGCGACGAACATGCCGTCTATCTGTTCCAGAAGGTTCTCCAGCGTACGTGCCTCGTAATCGATGACACCTTCTTCCAGTGCTTCACTGTGGGAAAGGCTTGCCGATTGTCGGACTGCACGCTCGGCCCAATCTGCATTTCGATCACGCAGGCGCGCCAAGGCGCGTATGTAGGCAACAGCATCCTCGAGGGTCTTCGTCGAAGACGTATCCAGTTCCTCAAGCGAACTGTTTTCTTCGGTATCTTCGCTGTCGGCGTCCTGTGTCGAGGATTCCTCCGAACTATCCCCCCCAAAAGGCAGAGGCAATCCGCCCATGCGGATCGGGGTGGCCGCTCCAAGGTTGGTACCAGGTGCCATGGCCGCGACATGCGCGGCATAAAGGATATAGGTTCCTGCACTGGCAGCGCGCGCTCCGCCTGGGGCAACATAGACAGCGACAGGGACGGGGGAAGCCAGGATGTCACGTATCATCTGGCGCATGCTGTCATCGAGCCCCCCGGGGGTGTCCAGGCGCAGGACAATAAGCTCTGCCTCACGCTCTCGGGCTTTGGCCAGGCCTTGGGACAGGTATTCGGAGCTGGCAGGCCCGATGGGCCCTTGATAGTTGAGCACCAGGACATCGGGTTGGTACCCTTCGGGTTCCTGACCGGACGGCGAGGTCGGGGCGAGCCACGTCAGGCTTGCTCCTATTGCCAGAAGCAGGGTGAAGAAAAGGACGCGAAAGGGGCGGGAAAGGAATCTGGCTGGAGACATCCTGGTCGTTCACCGGTTCATGAAAGGAATTCTGTTTCCAGTGTGTCACAAGTGCCAGGTGTTTCGCATTCACTTCTCCAGCGGTGGTCTGCGCGGATCCTTTACGCCGGCCAACACGACAAGGCCGACCAGGAAGAAGACTGCAATGGTTGCCATTCCTGCGCGCTGGCTATCAAACACATCGGTTACCAAACCAAGGATCGCCGGCCCAACGAAAGCAATCGCCTTGCCCGACAGCGAGTAGAGCCCAAACATCCGGGCTTCAAGGCCACGTGGTGAAATCTGAGCCATCATGGCCCTGCTGGCTGACTGAACTGGGCCGAAGAAGCAGCCGATGGCAACTCCGAGCCCCCAGAAGAGGGTAACCGAAGTTGTCAGGATAAGAAGAATGCCGATGATGATGAGTGCGATGAGGGACAGCATTATGATGCGTTTGCTGCCGATATATTCATCTATCAGACCAAAAGCTAGAGCACCGACGCCGGCCGAGATGTTCAGGACAATTCCAAAGAGCAGGATTTCCTGGAACTCCATGCCGAATGTGCCAGCGGCATAGATCGCGCCGAAGGCGAAGAGTGTGTTGAGGCCGTCATTGTAGATCATGCGGGCGACCAGGAAGCGCGCCACATTCGAATAATGACGGATGTTCCTGAGTGTATCCACCAGGGTCCGTATACCTTGTGTGGCGGCTTGACGAAGGGGAAGATGGCGGGACGGCTGATCGGGCACCAACATGAACAAGGGAAGGCTGAAGAGGATCCACCAGCCAGCAACGATCAGTGCCGAGATGCGCACATGCTCACCGTTTTCCTTGTCCAGTCCAAGCCAGGGCGTTTCGGGTTGTACAAAAAGCAACAGGATCAGGCTCAGAACCGTCAGGCCTCCGGCATATCCGGCTGCCCACCCAAATCCTGACAGGCGACCGATACGATGCATGGGTACCAAATCTGATAGCATTGCATTATAGAAAATCTGCGTGAACTCGAAGGTCGTGGCACTGATGCCGAAAAAGATCAGGGCCCAAACCACCCATGAGGGATCAGGTTGCGTGAACCAGAGAAGGGCGCAGGCGCTGACGCAGCAGAAAGAAAAGAACAGCAGCCAAGGTTTCCTGCGACCGCCTTCATCGCTTATGGCGCCCAGGATCGGGCTAAGAACGACGATCAGCACGCCGGCCACACTCAATGTGTATCCCCAAAGTGCGGTGCCTTCTGTCGGTGAAGCTGCCACGGCCTGGGTAAAGAAGGTTGCGAATATGAAGGTCTCTATGACGGTCGGATAGCCCTGATTGGCCCAATCAAACAGGCACCAGGCCGCCTGAGCAGGACGGGAAGCCGAACGCTTGCTCTGAATTTCCTGACTGTCTGTCATCAGATGGATCGCTGGACGTGGGATACTTGACAGGAAGCAGTATCAGGCTCCTGCCAGAGCTCCCAGGGAAAAGCGAAGCGACAATTCTGTGATCTATGGGTCAAGGCGCGGTCTTTCCTGTCGCGTGTTGGTGTGACGTTTTATCGGTTATGTGAGTGTTGTCCACGAAGATGATGAATTTGCCTGTTTTCAAGCCGCGTTCCCCTTGGATTGGTGGGGATCTGCAGACCCTGCGCAACATGATTGTCAGGCCGGTTGCTCGTCTTGGCCGCTGGCCCTCATGCAGTCTGACCTTTCAACAGTATGATGGTGATTGCTTGCTGGGAACATTGAACCAGGCCGATGAAGCAGGGGCCTACCCACTGGGTCTGTTGCTGCATGGACTGACAGGAAGTGAGAATTCTTTATATATGCGCAGTACAGCCCAGACCCTGTTGAAGGAAGGCTGGGATGTGCTGCGCTTAAACCACCGCGGGGCTGGCCCTTCCGGACCGCTGTGCCGACAGTCCTATCATGCCGGTCGAAGCCAGGACCTTCGGGCTGTTCTAAGCCAGCTCGGACAAGAATTTCCCGCATTGAAACGGCGCGGCGTCTTTCTGGTGGGATATTCCTTGGGCGCGAACATGATTCTGAAGTTCCTGGGGGAAGGAGAGTTTCCACTTCCGATACGTTTCGCGGTTTCCGTATCGGCACCGATTGACCTGTTGCGCACCCAGGAAGCGATCATGAGACCACGCAATCGTGTATATCACCGCTATCTGTTGAATAGCATGCGTCAGGAGGTCATGGCGAGCGCACAACCAGATGAAGTGCGAGATCGGCACCGGCTGATGAAACTGCACTCGGTGTGGGACTTTGATGAATACCTGACAGCGCCGCGCAATGGCTTTGTGGGTGCCGGGGATTACTACCATCAGAATTCTGCCCTCAATTTCCTGGACCAGATATCCGTGCCCTGTTTGGTGCTGCATGCCGAGGATGACCCCTGGATACCCAGTGTCATCTATCGCGGCTACGACTGGCAGAATACTCCGGCATTGAGTCTCTGCATGCCGCAATCAGGCGGGCATGTGGGATTTCATGGACAGGGCAGCCGGGTTCCTTGGCATGATCGCTGTACAGCGATCTTTGCACGCAGGATGATAGATGCAGGCTAGAGTGAGCTGTTCTGCAGGCGTTCCGCAATTCTCGGTGCGAAATATGTGAAGATCGCATCTGCGCCGGAGCGCTTGAAGCAGATCAGGGATTCCATCATGGCTTTCTCGCCATCCAGCCAACCATTTGAGGCTGCTGCTTCAATCATGGCGTATTCGCCACTGACCTGATAGGCGAAGGTTGGAACGGAAAAGCGTTCCTTGATGCGCTGCAAGACATCCAGATAGGGCATCCCGGGCTTGACCATCACCATGTCTGCGCCTTCGGACAGGTCCATTGCAACTTCGCGCAGAGCCTCGTCGCTGTTGGCGGGGTTCATCTGATAGGTTTGCTTGTCACCGACCAGTTTGCCTCCCGAGCCTACGGCATCACGAAAAGGCCCATAGAAGGCGCTGGCGTACTTTGCCGCATAGGAACAGATCTTCACGTCTTGAAGTTCGGCCTGATCCAGTGCACAGCGAATGGCTCCGACACGACCATCCATCATGTCGGATGGTGCAATGATATCGCAGCCTGCACGGGCCTGAACGATCGCCTGCTGACAAAGAATGGCGATGGTCTCATCGTTCAGGACACGGCCGTCGTGAACCAGCCCGTCATGCCCGTTGGCATTGAAGGGATCGAGCGCGACGTCACAGATGATGCCAATCTGAGGCACGGCCTTCTTGATGGCGGATACGGCGCGACAAACCAGGTTGTCGGGATTGACGGCTTCCGTGCAGTCGGGATTCTTGCGGTCTTCTCCAATACAGGGGAAAACAGCCAGCGCTGGAATCCCGAGGTCGGCTGCCTGGCGAGCGGCCTGGACGGCTTCCTCTATGGTCAACCGCGAAATGCCCGGCATCGAGACAATTTCAAAAGCAGGATTGTCGTCTTCGCGCAGGAAGATAGGCCAGATCAGATCGGACACAGTAAGACGTGCTTCCGCGACCATGCCGCGCACCCAGGCATCGGTTCGGTTCCGCCGCGGCCGCAAGAGTGGGTAGGTTCCCACCGAAAGACCCAGATTGTCCTTGGTCTGGGCGGATGCAGCAGGCTTCTGTCTTTGGCGCTCTGACATCGATCTTTCCGAAATTGTTTCAGGCAGTCTAATTCCAAGGCCGATCGTCAACAAGCACCGGCCAGTCTCAGCTGCCATGACGCAAGAACAGGGGCAGGCACGCTTGGCCTGCCCCTGATCCAGTCTGCGGCTCCCTGCAGGTTCGTCAGCCTGCCTTGCCGGCTTCGTTCAGGCTGCGATCCAGGTCAGCCAGAATGTCATCAATATGCTCGATGCCAATCGAAAGCCTTACATAGCCTGGTGTCACGCCGGAGCGATACTGGTCTTCCTCGCTTAGCTGGGAATGTGTGGTCGTGGCCGGATGTATGGCCAAGCTGCGTGCGTCGCCGATGTTTGCGACGTGATAGAAAAGCTGAAGGGAGTCGATAAAGCGACGACCCGCTTCGGTCCCGCCCTTGAGCTCGAAACCTACAAGGCCGCCCTTGCCACCCTGAAGATACTTGTCGGCCCGCGCGCGTTTGTCTGCATCATCATTGATGGTCGGGTAGATAACCCGTGCCACTTCACTGCGATCCTGCAGGAACTGTGCGACTTCGGCGGCGTTACGACAGTGTTCACGCATGCGCAGCGGCAGGGTTTCAAGTCCCTGAATCAACTGGAATGCACTGAAGGGGCTCATGGCAGCGCCAAGATCTCGCAGCAAAGTGACGCGCGCTTTCAGAATATAAGCAATCGGCCCCAGCGGCTTGGCAGCTTCCGTCCAGACAGCATCGTGATAGCTGGGGTCCGGCTGGTTTAGCAGTGGGAAGCGTTCGGCATGCTTCTCCCAATCGAAGTTGCCGCCATCCACGATCAGACCGCCGATGGTGGTGCCATGTCCTCCCAGGTATTTCGTTGCCGAATAGACAACAATATGGGCCCCCTGTTCCAGGGGACGGCAGAGAACAGGCGCTGCCGTATTGTCCATGATAAGGGGGACGCCAAGGTCCTGGCCGATGGCACCCACCTCCGAAATGGGGAAGACTTCAAGCTTGGGGTTCGGCAGGGTTTCAGCGTAATAGGCGCGAGTCTTAGAGTCCGTGGCCCGCCGGAAATTCTCGGGATCCGAGGGATCTACAAAGCGGACTTCAATGCCTTGCTGCGGCAGGGTGTTTGCAAATAGGTTCCAGGTCCCGCCATATAGATCAGTTGAACTTACAATATTGTCGCCGGCCTGCGCGATGTTCTGGATTGAATAGGCGGAAGCCGATTGTCCGGAGGCAAGGGCAAGGGCGGCAGCTCCGCCTTCAAGCGCCGCGACGCGCTTTTCCAGGACATCACAAGTGGGGTTCATGATGCGGCTGTAGATGTTTCCCAGCTGTTGCAGCGCAAAGAGGCTTTCCGCGTGCGCTGTGTCCTCAAATTGATAGGAAGTCGTCTGATAGATGGGTACGGCGACCGAGCCTGTGGCCGGATCTGCTCTGTATCCACTATGCAGGACTATGGTTTCGGGGTTGTGCGATGTCGTGCTCATGTAAAACGCCCTCTATGGTTTGTGTTGTCCCGGGCCGATGACCTGGGGAGGGAGCTACGTCTTTGACGCTTTAGCCAATTGATGACCCGGAGCAAGCTGCCCTCAAATCGCCGGGAGCTGATTGGTCAGCCAGACCTTAAAGCAAAAAACGCTCCAGCCAAAGCCGGAGCGTTCCTTCCGCTTTAGCCGAATTTTTTGTGCGCCCGCAAGCTGTGTGATCAAATCGGCGCGTCATCAAAAGTGTCGAAAGACACCGTTTTGTCAAGCTGTACGTGAGCTGGAGTGATCCGTTTTACTGCTGCCATTATCTTGGAAGGTCGGAATGGCCGTCATTTCAAGAGGGCAGCAAATTGCCAACAGGTATTGGTCACCTCCTGCGAGGGTGAAAGGCAGGAGGAGGCGTTCACAGCTGATCCAATAACGCGCCTCATTACGGGAATAGAGAGTTCGAAGCTTGTCATAACGGGGCTTACAGGAGGAAAGGACCGCTTCGTAGGCTTCGCAGATGGGATTCCCCGAGGTCGGATGATCCGGATCGAAGGCGCAGTTTTGGCCGATCAATTGCGAAGTCTGTCCATGACCGTAAGCCTTTGCAAAGAGCGAGTCCTCGCCAATGTGCTCGTAGACCAGGTTTCTTGAGCTGTCGCGTTTATAGACAACCATGCGCCCAACCAGATCGGAACGTTGGAAGAAGGAAGACAGCGCTTCTCCGCGCGGGCAAGGAAGCCCCTCGTCCCATAAATCCAGTGAGTTTCGGATCGGTTCCTGGAGTTGCTCCCTGTCAAGAGTCTGAAGCTCGATCGGATGAATCGTTGGCCCTTCGAAAGGGGTTACGTTGCGGTAGGCTTCGGTCTGCTCCAGTCGGGCCAAGGCATGTGACGGGACCGCGAATACCTCTCGGCACCAGCCGCCATAGCAGTAGTGGAGCACGATCTCGTCTATCGACTGTTGCTGATCATGAAGTGTTTCCAGGTAGGTTTTCGCCGCCGAGAGGCTGTCCGGCTGAACGGTCTGGATATCCCATTCTATGGTCAGGGCCTGTGGCTGCTTGTCGACGCGGATCATCCCAAGCCAGCTGTACAGGAAGTGAAGTGCTTCTGAATCTTGGTTTACAGGGTCGCGAAGATAGGGGAGATCGCTGTCAGCCGTGACCAGGCGCCAGTTGGCCTCATCATCAATCCACCAAGTGCATTGATGAATTCCGTCTGCTTGAGAGGGAGCGCTGTCCCTCGAGGGATAATGTACGTTCATGCAAGAGGTCCGCCCTGAATAGATATGCCCATTTCTGAGTAGTCTGCATTCTTTATGACTGTTACGGCAAGTTCACAGAAAGAGAGAGGCCTGTACAACGTATATTTTGAATATGTACAGATGCTGAAAATATTTCCTCTTGAGAGTTTTTGAAGGGTTACTGATTCAATTGCGAGGGGAATTCAGAAAGGATTTATCTGTGGGGCTTTCAGAGGCGATTTGTCAAAAATTTACTAATCTGTATTTCTCTGCATGGAATTTGACAAAATTAATCTCATGGCCTTTTACCATAGAGAAGAAGGGGTTTGACGGCTCTCACTGCGGGGCGTTATCTGCGCTTCTCGCTTTTCAGGCCTCAACAGAATTCAGGAAACAGCTATATGGCCGAGGACCCGAATATTCTCTTCGAGCAGCAGGGCAGAATTGGCATGGTTACACTGGATCGGCCAAAGGCCCTGAATGCCTTGACCTTGGGAATGATCGAGGCTCTGCATGCCAAGCTTGAGGAATGGCGTGAAGATTCAGTTGTGCAGGCTGTCGTAATACGGGGCACTGGCCCCAAGGCGTTCTGTGCAGGGGGTGATGTGCGCGCGGTCTATGATGCTGGCCGCGAGGGAAGTGATCTTACGCAACGATTCTTCCATCAGGAGTACAGCCTCAACCGGACAATCAAACACTATCCAAAACCGTTCGTCGCTTTGCTTGACGGGATCACGATGGGCGGTGGCATGGGGGTCTCCATCCATGGGCGTTACCGCATTGCAACGGAAAAGACGCTCATGGCCATGCCGGAAACGGCAATCGGCTTCTTTCCCGATGTTGGAGGTTCCTACTTCCTTTCACGGCTGCAAGAACCTGTCGGCCTGTATCTCGCCTTGACGGGCGCCCGGCTGGATGCCGCAGATGCACTTCATACAGAACTGGCGACACATTACATTCCGTCAGACCGCCTGGAAGAGGTGGTCCACCAGCTATCCGCGCTGGATATCGTCGAGGACGAACCCTGGACCTGGGACGCTCAGGTGGCCGAAGTCCTCGTGCGACATTCGGATGTACCGGGTGACTCTACACTAGCAGGAGATCACAGGGAGATTGAACGACACTTCGGCCAGGAAAGTGTCGGGGCTGTCATGGACTCTCTCCGGGAAGACAACTCGGACTGGGCCAATGAGCATTTCGATACACTGCAAAAGCGCTCGCCGACATCCCTAATAATCAGTTTTGAGGAGCTTAGGCGTGCGGCGAACCTGGATTTTGACTCCTGCATGCGTATGGAATATCGCATGAGCCAAGCATGCATGGCGGGACATGACTTCTATGAGGGTATTCGTGCGGTTCTGGTTGACAAGGATCATGCCCCCAAGTGGGTGCCGGCCGACCTGACCGAGGTCACTCAGGAGATGGTGCAGGCTCATTTTCGTCCCTTGGGTGAGGATGAGCTTGCCTTTGATTGATCGGCGTAGCGCAGCCTTGTCCTGGGGCCATTCTTCAAGGCGAGGCACAAGGGTACCTGTATTCCAGAGTCCAGGGGACAGAGCCAACATAAAGCCCGAAACAGATTGTCCTGCGGAGTATTTGTGCTTTAAATTCTGTACGAAACGTGAGATTCACTGCAGGATTTGCCATTAACTTAGACAGCACGATAACGCATCAAGCGCCTAGGTAGGGACGTTTGATCAATAACTAGGAGATCCCCCTGTGAAAGCTGCGTATCTTGACATGATCCGCATGATTGAACGGCTGCACCGGCAGTGTCTCGAGCTGGTCAAGGCTGAGATCGAGCGCGAAGGAATCCGAGATCTCAATAATGTTCAGGCTTTGATTATCTTCAATATCGGTGAAGGCGAAGTGACTGTCGGAGAACTCACTCAACGTGGGTATTATCTGGGCTCGAACGTTTCCTACAACGTCAAGAAACTGGTCGAGAACGGTTATCTGGTCCAGGAACGTTCCCCGCATGACAGGCGCTCAACCCATGTTCGTGTCAGTGACAGGGGGATGGCGATCTTCAAGCATCTGGACAAGCTTTTCGAGAAGCATGCTTCGGACATGCAGGAGACGGGTTTGAGCGCAGATGAATTGAATTCTGCGGGGGATACATTGTCCCGCCTGCTACGTTACTGGTCTGCCCCGGAGCATTTTTCCGCCAGAGGCTGAACGGTGCCTTTAGAAAACCCGTGCAAATGGTCAGCATTACAACGGTGATTGCTGCCGGATATCTGTTTGTTGGCAGCAATTTCCGGCTATCATTGCATTTCGCGTGTTCACGGCTATAGTCCGCCCATTCGCGTGGGCCTCGATATTTCGATTCCGGCCCTGGAAGCCAATTCTTAGGAGTGAGCATGTTCGTTTCCCCGGCCTATGCACAGGGTGCCGCAGCCGATGGCGGAAATCTCCTGATGTCCGTCCTGCCGTTCATCCTGATCTTCGTCATCTTCTATTTTCTTTTGATTCGACCGCAACAGAAGAAGATGAAGCAGCATCGAGAGATGATCCAGTCCCTGGAACGCGGTGACAGGATTGTCACTTCAGGGGGCATTGTCGGACAGATCATCAAGGTGACCAGCGATTCCGAGGTTGAGGTTGAAATTGCCCCTGGAACGCGTGTTCAGGTCATGCGTCAGACCATTACTGAGGTGATTGAGAAGGGTGCACCCATCCGAAGTTCCTCCAAGGAAAAGGGCGGTCGCGGAAAACAGTCCCAGAGCCGCAAGTCGGAACCGCAAGACGACTCTTCTGAAGCAGAGACTGAAGAGCAAGCAGAAGAGACGAAATCCGACGAAAAACAGTAGGTGGCTGATCGCTGCCTGTATAGCCTCACCGTGTTAGCCGTCCTCGAAAGCGCCTGAACCATGGTCCATTTTTCGCGCTGGCAGCTCTTTTTCGTTGTTGCCGTGCTGATACTGGGTGTCGTCTTCGCCCTGCCAAATGTCCTTTCACGCCAGGTATTGGATAGCCTGCCTGACTGGGTGCCCAATGAGCAGATCAATTTGGGGCTAGACCTGCAGGGCGGCTCGCACCTTTTGCTCGAGGTCGATATCGAGTCCGTCTTCGAGGAGCAGCTGGAAGGCTTGCAGGATACGGTTCGCTCCGAACTGAGAAGTGATCGTATCGGGTATACCGACCTGGCCGTACGAGGCGATGAAGTCACATTCAACCTGACCGATCCCGAACAGGCTGATGCGGCAAGGCAAGTGCTTTCCGACTACCTCGGGAATGCAAATCTGTCGATCAGTGGAGATGGCGAGGCGCGCATTTCCCTGACGGACCAGGCCAGGGCTCAGAGACAGACCAACATCGTACAGCAATCGATCGAGATCGTTCGTCGTCGCATCGACGAAACCGGCACGCGTGAGCCGGCGATTCAGCAGCAAGGTGAAGATCGCATTCTGGTTCAACTGCCGGGTGTGGATAACCCAGAGCGGATCAAGGATATTCTCGGGCGTACGGCAAAGCTGACCTTCCATCTGGTCGATACGGATGCTTCAGCTAATTCCGACAGTATTCCGGCTGGTTCTCAGGTGCTGCCCTCGGAAGAGTTGGGGCCGGATGGTGAGCCCTTTGAGTACGTTATTCGCCGACGCGTGATGGTGAGCGGCGACAACCTGACGGATGCACAGGCAACGTTCCAGGAAGGCCAGCCTGTTGTTTCCTTCTCGTTCGATTCTGTCGGAGCACAGCGTTTTGCCGATGTGACCCGTGAGAATGTCGGAAACCCCTTTGCCATCGTCCTTGACGAGAAAGTCATAAGCGCACCGGTCATCCGTGAACCGATCACGGGGGGGCGTGGTGTCATCAGCGGCGATTTCAGTACCCAGGAAGTCCAGGATTTGGCGCTTCTTCTGAGGGCTGGTGCCTTGCCCGCCGAACTGACCGTGATCGAGGAAAGATCGATTGGCCCAGGGCTCGGTGCGGATTCGATCCGTGCGGGTGAGATTGCTTCCATCCTCGGTCTGGTTGGGGGGGTGATATTCATCATGGCTGTCTATGGGTTGTTCGGGGTCATGGCCTCTGTCGCCTTGACCACCAACATTGTGCTGATCGTGGCTGTTCTCTCGGGACTTCAGGCGACCCTGACGCTTCCCGGTATTGCAGGTATCGTTTTGACCATTGGCATGGCCGTTGACGCGAACGTGCTTATCTTCGAACGCATTCGAGAAGAGGTTCGCAATGGCCGCGGACCCGTCTCAGCAATCGATACAGGGTACCGACAAGCGCTATCGGCCATCATTGACGGTAATGTAACCACTCTGATTGCTGCTGTATTGCTGTTCGTTTTCGGAACCGGCCCAATCAAGGGGTTTGCCATCACGCTCGCGATCGGTCTTGTAACTTCGATGTTCACAGCCATCATGGTGACCCGTGCCATAATCGTGGGCTGGCTGCGCAGTCGCCGTCCCAAGCAGCTGCCAATCTGATAGAGCGATATTCTTAATGGCCCTCATACGCTTCTTTCCCGAAAATTCGCGCATCAAGTTTCTCAACGCCCGCCGCGTGACGTTGGCGGTTGCGGCCTTGATCATGACCGGATCGATCATTTGCTTTGCCGCGATTGGACTGAACTTCGGTATCGATTTCAGGGGCGGGACCTTGATCGAGATCGAAACCGACGGTCCTGCGGATCTACCGGAATTGCGCTCACGTCTCGGAGCTCTGGATCTAGGCGAAGTGACGCTGCAGGAATTTGGGGCCCCCAATGATATCCTGATCAATATCCAGCGGCAGGACGGAGATGCGGAAGCGCAGCAGGAAGCCATCGAGAGAGTGAAGTCTGAAATCGATGATGTGGTCGTCAATTACCGACGCACTGAATTTGTCGGCCCGAAGGTTGGGGCAGAACTCCGTGAAGCTGGAACGCTTGCAACCCTTTTGGCCTTGCTGGGGATCGCGGTATACGTCTGGTTTCGTTTCGAGTGGCAGTTTGCTGCGGCAGCTCTGCTGGCATTGGTGCATGACGTGATTGCGACGATCGGCTTTTTCACCGTTACGCAGATTGAATTCAATCTGGCGACCCTGGCCGCAGTGCTTACCATTGCCGGTTATTCAATCAACGATACCGTCGTTATTTTCGACCGCGTCAGGGAATCGGCGAGAAAGTACAAGAAGCTGCCGATCAGCGAGGTTCTCAACAAGGCCTTGAACGATACGCTGTCCAGAACCTTGATGACTTCGCTGACAACCCTGTTGGCCCTGTTCTCGCTCTACTTCTTTGGCGGTGAAGTGATTCGCGGATTCACGGCAGGCCTGATCTGGGGCATTGTAATCGGCACATTCTCGAGTGTCGGGGTTGCCGTGCCACTGCTTTACTACATGGGCGTGAAGAGCGAGCCTGTCGAGAAGCAGGAAGAAGAAGACCGCTCGAAGGCCCAGGACGGCGTGCCGCAGGTCTGAATCCTCCGTAAAGAGGAGCCATGACATGGATATTACGCCGCTTGTTCCACAGGGACGCCAAGTGATCGAATCATATGGCGACATGGGCTTCCGTGTCTCTGGCCATCGTTACGAAGGTTCGATCCTAGTGCTGCCGGATCAAACCCTCTCATGGGCGGTCTCTTCCAGTGATGCGTTGACGGTTGAAAGCCTCGAAAGCGTTGCTGGCCGTTCTGAGGTGGAACTGCTTCTACTGGGGCTCGGCCGGAAACCCGTCATGATCACAGGTGATTTCCGGGCCGCGTTGAAGGAAAGAGGAGTGGCCGTCGAGCCTATGGATACAGGTGCTGCCTCGCGAACCTATAACGTCCTGCAAGCTGAAGGGCGGCTTGTAGCAGCCGCCCTGATCGCTGTTGAGTGATTCGCTCTGAAGTCTGAAAAGTCCAAGTAGAACAGGTTTGGAGGGAGTCTCTTCTGCTCGGTTACTGCTTGGTTCGGTCAAAGATCAGCAAAACCGAACCAACCACCAGCAACCCAAAACCAATGAATGGAGAAATCTGGACACGCTTTTCATCTTCGGCTGTTGCCGTGATGGGTCCAACATCCAGAACCTCTTTTTCCTGGGTAAAAGGAATGTAGGGAAGGACCAGGGTAATGACCCCTGCAATGATCAGGGCGATGGCGACAATCTTGATGGCTCGCAAATGGTTTCTCCGTAGAAGGTCTTTCAAATGGCAGGCGCCGTTTGAATGGAAATACTACCTGTATGCTACAGGTGACAAGCCTTCTTCCTGTAACAGTTTGTTGGACTGTTCCCGACAAATAAAAAGGGCTGCCAGTCGAGGCAGCCCTTTTTCTGCGGAAGGCCCTGAAACTCAGGCCTTAGAAAGGTTCTTGTTCACGAAATCCCAGTTGACGAGGTGATCGAAAAAGGCCTGAACGAAATCGGGACGACGATTCTGGTAGTCCAGATAGTAGGCGTGTTCCCAGACATCGATTGTCAAAAGGGGCGTTTGGCCATCAGTGACCAGCGGTGTATCGGCGTCGTCCGTATTGACGATCTTCACCTTGCCGCCTTCCAGTACCAGCCAAGTCCACCCGCTGCCGAAGTTCCCGGCAGCCTTGGCCTTGTACTCCTCTACGAACTTCTCGTGAGAGCCATAGGCTTCTTCGATCTTGCCTGCAATATCGCCAGTGGGCTTGCCGCCTCCGCCGGGCTTCATGCTGTGCCAGAAGAAGGTGTGGTTCCAGACCTGGGCCGACTGATTGAACAGAGTGGTGTTGTTCGAGGATTTGGCGGCCTTGATGACGTCCTCGATCGATTTTCCTTCGAGTTCGGTGCCGGAAACCAGATCGTTGGTCTTCGTCACATAGGCCTGATGGTGTTTGCCATGGTGAAAGCTGAGTGTGCGTTCGGAGTAATAGGGTTCAAGGGCATCCTGGGCATATGGCAGTTTTGGAAGCTCGAAAGCCATTGAGTCTCTCCTTTTTATTGAACGTGAAAAACCGACCCGATCACTGTCGGCCGCGGTATGTGATGTCCCTTATCCTGTAGAGATAGGTATTCTTGAGTGAATGTGAACAGATGCAGCGGATTGGGCAAGCCGTAAATCGGCAGAAATTTTCCAATTGCCTTATAGGCTTGCACGAGGCTGGAAGCGCTGTGGGCGGCGTGATAGACCGCATTCATGGAAAGCCAGAGCGCTACAGACTATTGCCTTGAAAGGGTGCGCCGGTACGACCACGCGCGCTATCTTACGACTCTTTTCTGTACGGCAGAGCAGCGCAGCCTGCTCGCCGCTGTCTATGCCTGGAACCTTGAGGTTGCAAAGACGGCCGAGACGGTGAGTGAGGCCACACTTGGCGAGATTCGCCTGCAATGGTGGAGCGAAGGCCTTTCAGAGCTTTGGAAGGGCAATACACGTTCACACCCTGTCTTGCAGGCACTGGCCTTGGGCAGAGGAAACCTGGAAAAAGCGGCTCAGTCCTTCGAGCGGATTCTGGATGCCAGGTCCCTTGATTTGGACCCGTCACCGCCAGCCAATCTGGATGCGCTTGAAGACTATGCCGAAGCGACCTCTGCGGAGTTGATATGCATTGCATTGGCCGCACTTGGGACTCCAGCAGATGAGCAGGAACGCAAGATTGCTCGTCATGTGGGCATTGCATGGGCCCTGACAGGCCTTCTAAGGGCGGTACCCTTCCATGCACGACAGAAGCGGCTCTATCTACCGGAAGATCACCTTGAAGTCGCAGGTGTCCAGCGCAGCGATCTTTTCGAATTGAGAGGTTCGGATCAGATTTCCGGTGTGGTGATGCGCCTGGCCAAGCGGGCAGAAGAGCACCTCTCGCAAGCGCGTGAACACGCTCAGGGCATAGAAAGTGATCGTCGGGCGCCCTTTCTCATGGCCGGACTGAATGATCTTCACCTGAAGGCATTGAAGCGTGCAAATTACGACCCCTTTGATTCGCGCCTGGCTCGACTGGAGGGCAGAGGCGCCTGGAAGGTGAGCTGGAATGCCTGGCGTGGGCGTTTCTGATCGTTATTCCGCAGCAGCCCGGCTGTTTCCAAGCCAGGCATCGAGGTCAGTCAGCGCACGCTCTGCCATGGCTGGTTTGCGATCCTTCTTGCGCAGCTTCTTGCCATTGGCCGCCGCCGGTGCCGGGGGCAGCAGGCCAAAGTTGATGTTCATTGGCTGGAAGGTCTCCGCTTCGGCACCCCCAGTGATATGTGCCAGAAGGCTACCGAGCGCCGTGGTGCGCGGAGGCAGCGAGATTTGCTCGCCATTCTGTTCCGATGCTGCGAAACGTCCGGCCAGTAGGCCGATTGCAGCTGATTCCACATAGCCTTCCACGCCCGTTATCTGGCCGGCAAAGCGCAAGTGTGGTGCCTTGTTGTGCCGCAAGGTGCCATCCAGCAGACGCGGTGAGTTGATGAAGGTGTTGCGGTGAATGCCGCCCAGACGCGCGAACTCGGCTCCCTCCAGACCCGGGATCATCCTGAAGATTTCAGCCTGTGCGCCATACTTAAGCTTGGTTTGGAATCCAACAATATTATATAGCGTTCCCAATGCGTTATCCTGGCGCAGCTGAACCACTGCGTAAGGAGTTTCATCCCTGTGAGGGTCGTGCAGACCCACAGGCTTCATCGGCCCATAGCGCAAGGTTTCGGCGCCCCTTTCAGCCATGACCTCGATGGGCAGGCAAGCCTCGAAATAGGGTGTATCCTTTTCCCATTCCTTGAAGGCCGTCTTCTCTGCCTCCATGAGGGCTGTAATGAAACGCTTGTACTCTGCTTCATTCAGGGGACAGTTGATATAGTCGCTGCCATCCCCCTTGTCATAACGCGACTGAAACCACGCCTTGGAGAAATCAATGGAGTCCTTGTAGACGATCGGTGCGATGGCATCGAAGAAAGCCAGAGATTCCATGTCACTGAGGTCGCGAATGCCTTCTGCAAGGGCGCTGGAGGTGAGCGGGCCGGTCGCTACGATCACCTGGCCCCAGCTTTTCGGAGGCAGACCTGCAACCTCGTTCCGATCGATCTCAACTAGCGGTTCAGCTTCAAGTGATGCCGTGACATCGGCTGAAAACCCGTGGCGGTCCACGGCCAATGCACCTCCGGCTGGCAGGCGGTGGCGATCGCCCATGGAGAGTATGAGGGAATTGCAGCGGCGCATCTCCTCGTGCAGCAAACCAACGCCATTGTTCATTGCATCGTCTGAACGAAAGGAGTTCGAACAGACAAGCTCGGCCAGCGAGTCTGTCTGATGTGCCTCAGTTTTGCAGAGGGGGCGCATTTCATGAAGCACGACCGGCACGCCCGCTTGTGCCAGTTGCCAAGCTGCTTCACTGCCGGCCAAGCCACCGCCTATGATGTGGACTGGTTCTTTACTCATGGGTGACACATAGCGAAGCTGCAGGCTTGTTACAATGAGGGCCGTGCAGGGAGGCAAGCCGGATTATGCCAGTCAGAATGTTATGCAGGACAATGATGGGTCTGCTGTTTGCCCTTGTGACCTATCAGCCTGTTGCCGCGGAGCCTTTTTCCGCCATGAAGGAATTGCAGCAGCAAGAAGGCGCCTCCTATTCCGCGGCGATCGTTGATTTGCAGAACAGGCAGGTATTGGCGGAGGATTCTGCCGATCAAAATTTGATTCCGGCCTCAGTCACAAAGCTTTTCGTGGCCGGTCTTGCTCTGGAAACCTGGGGGCCGAATCACCGATTCGAAACCAGACTTCTTGGCTCCAGCCACCTGCGGGAGGGTGTCGTTGAGGATTTGATCCTGCTGGGCGGAGGAGACCCGGCTCTGACCGATGAGGATTTCTGGAAGATGGCGCGTGAACTCTCCAGGAAAGGGCTGAAGCGCGTAGAGGGTGATCTGGTTGTCAATGCCTCTCGCTTCGGAGCGGTGTCCTGTAATGTCCAGGACCGTTGCGAGGCCAGACAGGCTTCGCGGAATGCCTATGATGCTCCGCTTTCTTCTGCTGGCAGCAACTATGCCAGCTGGAGCATTGCTGTTGAGCGCCAGGATGGGACTGTCCGAACACGACTTTATCCCTTTGATTTGCCTGAAATCGCGTTTGATGGTCAGGTGGAAAGCGGACAGGGCGGATATCTTTCCGCACGACGGGCAACTCTGCCGGGAGGACAGGACGTTATCAGACTTTCCGGGAGCCTGGCGCCAAAGCGGAATGGTCGCATGCTGTACCGTTCCACTGGAAATCCTGACTTGCAAACCGGACTGCTGTTCAAGGCCTTCCTGGAAGAGCAGGGCATAACGGTCAACGGAACAATCCGCGTTACGCACCAGCCACCAGCGGAGACGACCGTACAGTTGGTCAGCCACCGTGGTGAGAGCTTGGCGGAGTCCCTGTCGGCGATGATGCGTTACAGCAATAATTACATGTCGGATGTTCTGCTGCTGAATCTCGGTGTTGAAAGTGGCGCCAGGCCACCGCTGTCAGTCGCAGACGCGGCGCAGCCGCTCCAAGCCTACGCCGCTGGCATGGCTGGCAACTCCAGTACACTGTTTCCGGACTCTCTTGCAGGCCTGCGCTTGCTCGATGGTAGCGGCCTGGATACGGACAATCGGCTTTCGGCTGGCGCACTGATAGCCTTGCTGGACCATTACTATCACGAAAATCCCAGCTTTTTTCCTGCCTTTCTCAACAGCTTGACCGTACCCGCGCACGCGAGAGGGACCAGCCTCAAGAAACAGGATGCGGATTGGCTGACTCGACTGGCCGTGAAAACGGGTGGTCTCAGTGAACCCGTGACGGTTACCACGCTTGCTGGGTATATGCGCTTCAGAAATGGCGGTTGGGGGGCGTTCGCCTTTCTGGTGAACGGTGCTCCCGGTCAAGCTATTCCGCGCGCAGACATCTTTGAGGCCATTCGCCAGGATTTGGCGCCTTATTGGAAGGGAACAGCAAATCATAGCCAATAGGTGAATGAAGTGCGCTGCAGGGCTGCAAACTGAGAGATGCAACGCATGATCTGATGGCCGGAAATCATGCAACTTTTGTCATAGCCTGTTTTCTTGCCGTTCCAAGCATTCATCCCTATTGCTTAAAGTGCAGCTTACTTGGAATAGCAGTGAAGGACATTCCCGTGGTGAAGAACAGAATGGCTGGAATCGTGGCAGCGGGATGCCTCTTGTCGTGTATCTCCCTGTCGGCCCTGGCACAGGATGAACAATCGCCCCAGGAGGCAAAGGAGCACCGTGAGAAGGGGACCTTCACCTTTCAACTGGAAAACGACACCGTCTCCGGGACGGATCGCGACTATACCAACGGCTTCTTGTTTGAGTATCTCTCCAATGAGAAGCAGGGAAGCCATTGGGCTCGCAACCTGATCGAGGTTATTCCCTTCCTGAATTACGGGGATCGTCTGCGTTACAGCCTTTCCTTCGGGCAGAGCATCTTCACCCCCAGAGACACCCAGGAACGCGATCTGATCGAAAACGACAGACCCTATGCGGGTTGGTTATATGGCAGCCTGGGTGCCATCGCCTATGATGAAAATTATGGGTTGTTCCAGACAGTTTCCCTGGATGTCGGGGTGGTCGGGCCGGCCGCACTTGGGCGGGAAGTTCAGAACACCACACACAGGATCATGAATATTCCCACCGCAAAGGGATGGGACAACCAGTTGCATAATGAGCCCGGATTCATCCTTAGTTATGAGCGCAAGTGGCGGCAGTTCCATTACAAACCCGATCCGGAAGGGCGTTTCGGGATCGACCTTATGCCACATGTGGGCGTTTCTCTTGGTAATGTCATGACCTATGGCTCTGCTGGCGCTTCGATGCGGATAGGCTTCGATCTCGAGGATGATTTCGGGGCCCCACGCATTCGTCCCAGCGTTCCTGGCTCAAGCTATTTCAAGCTGAACAACCGTCTGAGCGGTTATTTCTTTGCAGGCATTGAAGGCCGCGGCGTCGCACGGGATATCTTCCTGGACGGAAACACGTTCAGGGACAGTCCCTCGGTCAGCCGGCGCTGGTACAATGCCGAGGCCCAGGGGGGCGTTGCGCTCACCTATGGTCCCGTCCGCCTGACCTACACGCAGGTTTATCGGTCCCCTCAGATACGGAACAGGGACGTTTGGGACTCATTCGGGTCAGTTGCCTTGTCTGTCCGTGTGCCGTTCTGAGGCTATCAGGCGCGCTTGAGGTCCTTGAACGCAGGTAGATAGGCTTGCAGATATTCGCCAGTGAAACTGCCGGTGGTCTGGGCGACATCCTCGGGTGTGCCCTCGGCAATGATGCGTCCCCCGCCGTCGCCGCCTTCCGGTCCCAGGTCGAGCAGCCAGTCGGCCGTCTTGATGACCTCAAGGTTATGCTCGATCACGACCACGGTGTTGCCATTGTCCACCAGAGTATGCAGGACCTGAAGGAGGTGTCGGACATCCTCGAAATGCAGGCCTGTGGTAGGTTCGTCCAGGATATAGAGGGTCTTGCCTGTCGAGCGCTTGGCAAGCTCGCGGGATAGTTTCACACGCTGGGCTTCGCCGCCTGAAAGGGTGGTTGCCGCCTGTCCAACCTTGATATAGCCAAGCCCGACCTTCTCGAGTGTTTCCATCTTGCCTCGGATTGAGGGCACGGCCTGGAAGAAGTCACGCGCCTCTTCGACGGTCATTTCCAGGACATCGGCGATCGACTTGCCGCGGAATCTGACTTCAAGCGTTTCCCTGTTGTAGCGTTTGCCCTTGCAGACATCGCATTCCACGAAGACATCCGGCAGGAAGTGCATCTCGATCTTGATGACACCATCCCCCTGACAAGCTTCGCAGCGCCCCCCCCTCACATTGAAGGAAAAGCGGCCGGGCTTGTAGCCGCGTGCTTTGGCCTCGGGCAACCCGGAAAACCATTCGCGAATAGGCGTGAAGGCGCCAGTATAGGTCGCCGGATTGGAGCGTGGCGTACGGCCGATGGGGGACTGGTCAATGTCGATGACTTTGTCCAGAAATTCCAGGCCTTCGATGGCTTCGTAAGGAGCCGGCTGTTCCTTACTGCCATTCAGGCGACGCGCCAGCGACTTGTAGAGGGTATCAATCGTCAGCGTTGACTTGCCGCTGCCGGAGACCCCCGTGATGCAGGTCAGTGTTCCCAGCGGAATCTCGGCATTTACATTCTTGAGGTTGTGCCCTGCCGCACCGTGCAGAGACACCTTCTGTCCTTTGTGTCCCTTGCGCCGTTGAGCCGGGACAGTGATTTGGCGAAGCCCCGTCAGGTACTGTCCTGTCAGGCTTTCACCGGACTGCATGATATCCTCAGGCAGGCCGGCCGCCACAACCTGACCGCCGTGGGTGCCGGCACCTGGGCCCATGTCGACCAGGTAGTCCGCACTGCGGATGGCGTCCTCGTCGTGTTCGACCACGATGACCGTGTTGCCTAGATCGCGCAGGCGCTTCAGGGTCTCCAGCAGGCGTGCGTTGTCACGCTGATGCAAGCCGATGGAAGGTTCATCCAGGACATAGAGAACGCCCGTCAGACCTGAACCGATCTGTGAGGCCAGGCGAATGCGCTGGCTTTCACCACCCGATAACGTGGCCGAAGCACGGGAGAGCGTGAGATAGGTCAAGCCCACATCATGCAGGAAATTCAGGCGTTCGCGAATCTCCTTCAGAATGCGTTGAGCAATCTCGCTTTGCTTGCCCGTCATCCGGCTTTCGAGATCCAGAAACCATGCAAAGGCTTCTCCAATGGAGAAGGCGGCAACCTCGCCGATGTGCAGGCCATCGATCTTCACGGCCAGGGCTTCCGGCTTCAGGCGATATCCTCCACAGGCATCGCAGGGATGACTGGCGCGATAACGTTCAATCTCCTCGCGTACCCAGTCGCTGTCGGTTTCGCGCCACCGCCGCTCCAGGTTCGGGACGACCCCTTCGAAAGGCTTGTTGGTTTCATAACTGCGCAGTCCGTCATCGTACTTCATGCGCACAGGCTCATTGCCCGTTCCGAAAAGGATGGCTGTGCGCGCACTTTCGGGCAGTTCATGCCAGGGGGCCGTAACGGACACATCAAGGTGGCGTGCCAGGCTTTCCAGGGTCTGCTGGTAATAGGGAGATGAGGAATTGGCCCAGGGTGCAACAGCGCCCCTAAGCAGGCTTTTCGAAGGCTCCGCAATCACGAGATCCGAATCAACGAAGGACATCTTGCCCAGCCCATCGCAACTCGGGCAGGCCCCAAAGGGATTGTTGAAGGAGAAAAGCCTGGGCTCGATCTCGTCGATGGTGAAGCCTGAGACGGGACAGGCGAACCGTGCTGAAAAGGTTTGCCGTTCCGCGCTGTCTGCATCTTCCGTAAAGGCCAGGCCATCGGCCAGGTTCAGCGCTGTCTCGAAGGAGTCTGCCAGGCGGCTTTCAAGTCCTTCGCGCACCACCAGTCTGTCGACTACGACCTCAATATCGTGCTTTTGCTTCTTGTTCAGGCTGGGAGCGTCCTCGATCTCATGGATCTCGCCGTTGATCTTGACGCGTTGGAAACCCTTCTTCTGAAGCTCTTGCAGTTCCTTGCGGTACTCACCCTTGCGACCACGTACGATGGGTGCCAGCAGGTACAGCCGTGTGCCTTCGGGCATACCCATGACCCGATCCACCATCTGGCTGACAGTCTGGCTTTCAATGGGCAGGCCTGTGGCCGGGGAGTAGGGGACACCGGTGCGCGCAAACAACAGGCGCAGGTAGTCATAGATTTCGGTGACGGTGCCAACGGTCGAGCGTGGATTCTTTGAAGTGGTCTTTTGCTCGATCGAGATGGCGGGCGAAAGGCCTTCGATGGAATCCACGTCGGGCTTCTGCATCAACTCCAGGAATTGTCGTGCGTAGGCCGAAAGTGATTCCACATAACGCCGCTGGCCCTCGGCATAGACCGTATCGAAGGCCAGGGATGACTTGCCCGAGCCAGACAATCCCGTAATGACCACCAGGCTGTTGCGTGGTAGGTCGACGTTCACATTGCGGAGGTTATGCTCGCGGGCGCCGCGCACCTCGATTTTGGGACCGGTAACTTCTGCGGACATGATGACTTTACGCTGAGGATTGTCGACCTGCCCAATATGGGTAATGATCTGGAAAAGACGAGCGCTAGCTAACGCGAGGGGCAGATAATTTTCAAGCTGTTTGCAGGAACGCGACTGTGTGGGGGTGGCGTTCTCAAGGATGGATGAATAAGCTGCGCCATTCTACCGCAGAACGTTGAAAGGAAAGCAGGCAGATGGCGGGAAGCGTGAACAAGGTCATACTTGTCGGGAACCTGGGCCGGGACCCGGAAATACGGACCATGCAGAACGGGGGGCGTGTCTGCAACCTGGCCTTGGCAACCTCTGAGACATGGAAGGACAAGCAGTCAGGTGAACGGCGTGAGAAGACCGAATGGCATCGTATCGTCATCTTCAATGAAAGCCTAGTCGGCGTCTGCGAACGCTTTCTGAAGAAGGGGTCGAAGCTGTATGTCGAAGGGCAATTGGAAACCCGCAAGTACACCGACCAGTCCGGCTCCGAGCGCTATACCACAGAGGTCGTATTGCGACCTTATCGCGGAGAACTGAACATGCTGGACGGCCGTTCGGGCGGTAGTGACTCCGATTTCGGTGGCGGTGGTAGCGGAAGCTACGGCGGCGGGGCGCCTGCCGATTACGGATCAGGCGGAAGTGGATCTGGCGGGGGTGGAGGCGCTCCATCCGGTCCTGGCGACCTGGATGACGAGATACCCTTCTAGTACCGGAGCGTAATATGGAGATGATCTGGAGAAGTTTCGACGAGTTATCACGTGATCAACTGTACGAAGTTCTCCGGATCCGTTCCGACATCTTCGTGGTCGAACAGCAATCGCCGTACTGCGATGTGGACGGTCTTGATCGAGAGGCCCTGCATCTTCTTGCCTACGAGCAGGACGCTGCGCATGGAGGTGCACGCGCGTTGGCGGGATACCTCAGATTGCTGCCTCCGATCATGGCAGGTCCAGCCCCGGTTATAGGGCGGATTGCCGTTCGCCGTGCCTACCGTGGACAAGGTCACGGTCTGGCACTGGTGCAGGAAGCACTGGAGGAGGTTTCTCGCCGGTTCCGCCCTCAGGCCGTGAAGCTGTCCGCACAATCGCATCTCTGCGCCTTCTATGAACGCTTGGGGTTCCAGGCGAACAGCCCGCCGTATGACGATCACGGCGTCCCTCATGTAGACATGATTCGGCCGGCCGGTTGATGAACGTTGAAGTGCCTGCCTGTGTGTTTGTAGCTGGGGCGGCAATCTGCTAATCTGCACACAAGAATCGCGGCTGTTTTACAGCCCTTGATTTTCCTGAATTTTTTCCTGTCCAGAGATTGCGATTTTGAGCGACATAGACGAGAGCGTGAGCACGGCTGCGGAGTCCTCTGAAACGGCGCAGCTCGAAGGTGAGGGTGGTGGCAACGGTGACGGTGCACCGCCGCTTCCTGGTGGTATTGGTGGAGGAGGAGAGGGCATAAGCCCTGTCACCATCGAGGAGGAGATGCAGCGCTCCTACCTCGATTATGCAATGAGCGTGATCGTCTCGCGCGCTTTGCCGGATGTGCGTGACGGCTTGAAGCCTGTTCATCGTCGGATCCTCTACGCGATGAAGGAAGAGGGCTACGACTGGAACCGACCTTATCGCAAGTCGGCGCGCATTGTCGGTGATGTGATGGGTAAGTATCACCCGCACGGCGACAGCGCGATCTACGATGCCATGGTCCGCATGGCGCAGGACTTCTCCATGCGCCGTCAGCTTGTGGATGGCCAGGGCAATTTCGGCTCCATGGACGGCGATCCGCCTGCGGCCATGCGTTACACGGAAGCCAGGCTGACACGTGCGGCCAGTGAATCCTTGCTGGAGGATATCGACAGGGAAACCGTCGATTTCCAGCAGAACTACGACGAGACAACCTACGAACCCACGGTCCTGCCGGCTCGCTTTCCGAATCTTCTGGTCAATGGCGCCGGCGGCATCGCTGTAGGCATGGCAACGAACATTCCGCCCCACAACATGGGAGAGGTGATCGACGCTTGCTGTGCATTGGTGGACAATCCGCAGATCACCGATGAGGAATTGCTGCCACTGGTGCCGGGCCCGGATTTCCCGACGGGTGGTATCATTCTGGGCCGCTCCGGCATAGCCTCGGCCTACCGGACGGGGCGCGGGTCTGTCGTCATGCGCGGGCGCACCCACATCGAGGCCCATGCCAAGGATCGCGAGGCGATCATCATCACCGAGGTTCCCTACCAGGTGAACAAGGCCCGCATGTTGGAACGCATTGCCGAGGTCGTGCGCGAAAAGATCATCGAGGGCGTTTCGGAAATCCGCGACGAGTCGGACAGGCATGGCCTGCGCGTGGTTGTCGAACTGCGCAAGGATGCCATGTCCGACGTCGTGCTTAACCAGCTGTTCCGCTACACGCCGCTGCAGACATCCTTCGGCGTCAACATGCTGGCCATCAGTGGTGGGCGTCCGCAGCTGATGACTCTGCGTGAGGTCCTGACCTCCTTCATTACTTTCCGTGAGCAGGTCATCACTCGACGCACGGCCTATGAACTGGGTAAGGCCAGGGAGCGGGCACACGTACTTGTTGGCCTGGCGATTGCCGTTGCCAACATAGACGCGATCATTGAACTGATCCGCTCGGCTCCAGACCCTCAGGCGGCGCGCGCGGCCTTGCTGGAGCGCAATTGGCCGGCATCGGAGGTGGCACCTCTCATCGATCTGATTGATGAACCGGGATATGTGGTTGGCGAGGACGGCTCTTATAAGCTGTCTGATGCCCAGGCGCGGGCGATCCTGGATTTGCGCCTGCAGCGCTTGACAGGGCTGGAGCGCGACAAGATTGCGGATGAACTCCATGAGCTGGCCGGAAAAATCAAGGATTACCTGACCATCCTGACGTCGCGCGAGCGCCTGATGGAAGTCCTGCGCGGCGAACTGATGGACACGCGCGAGCGCTTTGCAGACGAACGCCGCACCACCATCGAGGACAGCGAATTCGAGCACGACATCGAGGACCTGATTCCGCGCGAGGACATGGTCGTGACTGTGACCCACGGCGGCTATATCAAGCGCGTGCCACTTTCGGCTTATCGTGCGCAGCGTCGCGGCGGTCGCGGACGCAGTGGCATGTCCACGCGCGACGAGGATTTCGTTTCGCGGCTTTTTGTGACGGATACGCACACGCCGGTGTTGTTCTTCTCGTCGCGCGGCATGGTCTACAAGATGAAGGTCTATCGCCTGCCGCAAGGAACGCCCCAGGCACGGGGCAAGGCGCTCGTCAACCTGCTGCCACTGCAGGAAGGCGAGACCATAACGGCCTTCATGCCCTTGCCAGAGGACGAAAGCACCTGGGGCGACATGTTCGTGATGTTCGCCACCTCGGCCGGCACGGTCAGGCGCAATCGCCTATCGGATTTCACGAACGTCATGGCCAATGGCAAGATTGCCATGAAGCTGGCACCCGAAGATGGTTACCTGGTCGGCGTTGCCGCCTGTAGCGAGGACTGTGATGTCCTCTTGGCGACATCAGCCGGCAAGGCCATCCGATTCCCGATTACGGATGTTCGTGTCTTTGCCGGGCGTAATTCCACCGGCGTTCGCGGCGTTCGACTCGGCAAGGAGGATGAGGTCATCTCCATGTCCATACTGCGCCATGTCGAGGCCAGCAGCGAGGAGCGCGAAGCCTATCTGCGTCACGCATCTGCGAAACGCCGTGCGGAGAGCCAGCTGGAGGACGGGCCCGAGGAGACCGTGGACAGTGGGAACGTCCAGCAGCTCAGCGAAGACCGCCTTGCGGAACTGGCAGCGAATGAGGAATTCATTCTCTCCGTATCCGACGATGGCTATGGAAAACGTACCTCGTCCTATGAATATCGCGTGGCGGGCCGGGGCGGTCAGGGGATCGGCAACCTGGACCTTTCCCGCACAGGCGGAGCTTCGGCGCGCGTTGCTGCCGCATTTCCCGTAGGGCCCGACGACCAGATCATGCTGGTTACAAATGCGGGCCAATTGATCCGTACTTCGGTCGAAGGCATTCGCATGGCTGGACGCACCACACGTGGGGTTACACTGTTCCGTGTGGGCAAGGACGAGCATGTGGTTTCAGTGGCGCATCTTCAGGACCTGGAAGGGGACGAAGCTGAAGAGGGCGGAGTCGAAGCGGACGAAGCCACTTCGGTCGAGGAAGATGATTCGTCCGAGCAGCCGGCCGAAGACTCCGAAGGCACAAACGAGCAGGAGTCCTGACGAGAGGGGCGAATGGGCGAAACGGAAAAAACAGCGCCACTAGTCGGGGTCTACCCCGGGACGTTCGATCCCATTACCTTGGGGCATGTCGATATCATTCGTCGAGCCACCAAGGTTGTCGACCGATTGGTTATAGCGGTTGCCAGGAATGACGGAAAAGGGCCACTGTTCAACACAGAAGAGCGCGTGAATCTTGTGCGCGAGGAAGTGGCCGCCTTGGATGGAAACGGTGGTAGCAACGGTATCACCGTTGAGGTTCAGGCCTTTGACAATCTGTTGATGCATTTCTGCGAGAGTCTCGGCGCAAGAATTATCGTACGTGGCCTGCGCGCCGTTTCCGATTTCGAGTACGAATTCCAGATGGCGGCGATGAATGCGCGTCTGAATCCCCAGATCGAAACGGTTTTCCTGATGGCTTCCGAGCGCCAGCAGTTCATATCGTCGCGTTTTGTGAAAGAGATTGGCCGCCTTGGTGGCGACATAACCTCCTTTGTCACTCCCACTGTCGCCCTGGCCTTGCAGCGCAGATTTGCCGAAGAACGCGGTGAGGGCTCACAGCCTGTCTGAGGGGGACTTTTTTCGCGTTGGGTAATTGACCGAAAAGGGGAAGCCTCATATGTTCCTTTCCGCCCTCCTGGGGCCCGTAGCTCAGCTGGTAGAGCAACTGACTTTTAATCAGTAGGTCACAGGTTCGAACCCTGTCGGGCTCACCATTTTTCAAGGGGTTAGCGCCTCCCGCCTCCCGGCAAACAGCCTTCCGGTCGCACATCGGTCGCAACGCAAGGCGACAAAACCTAACCATCCGCCGCGCTCGACTCGGAGCCACAGACGGTCTTGTGGGCATTTTCCCAGGCCAGAATGTCATCCAGGCGGTAAAGAACCCTGCCGTTTTCACCGGCGGGCTTGAAGAACGGCGGGCCGATCTTCTTCATGCGCCAGTGCCGCAGCGTATTGGCGTTGGCCTTCCAGCGCTCGGCCAACTCCGCCGTGGTCAGGAAGGCGGGGCCGGCGCCCCTGTCATTGGCTGCGTTGTTTTTCATGTCGGTCAGTGACATCGTTCAGTTCCTTCGTTCGTTGCTGTCGCTTCCAGTCTTGCTCTGCCTGCTCCGCGCAAAGCGGGCAGGCGTCATCGAGGCCGTTGACGGGCGAGTAGAACCACCCCATCCCCCTACAGGCCTTGCAGCGCTTCGCCATCACACACCGCCCGACTCCTTGAGGGCCTGATAGGTGTCGTAGTCCTCAGCTTCGAGCATCGCCATGTCGCGCTGGTCCAGGCGCCAGGTGCCTTCTCCTTGCGCCCCTGGGAAGGTGAATGTGGCCGCTGGCGTTCGCTTCGCCGTTCGCCTGATTGGGTCGAAGTCGTAGGCGACCGCACCACTCAGGACGGTGCAGAATGACGGCAGGAAATAGCGAGCGAGTTCGGCGCCCTGTTGCTTCAACTGCTCGTCCGTGGCGTTCTTCGGGATCTCGGGCTCCCAGGGCTTTGTGAGTTTTTCGGTCATGCCTTCCACGCCTCGTCCGTGTACTTCGTATCGAAGTATTTGATGCGCCCCGTCTCGCGGCTCACGGCCTCCAGGGTGAGGCAGGGGTGCTCGCCCCACTCGCCCCTGTAGGTGGCAACAACAGGGAGTCCCGTGAGCGTGAGCTGCCCGGATGCGGGGTTGATATGGCGCAATGCCACTAGCTCCAGAAGAATATCGCGGCTTATAAGAAACCGCTGCGCTTTACAGTTGGCGTCCACCGCTTGCCCGCGAACCTCGTAGATCGCAGCTACAATTTCATCCATCGCTCCGCTCCTTCTCCTGTTCTTCCAGAAGCGCCGCCTCGAGTCTCATGTCGGGCTGGGCGTGTGTGGGGCGCGGAAATACGACGGCCGCCATTGCTTTAATCGGTGCTGTGTGGCTGTCGAGGCCCACAAAAAGCGCGATCTTCAGCGCAGCCATCTCCGGCTCATTGATGATCTGCTCGAAATCCAGCGCCATCACGGGGCCTTGCGTGGCCAGCTTTTCCATCGCCTTCGGCCGGTCGTTGACCAGGGATTTTCTGAAGGCGCGCAGGTGGCGCGCCCCTGTCTTGATGCCGTTGAGTTCGCGCAGCATCTTGAGCTGAGACTTGGCCTGCTGGTGCGGGTCGCGGTCCAGCCAGATGGTGCGATAGTCGCCCGACGGGATAAATCGCTCGGCGCGGTGAACGTCGAGGATCTTGACCGCGCGCCCCCTCTGCTTCTGCAGCCAGTAGGGATTGGAGCTGTTGTCGTCCTCGAAGTCCGGCCATTGCCCGGTCATCGGCATTTTGCTCCTGGCCAGCATCTGCATAACCAAGGACGATCCGCAGCGGCCAAAGCCGCAAACGAGTGCGATTGGCTTGTCGGTCATAGCAACCCCTCCGCCCAGACGGTCACTTCCCGCCGTTCCTTGTCTGTGGTCTCCCGCGCCCTTTTGGCGACCCTGCCCTTGATCTCCTGCACGGCATGGTGCAGCGCCGCATCGCGGGTATCGGCGAACTTTCCCCACTTCGGCCCGACTCGGTATCCACCGCCCCAGCCTGACAGGTTGAAATTGGTCGCCCACATCCAGAGACCGTCGCTGTGCTGATGCAGCTCGATCCTGGCCTTGCCCCAGGCGATGCGTGGGTGTGGCAGGCGCAGCGTTTCGTGCGATTCCTCCTGGACCACGTTTCCATAGGGCTCGACGGGCCGGCGAATGGCCGGCGGCACGATCACATCGAAGATAGAGAGTTGTTGCGTCATTACCGCCCTTCCTCCCATGTTGACCATTCCTCGATACCGTTGCCCCGGTCACATGCCTCCAGATCCACGACGGCGCGCAGATCCCGGTGCAGGTGGCGGGGCAGTTGCCGGCAAACCTCATTCAGGCCGGCGGGCGAAATGTCACCCTGCACCACGAAAACAAGGCAGTTCCCGCCATCGAGGCGGCCCGCCAGACGGCGCAGCCAATGGGCCAGCTTGCCCCGGAGTCCGGGTCGGACAGGTGTGTTCATGGTGGCGCGGTAGGCGTATCTGATGCTCATGACCGCACCTCCGGCATTTCATCCCAGGTGCGACCGTCAAGGGTGCGGCCAGCGGCGCGCTTGCCGACCCGCATCTTCGGCGGCGGACATCTGCCGTCAGGCGCGGCTTCCCTGAAAAGCAGGGCGTCAGGGTGCCACTCGCCCCACTGCTTAAAGTGAAAGGCCACGCCGGCCGCCTGGCATTGGTCGCGCAGGGAGCGAGGCCAGTCCGGGTGCATGGGCCGGGCACCAGGGCCGGACTCGCCACCAGCTATGACCCAGTCGAGACATGGCGTATCAGGATGATGATGGATAACGTTGCCCTCACAATTGGGACAGACGTGCCCGAAGTCCTGATGGGCGCAGCGCGAGCAGAACTCACCTCCCGCTGTGCCAATCCAGCCGCAGTGATTGCAGATTTCCTCCTCTGGTGAGCGACCAGATCGCCAGCCGCAATCATCGGCGCACTCATAGCAACCGGGGAGCCAGGGAGTGAGATCAAGCGGCCCCAGCAAGGGCTCCGCACTCACGCCGCGCACGGCTGCTGGCGTGAGCAGCAGGCGAGGAATGCGCTCGTTGACCCTCTGCTGATCCTCTATCGAGACCATCAGCCAGACGTTGTGGAGGGGCCACCATTGCCGACCGGGCGCCACATGGGGCAGGGGGCCAACGACACTCCTGTCAGTGCGCATTGGCTGGACCGCATCAGCGATCCTTCCTAGTGCACGATCCATATACCACTTCATCCTGCCGGCCCGCTTTGTCAGCACCTGGAAGGTGTGCTGTGGCGCCAGAGCCATGACCGCGAAGACCCGGTCGATCCATTCATCGGGCACGTTCTCATGGAACAGATCGCCATGCGCGCAGACGAAGATGTGGCGCGGCTTCTTCCAGCGCAGGGGCTGGTCCAGCCATTGTTCGTTCAGGCGCACCCGGCCGTTCCAGACGGGGCCGGCCTTGCTGTCGTCGGTCAGGCCGGCGCGGCTGGGGTGGTGCTTCATGCGGCCGCCTGCCAGCTTCATGGCGTAGCAATTTGTGCAGCCCGGGCTGACGATGCTGCAGCCCGTCACGGGATTCCACGTCGCATCTGTCCATTCGATCTTGCTTTTGTCGCTCATAACAAGCCCCTCTCAATCCGTGAACGGAAACCGCACCTGGTAGAAGAACCGCCCGTCCCCCAGGTCCTCGAATAGGTAGCTGGACCGGAAGTAATTGCTCATCGAGGGCGCGGCGCGGTTCTCCTGCTGCCATTGCGCGCGCGACAGGTCGCACCTGTGGACATGGGTGCGGCAGATCCGCTCGACCTCATCGGCGGGCTTGTCGCTCGTGATCGCGTATTCGTAATAGCTGTCGCCATAGGCGCGTTTCTGCCCGCTGTGGGTCACTTCATAGGTCACGCCGTCGATTTCTCCGCTCATGCTGCTCTCCTGTCTGTCCTGGTTGAGTCCTGCCGCTCCGCGCCCTACGGCAGGGTCGTATATGTCACCGGGGGTCATGGGCATGGAAAGGGGGCGCCTGCGCGGCCCGGTGTGCCTCAGTACCTCTTGCCGTTCTCCTGGGCGCGGTTCTCCGGCTTGTGGTCCTGGCGCTGCGCGTTGCGGATGCCCTGGTAGGCAGCGCGCTCTATAGGCGTTCCGGGGGCGCTTGTGTCGTGAGCATTCAGGGCACGCAAGATCATCGCAACATGGGCACCATTGGCTCCTTCATAGAGGCCTTCTCTTGTGCTGACGTCCCACCCCTTGATGACTTGCCAGATCGCTTCAAAGCGCGGGTCATTTAGTTCATCGCGCGTAGGGTCTTTTGCGGTTTCGTGGATTCCGGGGTTCGTTTCTATCGGCATTTCTTCCTCCTTGTCTGAGGCCCCGCACAGCACGTTCCCTGACGCGCACATGGGACAGTGGGGCTTGCCGGCGATCTTCATGAAGTCCTCGACAAGCATGGGCAGGTAGGCGACGATCCATTGATGGGAGCAATCGCCGCAATGAACGGTGAAGGGGCGGCGCTCGGTCATGCCGCCTGCTCCATCTTCTGCTCGATTGTCTCGGCAGTGCCGCCCTCGATCCAGTAGCTTTGCCCCAGCTTGGCAGCGGCGAGATCGGGGACGAGGGCCGGCTTGTTGATGGTCAGGCAGACCAGGGCCGGCAGGCCGGCGGCGGACAGCAGCGCCATGAGACCGTTGCGGCCCCGGAAGTCGAGGATATCCGCCTCGTCGATGACCAGCGCGCAGGAGCCGTCGATCTGTGCCAGTGCGGCCTGCATGACGAGACGCGCGCGCCACCTGCCGGACGCGGAGGCTTGCCAGAGCGGTCGTGTGCCGTAGTGCGCCTCCAGGTTCTCGTCCAGGCGCACCACGGGCCACTCGGCTGCATTGGCCAGCTTCTCCATCGCCTCGTTCAGGTGCCCCAGGCCCTTTGCCAGCTTGCGCCGACGCAGGCCTTCGGGCGCCAGAAGCTCGACCAGCTTGTCGTTGCGCTGGATATCGCCGTGCAGCTTGTTTGCCTTCACCCAGCCGTCGAAGGCTTCGAGCTTCTTCCGCGCGGCCGCTTCCTCTGCCTCTGCGTTGGTGACGGCGCTCTCGTCGCGCTCGCCGCCCTGGTTGCGCAATTCCTCCAGCTTCTGCTGGGCTTCCTCGGCCCGCTTGGCGGTGTGTTCCGCGTTGGCGATCTCCTGATTGAGGGCCGAAGCGCGGCTCTTCAGGTTGCCGATTTCACCGTCCAGGTCGGCCCGCTTCTTGCGCACCTCCTTGCTGGCCCCCGCCTTGGCCGTTTCCTCGTTGTGGGGCTTCAGCAGCGTCTCGCCTTTCCAGACGCGCTCGACCACAAGTTCGGCCTCACAGGCGGGACACTTAACCACTTCGTTCTCGCCGCCTTCCTCGGGCGGCAGGGCGGCACGCTCGCCCTCGGCCTCCTGCAGACGGGCCTGGATCTTCTCTAGTTCCTGGCGCAACGGGGCTGGATCGTCAGACCGCGCATCCGCCTCTTCCTGCAGGCGCTTCATTTCGGCTTCCGAGACGGCCTGAGACCCCACGGCCTCCTTCAGGCGTGCGCGGGTCTGCTCCAGATCCCTTTCGAGGTCTTCTCGGCTGGGTTCCTCGGGCAGCCCCTCCGGCTTCCAGTTGCCCGCCTTCTTGGGTCCGTACTTCTCGCCGGTGACGGCCTCCCACTGGCCTTTCAGGGCGGTGCTGTGGGCCTGTGCGTTCTGGTAGGTCTTGTCCCAGGTGGACTCCTTGGAGACGGCCTTCCAGGCCTTCTCGGCTGCTTTCTCGCTGTAGCCGATATCGACCATTGCCGCCGTGAGGTCGGAGATATCCGGCTGGCTGTCGATGTAACCGGCCAGGGCTGCGGCGCGCTCCTTCAGCGGCAAGTCCAGCAGATGGGCCATGCCGACGGCATAGGCACTGGCGCGTGGCGCACCCTCGGCCCCGTCGGTCACTTTGGCCTTGGGCCAGGCCACCGTGCGGGCCAGCTTGCCGTCTTCGATGTGGGCGCTGCCTTCCTCCGCGCCCTGGCGCAGCAGCAGCTTGGCATCCTTCTTGTTGATGCCGGCAACGGGGATGGGGGCGCCGTGCAGGGCCGCACGTGCGGCTTCGGCCAGGCAGGATTTGCCCTGCTCGTTGCGCCCGGCCAAGAGGGCAATCCGGCTCAGGTCGATATCGGCGCGCTCGACGCCGCGATAGTCCCTTATTGAAAGTTTCATGGGTCGTTGCTCCTTATGAGAGGAAGGACAGGCCGTCGTCGCCCGCTTGCGCAGGCTCGGGCTCGGGTTTTTTGGGCGGGGGCGCTGCCGGCGTATCCGCCGCAGGCGTCGCACCAGGCACCTGCCCCTGGATGGCGAAATACACCTCCATGCAGCCCTTCACGTCCGCCAGGGCCGTGTGGGCGTTCTGCAGCGGGCGCCCCATGAAGTGCGCGTAGGCCTCCGCCAGGCTGGCGGTCTTGGTGTGCTTTCGCCCGGTCGCCATCATCTTTTCCGAGGGCGCCGCCTTCACGATCGGTGTGGCGAGGCGCTGGGTGCACTCCGCCTTGCAGGACTTCCAGAAGTCGGCCGCCTCATTGCCCAGGAAGCGCTTGAGCGCGATTCGCATGATCCGGGCGTCAAAGGACTCGTTGTGCGCAATGCGGCAGTGCGCTTGGCGCCACAGGGCGTGCAGGGCGTGCGCCACCTTGTCCTCTGGAATCCCGACCTGCAGGGCATACTCGGTGGTGATGCCGTGGACCTGGGCCGCCTCGTCGGGGATCTCCCACCCGTCCGGGCAGGAGATCAGGTTGAGGCTGGAGACAACCTTGCGGCTTTCCGCCTCGACGAGGGTTGCGGCGGCCTGGACGATATGCGGCTGCCGGGGATCGTTCGATGGCTGATCGAACAGCGGTAGGCCGTTTGTCTCGAAGTCGCAGAAGAACAGAAGCATGATTCAGCCCTCCGCGCTGAACAACGCGCTCGGCACGTCGTCGCCTTCTTCATCCTGGCTGTTCGCCGGCTCCCCCTGGGGCGCCACGTCGCGCTGGTAGTAGCCCTGCAGGACCGAGAAGCCGTCGTTGTCGAAGCGCTCAACAAATTCCTCGGGAACAACCTCGCCGGTCTCCCGGTCCACAACGTCGTCGCCCTCCAGCACGAAGCGTTGCTTCATCCAGTGCGGCGTTATCTCGCCCAGCGCGCGTTCCTCGTCGGTGATGGACGCGCCTCCCTGCTTCGTCTCGGCCTTCTTCGTGTCGCCCGATTTCTTGGCGCCGGACGATCCCTTGGCCTTCTTGGGTGCCGGTGCCTTCTTCTCGGTTTCCGTTTCGGCCTCGGCGGTTTCCGTTTCGGCCTCGGCGGTTGACGTTTCGGCTTCCGGTTCGGGTTTGGTTGCCTCGGGGGCCTTGTCTTCGCCGGCCAGGGCATCCAGCTTGCTCGCGGCCTTGGTCCCTGTGTCCTCGGCCTCGCTGACGATATCGCCGCCCTCGATCACGAGATCGCCATACTGGTCGGTACTGGCATGCTCGCCACGGTCAAAGGCGTCCTCGAAAGCGGCGGCGCGCTGGACCGACATGGGCAGGTAGTTGGCCAGCCGGCGAATGGCGGTCTTGCGGCCCATTTGCGGAAAGTGATCTTCCCAGGGCGAGGATTTCGTATAGCCCTTCTTGAAGGACTTGTAGCCCTCGGAGGCATCGCGGATGCGCTCGACCTGGGCGCGGGTCATGACCTCGAAGACATAGCCGCCGTCCTTGAACTTGGCGTAGGCGTAGAAATGGGTTATCTCGCCGCGCTCGCCCTCGGCGGGGCGGTGGCTCAGGTGTTCCTCCAGGCCGTAGATGTAGTTGAACTCGTCGTTCTCGCAGACCTCATGGGCCTGGATGGAACTGATTTCGCCAGAGTTCCGGGCCAGGGTCAGCAGCCCCTTGTAGCCGGGAATGAACTGGACCTTGCCGTTGAAGGGAACGAGATAGGCCTGGCCCAGCACGCCGTCGGGCTCCAGGCCAAGCTGGGCGCAGGTCACGACGGCGGCGAACAGGCTGGTGCGGTCGCAGTCCAGCAGCTTCGGGGTGTTCTGCACCGCCGTCATGGTGACGCGCACCAAGCGTTCCGGGGTGAGGTGCTTTGGAAGGGCAAGGGCGAGTTGAGGCTTCAGCCTTTCCAGGGCATTGCGTACGGTATCAACCTCTTGCTTGGCGACGTTCTGTGCCATTGGTTACGACTCCTTTTCTGCGGTGATGGAAAACCGCCAGTGCGGCTTGCGCGTGCTGGTCGATTCCGGGACATGGGCGGCCTTGACCGTGTAGCCGCCGGCGATCATCGCCATGCGGGCATTGCCCATGAGAGACTTAATTTCAGCCAGGGCGGCCGACTTGCGGCTCTTGCCGCCCTTCTCGATTTCGTGCGCTTCCATATATTCGGCGCAGAGTTCCGGCAGGCGGTTGTTGTTGCGCAGGTCCACCACCTCGTCGCCGTCGCCGTTGTAGAGCGCGGACAGCGCCCCCGCGTCGGCCTGGAAGTCGGGCTTGGGCTCGCGGCCCTCGCGTACGCTCTGCCAGAAATCGGCCACCTCGTCCTCGATGCGCGCGATCATCGTGTCGTGACGCTCGACGCGCATCTTGTGGAGGCTGTTTCCGCCGACGCAGGCAATCAGCCAGCCGTGATCGGCGCCGGGCCGGCACGCCATCTGGTGCTGCACCTGGATGAGGAAGTGCGCCGGCGCGTCCAGCAGGATATCGCCCTCGCTTTCCCATTCGCCCTGGCGGAAGCGCAGGCCGTCCACGTTCTTGATCTCCACCGGGGCGCCGTCCTCGGTCTCCACGTCCAGCGAGCAGCCCATGCCCTTCACGCGCGGATGCGGCAGGTACTCACCCACATTGCGCAGGGGCCATTGCCACTTGTGCTGCGCCCAGGCGGCGATGGCGGGCTCCAGGAAGCGGCCGGCCTCGATGCGCTCCTGGCCGTCCAGGTCGTGGCCCGGAATGTTGCCGGCCTTCTGGTGAAACAGCTCGAATTTCGTGATGTAGGGCGAAACACCGAACAGGGCCGCGCTCTCGCTGGCGCCGATCCAGTTGATCCGCTCACTTATGGGAATGTTGGTCATGGCCGCACCCGTGCCATGCCGAGGCCGTACACCATTGCATCGCTGAGGGCTTCGCCCTCGCGCGCCGTATCAATCAGATCGTCCGCGCCCGCGCCCAGCAGGTAGGCACGAAAGGTTTGTTTCAGCCCCTCGCTGGGTTCGACCCACTCCCGGACGTAGGTGCGCCCGGTCGTAGCGCGCCTGGGGTCGCCCGGCGGCAGGGTCTTGGTGACAAAGACCTCAAGGTCCGCGATCTCCAGGATTTCGGGATCGTCGCCGGACAGGGGCGACCAGCGCGGGCCAGGGGGCAGCGCCACCTTGTAATGGCAGCGCCCCTCGTATTCAGCGGCACAACCACCGCTTTCAATGTGCTCGTAGGTGAAAGTGTGGGTGCCGGTGACAATGCGTTGCTGTGCCATGACAGATACCCTCTCCGATTCCGTGATCGGCAAGGATAGGCACAAAACAAAATGTTACGCAACGAAAAATAACGTCTCAGGGCGAAGAGTGTGAGCGACCGCCTGGCCGCTCTTTTAAAAGGGGTTATTTTTAATCGCGCCTGCTTTGGGCAGCCCCCAGCAAGAGCCAGTCGAGGCTCTTTCCGGTGGTTTGCACAATACACTCCAGGACATCGACCCGAGGGAGGGCGCCGCCGCGTTCATATTTGCGGTAGGTCGCCTCTTCTATGCCGAGATCGCGCGCCAGGTCGGCGGCATCCTCGTAGCCCGCGGCAATTCGCGCCGCCCTCAATCGACGCCCGAAGTCCCGCATCAGGCGGTCTCTCCGTGGCGATTTTGACATTACGATCTTCAATAGATGACGCTCCCTTATACACGCCATTGCTCGCGGAGTCGAAACGAATTGTGATTGCCTGGTCTGCCCCTTATGGGTTATCCCTGATGTAACAAATAGTTCCGTTAAGAGGTGCGAATCCGTGGATATGCAGACTTTCAGTTCCAGCGACAGGAAGCGAGGCCATGCCGCTTTGCTGGACGCCCTGGGCGGCCCCAAGGCGGTTGCGGAAATGATCGCGCAACGTGTGGGCAGCCGGCTGACACCGCAGTGCTGCAGCATGTGGAAGGCGCGCGGTGTGCCCTGGCGCTACCGCATGGTGATCGCAGAGGAAGCCAAGGCGCGCGGCATCACCGTCCCGGATGGGTTTCTGGAGGGTGTTCGATGACAACGGGGCGCAGCGATCTGGTCGATCTGACCGCACAGCTTCACCACCAAACCGAAAAGGCGGTCCTCGTATCCAGCGACGGAGACCGGGAGAACGCCGTCTGGTTGCCCTTGAGCCAGATCGAGGTCGAGGACGGCAAGGATGGCCTGGTGGATATCACCTGTCCTGAATGGCTCGCCCACGAGAAGGGGCTGATCTGATGAGCGGACCTGGACACAACATCAACGCTGGCGGCATTGCCGGCGACCGCCTGCGCAGCTTTATCGAGCGCGTGGAGCGGCTGGAGGAAGAGCGCGCCGCGCTGGATGCCGACAAAAAGGAAGTTTACGCCGAGGCCAAATCCGAGGGCTGGGACACCAAGATCATGAAGAAGCTGATCCAGCGTCGGCGTATGGACCAGTCCGACCGCGAAGAGCAGGACATGCTGCTGGATCTGTACGAGCAAGCCATCCAGGGCGGCGGTGCCAACGCGCATGTGCAGGCGCACGCGCCCGCGCCCGAGGATGCCCCGCCGGCGGATGACAGCGAAGTCGGTTTCCTGGGGGGCGGCTGATATGTCGGGTCGTGGGGGGATCGTCGTCGTTCTGGCTCAGCGCGGGGTGCGGCCTGCCGATATCGCCTGCCAGCTGGGCATGCAGCGGGATACGGTCTATGCCCACCTGCGCAAAGCGCGCCTTGCCGGCATGGATATCCCCCACTTCAAGACAGGGGCGCCGGGGCGCAAGCACGTCAACCTCGCCAGCCTGCCGCCGGAAGCGTCCCAATACTTCGAGGCCGAGGCACGCAAGCGCGGCATGGATCAGAAGACCATCATCAGGCGTCTGCTGATCCTGGTGGCCGAAGACGATCTGGCCGGCGCCCTGCTGGATGACGGGAAGGGGGCGCCATGACGGAATGGTTCTTTGCCCCACTGCAAAGCGGTGCGTATCGGGTTATCTATGTGGATCCACCGTGGAAGTTTTCGTCAGGGCCAAGCCGGAACCCGACGAACCACTACGGCTGCATGCCCCTGCAGGAAATAAAGGATCTTCCGGTAAGGAAGCTTGCCCACCCCGACGGGTGCCGCCTGTTGATGTGGGCGACAATGCCAATGCTGGAAAAGTCATTCGAGGTACTGCGGGCCTGGGGCTTCCGCTACTCAACGGCCAGGGTTTGGGGAAAGTTATGGCCCCGTGAGGATGGTCTCTTTCTCTATCCTGACAGCTTCGCGCGCGGAACCGGGTATGAGGTGGTCGGCAATGCCGAGATCCTGCTTATCGGGAAACGTGGCAGGCCCCAGGGGCTAGGCGGGCACAAGCCCAGCAGTATTATTCTAGGTCGGCGCCGTGAACACAGCCGGAAACCTGACTCCGTGCCACAGGAATACGCCAACCTTCTGGACGGACCGCGCTGTGAGCTGTTTGCGCGCGAGCGCAGGCCTGGGTGGGATGTGTGGGGGAACGATGTTGACAGGTTCGCGGGGGCAGCATCGTGAGACACGAGGATATCGAGACCATGCGCCACATGGCGGCGAAGGGCGCCACCGAGGCGACCATTGCCATGGTCTATGGCCTGAGTGAGCGGCGTGTGCGCGCACTGCTGAAGGCGGATATAGGAACAAAACAGCAGCCGCGTGCTGCTGAGCCGGTAACTGCTGAGAACTGCGCACCTGGGCAGCAGCAGGATAATGGCGCGTCCGACGGGCACGCGTCCGGCGAAAGCCCCGTCACGGAATCCCAAGCGAAACCGGAAGAGGCTGCGAGCGAGAATGGACCGCGCGCCGCTGATGACGCCGGGAGTAGGGCGAGCGGGGGCGCCGGAACCCCCGCACCTCCTGACACGGAGCGTCCCCCACCACCCAAGAGCGCCAAGCGCCTGATGCTGGGGCAGGGGGCCGGCGGCTGGCGCCCCAGGACCTGCCAGTACATCGCAAGCGCCAGCGGGCGGAAGGACACGGACAAGTGCGGCGCCCCCGTCCAGGAGGACAGCGCCTATTGCCCCGAACATCACCAGCGATGCTGGGTCAAGCCAGGGTCGAGGCTGCGATGAAAAAGCGCCAGACCGCCAACCGGATCATCCTGCGCGGCTTCGGGATCGGCGCCTTGCTCGCCCTGGCTGATAGCGCGCTCACGCCATCAACAGATTTCAGCTCTGTCAGCAACCTGGTTCTGACCGGCGTCCTTATGAGCGCGATCATCGCCATCGACAGCATGGAGGGTGGGGGCTGATGCCGGCGTATCGCAGTGAAGCCGAGACAGAGATCCGTGCCGAAGTCGTGGATCACCTGCGCCACCACCGTCCCGAGGCCCGGATTATCCACGAGATAAACGCCGGAAGCTTCGGCAATCGGATTGACGTATTGGCTGTCTCGCCGGCCGAAATCATCGCGGTGGAGATCAAGTCCGCGAAGGACAAGCTGGATCGTTTGTCGGATCAGCTGCACGCCATGAGGCGCGTGTCGCATCAGGCCTACTACGCAGTGCATGAGAAATTTTTGGTCGAGTACAAAACCAATCAGTTCACCGCTCATTACGAGCGGGATGGGGTGTACTACATGCGCGACCTCCCAAAACCGTTCCGTCATGGCCCGGCCTGGATCTATCCCCGCCGGGTACGCTCCGCAAACCGAAGCATGGATAACTTGGCCCGATGGAGGATCGAGAATATGAGGCCGGCCACGTCTCTCCCATCGGGGTCAATCGGGATGCTTTGGCGTGATGAACTCTATGCCCTATGTGGCGAACTTCGCGTGCCGGTCAGGAAACGTGCCAATATGACAGAGATGCAAAATGCCCTGCGCTGGAACTGCACAGGCCGCGACCTGACGCACGGCATTTGCGCCGCCCTCCGCCGCCGCGAGTGCTGCGAGGCCGATCCGGCCGTCACCGAGATGGGGGCGGTAGAGTGATGGCTAAGACGCGGCCCGGCAAGCGCTGGTCACACCAACAGCGCATCGAGGACGGCATCCAGATTGGGTGCGTAGATATCCTGGAACGCTTCGTGCCGAATCCCCAGGAGGGCGGACCTGCCTGGACCGCAATCAACCCGCTACCACACAAGACCAAGGCCGTCGCCGGCAAGAGCAAGGCGATGGGCTTACGCAAAGGCTGGCCGGACCTGCTGATGATCTGGAAGGGCAGGCCGGTACTGTTCGAGTTCAAGCCGCCCCATGTCGGCCTGCCGCCGAAAGAGCAACGCGACAGGCACGACGAGATCACGATGAACGGCGGCGTCGTCTTCATCATTCGCAGCGTCGAGGAATTTATCGAGGCGCTGCACACGATTGGCGTGCCTTGCAGCGCCAGGAACCTGAAAGCGCCCGAGACCGTGGCGCGATAGACAGAGCGCGCGCTGCTGGCCCCAGCGCGCGGGCGGGGTGTCTGGCCGGGTGTCTCTCCGGCCCGGTCCAGCCCCCGCCCATCCAACAGGAGGGAACGATGAAAGTTCGCCGCGTTGACTATTACCCCGATGAATACATAGCCGGTGTGGGCAATGTCCTACGCGCTGACGAGGCAGGTGTTTACTGGATGGTCTGCACGCTCATCATGTCAGAAGGTGGACCCATTCCGTACAACGACAGGCGCCTGGCCGGTCTATGTATGATCCGCCCGTCACAGCTTCGCCGCATCATCGAAAAGCTGGTCGATATGGGTAAGCTGGGCCTCGATGACGGCAACAAACTGTATCAGAAACGTGCGCAAAGTGAGGTCGAACGCGCATCGAAACGTATCCAAAGTGCATCTGAAAACGGGGCGAAAGGTGGGCGACCAAGCCAAAAAACGCAAGAAAATCAAGACAAGGGAAAAGCTATCGGTTTATCGGCAGAAAAACTAACCACCAACCACCAACCACCAACCACCAACCAGACTCCCCCCTATAAGTCCCCCCAGGGGGACGAGGCGGACGACGATGGTGTCGGCTTCCTCGATCAACCGGATGAAGAGCAGGGGGGCGACGCAGCACCGCAAGACCCGAACCCGCCTGACGACGAGCCCGAGCTAGCCAACGAGGCCACCTGGAGCAAGGCCGAGATCGACGCGCTGTTTGAGCGCTTCTGGTCAGCCTGTCCCCGCAAGGTCGGCAAGCAGAAGGCGCGGCAGAAGTTCGGCACGGCGCTGACACGGCACCGGGCCGACCCCGAGGCCGTGATCGCGGCGATGGAGCGCTACGCCGAAAGCCGCCAGGGCGAGGATCCGAAATACACCGTTCACCCGGCGACCTGGCTCAACGAGGGCCGGTGGCAGGACGAGGACCTGCCGGCGACCAGCCAGGAGGCTGGCGGCAAGGTCGATATCTTCCGGGTGGCGACCGAAAACGCGCAACGCATGGAGGATTGGCAATGACCCTACCCGCAGTTATCCCCGAGGAAACCTGCCCCACCGTCCGGCAGCACGCCGGCGATTTGAGCGCCTGGGGCGAACGCATGAAGGAGGGCCGCAAACCGCGCGCCGGCGACCGGCTGCTGCCCCTGGGCGAGCTGCGCCGCGCCGTGGCCGAACTGGAGGGCGCCATGCAGCCGGCGGACAAGGCCGCGGTCGGCAAGTGGACGCGGGCCCTGATCGGCGGCTACCGCGTCACGGACAGCGCGTTTCGCGACGAGAAGCACGCCGAGACCTTCATTCACTCGCTGTCGTTCGACCTGGCCGAGTTCCCGGAGGACATTATCACCCGGACGGTCCATGAGATCCGGCGGATCTGCAAATGGCTGCCGTCCTGCGCCGAGGTCTATCAGCACGCCAAGGCCCTGATGGCCGAGCGCCAGGGCATGCTTCAGGCGGCCAGGGCGCAGATCGCGGAGCACGAACGGCGCCAGGGCGAGCGCCAGCGCCAGCAAGACCGCCTGAAGCCCGAGAACCTTTCACCGGACCAGCAGGCCAAGGTCGAGCGCATGTTTCAGCAGATGAAGGGCGGCATGACGACCGGCGACGGAACAGAAAGTTATGCGTCAGTCGAAAATTTCGAGGCACAGGATGGCAAGTCGGGGGCGTCTGGTGGGGTAACACCGGGCAGGGCGCCCTCGGTCACTCAGCGGCCAATTTTGAGGCTGATCCAGAAGACCACTTTAACACTGAATGGAAAAACGACGTTTCGGGAAAATCGTTGAGGGGGATAAAGAAAGGGCGGCGCCGGATCATCCAGCACCGCCCGAGGGGGAGGATAGTGTCGGGCCATCACGTCAGGCCCAGGAGGTGCGCCATCACGATCCCGAGAAGTGCCATTAGGCCCAGGAAGCGGGCGCAGCCCAGCAGGAAGCTGCGGGGGTCGAGGCTGAGGATTGCGCGGATCATGCCGCGCGCCTTCTGTCCTGGTGGCTCTTTTCCTCGATCCTGGAGATCATATCGGCCACCGTGTTCCATAGCTGGGCAGAGGTTGTGGTGGGGATATCCAGGAAGCGCTCACAGGTGGCGTATCCATCATAGGTCCGCGTGCGGATGATGACGCGCAGGCGGACGCACCAGCCCCTGATCTCCACGCAGCCGGTGCGATTTTCCGCGGATAGCTTCTCCTGGGCGCGCGCCAGGTCCGCCGTGGTCATCAAAGCAGTGTCATCAGTCATCAAATCTGTCCAAACTGTCTCGGAGGGTTGTCGTTCGACGGCACTGGCTGTGGCAGGGTGCGATAGGCAGGGATAAAAAACGCGCACCACCACCACATCCAGAGCCCGGTCTGCCTTGCGGTCGGCGCGCTCATGCCGCACCGCCCGCCAACTGCCTGCGCTTCCGCGCGGCGGTCAACTCGGCCGCCTCATGGGCCGTCAGGCCGGCGCGGTAGAGATCGAGGCCGTAATCCAGGCTGTAGCCGTCCTGGCGCTCGTCGCCATCCAGGCTGTGGCCCAGCAGAAACTCCACCTCGTCGAGCCAGGCGGTCGCTGCCGATATGCCGGCGTCTGCCGATTCCATGAGCGCCAGCGCCATGTGGATGTCGTTGGCGACACCGCCGAAGCGCCTCTGGTACTCGTCGGGCCGGTATTCGAGATAGCTGCGCTTGGTGCCCTCCAGGGCGCGGGTCGCCCTCCTGTGGCCGTCGGCCACGTTGGGTATGTGCTTCAGGGCAAAGCCCAGGTCGCGCGGTCCCTGGCTGCGTCTATTGGTCATCGTCGCTGCTGTCATGGTCCTGATTCTCCTTGTCGATCTGAAGTTCAGCGTGCCGCAGGTATCCTGCGCGCTGGGCGTCGTTGAGCCGCTGCCAGTAATGGCCGGCGGCAAAGGCAAGGCGGGCCGCCCGCGACCGGATGCGGGCGACCTCCTTGCGGCTGCGTTTGCGGTGGTTCAGGCCGGGGCTGCACATGGCTCAGGCGTCCGAGAAATCCGTGCGGCCCTGGTACGGCTCGACGTGGCGCTGGTCTATTCCGGCGGAGTGATAGAGACCGGACGGCCCCAGGCAGAGGACGACGAGGTTCTGACACTCCATGAAGCACCCGCCGCCCGCGTGGCTCGTGGCATCGCTGATGACATAGGGGCACGTCAGCGACTCGCCGTTGGTCATGTCCCGCAGGTCGGGCAGGCGGCGCAAGACCAGCATGGGCTGGCCCGCTTGCGGGAAGTTCTTGGTGTCGTCGCCCCCCTCCTTCCACTGCACGAAGTCGCCCGCCTCGACGTTGTGAGCGTTATCGTAGCTGTGCAGGGTCGCGGCGCGGCGCCGCAGCTCCATCACCACCGCGTCGTTGTCGGGATTGGGTGCCCGCCGGTGCGCCTGGTCGCCCCCGATCTCCTGGAAACCGGCCTTCTTGAGCATGCCCGCGAAATCATCTGCGTTCATCGAAATATCTCCTTATCGGTTGAATAGACCACGGGATCATGGCCCCGATTCGCGTCTCATATCAAGAAAATTCGTAACAAAAAGTTACCCAGGACAGGAACAGGATCACACGCCCGCGCGCGCGCCCGCACGCATGCCTGCGCCCGCACGCGAGAGACCGCACCTCTTCAGTTCTCAGGCGCTTAAAGGGCTTGCCCCGTAACCATCCGTGACGCACAGTAAAGGGGTATCATTGCGCGAAAACCGCGTCACGACAGGGGCATCATCTCGATGGCAGCAGCAACAGGTAAGAAGAAGACAGGACAGGTCATACCGATCTCGGACGCCCTGGCCGCCTCGTCGCTGGAAAGACCGCGGCCGCCCGAGCATCTGACCACCATGCAGGCCATGCTGGGCGAACCGCTTTTCGTGCCAGCCCCCGAACTGACCGCCTGGATCGGCAGGGCCTACCTCCAGGAAGACGGCCCGCTCTACTTCGAGGACCATCTGCACCTCTGCCAGGCCCGCATCGGCGCTCTCTGGACCAATGCCGCCAACGAACGTCAGGGCCGCCGCATCGTCGGACAGGCCGAATTGCCCGCCAACGCGCTCCCGAAAGGCAAATGGGCGCGGGCCCGCGGTGAGCAGCAGCTTCGCGAATGGTTCGGCGATCCGCCTGACTTCCTCCTGACCTTCGATGCGCTCTACGCCACCGATTGCGACGACGCCACCTTTGCCGCCCTGGTCGATCACGAGCTGTGCCACTGCGCCCAGGCCGTCGATCAATACGGGATGCCCCGCTTCAACAAGGAGACCGGCGAACCGATCTGGGGCATGCGCGGTCACGACGTCGAGGAGTTCGTCTCCGTGGTGCGCCGCTTCGGGATCGAGGCTGCCGGGCCAGCCGCCACCGACATGGTGATTGCTGCCGCCCAAAAACCCGAAATCAGCCCGGTCGAACTGGCGCAAGCCTGTGGCACATGTGCGGCGCGAGCGGCCTGAAGGAGGTAGATCGTGGCCAAAAATCGCGGACGTCTCACCGAGATCCAGAAAGTCTTTATCGTCCAGAGACTTGCCTGCTTTGACACGCCATCGGAAGCGGCCAAGGCGTTCAAAGAGGAACACGGCATCGAGATCACGCCCCAGGCCGCCGAGGGCTATGACCCCACGAAGCGCGCCGGCCAGAACCTGTCCAAGCGCCTGCGCGAGACCTTCGAGGCGACCCGCAAGCGCTTTCTCGAGAAGTACGAGAGCGAGGTGCCCGAGGCGAACAAGGCGGTGCGGCTCAAGCACCTGGCGCATGCCGCGCGCGCCTTCAAAGGCCGCAACAACTTCGTGGGCATGGCGAACATGCTGGAGCAGATCGCCAAGGAAACGGGCGGCAGCTTCACGAACCAGCGCCAGCTCACTGGCAAGGATGGCGGGCCGATTGCCTGGGAGGGCGTACCGGACGAGGAACTTGACCAGAAGCTGAACAAGCTGCTGGCCACTATGGCTGGCGGAGGGGGCGGCGAAGACAGCAAGAAGGGCGGCGGCAAGACATCATGAGCGCGGCGCCTGCCCAGCAGTACGATATCAACCGCCTGTCTGCGCGGCAGAAAGCGGAGCTGGCTGCGGTGCTTGCCGAAAAGGAAAACCGCCTGGCGCAGCGGCTTTTTCACGAGATATACCCGGACACTGACACGATCTGGACCGGCCCCTCGATCATGGACGGCCTGGTCGCGCATGGGCAGACGCTCTACGCTCGGCACAAGTACCCGAAGCACATGGAATGGCTGGCCGCCGGCGCGGAGTACCGCGAGCGCTGTGCGATGATGGCGAATCGCTGCATCACGCCCTGGACCTACCTTGAAACGCCGGATGGCGCGGCCCTGAGCGCAGAAGTTTGGACAAAGGCAAATGCGCCTGTGATCTCGCGGGCCGGTGAATTTCTATGTGTCGCTCAAGCGCATGGCGGATATCTGAAGGGCATTGAGCAAGCGTTTCGTGTGGTTCTGGACAGCGGTCAATTCTTTGACTGCTCCCGTAAGCACCGGGTATTGACGCACGCGGGCTGGCTTTCTCTCGACCAGTTAGTGTCGCGCGCAAGTGGTCTGCGTTGCTGGCATAGACGCGAAGATTATCAGGCCAGTTGTGACGTGGGTGGTTATCTTGGTGGTCCACCACTTCACCAGGTTGGAGGTATCGACCTAGCGCCATCTCGGCGACCAGGCGATGCTCGGACACGCGCCCCGCTCCTTTTCGCGCCGACGGATGAAGTGGCGCGTACACTAAGACATATCCATGCTTGTCCAGGCAGCGACCGCCTTGCCAGCCAGGATGATCTACGCCGCTTCGCGGGCCTGTTCGGGCTGCTTTCAGGCCCAGCGACCGCGCAATCTTCTCTACGGATTGACGCCAGCAACCAAGCCGTTGCGCAGCTTGCTCTTGAGTTAACCCCTCATCTTCGAGCAGCCGCCGGACAGCCTCTCGGTCTATGCGCCGGCGATGTGCCCCAGGCTCATGCCCCGATGCCATCCCCCGGCGTATCATGTATGCGGACAATGCAGCGTGCGAGACGCCTATCTGGCGCGCAATGGTGTGACGCCCATATCCCTGGGCAGTCAGTCGAGCAATGGCTTCGTGATGCGGCTCACATGCCGATTTTTTACCCATCAGATCATCCTCAGCTAAAGGGGGGCGATACAATCCAGGCCATCGTCCCGCTTGGTTTGCAGCCAATCATAGACGCTCATGTCCCCGTAACAAATAATTATGTTGCGGGCGGCGTCACACACCACAATTCGGGCAAAACCTTCGGCCTGGGCGGCTACGAGGTCGCCTGTCACCTCACAGGCCTGTACCCGCATTGGTGGGAGGGCCGGCGCTTCGAGCAGCCCGTCTCGGCCTGGGCGGCGGGCGACACCTACGAGACGACGCGCGATATCATCCAGCTCACCCTCCTGGGCGAGATCGCCTATTCGGGCGGCGGTCGCAAAAAGATGGACGGGCGCGGCATCGTCCCCGGCTATCTCCTGGGCACGCCGACCTGGCGCAGCGGTGTCGCCAACCTGGTTGATACCATTCCGGTCCAGCACGCCAGCGGCGGCACATCGCACCTGGCGCTCAAGTCCTACGATCAGGGCCGCAAAGCCTTCCAGGGCACCGGCAAGCACGTCATCTGGCTGGACGAAGAGCCGCCCCTGGACGTTTACAACGAGTGTTTGATCCGCACCGCGACCCTCAACGGCATCACCATGCTCACCTTCACCCCGCTCAGCGGCCTGTCCGAGGTCGTAATGAGCTTCATGCCGGCCAATCAGAGGCCGGATCTCGCAGCCTGAAGAAAGGACACGACATGACCCCCGACACCAAAGACATGCCCGAGCAGGTCAGCGGCCTGCCAAGCGACGTGGATCTCCGCGCCACGGCACTCAGCATGGCGAACAACGAACAATCGACGCCGGAAGACGTGGTGGACCGCGCGACGGTCTATCTGCACTTCCTGCGCGGGGAAACCGAAGGCACCGGCAGCAGATAGGGGCGCGTCCCACTCCTGTGGGCGGACCCGACGGCGCCGCCTACAACGCCACACCTCCCTAACCGCGACGTGCCCCTCAGAAGACCACACGCGCGGGGCTGGGCAAACCGGCGGACGCGGGCAACTATGATAGCCGGAAAGGTGCGGAAGCCGTCATTTCACACAACCGATGGAGCGACCCATGAACCCCAACCTGATGACAGACGACGAACTGGCTGCCGCCCTCGCCGAGGATCGGCCAGGCCCACACGTTACCGCCGAGGCGATGGCGAAGCGCGTCCGGGACGCGCAGTACACGGTCCTGCCGAACAGCACCGTGACCATCTGCAACATCACCCTGGACAACGGCTATTCGGTGCGCGGGGAGTCGGCCTGCGTCGATCCGGCAAACTACGACGCCGACATTGGCCGCAAGATCGCCCACGACGACGCTTTCCGTAAGCTGTGGCCGCTCTTCGGCTTCCTGTTGGCCGAGCAGCGCTACCAGGCGCGGGGCGGCTGATGCCCGAGATCAGCCCGTCCAAGTACCTGGTGCAGGCCGGGTGGCAGGACATTCCGCATCTGGACGAGAAGACAAAGGCCGAGCTTATGGCAGCAACACCGCCCCACCTGCGCGATGCGCGAACGGCTGGCATCCCGTCGCTGGGCGCGGGCGCCATCTATCCCATCCCGCCGAGCGAGATCCTGGTCGATCCCTTTCCGATCCCGCCCTACTTCCCGCGCGTCTATGGCATGGACGTGGGCTGGAACCGCACGGCCGCCGTATGGGGCGCCTGGGACCGGGCGATTGACTGCATCTACCTCTACACCGAGCATTACCGGGGCCAGGCCGAGCCCAGCATTCACGCCTCAGCCATCCGGGCGCGCGGTGAATGGATCCCCGGCGTCATTGATCCGGCGGCACGCGGACGCCAGCAGGGCGACGGCGAACAGCTCCTGGCGCAGTACCGGAACCTGGGGCTCAAGCTGACCGAGGCCGACAACGCGCTGGAGGCGGGCATGTATGCCGTGTGGGAACGATTAAGTACGGGCCGGCTGAAGGTCTTCCGCACGCTCCAGAACTGGCAGGCCGAGTACCGCCTGTATCGGCGCGACGAGAACGGGAAAGTGGTCAAGGAGTTCGATCACCTGATGGACGCCACACGATATCTTGTGCTGTCAGGCCTTTCATGTGCTAAGATTAGGCCCGCAGAGACGCAAATGGCCGTTGGATCGGCCGGCGCAGGGGACCCCACGGCAGGCTATTGACGGGAGCAGACAGTCCTATGGCCGCGATTTCAGGCGTAACAAAAAGTAACGCACTTGAGGACGAGGGCGAAGGCCAGCAGGAGGATGAAGCCGCGCGCGAGCGGCGCTTGCGTGAGAAGCTGACCGCCATCGTCGGGCGTCTGGACAAGGAGGCCGAGGACCGCGTTGGCAAGCGCCAGGAGGTCGAACAGCGCTGGCTTGAGGATCTGCGCCAGTTTCATGGCAAGTACGAGGACAGCGTTCTCAAGAACCTGTCCGAGAACGATAAATCAAAGCTTTACATCAACAAGACGCGCGCCAAGACCAATTCGATGGAGGCGCGGCTGTCGGACATGCTGTTCCCGACCGACGACAAGAATTGGGGTGTGCGGCCCACGCCGGTCCCCGAACTGACGGTCGAGGCCGAGCAGGCCGCACAGAAAGCCGCAGAGGCCAAGCAGCAGGCCGCCGAGGCTCAGCAGCAGGGGCCACAGCCGGCCCAGGAAGGCGCACCTGGGCAGAGTGTCCCTGGTCAAGGCGCCGCCCCAGGCGCGGGCACGCCGCCCCAGGAGCAGATGCAGCAGCGTCTCCAGCAGGAGGCCGACGCGGCCGAAAGCAAGGCGGCGGATCTGCGCCGGCAGATGGAAGAGGCTCGCAAGCGCGCGCGGCACATGGAAGAAGAGATCGACGATCATTTGCGCGAGTGCCAGTACAACATCCAGGCCCGCGACGTGATCCGCGATGCCTGCCAGGCCGGAACCGGGATCATGAAAGGCCCGGTGGTGGGCGGCAGGAAGCGCCGCACCTGGCAGCAGCGCGAGGTGACGGGCGAGTCGGGCCAGACGATGACGGTCCACGAGATGCAGGAGGTCGAGGACCCCAGGCCGCGTTACTGGCGTGTGGATTACTGGAACTTCTTTCCCGACATGGACGCGCGCAACATCGACGACTGCGAGGGCATCTTCGAGCGCCATCTGATGAACCCCAAGGCCCTGCGCAAGCTGGCCCGTGAGCCCGGCTTCTCGGACGATGCGATCCGGCGCTTGCTCAAGGACACGCCGCGCAACTCCATACCGACCTATCTGTCGGACCTGCGCTCGATCACAGGCGCTCACCACGACAACATGAGCGACCGCTATCATGTCTGGGAGTATCACGGCCCGCTTGAGGCCGAGGAGCTGCAGACCCTGGCTCAGGCGCTGGATCAGCCCGAGATCCTGGAGGACATAGGCGAAGACCCCGACCCGCTCCAGGAGATCGAGGTCGTGATTTGGTTCTGTCAGGGCGAGGTGCTGAAGTTCGGCCTGCACCACCTGGACAGCGGCGACCAGATTTATTCGGTCTTCTGCTTGGAGAAGGACGACGCCTCGATCTTCGGTTTCGGCGTGCCCTACCTGATGCGGGACAGCCAGAAGGCCCTCAACGCCGCCTGGCGGACGATGATGGACAACTCCGGCCTGTCCAGTGGGCCGCAGATCATCGTGAACCGGGAGGTCGTGCAGCCGGCCAACGGCAAATGGACGCTTGAGCCCCGGAAGCTCTGGTATCGCGATTCCAGCGGCCCGGCCAATCAGCCGGCGTTCGAGACCTACCACATCAACTCAATGCAGCAGGAAATGGCCAACATCATCGAGCTGGCCAGCCGCAACATTGACGAAGAGACCAGCATGCCCATCATCGCTCAGGGCGAGCAGGGCAGCCATACCACGCAGACCGCCCAGGGTATGTCGATACTCATGAACGCGACCAACGTGGTGTTCCGGCGCATCGTCAAGAACTGGGACGACGACATGACCACGCCGAACATCCGGCGCATCTACGACTTCCTGATGCAGTTCAGCCAGAAGGAGCACATCAAGGGCGATTACGAGGTCGATGCGCGCGGCACCTCGGTCCTGCTGGTGCGCGAGATGCAGTCGGCCAACCTGATGGCCGTCCTGTCCAACTTCTCGGCCCATCCAACGCTGTCGATCTTCTTTAAGCATGGTGGCCTGCCCATGATGCGCCGCCTGATGCAGACCATGATGCTGCCGGCCGACGAGGTGCTGAAAACCGAGGAAGAGCTGGCCCAGGAGGCCGCCGCCGCCGCTGAGCAGCCCGAGGACACAGACCCGAAGATCCTGGAGATCGAGAGCAGGATGAACCTGGCCGAGATGGAGGGGAAAATTAAGCTCGAACTGGCCAACATCGAGCGCGAAACCAAGATGATGGAACTGGCCGCGCAGCAGAACATGACCCTGGAGCAGCTGCGCGCCAAGCTGGCCGAAGGAGAGGCCGAGCGCGCCAGCAAGGAGCGCATCTTCGCCAGCGAAGCCGCAGTCGAGGAACGCCGCGATCTGCGCGGCAGCGACGTTCAGTCGGGGGGCTACCTATGACGCGCCAGGAGATGATAGGCGGCCTGCCGCCGCGCGATCCCTGGGTGATGGTCTGCCAGGGTCCGCCGCGCTGCATCATGACGGACGCCGAGATCGAGGCGGCTGACATTCACTGCCATTGGTGCCGCCGCATCATCCTGCATGACGACGGCAGTGAGACGATCCAGGAGCCAGGCAACGCATGACCCGCCGTCCACACGAGAAGATCGACACTGCCAGCGCGACCTGGGATGGCGTGAAGGAATGGGGCGAGGCCCAGCTTGAGCGCAGCCGCAGCACGCTGGAGGCACCGGGCACATCGCCGATCGACACCGAGTACCAGCGCGGACGTGTGGCGGCGCTGCGCGATTTGCTGGCCCTGCCGCGCCGCAGTGAGCTGGACCAGCCGAACGAGCCGCAGGAGTGACCCCAACCATGATGGAGCCCGTACCGATGGATATGGACGAGAAAGACTGGCAGGCCCAGCACGACCTGGAGACGCTGATCCGGGCCGAGAAGATCAAGCAGGACAAGAAGCGCCTGCAGGCCGCCATGAAGAAGAAACGCGAGCTGTCCAAGGCCCTGGAGGGCATGGGCGACAAGGGCGCAAGCACCAGCAAGAAGGGCAGCTAACGCGCCATGAGCGACATCAACACCAACGATACGTCCGAAGACCTGGCGCCCGAGGATCTTGACCTGATCGACGATTCTCTGGAAGATGCGGGTAAGGACGAGGACGCGCTGTGGAGCGAGTTCGACGAGGCGGAACAGTCCGCTGCGAGTGACGACGCCGGCGAAGGATCGCCACCGCCCGACGAGGGCCGTGCCGAGGATGCCGGGGACGAGTGGAGCGCAGCCGACGCCGAGAGCGCCCAGGACCGCGACAACGACAGCGCCTCCGATAACGGCCAGGCACCCGACGGCAATGCGTCCGGTGAGGCCGAGACTGGCGACACCCAGCAGAACGACACCGAACTGTGGGCGAACGCTACCCCCGAGCAGAGAGCCGCCTTTGAGGCCGCTCAGCAGGAAAAAGAGCGACTGCAGCATCAGCTTCGCAGCAATTCCGGGCGGATTTCCGCCCTGCAGCGACAGCTTAACGAGATCCAGGCCGCGCAAGCCAACCCTCAGCAACAGGCCGCCTCGAGCGAGGCCGCCGGACAGCAGGGACAAGGCGAAGGCCAGGAGGGCGAGGGCCAGGAGGATGGCTTTCTCGCTTCGGAGGACTGGCAATCCTTCCGGGAGGAATACCCGGAGGTGGCCGCTCCCCTCGAAAAGGTTGTCGGCAACCTGCAGGCCGAGATTACCCGGCAGAACAAGGAGCTGTCCGCTATAGGCCAGGAGCGCCGGCAATCGGCCCTCGAAGAGCAAGCGGACCTTCTCAGCGAAGCGCACCCGGACTGGCAGGAAGTCACGTCGAACCAGGCGTTCGTCGATTGGCTGAATGACCAGCCCCGGCATATCCGTGAGGCCGCGTATCGAAACGGCCAGGATATCGTGGATGCAGAGGAAGCCGCCGACGTGGTTGGCCGCTTCAAGGCACAGCAGCAGTCCCAGGGTGGCGGGCCCACACAGCAAGCAGCGCCCCGGTCGAATGGCCAGGGCAGTGGAAACAACAAGCTCGCTGGCAAGCGACAGCGCCAACTGGAATCGGCTTCCGCTACGCGCTCGCGCGGTCCAGGCCCCGCCACCGGCATACCGGAGGACGGCGACCCGGAACAGATATGGAAGCAGTTTGACGAGATGGAGCGGCGAACCAGGGGCTGATCGTCGAAGGCAAGGAACCTGAACCATGACGATGACCCGTTATTCCGACGCAGGGGTGAGCCCCCGCACAAACGTCTATGCCGAGCGGCAGATGCTTCGGCATGCGGCGCCAGTCACCGTGCTGGATAAGTTCGGCCTGACCAAGCCGATGCCCAAGAACAAGACCCAGACCATCAAGTTTCGTCGGCCCAAGGTGTTCACCGCGGCCACGACTCCCCTGGTCGAGGGCGTGACCCCGTCTGCCACGCAGTTTGCCTATGAGGATGTGACCGCATCCCTCAAGCAGTACGGCCAGGTGGTCGAGGTTACGGACGTGATCGAGGACACCCACGAGGATCCGGTTCTCAACGATGCGTCCGAGCAGGCCGGCGAAAACATTGGCCGCACCACAGAAGCCCTGACCTATGGCGTCCTGCGGGCCGGAACCAATGTCCACTACGCCAACGGCACAGGGCGCGGAGACGTGAACACGGCCATCTCGCTGTCCAAGGTGCGGGCCGTCACCCGTGCGCTGAAGGCGCAGAAGGCCATGAAGATCACCAAGATCCTCGATGGCAGCGTCAACTATGCCACCCGCCCGGTCGAGGCGTCCTTCGTGGCGGTCCACCACACCGACCTGGAGGCCGATATCCGCGAGCTTCCGGGCTTCATCCCGGTGGCCGAGTACGGCAACCGCAAGCCGGTCTCCGAATACGAGATCGGCACGGTCGAGGACGTGCGCTTTGTGGCGTCTCCCGACCTGGAGCCCTTCGAGGGCGAGGGCAGCGGCACCCTGAACGGCATGGTCAGCCAGGGCGGCAGCAACGTGGATGTGTACCCCATCCTGATCTTCGGGAAGGAGGCCTACGGCATCGTGCCCCTGCGCGGGCAGGGCGCCGTCTCGCCCACGATCCTGCGCCCAGGCAAGTCCGATAAGTCGGACCCCCTGGGCCAGCGCGGCTATGTCGGCTGGAAGACCTGGCACACGGCCGTCATCCTCAACCAGGTCTGGATGGCCCGCCTCGAAGTCGGCGCGACCGACCTGTAAGCCAACGGACGCGGCGAGGGGCAGGGCGCCTCTCGTCGCGACCGCCGGTGTAACGTTTCATTACGCGAAAGGACCGAGCGATGAACCCCAACATCAAAACGGGCACCGTCGAGGGCACAGGGTCGGCCATCAACGTCGCCCTGGGCTTCCAGCCCGACCATGTGAGGATTTTCAACATCGACGCGACCAACCCGGTCTCCGTCGAGTGGACCTCCGACATGGACGACGGTCACGGTCTCAAGCTGAAGGGCGGGACCGTGGCCTATTCCAAGATCACGTCGAACGGCATCACACCGTATGACGGCGCTGACAATGATGAGGGCTACGGCTTCACCATCGGCGCCGACAGTGACCTGAACGTGAACAACCAGACGCTTGTTTACGTCGCAACGCGCTCCGGCGCAGGCGCGGCTTGATTGGCGCAGTGACCGGGGCCGTCTCGCTTTCTGAGGCGGCCCCGAAGCCCACAACGCCCCTGACGAAAGGGAACCAGAGCAATGGATACCAAGACCAAGGTACAGCACGCCAACATGGCCGCACGTGGCAGCTACGGCGATACAGGCGTGCTTCTGCGCGAGTTCGCGGAGCCCACGGCCCCCGTCGGCCTGCCCAGCTATGCCGTGGCCGATCTGCCCAGCGCCAGCGAGTACGCCAATCATGCTGTGTACTGCAGCGACGGGGCCGCCGGCAGCCCGATCCTGGCCTTCTCAAATGGCACCAACTGGCTGCGCAGCGACACCGGCGCCGCCGTGGCCGTAGTGTAAGGGGGTGCCGTGATGGAGAAGAAATCCCGGAGCGATCTGGAGAAGCTGACGAAGGAGGGCCTTGAGGATTACGCCAAGGCCGCCTTCGAGGTCGATCTGGACCGCCGCAAGACCAAGGCGGATCTCGTGGCCGAGGTCGTGAGCCTCCAGTTGGCGGAGTCCGACGCGACCCGCGCCGCCGATGCCCCTGATCCCGTTTTGTCCAGGGCGGCAGAGAAGGGCAAAACCCGCCTGACGATCCATAGCTGCAACGGCATGGACCCCATCAAACTGGCCGTCAACGGACGTGTCATGGAGTTCCCGCTGAACAAGCCGGTCTCTGTGCCGTCGCACGCCCTGCCGACCCTTGAGGCGGCGGGCGCCAAGTTCACCAAGGAGTGAGCCCATGGAAACCAAGAAGATACCGATTGCAGAGGCGACCGAGCAGCAGCTACGCGACTTCGCGGAGTCCTATCTGGGAATCAGCGTCCCCCACAACACGAAGCTGGAGACGTTGCGCGCCAAGGTGAGCCAGGCCTGGACCAAGGACGAGATCATCGTCGAGGTTGCGGACGCGCACCAGGCCCAGGAAGGCACCCCGCCACCGCCGGCCACGCCCGAGCAGCAGCCGCCGGGCAAGAAGCAGGTCCGCATCCTGATTCAGCGCACCGACGAGCCGGGCGGCGACGAGGCCGTGCCTATCGGCGTCAATGGCCGCGTCATGCTGGTCCCGCGCGGGCAGGAGGTGGATATCCCCGAGGATTACTACCAGGTGCTCAAGAACGCGGTCACGCACCGCTACGAGGCTCTGCCCGACGGGGGAATCAACCCGGAGCCCCGCAAGGTGCCGGCCTATCCCTTCCAGGTGCTGCACGCCTGAGAGCCGGGAGTAAGCGCCCATGACCTTCCTTGAGCTGGCACAGATGGTGGCGCGCGAAAGCGGCACCGTCTCGGGCAACCTGCCGTCCTCCGTCACGAACCAGACCGGGCGCCTGGCGAAGATCGTGCACTGGACGGCGGATGCCTGGCGCCAGATCCAGAACAGCCGGGCCTCCTGGCGGTGGATGCGCGGCGAGTTCGAGGGCACCACCACGGCCGGAACGGCACGTTACACCGGCGCCAGCTTCAATCTGAATCGCTGGGCCGACTGGATCACCGATGCGGACAGCATGACCCTCTATCGGCAATCCGATGGCGTGTCGGACGAGGGGCCGATCCTCTACCTGCCCTGGCAGGACTATCGCCGCGCCTATGACCGGGGCGCGCAGACCAACAACCGCCCGATCCACTACACGATCAGCCCGAGCGGCGAACTGTGCTTCGGGCCGAAGCCGGACGACGCCTATGTGGTGCGCGGCGAGTACCGCAAGAGCCCGCAAAAGCTGGAGAGCGACGGCGACATACCGGAGATGCCCGAGCGCTTCCACGAGGCGATTGCCTGGTACGGCCTGATGCTCCTGGCCGAGCATGACGAGGGGCAGCTTCATATCAGTGTCGCCATGCGCCGCTATCGCATGCTCATGGACGATCTGATGCGCGACCAGCTTCCCGAGGTCAGTATCACCGGGGCGCTTGCCTGATGGCCCGCCCGGGGACCAATACGCAGTTTTTCGCGCTGCGCGGCGGTATGGATGTGGTGACACCGCCGATCCAGGTTCCTGCCGGACGCGCCATTGCAGGGCGCAATTACGAGCCGCACCCGCGCGGCTATCAGCGCATTGATGGTTACGAGCGCTTTGACGGGCATCCCAAGCCGTCCCAGGCGTCCTACTGGACACTGCCGTTCGATGCCGGCAGCACCGAGGTCAAGAAGGGCGACAGCGTGACCGGCGCCACGTCGGGCGCGAGCGGCAAGGCTCTTGTTGATGCCGTCCTCGACAGCGGCAGCTATGCCAGTGGCGATGCGGCGGGGAAACTCGTGCTGACCAATGTAAGCGGCGACTTCCAGGACAACGAGGATCTGGAGGTGTCCAGCACCAAGGTGGCCGAGAGCGCGGGGACAAAGCTCAATCGCGGCGCATTGACGGACAGCCAGGACGCAACCTGGTACAGGGCCGCCATCGAAGACGCGCGCGACCAGATCGCCAAAGTGCCAGGCAGCGGCCCTGTGCGCGGCGTGTGGGTCTATGGCGGAGACACCTACGCCTTCCGGGACAATGCCGCCGGCACGGCCGGCGTGATGCACAGGTCCACGTCGAGCGGGTGGCAGGCGCAGGATCTCGGGCGCGAGCTGGCTTTCGAGGGCGGCGGCCTGGTGAAGATGGAGTACAGTGAAGGCGGGCTTGTCGAGCTGACATTCGAGAGCGGCGGCTTGCGCCGTCTGATCTTCGCCGGCGGCAATAGCGCCATCAGCGTCGGCGATGTGGTCGAGGGCACGATCTCGGGAACCACAGCGACCGTAATGGATGTGGTCATAGACAGCGGCTCCTGGGCGGGCGGAGACGCCTCGGGCCATCTCATCCTGGCCGATCAGGTGGGCACCTTCCAGAGCGAACTCATCAACGCCAACAGCACCCTGGATGTGGCGCGCGTTCCCAAGAACTCGACCGTCAAGGAGATCGAGGTCGGGGACGAGATCACGGGCGCCTCGTCGGGGGCCACGGCCACGGTGCGCAATGTCTCGCTGTCGTCTGGCTCCTGGGGGGAGAGTAACGCCCAGGGCGTGCTGATCCTGACCGACGTATCGGGCAGCTTCTCGACCGAGGACATCGACCTGGGCGACCTGTCGGCAATCGTTACGCTGTCCGAGGCGCCGGAAATCCTGAAAATCGAGGCCGGCCACGAAATCGAGGGCCTGCAGTCCGGTGCCAGAGCGACCGTGCGCAGCGTAACCCTGGACAGCGGCACCTGGGAGCATGGCAGCGCGGCTGGCACGTTGATCCTGACCGATGTAGAGGGGGCCTTCTTCGAAGAATACCTGCAGCGCGGCCCCTACGGTGGGTTGGCGAAAATCGGCGTTCTCCCGACCACGCTGGCCATCGAGGAAGGCGACGTGATCGAGGGCGAAACGTCTGGCGCGACCGCTACGGTTACGCGCGTCGTTGTCGAGAGCGGCGACTGGAGCACGACCGACGCCAAGGGGCGCCTGATCTTCGCCAGCCAGAGCGGCAGCTTCCAGGCCGAGACGATCAAGACCGCGACGGCCGACAGCCTGGCCGAGATAACGGCGGACTCGTCGGCCATAACCCTGCCTGCCGGCGGGCGGTATGACCTGAAGAACCACAACTTCTTCGGCGGCAGCGATACGCGCCGCATGTATGGCTGCCAGGGGCAGGGGCGGGCCTTCGAGTGGGACGGCGCGGTGTTCGTGCCCATCCAGACCGGCATGGGGGCAGACGACAAGCCCACCCGCCTCGAAATCCACAAACAACACCTGTTCCTGGCCTATCGCGGCGGCTCGCTGCAGCACTCAGCCACCGGCAACCCCTACAGATGGGAGGCCAACAGCGGGGCGGGCGAGATCGGTATTGGCGACGAGATCACGGACCTGTTGTCCAACGTGGCCGGCATCCTCTCGATACTCGGACACAACAAGGTCTGTGTGCTTCAGGGCAGTGACAGCCAGAACTGGGACCTGGGCGTCCTCACCGATTCCTCGGGCGGTGTGCCCTGGACGGCACAGATGATCCGCATGCCGACCTATCTGGACAACAACGGCGTGCGCAGCCTGGAGACCACCGAGCAGTTTGGCGACTTCCGGGTCGGCACGCTGACGCAGATGGTCGAGCCCATTTTCCGCTCCAAGCGCCGCAATGGCATCGAGGCGGTGGGCAGCTTGCGGGTGCGCAACAAGGACCAGTACCGGCTGTTTTGGGACGACGGCACCGGCATAACCATCTACTTCGGGCGCGAGAACCCGGAAATCCTGCCTTTCGATCTTGGGTTTGGCGTCACGTGCACAGCCTCGGGGAAGGATGATGACGGGCGTGAACTGCTGTTCATCGGCGATGAAGATGGCTGGGTGTTTGAGCTGGACGCCGGCATGTCTTTCGATGGCGCGGCCATCGACGCCTTCCTGCGCCTGCCGTTCAACCATGTCGGTTCACCGGCCCAGCGCAAGCGGTGGCAGAAAGCGACTGTGGAGATTGATGGCGGGCCGAATACGGAATTGGGCCTGACGGCCGAGTTCGGCTATGCCGACCCCGACCAACCCCCCGGACGGGAGCAGACCTTCGATGTCAGTGGCTCCGGCGGTTTCTGGGGCGAGATGTATTGGGACGAGTTCTATTGGTCGAGCCCAGTGGAAGGCCTGGCCGAGGCCCCGATAGACGGCCTGGGCCGCAACATCTCCCTGACCGTGGTTTCCGACCAAGCCTATGAGGTGCCGCATCTCATGCACGGGCTAACGCTTCACTTCAGCTATCGCGGGATCGTCCGATGAGCAACGACTACTTCACCCACGACAACGAGCTGGACCGCCACACGCTGGGCCGTGCCGAGCAGGTCAATGCGATCTTCCAGCAGATCCAGGGCGGCTTCGACAAACTGCCCACGCCCGCCGATGTGAATCAGGGGCGCATCACCTACCTGCAGGACACCGGCACGACGGACGCCTATGTCGTGACGATGGACCCGGCCATAACGTCCTACGACGAGGGCCTGAACCTCACCATGAAGGCCGCCAACGCCAACACCGGGCCGGCCACCATCAACATCAACGCCCTGGGGCCGAAGGCAATCAAGCGCTACAACGGCGATCCTCTTGAGCCCCAAGATATCCGGGCCGGCATGCCGGTTGATCTTGCCTACAACGGCAATGACTTCCTTATGAAGGGCGCCCACGGCGGCGAGGTGGCCAAGGCGAAGAAGTGGGCGAGCGATACAGGCACGGTGGAGAGTGGACTAAAGGGTGCGCGGGGCTACGCCCAGGATGCTTCCGCCAGCGCCAGCAGTGCGGCGGCCAGCGCCTCCAATGCCGCGACCTCCGAAGGCAATGCCGCGACCTCCGAAGGCAATGCCGCCAGCAGTGCGAGCGCTGCATCGACTTCCGAAGCAAACGCAGCCGCGTCCGAGACCAAGGCGGGGAAGTGGGCCGAAGAAGCTGAGGACACTGAGGTCGAGAGCGGCAAATACTCCGCGAAGCACCATGCGGCGAAAGCCGGAGGCTCCGCATCGGCGGCCGCCACGTCGGAGAGCGGGGCCGCCAGTAGTGCGAGCGCCGCATCCACCTCGGAGACGAACGCCGCGAGCAGCGCCAGCGCAGCAGCGACCTCCGAAAGCAACGCCTCAGACAGCGCGAGCCTGGCCGAGGACTGGGCGACCAGCCTGACGGCGGTATCGGGGGGGCTTAAAGGCGCCCGAGGCTACGCCCAGGACGCCGCCAACTACATCGGGGACGCTCAGGGCGCGATCCGGTGGGACACGGCGCAGAGCCTAACCGCACCGCAACAGCAGCAGGCGCGGGAGAATATCGGGTTTGGCACCCACAAGGGCGCCCCCACACTGATGATCGAGGACAGCTAAATGATTGGCGTACCACGTATTCTGCGCACGAAGCAGGACTTCGAGAATGTGAAAGCCGGCGTGATCTCCGGCGATATCACGGGCCGTCATGCCGCGCGCGCCCTGGCGCACTGGCAAGGGCTTCTAAGCCGGCATCGTTATAGCTTCGACCGGCTACTGTCCGAGGGCGAAAGCCCGGACGGTTCCGAGCCGGACTATCGCGTCATGGAAGATCTGGACGAAGAGACCGGGGACACGATCCGCCGCCAGCTCAAGCGGGAAGAAGATCCCAATGCCCGCATCGTCACGCTGGGCTACAGCGTGAGCGAGGTCGAGGCGGTAATCAGTGACATGGAGGACGCGATCAATGCTGGTTGAACAGGTCATCACGGCCACGGTGCCGGGCTATTTCGAGGCCATGGGCCGCATGGCCAAGGGCACTGGCGATACGCTGGATATCCCGGCCGGTGCGGTCAATATCGGCGGCATATCAAAAGGCTACATGTTCGAGGGTCAGACTGATTGGGACCCCACAGCCGCCGGCAATCACGACGGTACGGTCAGCAGTCTGACGCTTGGCGATGACGTCTATATCTACGCCTGCCAGCCGAGCAGCGGGTCGCCGCCCGAGGCGGTCCTGGTCGCGTCTAAGAATGCCACCTATCCCGATGGCGGCTATGACGAGACGGATAGCCGCAAGATCGGCGGCTTCCATTTCGGCAAGGTCCGCACCATCGCACAGGCCTATAGCAGCGGCGCGACCCTGGCCACGCAGATAGTGCCGAACAGCGTGTGGGACCTAAAGCATCGCCCGACCTGTGACCCCACGGGCATGGTCGAAGTGATCGACGGCAAGCTCTGGGTAGACATTTACCTGGCCTCGGAAGACGGCACGGCCTGGCCCGAGACGGTGCCGCTGTCACGGTATGGCGCCACACCGATGAGCGGCGCCGAGGGCTATGCGAGCGGCCTCGACTATCCGCGGTTGACGCACAAGGCAGGCAAGCGTGTCTGGAGCTATGACGAATTCCTGGTGGCCGCCTATGGCGTGCCGCAGGGTGCAGCCGGTGGTACGTCTCGACACACGACCGGCGATCACAGCGGCTATGGCTTTGACGCGGTTTCGTGTCTCAACGTCGATCAGCCAAGCGGCAATCTCTGGCAGGCGACCAGCCTGTATTTTGACCGCGGCGAGGCCGCGAATGCATGGAACGATACTCTGAATACCGGAAAGGACAGCGCCGTGGCGCACGGGCAGTGGCACGGCGGTCAATTCAGATTCGCTCTCGTCGGCGGCTACTGGGGCCCCGCGGCTGAGGTCGGTGCCCGGTGCGTGACTCTGCGCGACAACCCGTGGAATGTGAGCAGCACCAACGGGCTGCGTGCCGTCTGCGATTCCCTGTGACCTGTCACCTGGAGCCCTGTTTTCATGGAGCCGTTAATCCTGGAGCAGAAGATGAGTGATTTCGCGGATTACCTGTTTCCCGTCGTGGACCGGTTTCCGAAGACGGAGAAGTTCGCACTGGCGACCCAGATCAAGAATGCGGTCTATGACCTGATCCGCCTGACCATCCGCATGCGGAAATCCAGGGACAAGATGAAGTGGCTGTTCGAGATCGATATCGGCCTGGAGCAGCTGCGCTTTTTCATTCGCCACGCCCACCGGCGGCGCTATCTCTCGAATCGGCGGCAGGAGGTGGTTGCCCGCCAAGTCAGCGAAATCGGAAAAATTCTAGGAGGCCTTATCAAGACGAAACAGGGCGCGCGGCCATAGGCGGCAACTGGGGCAACGCGGCTGAGGCCGGTGCCCGGTGCGTGAATCTGAACAACAACCCGTGGAATGTGAACAGCAACAACGGGCTGCGTGCCGTCTGCGACCCCTCGGGGTTCGCGCCAGACAGGTCGGACAAGGCTCCGCCCTGCAGCGATCCGAACAGGAATCGGAGCTGCGCGTCCTCGCCAGAAAGGCGAAATCTCAACAGGCCGGGGCGGCAGGTGTGGCTCCGGTCGCCACAAGGAAAGATGATCGTGTTCGATGAGATGATTGGTTGGGAGCGGATGTTGGAGGCTTGGCGCCTGGCCGCGAAGGGCAAGCGCTACAAGACCGACGTGCTGTGCTTCGGACAGCGCTGGGAAGAAGAGCTGATCGAGCTGCAGCATCTGTTGCTGTGGGATGAATGGCGCCCTCGGCCCATGCGGCGGTTCACGGTCCATCGCCCCAAGACACGCCTGATCGAGGCGCCGGACTTTCGTGATCGCATCGTCCATCATCTGCTCTCCCTGGCGTGCGAGCCGTTGTTCGAGCGGCGGTTCGTCGCACACAGCTTTGCCTGCCGGAAGGGGCGGGGCACCCATGCGGCGCGGGCACACGTGGTGGCGATGCTGCGCCAGGCACAACGGCGCTGGGGTCGGGTCTATGTTCTGCAATGCGACGTGCGGCAGTTCTTCCCGTCCATCGATCACGAGATGCTGCTGTGCCGCATCGGCCGCGTGGTCCAGGATGAGCGCGTGATGCAGATCTGGCGCCGCGCGATCCTGCGCGACGATCAGGCGACGGGCCTGCCCATCGGGGCGCTGACCAGCCAGATGAGCGGGAATGTGTACCTGGACCCGCTGGATCACTGGATCAAGGATGATTTGGGTTGCCCCTACTATGCCCGCTATATGGACGACTTCCTGATCCTGGGCCCGCACAAGGGCCGCCTGCAGGAGCTGCGCACCGCGATTGCGCAGCGCCTGGCCAACGCGGACCGGCTGATGCTGCACCCCAAGAGCCAAGTCTATCCGGCCAGCCAGGGCGTGGACTTCTGTGGATACCGCTCCTGGGCCAGTCACGCCCTGCCACGCAAGCGCAACCTGGTCGCGGCGCGGAAGCGATTGAGGCGCCTGGCCCAAAGGCATGCGGCGGGCGAGATCGGGCCAGAGCGCCTGGAGGCCTCACTGGCCAGCTTCGAGGGCTACACCAAGCACTGCGACGGCGCGCGGACGACAGCCTCGATCCTGGCCGAAGTGGAAGAGACCCTGGGGCAGCCGCTGCACCAGGCGCTCAATCGGAAGGAGGCGGCGTGATGTATATGATCTATTGGCTGTTCATGTGGGCGATTGGCCGCCTGCCCAATCCAGACCGTGAGCGCTTCGCGCACTGCTTCGGTTGGACCGATCCGCGCATGGCCGAACATTGGCAGCGCGCCCGCGATCGCCTGAAGGCCGCCCATCGCTGGCGGGATCTGAAGCAGCTGCCGCACGATGTCGAGAATTTGAGCACGGAATGGACGCGCCTGGATGAGCAGCGCGCCCAGAAGTATTACCGCTCCGTGATCCATATCTTGATACTGCTGATCGTTCTTCTCTCAATACTTTGAGATCGCGCCGTGATGCCCTATACTTAGTGCCGGCTCTTTGTGCCCGGCAGCGTAACAATTCATTACGCGCCCGGCAGGTGCCAGCGGTAGGGCGGCAGGACAGCCCCCCGGTTCCCCCAAATTGCAGATCATCAAGGAGACCGACTGGTGAGTCCGGCGGGAGATTTGGGCGAAATGACGGAACGGCAAATCCTCTATCGGCTCGTGGGCGATGTGGAAGGGCTGAAGAAGGAGGCCGACAACGGGGCCAAGTCGCGCGAAATCACGCGCGAGCAGATGACGGCCCTGCATAAGGACGTTACCGATCTGTCCAGAAAGCTGGACCAGGCCCTGGGGCAGGACGAGCGGCTGAGGGACTGCGAGAAGGGCGTCAGCGACTATCGGAAAACCAAGGCCCGCGTCCTGCATACGATTGTCGGCTTTGGCGTTGGTGCCGGAGGCCTGGGCGGCGCGGTCGCCACGGCCCTGTCGAAATGGCTGGGCGGCGCCGGTGGCGCCTGACGCGGGAAGAGGCAAAGCAAATGGTATATGACCCAAGGACAGGCCGCGTGAACCAGCGCAACGAGAGCGTTTCTCAGCGCGTTACCGGCCTCATGTCGAAAAACAGCCCCATGATGCAGCAGGCCCGCACCCAGGGGCGCCAGGAGGGCAACCGACGCGGCCTGCTCAATTCCTCGATGAGCGCTGGCGCGGCCCACCGCGAGGCCCTGAAACAGGCCGTCCCCATCGCCAGCCAGGAAGCGCAGCAGGCCAGCCAGGCCAACCGCCAGGGCGCACAGCTTGAAAGCCGGGAATACATCTCCCGCATGGATATCGCCGCGCGCGAACGGGAAAAGATGGCGTCTCTGTCAGCCGCCTATGAGAACACCTATTCGCAGATGGTCTCCACGGTGATGAACAATCACAAGATGCCTGCCGACGCGCGCGAGGAATACATCAAGCACGCCGGGCGTGTTCGGGACAGCAACATGGCCCTGCTGGAGCAGATGTATGGCGTTCAGCTTGAGTGGACCACACCAGGCACGCCCGAGTTCCTGCCGCCGGGCGAGGCGCCTCTTGGCAGCGAGGCCAACCCGCGCGTCGGGCAGGTGCGTGAATCCGAGTCTGGGGACGGCAGCCTTGAAGTCTGGAACGGCCAGTCCTGGACCAACCTGCAGACCGGCACCGACAAGACCGGCGGCGGTGGTGGCGGCTATAACTATAGAGATTGGCAGCGCGACCACCGTGATCGCCAGCGGGACATTAGGTGGGGCAAGTAGGCACATATCATGAGCATTCGCCCCGCCAATTTCCGTGACATCCCGGCCATGCTGGAGGTTCTGCGCGATTCCCATGCGCGCAGCATCTACGAGGGCCGCGCCGCGCTGAACGAAAAGGAGTCGAAGGCCCTCTTTGTCCGTTCGATCCAGCGCCACGGCAACAAGAGTGCAGGGGGCACGATCGTCTATGTCTCCGAAAAGGTGGACGGCCTGGTGCATGGCTTCATGATTGGCCACCTAAGTCGCCTCTATCATGTCCTGGACGGCCTGATGGCAACCGATCTGTTCCTGCTGATGAAGCAGAGCGGCGACCCCAGGGATGCCAGCCGCCTGCTGGATGCCCTGATCGAGTGGGGCGAGGCCAATCCCAAGGTGGTCGAGGTGAAATTGGGAATCACCAATGCCGTGGGTGATTTCCGGCGCACCGAGCGCCTGTACCGCCGCAAGGGGCTGGCCCAAAGCGGCATGATGTTTGAAAGGCGCGTGAGATGAAGGAGCCAGTCAAATGAGTGGCGTGGCAGATGCAATCGGCGATGCCTTTGACAGCGTAACTGACGCGATTGGAGATGCTGTCGGAGCCATCGGTGACGCGGTGAGCAGTGTGGGCGACTTCCTGGGCGATATCGGCCTGAAGAAGATACTCCCCTTGGCCCTGGCCGCGGGGGCGGCTGTTTTCACGGGAGGTGCGGCCCTAGGCCTTGCGCCCCTTGCCGGAGGCTGGGGGGCCGCCGTGTCCGGGGCGGTCAGCCAGCTCGGCGCAACCGGAGTTCTCGGAAGCACCCTGACGGGGGCGATCACCCAGGCCGGCTATGGCGCCCTCGTTGGCGGTGCCGTTTCGGCTGTCACCGGCGGCGATATCATGAAGGGCGTCCAGACCGGCGGCTTGGGGGGTGCGATCTCAGGCGGCGTTATGGGTGGCCTCGGCATGGCGACCGACCCCACCTCTTTCTTTGGCATGACCGGGGACAAGGCCGCCGCAGCCAATATCGCCGGGCCGACGGAACTGGCGAACCAGGGGTCGAGCTTTTCAGGCGGTTTTGGGGGCATGATGGATGCCGTCAACGCGGCCAATTCCGGGGCGTTGTCGTCGGCCGGCTCCGCCGCCTCCAGCGGCCTATCCGGGGGCTACGGCGGCATGATGGATGTCGTTTCAGCCGCCTCCGGTTCCGGCAGCAGCGCCGGTGGCGGGGGCGGTGGCCTTCTGTCCAGCATCGCGGGCGAGGGCGGCTGGCTTGAGCGCAACGGCGACCTGGTTGGCGAGGTCGTCAGCGGCGTCGGCAAGGGCCTTATGAGTTCGTCCGAAGAAGACGCCATGAAGGAGCGCATGGAGCTGCGCCGCGAAATGGCCGAGGACGAGCGCAAGTGGATCGAGGGCAACTACCGAGGCGTTGATCCGGGGGCCGGATACAGAACCGCCGCACGCGGCCAGGTCGATGAAAGCCCGGTGGATCGCTGGGACGCCATTGTCCACGGCGGCGGTGAGTACGTCTATGACCGCAAACAAGGCCGCATCGTCTATCAGCCGCGTCAGCAACAGCAGCGCCGGCAGCAGACGCGCACAGCATAAGGGGGCGCAGCAATGGCAAAACGCGGACTCATGGACGGTTCGGCACTGAACCCCGAAGGGCTCCAGTCGGCTGAGGGGCAGCAGCAAGGGGGCGGCGGACGCCCTTCGGGACAGCAGCAGCGGCGGCGCGGCCAGGACCAGCAGGGTCAGGGTCAGGGCCAGCGGCGCGGTCGCAACCCGGATCCGAGCCGCCAGTCCCGCCAGAAGCGGAACGTCTCGCCCGAGATGCAGGCGCAGTACAACCGCTTTGTGGTCAACGGCATGAACCTGATCTACGACGAGCAGGCCATGCCGCAGTTGCTCAACGCCATCGAGGGCGACGGCAACCCGATTGAAGGCCTGGGGCAGACCACGGCCACCGTCACCATGCGCCTGGAGGACAGCGCCGAGGGGCAGGGCAACGAAATTCCCGTGTCGGTCAAGTATCACGGCACCTCGGAACTGCTGTCCCTCATGGTCGAATTGGCGGAGACGGCCGGGATCCACGAGTTCAGCCAGGATGAGATGGAATCGGCCTGGTTCATTGCGCTGGACACCTATCGTGTCACCCGCCAGCAGCAGGGCAAGCTCAACACCGAGGCCCTGGAGCGCGAGTTCCAGGTCATGAAGCAGGCCGACCAGGAAGGGTGGCTTGATGAAATGCTGCCCGGCGTCAAGGAATACGCCGAGAGCGCGCCAAGCCCCGAGCAGTTGCAGCAGATGGCGGCCCAGCAGCAGGGCGGCCAGTCGCCCGAGCAGCTACGCCTTAATGGTGGGCAACAGGCGCGTGCGCGCCGTCAGCAGGCCGGCCAGGGGCAAGGGGAACAGTCTGGTGGTGGCCAGCAACAGGGCGGTGGGCGCCGGCAAAGCAAGCCGCCCCGTCGCCGTCGTCGCAGAGGGAGGCAGTAATGTCCTGGAAAGCCATTGCCGGCGGCGCGCTGGCCGGACTTGGAGAGGGGCTGGCCCAGCGAACTGCGGCCAAGCGGGAGGCCGCTCTTGCTGCTGCCAAGGAGGCCCGGCGCCAACGTGAGCGCCTGCAGGAGCGTCAGTGGGATCTGGAAGACCAGAAGCGCGAGCGGGCCTGGGAGCAGGAGGACGCCCAGGCGGACCTGAAGCGCGAAAAGGGCCTGCTGTCCTTTGAGCACGACCTGCGGCGGGAGACGGCCACGCATGAGGCGAGCCTGGGAAGCAGTGGTTCGGGCGGCGGATCTAGTGAGGACCCTCTGGCGAGTATCGAGATGTCAGCGGGCGAAAAGCGCACGTACGACGAACTGAAAGAGCGCTATACGGATGAATTGGGGGGGACTGACTGGAACGCGCTAATCCAGCACATGCGCAACATGGAGGACTCACGCGGCGGTGAGCGCTGGAGCGCGATCGCGGACTATCTCTCTGCTGGCGGGAGCCGCGATATGACGCCCAGGGACGCGCGCGAGCAAGCTGAGATGGAAGCCAGCGAGCGTGCCCCTGGATTCTTTGGTTCTGACGAAGATGCCTGGGAGGGTGCCGGCAGCAAGGAGGCTTGGGTCGAGCGGCGCGCCAACGAGATCCTGGGGCGCGAGAGCGCGTCAGGCGGCCAGCAGCAGAGCAGGGGGCTCATGAGCAACCAGCAGCAGGGCGAGCAGCGTGCCCCCGCAGGGCGCGACCAAGGCAGCCAGGCCGGCGGCAGCGGCGCAGGCAGCGGGACCGGCCAGAAGGGCACCAGTGCCAGCAAGACGCCTCCCGGCCAGGGTTCGAGGTCTGATCCCTACAAGGCGACGACGCAGGCCCACATCGACTGGTTCAAGGCGAACGCGGCCGCGGGTGCGGTTATCGAGGTCGATGGCGAGCTATTTACGAAGTAGGCGGGGGACATGGCGCTTGATACGGAAGGGCTGCGGCCCCTCGACACCAGCGACCTGGAAGAAGTCGAGCAGGAAAGCAGGAGCGGGGGCCTCGACACCAAGGGCCTGACGCCCCTGGACACCACGGGTCTGTCCCCTGTCGAGGACGGTTATACGCCGCCCGAGGAAATCGGCGGCTTCAACCTGCGCCGGAACTATGGCGGGTCGCGTATCGGCGATGAGGGCGCCGAGGCGATGGATTCGGACGGTATGAGCCGCGAAGAGCGCGATGAGGCCTTGCGCGAACTTGATAGGTGGCGGCGGCTGGCTGTCCCACCGAGCAAGAAAAAGAGCGAGGCCCTGGGTGCCGAAGCCTCTGAACTTGAACAGCAGGCCAGGGCACTGGAAGAGCGCCGTGCGACCATATCCACCGAACAGGAGAGGCGTGCTTTCAACAGAGACCTGGAGGCATTCAATCGCAGGGCGGAGGACTTCAGAAAGCGCTCGGAGCAATATAACGCGAGCGCGGAGAGCTATAACGAAACCATACAGCAGAATGAGGATTTGCGCGCGAGCCTACGGGAGGGGCAGGCGCCTTCGCACAACGCGCTGGAGCGCACTGTCCAGAATGTAGCGGAGGCCGGGAAGGCAATCCCGGGAGGGACTGTTTCATTGGGGGGCACGTCCCTCACGGGTATGGGGGCTACGTCCCAGGGCTTCTTGCGTGACCAGTTGACTGTCATGGATCGCATTGACAGCGGTGAGCCTGTTCCAGAGCAAGAGGATCCAATCGGCTATCAGCACATGACGCCTGAACAGCAGCAGCAGGCGCGTGCAAGGATCGAGGATCTTGCCAGCCAACCCTTGGAGGAAACCCCCCTCGTCGAGACGGGCCGGGAGATCACTGAGTTCGGGCGCGGCCTGTTCCCAGCCGAGCCGGGTTATGAGGAAAGCATTGGGCGCCAGTTGGGCCAAGGGCTAGGGTCTGTTGCGGCAGGTGTTGGTGTTAGCGCATTGCCTGGCGGTCAGCTTGCCGGCCCTGCCATATTTGCCTTTGCTGGTTCCGGTGAGGCCGTGGAGCGCGCCATAGAGGACGGCGCCAGTGAAGAGCAGATCATTGAAGCTGCGCGGCTTGGCGTTATCCCTGGCATGACAGACTCGGTGCCCGTCGAGGTTCTGTTGGGGCGCATCCCAATCCCCGGCGGGAAAGCCATCAACGTGCCGACAAACATGCTTGGGGACGCCTTGCGCGTTTCCGGCCGTATCGGCTTCCAGGCCTTTATCGAAGGCTTCCAGGAAGGCGGCCAGGAATGGCTGCAGAACATGATTGCTCGAGACACCTACAAGCCCGAGCAGGAGCTTGGGGAAGGTGTTGTGCCATCAGCCGGTATCGGTTCCGGTGTGGGCGCTGTTTCCGAGGCTGCACGCCTCGCCCTTCGGAATTTCGCCGGGCGCCGTCGTGGCGCGCCCCCAGAACCGACGGGAGAGCGCGAACGGGCCCGCGAGACAGCACCACCCCCCACCCCCGAGGACGAGTCCAGCCCGATCCCGACCGACCTGATCCAGCAGGGCCAGGAAACGGTACGCGATGCCCAGGGCAGCCAGAGCGCCAACAAGATCCTGGAGGAAGCCGGCTTTCCGACCATCGGGAGCCGCGTCACGGTCACACTGCCCGACAACAGCGAGGCGACCGGGACAGTCGAGGACGCCTTCAGTGACGATCCGCGCGGCCCTGGCCCGAAAATCCGCCTCGACGATGGGCGCATGATCGCTGTCCCGTTCCCGGCGCTTGAGGGACGCGTGCGCCAAGAGCAACAAGAGGAAACACAGCCAGCGGCGGAGGGGAGCGCGCCACAAAGTGAGCGGGTGCGCATCCAGACTCCGCAAGGGGAAGTAACAGGCACGGTCGAGAGCCGTGATGAGGCCGGCAATGTTGATGTGCGCACGGATGAGGGCATGGCCTTCCGTTTCGGCCCTGATGATCCCGTTCAGGTCCTGCCTGAGCAGGCCACTGACGATGCCGACCTGCCGGAGGGCGCCGTGTCGGCGGATACACTCTATGGCCCCGTGGCCGAGACAGAGGGCGAGCAAACGGCCGGGCAGCAGCAGAGTCCGCGCGAAACCGTCACGCTGGGCAGGAAGTGGCAGGAGATCGAGCAGGGCAGCAGCCTGCCGCAGGGCGCCGAGGTGCGGTACGACGCGGAAAGCGGGCGCCTCTATGCGCGCCGGCCCGACGCACAGCAGCCCACGGAAAGCCAGTTGCAGTCGTTCGACACACCGGCAGAGGGGGCGAGCAGCGATAACCTCGACCTGACTGATGATGAGCAGTTCAATGCTGAATATCGTCGCCTGCAAGATGAGGAGATGGAAAGGAAGGATGCAGGCGAGACGGGCGGCTTGGTTAATGCGCTAGAATTAGCTGCATTGCCCGGCAGCGTGACTAGCGGCACCTTCGATGGAGAAGGCAATATAACTCCCGTTGCGGCTGTTTCTGCCATACAGACGGCCCGCGATGAGGGTAGGCATGACATCGTGGATCTAATCCTTGAGCGCGCCGACAGAGAATATAGCGACGCTCAAGGCACGGAGCCACGCCTTTCGCCGGATGACCCGAACTACCAGCGAGCAAAGGAGAGCCTGGAAAGGAATGCTCGCAACGCGGAATCCGCGCGTGAGCAGATATACGAGGCAGCGGGCCTGGATGTTGGGGAGAGAAAGGCTCCCCGAGATAGGCAGTCAGGCGCGCGGATCGAAGACGGAGAGCAGGCCTCCAAGCCGGAAGAGGCGCTAGGCGACTTCAGCCCCAGCGACTATGTGGAGCGGCTGCGCCGTTACGTCCAGCGCACCAACAAGCCGATCAATCCCGAGGCCATCGGCAAGGAATTGGGGATCGCCCCCGACCAGGCCCGGCGTGTTCTCGGTGTCCTGGCCGGCACGCCCAATTCCGGCCTGCAGCAGACCCGTGGCGGCAATCTGCGCCGCACACCACGCGCGCGCGGCCCCGTGGACGCGGCGCGCTTTCTCGCCAGCCGTGGCGGCGTGCGCGACGATGCCGGGCATGACCTGCGCCGGGGCCGCAACCTGCAGACCATTACGCCCGCCGGCCCCCTGATCCGCAACACCGGCCTGTCCATCGACGATGCGGGCGAGGCCCTGTGGCAGGCCGGATATTTCGGTCCACCCGACACAACGGAACGCCCCAGCGAGGACCAGGTACTCGAGTTGCTGGAACGCACGTCCCGCCAGCGCGTCTATCGCCCCGAAGACACCGAGCAGATCGAGAGCCAGCGCCGCGAGCAGGAGCAGGCCGACGAAGAGCGCGCGGTGCGCGACGAGGTGCGGGCCTTTGGCCGGGAGATCGGTCAGCCCCTTTCGGAAAGCGATATCAGCGCCATCCTGTCGATCATGAGCGCCGACGGGCTGGATGCAGAGGGCGCTACGGATCTGTATGTTGAACGACTCGCCATCCAGGCGGCCGAGGATCTGGAGCGCGAAACAGGAGACCAGTCTTATGAAGAAATCCCGTTCGGCGAGCCGCTTGAACCGGCCCAAGACGATCAAGCTCCTGGAGCGCGGAGCGAAGGACCAACGCGCCAGCAGCAAGACGCGGGCGAAGGCCAAGAAGGCAGCCCGCCTGCTGAAGGCCCTGGAGCGCCGGGAGGACAGCAAACCCAAGTAACGACGGAGCAGACCGACCAGGGCGAACAGCAGCCAGCCAGTCAGCAGGGTCGTGCTGCGCCCCTTACAGAGAGCGAGGCGCGGCAGGAGGCCTTGCGGTTGATCCGTGGTGGACAAGAAACGGCGGGGGTATCGCAGACCGCAGATGGGCGCCGCTTCAACTGGTCCATAGGCCAGCCCGTTTCGCCAAAGGTGCCGCGCGCCAGCAATCAGCTTCAGATCGAGGACCAGCGCGGCGAAATACACAGTTTCTCGGTAGCGGAATTGCGTCGCGAGATTGCCGGTGAGCAGTCCACACAACAGCAAGCCCCAACGGTAGAGCAGACCGAGCAGGGCGAACAGAACGTCCTGCCGGGTGCAGAACAGGAGAGCCAGCGCCAGCAGACCGAGCGTGGCATGGAGGGGCGGCAGCGCGGCCAGGGCGAGCAGCGCGGCGTTGACGGCCTGGAGCTGTTCGACCCCGATAGCCGACCCACGGCGCAGCAGGATATCTTCGATCAACCGCAGACGGCTGTTGAAAGCGCTCCCTCGGATCTGGACCAGGGGCCCCTTTCCGGGATCGAGCAGGGCCAGCCCGGCATCAGCATTGAGCAACAGGGCGTTGGCGAGGGCAGAAATGTCCGTGTGGTCCAGCGCGATGAGCAGGGCAATCCCATAGGCGTCCTGAGCTTTCCAACAACGCCTGAGGGCCGCGTGAATGCCGAGAGCGCAGAGGGGATTATTGTCTTTGTGCGCCCGGAAAATCGCCGGCAGGGCGTTGCCTCCCGGCTGTACGATGCGGCGATCGAGGCGGGCTTTGATGTCGATGCGATCAGTGGCGCGCGCACCCTGACCAATGATGGCCGGAGTTTTGTCAGCGCTCGACAAGAGAGGCGGGGGACAGAGTCCCGGCCCATTGACTCCGACACTCTCGCAACCGGTCAGCCGATCCGGGGCACGCTCTACCGCGTGGACGGGATTTCTCCGGAGCAGATGTATCGGGGTGCGCAGGTGCCCATCCTGGGCGATGGTGCCTATGGCGCTTTGACGCAGGAAGGTGCGCGCAGCTTTGCGGAGGATCAAAGCGCGCAGGTGCGCGAGGAGCCGGTCAATCTCGAAAATCCGCTCGTCATCACCAATGACCAGGAATGGCGCGCCCTGACTCGTGAGGCGGGCTGGGAGTTCCCCAATCCCTTCGGGCTGTCGCAAGAGGAGACACAAACACAGGTCGATGCACTGCAGCGCCTCGTGCAGTCCCGGGGGCATGACGGCGTGGCCGTGGTTTTCCCTGACACGCCATACGACATGGATGAAAATAACAACTCGATAAAGAACATCCGGAATGTTTTTGGCGCGCCGCAGGTGGTTTCCTACAGGGGACAGCAGCAGGAGGCCGCAACTGAAACGCCCTTTTCGCAGGAAGGTGCCCAACCGGCCAATGCAGGGCAGTCCCGCATCGATGACTTCGGCGAGGTTCTGGAAGGCGCGCGCAAGCATTATGCCCAGCAGTACCGTGACCAGATCGCGGAAGCTGCGGAGAGCGACACCGAGAGCCTGCCGCTGTCCAGGGCCTGGCCGGAGCCGAACTATCAACAACTCGTCGATGATGGCGTTGACCCCTGGGTTGTCGGCTTTGTGCACGCGGCCCGCGACGAGGTGCCGGCCAAGCCGCGCAAGGATTACAGAGTGCGCGAATGGGCGCGTCAGGTGGAGATGCTGCGCGATGGCCTGACAAGGCATCTGCTGAGTGGCGCCATCACCAAGGAGCAAGTGCTGTCGAAACTGGAGGAGCGCCAGTTCCGCAGGATGCGCAAGGAACTTGGCGATCGCGCCGACCTCTATGCCGCGGCGGGCCACGAGAAATCCCTGCGCGGCGTAAAGATGGCGCTTGGCACCTACAGTGTCATGGACGGCCAGGAACTGGATCCGCCGCAGACCTTGTGGACCGTGCAGCGCGACCCCAAGGCAACGGCATTCAGCAACTGGCCCAGGCAGTTGGCCAAGGGCGAGACCCGCGAAGATGCCATTGCGGACTTCGTGGAGCGCTACAACGAGATCGAGACGCAACCCAAGGCCAGCAAGCAGGTGCGTTTCGAGATCTATTCCTATCGTGGCCAGGAGGGCTACTGGATCGGCAAGAAGATCGGTCGCGATCAGATCGACCTGCGCCACTTCAGCACCGTGAAGGAGGCCCGGCAGTTCCTGGCAAACAACCGGGAGCAGCTGGAGCAGGACCTGGAAGCCTTCCGGCACATCCCGGACCACCGCAAGGAAAACGATGCGCCGCGCGTGGGTGAGGATCACCGGCAGGGCGAGGACGCAACGCCGGATCTCTTTTCCGAAACCTTTGGCTTCAAGGGCGTACAGTTCGGAAACTACGTCCGGGGCGCGGAGCGTCAGCAGTCGCTGAACGAGGCCTATGACGCCCTGCTGGACCTGGCCGGCGTACTGAACCTGCCGGCCCGTGCACTGTCGCTGAATGGTGAACTGGGACTTGCTTTCGGGGCACGCGGCAAAGGCGGGCGCTCCGGAGGGGCGGCGCATTACGAGCCCGATACCGTCGTCATCAACCTGACCAAGAACAAGGGTGCAGGCTCTCTGGCGCACGAATGGTGGCACGCGTTGGACAACTACTTCTCGCGGCAGCGCGGCGAGCCGACGCAGTTCATGACGAACCGGCCCAAGAGCATCAACGAGGGCGTGCGTCCGGAAATGGTTCAGGCTTTCCAGGACGTAATAAGCACGATCCGCACCACCGGCATGGCGCAGCGCAGCCGCAACCTCGACAAGCGGCGCACCAAGGCCTATTGGTCCACCGATATCGAGATGTCGGCCCGGGCGTTCGAGAGCTACATCATCGCCAAGCTGCAGGATGCCGAGCAGGCCAACGATTACCTGGCCAATATCGTCAGTGAAGAGATCTTCGCGATCGAGGACGGCTATCCCTATGCACGGGCCTCGGAACTGCCGGAGATCCGTGCGGCCTTTGACGGCTTTTTCAACACCGTCGAGGTCCAGGAGACGGACCAGGGCGCGGCCATGTATTCGGTTGAGGGCACCTCAAATTCCTCGAATGACGCCGCGCCTTTCATCAGCGAGGACCGCGCCTGGCGGGACGCCCTGGGCGAGAGATCCCCGGCCAGCGTGGCCGGCAACAGGGCAGCGCGGCGGTTTGTCCTGGACAGGGGCCGCCTCGATGACAGCGAACACATGGTCATTATCGACACCAGCCAGGGCCGCACGGCCTCTGTAGGGACAACGAAACAGCACACGGCCGTTCGGTTTGAGCCCGGCATGAATCGTCAGACCCTGGACCCCAGCTTTGCCCTGGTCGGGCACCACAACCACCCACAAAAAACGGCTCTTAGCGGGGGCGATGTCGCGCTCCTGGGCGGGGGCGGCCTGCGCCTTATCTTCGCGCATGGGAACGGGGGCGTCATGACAGCCGCGCGCCTGACGCCCGAAGCAAAGCGCGCGATGGCGAAGGGCGGCGAGGAAAACCGCACCGTCCTGCGCAGGCTCCACAATGCCGCCTATTATGGGGTCTATGATACTTTCATCGGGGCGATCCGGGATGGCCGGCTGACAGTCGAAGAAGCCAACGAGCATCACCCGGAACTGAACAATCGCATCCTCGCGGAATTGGGGGTGATTGAATATTTCACTTCATTTTCGGAGGCAGATAATCCAGCCTATAGAGAGGCGCTGGACGAAGGCAAAAGGAGGGTGCGCGATGCCGCGCAACGACAGATCCCAGGGCTCCAGCTATCTGATGGTGGACGAGCCATCGCCGTACGAGCCAATTTCGACATGGCGAAAGTTCTTGGAGAAGATGCGCCAGGAGCCGGCGGACGATCCAGGGGCGCAGATGGCGATAGAACACGCCGAGGAAGTGATCGCGCGGAAGGAGAGGGAGGCCCGGTAAGCCCGGAGCAGCTTCAGCTCCTCGAGGGTCGCCCCCTTTTTGCTGCACATCTCAATGGAGACGAGCTTGGTCAGAACCTGACGTTCCGGCAACTGCGCGACAATGCCCTGAACTGGTTTCGAAACAATTTGCAGGGCGGCAGTGTTGTGAATGCAGAAACCGGCCGCACCATACAGTTCGGCAACGCGGGCTCAAAGCGCACTGTCTCTGGCAAGGGCGAGGATCTTCTTCGCCTGGTCCCCGCCTTGCGCGATATACTTGAAAAGGGCAGCTTCCTTGAAAGCATGGCGGATCGCAGAGGGCGTCCAGATGTAAAGGCGATCCATGTCCTGTCCGCACAGGTCATCCTGGATGGACGCCCGCTGGATGTCGTCGCGCTTGTGCGCGAGACACAGAACGGTGATTTCTATTACGACCTTCGGAAGGATAATCAGCCCGGCGCCCGGTGGGCGGTTGGGCGCACCACCACGGAAGGTTTGGTCGATGACCAGGTACCTACCCCGGCATTGGAAGGCGACGCCGAGCAGGTTCTGAATATAAGCGCGTCCCTGCCTACCATCAACCCTGAGACGGGAACGCTTACACGTGAAGGCGTCATAGAGCACCTTCGCCGCGGGCCTCTGGGCGGCATGACCGATACACTCATCGAAGGCGGTCATGTCGTGCTGCATCACTCGAGACAATCCCTGGGTGCCAGTACGCCCGATGGCGTGCATGCGGCGACCACACCGGATGGCACGATTCACCTGGTTTCTAGTGCGCTCACCCCGGAAACGGCAACCCCGGCCCTTCTGCACGAGGCGTTTCACTCCCACGTCGAACCCCTGCTGGGCACCCGGCAATGGAAAAAGCTGCAGAGGGACCTGAAGCGCGTCGCCGAGCATGCGCGAAACACAAACGGCAGATCGAACCGGATCTGGCGAGAATCCCAACAGCGCGTCGAAAATGCCGAGAGCATTGGCGTAATGATGAGCGATGCCCAGAAGATCGAAGAATTCGGGGCCTACGCCATTGAGAATTACGAGAATGCGCCCCAGAGCCTGCGTAAGGTCGTGGATGACATTATCGGGCACATAAAGGCCTGGCTGCAGCGCCGCTTCAGCATTCAGGCCGGGCAGGTGACACCGAGTCAGTTGCGCGCCCTGGCCGCCCAGGCCCTGCGCAGCCATGCACGCAAGAAGGCGCCGCGGGCCGAGGGCGAGTATCAGAGCTACAGCATCAGTGACGTGTTGCCCGGGGAGGCGGGCCAGACTCAGACGCCCGAGTTCCGCCGTTGGTTCGGCGACAGCAAGGTTGTCGATGCGAATGGCGAGCCGCTTGTTGTCTATCATGGGACAACCACGGACGGCAGTATATTTGATCGGTTCGATGAGGGCAGGACTCAATCGGTCGTCGGCTTCTTTTCCCCAAGTGCCGAGTTTGCCGCCACGTTCTCGGATGGAGATGGCGCGACGGTCATGCCTGTCTATCTTCGTGTTGAGCGTCCATTCGATGCGAACTCTGAAGAAGATGTGGCAGCTCTGGGCAAAGAGCTTGGCATGTCAGAAAATGAGGGGGTGGTCGAAGAAGTCGATGGTGGCCTCTATACCGGAATTGAGAAGCCGCATGTAATAGACGCGATACAGGCCGCTGGCTTTGACGGCGCTTATGTTTTGGACGGCCCCGATGGCCCTGTGAACATCGCTGTCTTCCGCCCGGATCAGATCAAGTCCGCCACCGGGAACCAAGGCACCTTCGACCCGAACAACCCGGATATCCGCTACAGCATCGGCAAGCCGTCCGACAAGTTCGATGACCTGAGCGACACCCAGAAGAGCTTCCTCGACAAGATCGGCCCTGAGACGGTCACACAGAGCCTTGGCGACCGCTTCCGACAGATGCGCGAGAACCTGGCCCTGCGCGTGCGACAGGCCGGTGTGGACCGCTATGCGGCCCTTCTGCGCAACGACCAGGCAATCCATGGCGAGGACACCCTGGAGGGCTCCATCGCCTCCAGCTCCTGGGTGCTGGCCCGGATGAGCAATTCGGCCGGCGGTGCCGTGTCGGCCATGCTGAACCACGGCCGCCTCTACCTGGACAAAGAGCAGAAGGTCCTGGATATCCGCGAGGGCACGACGGGCCTGCGTGAGGTCCTCAATCAGCTTGGCTCACCCGCCGAAGTGGACCGCTTTATGGGCTGGGTCGCAGCGAACCGGGCGCGCATGTTGAGTGAGCAGGGCCGGGAAAACCTGTTCACGCCGGATGAGATCGATGCCGGTATCGGTCTTTCACAGGGGCAGCTGAGCGACGGCCGCAACCGCCCAGTCATGTACAATTGGGCCTGGCAGGAATTCAAGCAATACAGGGCCGATGTCCTGGAGATCGCGGAACAGGCCGGCATCATCACCTCGGAGCAGCGCGAGACATGGGCGGAGGAGTTCTATGTCCCATTCTACCGCATTCTGGAGGATGACAATGTCGGCGGGCCCGGTCGATCCGATTCCCTGGCGCGTCAGCAGGCCTACAAGGAGCTGAAGGGTGGGACGCAAAACCTGAACGACCTGCTGGAAAACACGCTGCTGAACTTCCACCACCTGCTACAGGCTTCACTGAAGAACCAGGCTGCACTGCAGGCTGTGGAGAACGCGGAAGCGCTTGGCATCGCCACGCCGACCACCGAGGAGCAGCGCGACAGGAAGATGAGTACCTTTGTCCTCAAGAACGGCGAGCGGCAGTGGTACGACATCGAGGATGGACTGACGTTCAAGGCGCTATCGGCATTGAACCATGCGGGGCTGAACAACCCCGCCATGAAGATCCTGCGCGGCTTCAAGCGCATCTTCACCAACATGACGACGATCACGCCGCAGTTCATGGTGGCGAACACGCTGCGCGACAGCCTCAGTGCCATGGCAACCTCACCGACAAGCCCCGTGCCCTTCCTCAACGCCTTGAGGGGCGGGGCCAGTTACGGTCACGCCGGCACACGGGCGCGCATGCTGGCCAGCGGTGCCTCGTTCGACTTCGGTTACGTCTATGGCCAGGACCCGGATTCGATCCGCACAAGCCTTCGCGGCAACATGCGCCGGGCCAAGGTCCTGAGCGACCCGCAGTTGATCCCCGGCGTTCTGGTCAAGTCCTGGCGCGCCTGGAACGATGTGACCAATGTTGCCGAGAACGTGAACCGGGCCGGGATCTTTGAGCGCAATCAGGCGCAAGGCAAGCTGCGTGCCGCGTTCGAGTCGCGCGACCTCATGGACTTCTCTGCCCATGGCGATGCCATCGCACTACGTATCATGATCGATACCATTCCGTTCCTCAATGCCCGCATCCAGGGCCTGGACAAGCTCTACCGCAGCGGCGTCAAGCCCGGTGCAAAGACCGTCGCGGGGCGCGGGACAGCCTCGGACAAGAAGAAGTTTGCGCGCTTCGGAGCCGTGATCGGCGCCCTCGCGATCATGGAGATGCTGAACTATCTCAACAATTGGGATGATGAGGAGTATCGGAAGCTCGAGGACTGGCAGAAAGACACCTATTGGGTCTTCCGGTTCGGCGACAACATGTTCTTCATACCAAAGCCCTTCGAGGTGGGGGCGATTGCCACCATGGCCGGACGCGCCCTTGAGCAGTATGTCGATCCGACCGTGGGCGGCGGTAAATTCCTGGAGCGCATTGGCGCGATGCTGACCGATACCTTTTCCATGGATATGCCGCAGGCCGTTAAGCCCAGCCTTGAGGTCCTGATGAACCGGGACACCTTCACGGATCGCCCCATCGAGAATATCGGCATGCAGAGGCTAAGCCCCAGCCTCCGCTCGCGGCCGGACTCTTCGTTTATCAGTGAATACGTCTCCGAAGGCATGGAGGAAACGCTTGGCCGGACAGGGATGGATGGCTGGGTATTGTCGCCGGTACAGATAGACCACCTGATCCGCGGCTACCTGGGGTCCGTGGGGGCCTCGGGCGCCGCTCTGGCGGACACCATCTGGCGTCGTGCACACGGCGAGGAGAAACCGTATCGTCACTGGCACGAATATCAGCCCATTCGCCGCTTCTATAAGGATTTGACCCAGGAGGATTACTACACCGCCTATGCCACGGAATTCTACGAGGCCCTGAAGGAGGCGGATCAGGCATACTCGGACATCCAGCACCTGAAGCGCTACGGGGAACTGGAAGAGGCACGCTCGGTCATGAACAAATCCCGTCACCAGCTGGAAATGCGGAAGGCCCTGAACCGCGTGCAGCGGGACCTGTCCGATATCAGCCGGCAAATGAAGATCGTGCAGTCCGACGAGGAGCTGTCGGCGGAGGCCAAGCGCATGAAGCTGGATCGTCTGCGTTCGTTGCGCAACGCCATTCAGAAGCGGGTTGGCAAAGAACTGGAGAGGAGGCGCGCAGAAAGGACGGCAGCGGAGTAACGCTACTTGGACCCACTGAGGGCGGAGGCAAGAACTCCACCAACCAAAACAATGATGACCAAAGTCACCGGGTTCATCAGAAAGGGGAGGGAGAAAACAAAGAGCGGGATGAGAACGAGGGAAATTATGCTCACGCCGAGCCAGCCCTGCCACGCCGGCGGGAACTGTGTAGCGGCGAACCCTCCCAATATATAGAGGGCGATTGTAAAGAATATTATATCGATCACGATGTCTGGCACATAATCGCCCTTGGCTCCACCTACCTGGGATTCCTCGCATCCGGCCCCTGTCCCTCGCCGCTGCCTACATCATCCTCCACCAGAGCCAAGCCCGTTGTGTCCAGTGGCGGGCGCTCTTCGTGCCTGGACAGGTTTTGGGATTCATACTCCTTGCCGCTCGCAACCAGCCCAGCTATGACCAGCAGAAGAACGGCCCAGAGGATCAGTGGGCCAGCACTCCTGTCCGCCCTGAAGCGACGGAACCCCCACCAGGTCAATGGCACAAGTGCAGGAACGAACGCCCCGCCAAGCGCGGCCCCAATCATTCTGGCGTTTCCGTACGGCCCGCCCCCGTCATAGGGAAAGGCACTCAGGGTGCCAAGGCCGAGACTGCCCGCGACCAGAACCGCAGCAAGAACAATTGCCGTCCTGCGGCTGCCCGTATTGCCCTCTCTGTCGGCACGCCCTTCTCTGCGGAATGCCCCTTCGCTCCGTGGTGGCGGTAAATTTTCCGGCTCGGCAGGATTCATCCCGATTCCCCCTTTGGCGCACTGCCCAGGTAGCCGTTGGCGTCCAGCCATTCGTAAAGCGCCCGGCGAACGACCTCTGGGCGCGTCGGGATGTCACTCTGTTCCCGACGATGGGCGTCAATCGCCTCTATCGCCTCGCGCTCCAGGCGAACCGTTACCGGGGATGTATCTGCCCTGGGCCGCCCCCTTTTTGATTTTTCAGTGTTATTAATTGACATCATGGCTTTATAATGTCATAAAATTGCAGGCCGGGCAAGGCGGTGGTGCGCCGAGCCCAGCCCTAACCCAAGGCAAAAGGAGCGGCCTCATGCCAAGAGCTGATATCGAAACTACCACAGATCCTTTTGAGCAGTCACGGTGCAGGGGTGCACTGGAGACGGCCGGAAGAACCAGCCGCGTCGGCGCGGACATGATTCGCCTGATTGATGCCGTCGATGCAATGGAGCAGCGCCTGAGGGCTGAGGGTTACGGCTCCGACCGCATCATGGGCCCGCTGCGCGATGGTGTCTCGGACACATGGGACCTGATCGACAGTGCGTTGGCCCGGGGAGATGCGTAATGCCCCAGAAGACAGCACGGATCGAGCTGCCGGATGTGACGATGGAGCAGCATCATCTGTATCTGGTGGGCACGGCCCCGCTCATCGTTCATGCCTTCCCGGAAAAGGCACGGCGCCAGATGCTGGACAAACAGATGAAGCTGTCGCGCGGCGGGCGAGAGGCGCGTGACCCTTATGCGGAGGTCGAGGCCTGCCGTTACAGGCTGCCCGATGGGCGGGACGGCTTCCCGGCGGTTGGGTTCAAATCCGCCGCGGTGACGGCCTGCACCTCATTGGGCGATGTGACCAAGATTGCGGCCCGCCAGGCCTTCCGTGTGATCGGCCTGCCCATGAATGCGCCGGGAACCCTGGACGGCTCTTTGGTGCGAACGGCATTGGTGCCGCTTTTCGCCCCGGAGCCGACCATTCGAGAGGACGTCGTTCGCTTGGCCGGCCCCTCTCGCTCGGCGGAAATGCGTTACCGCCCGGAATACCCGGCCTGGGGCGTCGTTCTGCAGCTTGTTCTGAACCCCAGGGTCATCTCGATCAGCCAGGCGGCGACGATGTTTCAGGCGGCCGGCCATGGGGTCGGCGTTGGGGACTACAGGCCGGAACGGGACGGGGATGCCGGAACCTTCGAGGTGGTGTCCCGGGCGGAATTCGAGGAATGGAGGAAGGAGGCGGGGCTATGAATTTCCAATGGGCCGAAGGCTTCCACGCGCCCAAGGGTGTTTCCGCGGATGAGGTGAAGGAGGCCCTTGAGGCGCTTCCCGAACCCTCCCCGGATGCCCTTCTGGAGGCGAGCAAGGATACTGCGCACCCCCTTCATCACGACCTCTGGAGCGAGGGGGATCAGGCCTGGGCTCAACGGGGGCGGCTGGAGCGGTGCAGACGCATCATCGGGGCCGTGCAGGAGGTCGTTGTCTCGGGCAATCGCAGCGTCTCCATCCGTGCCGTCGAGTACGTGCGGCCCAACGGGGAGGGGCGCTGGGCCACGCTGAACACCATTCGGAGCGATCCGGATTTGCTTGACGCATACCTGGCGGAAGCGGAGCGGTATATGGAGCAGGCCTCGGCCAAGTTCCGCCGTGTCCGTGATATGATGAAGGAGCGGGCGGCCGAGAACGACTGACCCGCAGCGGTTACGCCGAGAGTTCCGGATCCAACCTCGGGCCGTCCTCAGGGCGGGCACATGGCAGGCTAGGTACGGCCGGGCTAGGCGGGGCACGGCGAGACTTGTCTAGGCAGGCATGGCACGGCTTGATTTGGCATGCTTGGGCACGGCACGTCAGGCTAGACAGTAACGCCGAAGAAGAGTGCGGCCGGGAGCGATTCTGGCCGCACTTTCTGTTTCTGCCTAAGGCCCTTTCTATGGGGTAGCGTAACATATCAACACATCAACAAGTGTACACATGTTGTTGATAATGAGATAGTTACGCAAAATTCTGTAAATCTTCTTGCCCATTGCGTAACTGGAAGTTACTCTTTTGGTCAGCTACAGGCGCAGGGTGGAGCAAACGGTAGCTCGGGAGGTTCATATGGGAGTTTGATGTGCCGTATTCTTGTGCTGAAAAGAGACGCGCTTACGCAAAAAAGCACTATCGAGAAAACAAGAAAAAATATATCGAAACTGCCGCCCGGAAGAAGAAAGAGCACTACGCTCGCGCCAGGAAGGAAATATGGGATTACTTGCTCGATAATCCGTGTGTGGATTGTGGGGAAAATGACCCAATTATTCTTGAGTTCGATCACAGGCCTGACTGCGATAAATCTTTCAATATTGGGAAGGCTGTAAGTTCAGGATACTCCATAAGGCGAATATTTGAAGAAATTTCAAAATGTGAGGTTCGGTGCGCAAACTGTCACCGGAGAGTCACCCACAAAAGCAGGGGCTGGTATTCGCCGTAAATAACCAGCCCTCCTGCAACCAGCTTTCGGGGGACCAGATGAAATACATTCCGCGCGGCATCCGCTGCAACAATCCCGGAAACATCAGGATAGGCGACCCCTGGGAGGGGCTTCTGGAGGCCCCCGCCGATTTCAGGCGATCCTATGGCCTTGTTCCGGCGGTCAAGCGCCACCTGGAGGAAAAATACGACCTGATGGACATAGCGCCGGAGGACAGTGAGTTCTGCGTCTTCATGGCGCCCGAGTACGGCATCCGCGCAATCGCCCGCATCCTCATCACCTACCAGGACCGCCGCAAGGCCAACGATGGCAGCGATATCGACACGGTGCGCGAGATCATCGAGCGCTGGGCGCCGGCAAGCGAGAACAACGTGGACGCCTATGCCTCGCACGTCCGTGAGCGCATGGGGCTGGACGAGGGCGAGAAGATCCCCGACGTGAAGCACTACGCCGTCATGCGCCCCCTGGTGAAGTCGATCATCGCCCACGAGAACGGCCCGCCGCCGAAGGGCGCTGACTGGTATCGGGACCGCATCATCGACAAGGGGCTCATGCTCGCCGGCATCGACGTGCCCCAGCGCAGCCTGGACCGCAAGGACGCGGACAAGGCGATCAAGACGGCCGCCGCCAGTGGCACGGCCGCCGGTGGCATCGAGGCCATCGGCAAGTCCGTGGACGCCGTTGCGCCGGCCTTCCCTCTGCTCAACACCCTGGCGCAGTACGCGCCGCTGGCGCTCCTGGGCGTTGCGGCAGGTTCCGTGGCGCTGTGGCTGTATCTCAGGAACAGGTGACGATATGCCTTCTCCGACCGACGGGATCGCACAAGCCTTCATGATCCTCTACGCCATTGCGGCTGTGGTTCTGGCCCTCATCGCGCTTGCGATATGCTGGGCCGTTGATGCCTGGCTTGTCGGCATTCCGGTGTGGCTATGGATCGGCGCCCCTGTCATGGCGGCCGCTGTTCCGTTCGTTGGCAGCTATATTGCCAACCGAGTTCTTTGAGGCTGCTATGCACACGCCGTCTCAGCGCCGGAAATACACAATCGCGCTCTGGTCCCTGAGTGTAGGCTGCGCCGCAACGGCCCTTGCTCTTCTGGTCTGCCTTGTACTGTGGGCCGGGTGGCAGTGGTGGCTGGCCGCGTTCGCGCCCTTCATCGTTAGTATCCTCGTTGCGTTTCTGGCGATCACGAACTGGAGCGGACACCCATGAGCGCCCTTATCGCACAATTTCTGCCCTACATCATCGCCGCCCTGGGCGCCCTGGGCGCCTATTTCGGCGTGCGCCGGGCCGGGCGGAAAGACGGCATCCAGGAGGAAAAGGCCCGGCAGCAGGAGAGAGAAAATGCCAGCAGGAACAGTCAAAGGGATGCGGCTGCTCGCTATCGCCGCGATGGCGGGGCTTACAGCAGCTTGCGGGACGAAGGCTACTAGCACCGGCATCGCCAAGCCGGAACTCAAGACCTATCCCGGCGACATGCAGCAAAAGGCCGCGGATGAGCTGGAGGCCCTGCCGCCGCCCTGTCCGGTGAGCGGACCCTATGCTGGCTGTTCCGTTTTGCGCGTTTTCATCGAGGATTTTGGCGAACTGCGTTCTCGTATCCGTGCAAGTAATAGTCGCAACTAACTGTAATAATTAAACTTTAATCTCGATTAAACAGGGTGCTACTGTCCATCTTATTCGTATGCTGGTTGTATATTACAAATATACACTGGCATTTCTCGGGAGACCAACAACGATCCATGGGGGTGGAATATGTTCGAGAGGTTGATGTTTGCGCGGCGGCTTCGTGCGTCACGGATCGCCACGGGGTATTATGAGGATGGGGATTTTGCCGAGGATCTTGGGGTCGATCCCGAGATATACAGGCAGGTGGAAGACGGCACACGAGACCCCGGCCTCGATCTTGTAGTCTTCGCAGCCAAGCTGACAGACCGCAGCACCGATTTTCTTCTCACGGGTCGCAGCCCCAGCCGCGAATAATCAGCGCAGCACGCCGACTCCTTCCGTTTCCGTCACAATCCGCGCCACAGCATCCGCCCAGGCCTCCAGGGCTTCGGCCATTTCCTCGTAATAGAGGTGGTGGTCATAGTCCTTGCCCGATCCGCGCTTGGGGGCATGGTCCAGCAGCAAATCGCGCACGTCGGATGACACCTTGAGGCCCGCCATGCGGGTTTCGACGGTGTGCCGGCAGGCGTGAAAGATGAAGTCCTGGATGCCGGAACGCGCCCGTATCTCGTCGATCAGGGGCGAGCCGGCGTCCAGGTGGCTGGCCTTGTGGCGCCCTGGGAAGTAATAGGGGTTGTCCTCACGCGCCGGCAGGCCGGCGAGGATGCGCTGCGCCAGGCCGGGCAGGGGGATGGCATGGGCACGCTTGTTGCCCTTCTTGCGGCGTGCGTCCCGGGGCGGCGTCCAGAGCCAGGTTTCGTCCACCTCGTCGCGGCGCATGGCAGACACCTTGCCGCGACGTTTCCCGGTCAACAGCAGCAGCTTGAGGAAGGCGCCCGCTGCTCGGCCTGTGGGCATCCTGGGATCGGCCGCCATTTCGTTGGCGGTGCGCCACAGCGCGCGGATCTCGTCGTCGGTGAACACCCGGTCGCGCGATTCCTCGCCGTCCCAGGGCCGGCGCAGGCCCAGCATGGGAGAGGCGGGCACCTTCTCGATGCCGGGCTCCGCACACCATGAGAAGAAGGTCTGCAGGTAAGAAAAGGTCCGGTTGGCGAGATAGGGGCGGGGCTTCAGCTTCTTCTCGGGGTCGCCGTCGCGTATCTGTTCCAGTCGCTTCCTGATATCGGCCGCCGTGATCTCCTGCAGGGTGCGTTTCTTCCAGGGCTTGCCTTCGGCCAGCAGGGTGCGCCTCACCTCGTCGGCGGTCGCATTGCCCTTGCGGCCCTTCTGCTCGCGCGTGATATAGTCCTCGACGGCCTGGGGGAAGGTCTCGCCCGCCGGTGCGCTGCGCGTGGTCTGACGCGCGGCTGCAGGATCTTCGCCCCGGCGCACCTTTTCCAGCATGTCCCTGGCGATCTCGCGGGCGCGATCCGGCACCATCTCGTCACAGCGCGCGATCTTCACGCGCCGTTCCTTGTTGGCATTGTTCCTATAGTACAGGTGGTAGGTCTTGGCGCCGCCGGGCCAGACGCGGACGTGGAAGCCGCGCAGGGTCTCGTCGCGCAGCTCGATCAAGCGGTCGCCTGGTTTGGTGCCCTCGATGAGGGTCTTTGTCAGTCGTGGCATGTGGCCCCTCCGGTCGCAGCGCGGTCGCACATCGGTCGCAACAGAGGCAAACAGTGATGAACGAAACGCAACGTTTCGAGAGGGCAGAATTGGCCGGAAAGGCCAGGTTTCGCAACGCTTTTCAACGTGGCGTAACGTTTAGTAACGTCCTGAAATCAGCAGCTTTTTTGACTTTTAATCAGTAGGTCACAGGTTCGAACCCTGTCGGGCTCACCATTCTAGTATTTTCAATAGCTTGGAAAAAGATTCTCACTTAGGCGTTTCGTTCGTTCTCTGCAACTGAACAAAGCTAAGTGGCGAGCAAAGATACACTGATCTCGTTCCTAAACAACTTTCACGTTTAAATGGGCGAGAAAATATCACCTTGATCGATAAAAAATATGTCAATTCAAGACATAATACGATTATCATAAAAGAAATAATAAAAAGAACATCCAAACAGGGGAGGGGTGTATGGATTGCGAGCCTTGCGACGAAAAGGCTGTGCACAGGAGCACACAGACCGGTGTGTTGCACGATCCAGTAGGCACGGAAAATGCCCTCTGGGACAGCTTGTCCACCTGCTACAGCCTGATCGCAGCGGAACTTCGGCTCCGCTTGCGGCAACACTATGCGATGACCTTGCCACGGTACGAAGCGATGGCTGTGCTGAGTCGGTATGAAGATGGCTTGCCCATGGGCGAATTGAGCCGGTGCCTGATGGTGTCAAATGGAAACATCACTGGCATTACGGACCGCCTGGTCGCCGACGGATTGGTCAGCCGCCTTTCAGTCCCGAACGACAGGCGTACGCACTTCATCAAGCTGACGCGTAAAGGCCGAGATAGCTTCAACAGGATTTCCGACTCATACAATAGCTGGCTGGAAGAGTTGCTGGATGGTATCTCGGCCAAGCAAAGCAAGGATCTGGAAAGACTGCTTCAGGTGGTGCGGACTTCCGTCAATAAGCGTTCTCTCGTTGAACCCTGACGCGACCTGGTTCAGTTCTCTTTCGGGCCCGCAGCGCCTATCGGCATCACCTTCACTTCAACTTGAATGGTCCCCGCCTTTTCAAAGGTAAGGTTCAAGGGAAAGCTTTGGCCTTGTTGCAGTGGTGTTTCGAGCTGAAACAGCATGACATGGTCGCCGCCGGGGGCCAGTTCGACGGTTTCCTCCGCGGGCAGGTCGATGGAGTCGACCTGTCGCATACGCATGACACCTTCTTCATGAAGATGCGTGTGAAGTTCAGAGGTTTGCGCAATATCCGTTTGTGCCGCGACCAGACGATCAGCTTGATCGGAGCTGTTGCGGATTGTCAGGAAGGCAGCTGCCGTTTCCGTTCTTCCGGCTGAGGCTCTGGCCCAAGGATTAAGCACTTCCAGATCACTTGCAGTGAGGCTTTCTGCGCTTGCAGTCAAAGAGGTCAGAAACAGAAAAACGGTCAGATTGGCTGTGATGAAAGCTTTGAGCATTCTGGCTTAATCCTGTTGATCGATGCTTTACCATCGCCTGACGAACCCGATTGGTAAAGCCACCGTGGCGTCTTGACGCGAAGCAGCCGGATACGACTGAAAAGTCTTGTGATAACAGGTCGCTCGTTCTTCCATGTAGCCATCCAATCTTGGTCAAGAAATCGGCTTGGCCGTGACGAAAGCGTTTTCCTGGGCTATCAGGGCAAGTGAGATTGTGGAATGAGGACAGCATGACAGTTGCACTCCAAGAAGATCGGTTGAACGCGGGGCAGCACAAGATTCTCGATGGACGGAAGCTTGGCCGCGATATCCGGGACGCCGTGGCGGATGAGGCGCGCAAGCTGGAAGGGGATGGTTGGTCGCCCCGGCTGGTTTCCATTGCGGTGGGCGATACCGATGCTGCGAAACTCTATATCAGGAATCAGCGCCGAGTGGCCGAGCAGACGGGGATTGCATTCGAGGAGCGATTCTATTCCGACAAGGTGACCCAGGAGGAAATGCTGGCTGCGATTCGATCCCTGAATGCCGATCCGCGTGTAAGCGGCATCATCTTGCAGCGTCCTGTTCCCCAACATCTTTCCATCAAGCAATTGCAATCGGCCATCCATCCCTTGAAGGACGTGGAGGGTATGCATCCAGCCTCCATAGGGAATATCGTCTATAACGAACTGGCTTTGGGGCCCTGCACATCGGTTGCATCCGTCGAACTGCTCAAGGCCACGGGCTTGAACCTGGAGGGATTGGAAGTCGTTGTCATTGGCCACTCTGAGATTGTCGGAAAGCCCATAGCTTTTCTGCTGATGAGTGAGGGAGCCACTGTAACTGTCTGTCATCACATGACTCGAAACCTGTCAGTCCATTCCCGACAGGCCGATGCGGTTTTCGTTGCGGTCGGCAAGCCACAGCTGATTACGGGATCCATGATCAAGCCTGGAGCGGCCGTCATCGATATCGGGATCAATCAGGTTCATGAATCCGATGGAGCTTCGCGTGTTGTGGGCGATGCCGATTATGAAAGCTGTCATGAGGTTGCCGGATGGATCACACCCGTGCCGGGAGGCGTCGGGCCAGTTACGGTTTCCATTTTGATGCGGAACACACTGACGGCTTTGAAGCTGCAGCGGCAGCATTATGAATCGCAATTCGGGCGCGAAGTCGTGTGATCACCAATGGCCTTTTTGCGCGGCAGCTTGCTTGCCTGAATCGCAGCAGGGCTTTTCCGAACGCAGGATGGTCCCCATCTGTGCTAGGAAATTCATTAGTCAATATTCGTTAAGACCATAAGGGAGACTGACCATGTCCGCAGTAAGTGCAGCAGAGAAGACCTCTGCGCCGCAGTTGAAAGATGCCAAGCTTTTTCGCCAGGAAGCCTATATCAACGGAGAATGGGTTGGCGCAGACAGTGGCAAGACGAGCGAGGTGACCAACCCCGCGACGTCGGACGTCCTGGGTACAATCCCGTATATGGGAGCCAATGAGACCCGGCGTGCCATCGAAGCGGCCAACAAGGCCTGGCCGGCTTGGCGTGCCAAGACGGCCAAGGAGCGCGCAGGAATTCTGCGCAAATGGTTCGATCTCGTCATGGAGAATCAGGAAGACCTGGCTACCCTGATGACAGTCGAGCAGGGCAAGCCGCTTGCTGAGGCACGTGGTGAAATCGCCTATGGCGCTTCCTTTATCGAGTGGTTCTCGGAAGAGGCGCGTCGGATTTACGGTGATGTCATCCCGGCACACCAGTCCGACAAGCGGATCATGGTCATCAAGCAGCCGATTGGTGTTGTTGGGGCCATTACGCCCTGGAACTTCCCCAACGCAATGATCACGCGCAAGGCTGCGCCGGCATTGGCGGCAGGCTGTCCCATCGTGCTCAAGCCGGCCGAGCAGACGCCTTATTCCGCGCTCGCCCTGGCCGAATTGGCTGAGCGCGCCGGAATTCCAGCCGGTATTTTCAATGTAGTGACCGGCAAGGCCTCCGATATCGGTGGCGAGATGACATCGAACAAGACTGTCCGCAAACTGTCTTTCACGGGGTCCACTGAAGTGGGCAAGCTGCTGATGCGGCAGTCTGCCGACAGCATCAAGAAGCTGTCCCTCGAATTGGGGGGCAATGCCTCCTTCATCGTTTTTGATGACGCTGACCTGGATGCAGCTGTCGAAGGGGCGATGATGAGCAAGTTCCGCAACACCGGACAGACCTGTGTCTGTGCGAACCGGATCTATGTTCAGGACGGTGTCTACGATGCCTTTGCCGCCAAGTTCGGTGAAAAGATCAAGTCCCTGAAGGTGGGCTATGGCCTGGAAGATGGTGTTGCCCAGGGGCCGCTGATCGACCAGCCGGCCCTGGAGAAGGTTGAGGAGCACGTTTCCGACGCTGTTTCCAAGGGTGCAGAGGTCAAGGTTGGCGGCAAGCGTCATGAGCTTGGCGGGACTTTCTTCGAGCCGACCCTGATGACGGGTGTGACCCGGCAGATGAAAGTTGCCGAAGAGGAGACTTTCGGTCCGGTGGCACCGCTGTTCAGGTTCAAGACCGAGGAAGAGGTTATCGAGCAGGCCAATGATACCCCCTTCGGTCTGGCAAGCTATTTCTATGCCCGCGATGTCGGTCGTATCTGGCGAGTCGGGGAAGGCCTGGAAACGGGTATTGTCGGCATCAATACCGGAATCATATCCACGGAAGTGGCACCCTTCGGCGGTGTTAAGGAATCGGGACTGGGTCGTGAAGGGTCCAAGTACGGAATCGAGGACTTCCTGGAAATGAAGTATCTCTGTGTTGGTGGAATCTGAATTCTGCTGAAATACATTGGGCGAATCCAGTCTATGGATTCGCCCGATTTGTGTGCAGATTCTGCAGGCCAACCCAGATAACTATGGGTATTCGTGAGAACCAGGGGGACCAATGACCAGCTATGACTATGACCTCTTCGTGATCGGAGCTGGTTCCGGTGGTGTGAGGGCCGCCCGGATGTCGGCGAGCCATGGGGCACGTGTCGCCATTGCAGAGGAACGGCATTTTGGCGGAACCTGCGTCAATATCGGTTGTGTGCCGAAGAAGTTGATGGTCTATGCCAGCCACTTTGGCGAAGATTTCAAGGACGCTGCCGGTTATGGCTGGACACTCGGAAAGCCCGACTTTGACTGGGAAACCTTGATCACCAACAAGGATCGGGAAATTTCCCGCCTGAACGGCATCTATGAGAAGCTCCTGAACAATGCTGGCGTCGAGATATTCGAAGCGCGGGCCACGCTTCTCGATGATCATACCATTGACGTGGGCGGCAAGCCGGTGACGGCAGCTCACATACTGGTGGCGACAGGCGGTAAACCGGCAGAGGCGGAAATACCTGGGCGCGAGTTGACCATTGTCTCTGACGATGTCTTCTATCTGGACAAGCAGCCCGATCGCATATTGATCGTGGGCGGGGGCTATATTGGTGTCGAGTTTTCCGGCGTTTTCAATGGCCTGGGCAGCAAGACAACGCTCGTGCATCGTGGCCCTGTTTTCCTGCGGGGCTTTGATGAAGACCTGAGGCATTTCCTGGCTCGGGAAATGGACAGGAAGGGCGTTGCGCTGCGCTTCAACCAAACCATTACCTCCGTAGCCAAAGGAAAGGGCGGACTGACGGCGGAGTTCTCCGATGGTACCCGGGAAGAGTTCGATCAGATCCTCTATGCCGTTGGTCGCATCCCCAACACACAGGGTCTGGGCTTGGAGAATGCAGGTGTTGCCCTGGATGATCGCGGAGCGGTCCAGGTGGATGAGTATTTTCGGTCCAATGTTCCCTCAGTCCTGGCCATAGGCGATGTGACGGACCGCTTGCAGCTGACCCCTGTTGCTTTGGCTGAAGGCATGGCGGTGGCCAGGACTCTGTTCCAGGATTCCCCCAGCCGTGTCGACTACGCGGATATACCCACTGCCGTTTTCAGTCAGCCACCAATCTCGACTGTCGGCCTGACCGAGGAAGAGGCACGGGAACAGTTCGGTAAAGTCGATATCTATCGTGCCGATTTCAGGCCGATGCGTCATACGCTGTCAGGAAACGAAGAGCGTGCTCTCATGAAACTGATCGTGGAGCGCGACAGCGAGCGTGTGTTGGGCGCGCACATGGCAGGAATGGATGCCCCCGAAATCATCCAGGGTGTTGCCATTGCCATCAAGGCCGGTGCGACGAAGGATGTCTTCGATGCCACAATCGGCATTCATCCGACCACGGCTGAGGAGTTCGTCACCATGCGCGAGAAGCAGCCGGAGCCTGGTGCGAGCGAAGCTGCCGAATAGCGGCTGTTACTAAGAATTTGCGTGATTTTGCAAGCGCTTCCCGATTCACGGGGATAAGTGTAGATTTCAAGCAGGCTGCCGTGTGACCTCTAGGGTTATGGTCTGAGCGACAGTCAGGGTCGGAACAGGGTATTGGTCAGCAGGGGGAGGGCTTTGTAATGGATGCGCTTGGCTATGACGCGCTGTTGGTCCTGCTGCTGACCCTGGGTGTTTTTGTTGCCTTCGTGCGCGCCTGGGTTCCTCCTGATATTGTGGCCATCGCGGCAGTCGCTGCGCTCCTGCTGCTTGGCATTCTCTCGACGGAAGAACTGCTCTCGGTCTTCAGCAATAGTGGCCCCATAACTGTGGCCTGCATGTTCGTGTTGAGTGCCGCCTTGGACCGTACCGGGGTTATCGCTTCCGTGGGGCGAAGTGTGACGCAACTGGCCAATCGGTCGCGCGCACTTGCCATTGTGGCACTGCTTATGGGCGTGGTGGTGCTTTCGGGCTTCATCAACAACACACCGGTGGTCGTGGTGCTGACACCGGTGGCGATCGGGCTGGCCCATCATCTGAAATTCCTGCCGTCGAAACTGCTGATCCCTCTGTCCTATGCGGCCATACTCGGTGGCACCTGCACCTTGATCGGAACCTCGACCAACCTGCTCGTGGACGGCGTGGCGCGCAGCAACGGGATGGAGCCCTTCGGGATGTTCGAGATCACAGGGATGGGTCTGATCCTGGCTGTTTGCGGAGGACTCTATCTCTTTCTCGTCGGGCGTTGGTTTTTGCCGAACCGTCAGACACTCAGCGGCCTTTTCACCAATCCCTCGGATCGACGCTTCCTGACCGAGGGCTTGATCACGCATAGCTCCAAACTGATTGGAAAGACCCTTTCAGAAGCTGGGCTGAAGAAGAACCCGAATGCCGATGTGGTCGACATCATTCGAGGTGAGCGCTCCCTCAGGAATGTTCTGGACACGGTGACGCTTGAGCCTGGGGATCGGGTGGTGATCCAGACACATGCCCGGGAAGTGATCGGTCTGCGTGAAACCGGCCAGATGGAGTTTGCCGGGGGCGGAAGTCTTGAACTTGAGCCGATCAGCACGCAACAGCTGATGGTGATCGAGGGTATCGTGGGCCCCGAATCGCGCCTTGTCGGCCGGCAGGTTGCTGACCTGAACCTTCGCCGCCGCTATGGCGTCTACGTCGTGGCGGTTCACCGACAGAACGAGAACCTGACCAGCGCCTTTGACCAGTTGACCCTGAATTTCGGGGACACCTTGCTGCTGGAAGGCCCGCCGGACGGTATCAAGCGCCTGGTCGAGGACAGGATGCTGATCAATCTCAACCAGATGACCGAGCGTCCCGTGCGCCGCCAGAAGGCGCCCTTGGCGCTATTGTCCGTCCTGGCCGTTATGGGCCTGGCCGCATTTAACATCATGCCGATTGCCGGGTTGGCCATTATTGCCGTGGCGGCAGTGGTCCTGCTGGGCTGTGTGCGCCCCGATGAGATCTATGAAGCCATCGAGTGGCGTATCCTGATCCTGATATTCGGGATGCTTGGCTTGGGGATGGCACTGGAAAAGACAGGCGCTGTCGAAGCCATCGTCCAGGGAGCTGTCTATCTGGCGGGGGATTACGGCCCATATGTCATGCTATCGGTCGTCTTCCTGTTGGGCTCGCTGCTGACCGAAATGGTCAGCAACAATGCCGTGGCCGTGATCATGACTCCGATTGCCATTGGTGTTGCCGACAGCCTGGGCGTTGATGCACGGCCTTTCGTGGTGGCGGTCATGTTCGCGGCCAGCGCCAGTTTCGCGACGCCGATCGGATACCAAACGAACACCTTTGTCTATCATGCCGGTGGCTATCGCTACACCGACTTCCTGAAGGTGGGGTTGCCGCTCAATACCATGAACTGGATCCTCGCCAGCTTCCTGATCCCGCTGTTCTGGCCCTTCTGATGTCTGAGGCTTGGTGGGCACGCGATTGCATGGCTGTAGTCTCTGCCTATCTGCGCTGAGATGGCTATCCTGTCGTCAGGTGGAACAGTCTGGGTGTTGGCGATATCCTCCCGGCCCGGGTTGTTTTTCCGAACGATGGGGCCGCCAGGACAGGTTTGATGCTGTCCCTGCCCAGACTGTTTTGAGTGACTCGAAAATAGCCCGGATATTTCGGAAAAATCCCATTTCCTTCTGGATTCGTCGCGGCGTGACGACTAAGACTCGTTAAGGCATTCTTTATGCCGTATTTGCGGCCGGGTTGTGGTCGGCCGATGAACAAGAGTTAAGTCAGGTTTTTGATATGACAAAAGCATGGAGCCCAAGCAGTTGGAGGGACAAGCCCATTCGGCAGGTCCCGAAGTATCCCGATCAAAAGGCGCTGAAGGCGGCCGAGGGAACCCTTCGCAATTACCCGCCGCTGGTTTTTGCTGGCGAAGCACGTCGCTTGAAGGAAGGCCTGGGACAGGTGGTCGATGGTAAGGCTTTTCTGTTGCAGGGGGGAGACTGTGCGGAGAGCTTTGCTGAATTTCACCCCAACAACATCCGCGACACCTTCAAGGTCTTGCTGCAGATGGCCGTTGTGCTGACTTTCGGCGCATCATGCCCGGTCATGAAGGTCGGACGGATGGCAGGACAGTTTGCCAAGCCGCGCTCGGCTGATACCGAAACGCAGGATGGCGTGGAGCTGCCCAGCTATCGTGGTGATATCATCAACGGCATAGACTTCACCGAAGAGGCGCGCCACCCGGATCCGCAGCGCATGCTCCAGGCCTACAACCAGGCCGCGGCCACGTTGAACCTGTTGCGTGCCTTTGCCCAGGGTGGGTTTGCGGACCTTTACAAGGTCCACCAGTGGAACCTGCGCTTCGTGGAAGACAGTGCGCAGGGACAGCGCTATGAAGAGTTGTCCAGCCGCATAGATGAAGCCCTGGCGTTCATGGAGGCCTGCGGAGTCACGCCGCAGACCGTGCAGCAGCTGCGCGAAACGGATTTCTATACCAGTCACGAAGCCCTGCTGCTGCCCTACGAAGAGCCGCTGGCACGGACAGACAGTCTAACAGGGGACTGGTATGCCTGTTCCGCGCATATGCTCTGGATTGGCGATCGTACACGCAACATTGACGAGGCTCATGTCGAATTCCTGAGTGGCGTGAAGAACCCCATAGGAATGAAGTGCGGTCCCGCACTGGATCCCGATGATCTGATCCGCTTGATCGACCGCCTGAATCCCGAGAATGAGAAGGGCCGCCTGACCCTGATTTCCAGGATGGGGCACGAGAAGGTGGAAGATCACCTGCCGGCCCTTGTGCGCCGGGTGCAGAGCGAAGGTCGCAATGTCGTCTGGTCCTGTGATCCCATGCATGGAAACACCATCAAGTCGGGATCCGGTTACAAGACACGCCCCTTCGATCGCGTGTTGTCCGAAGTGCGTCAGTTCTTTGGCGTTCATCGTGCGGAAGGCACCTATGCAGGTGGCGTGCATTTCGAGATGACCGGGCAGGATGTCACTGAGTGCATCGGTGGGGCCCAGGCCATTGATGAAGGCATGCTGGGGGACCGTTATCACACGCATTGTGATCCGCGCCTCAATGCCAGTCAGGCTCTGGAGTTGGCCTTCCTGATTGCTGGTGAACTGAAGGCGGAACGCCAGATGGCTGGTCAGGTGTCGGCCCCTGTTGCCGCCGCGAAATAACACGCTTATCTGCAACTGAAGGCCTGCTTCAGGGACCGATCGCATGACGGAACGAATGGCAGCTGAAAACAGGCAACCGTCTGAAGATCAAGCTGCAGGGACTAGAGAAGATACCATCGCCGACTGGAGTGATGTCTACTTCAAGCGCACGAAGCAGGCGGTCGGCCGGTTCGGCGATGCTCAGGTTACCTATGCGCTGTTCATGCGCCGTCCTGTCATATCCGCACCAGGTCTTGTGGTTGACTGGTTGAACCAAGTGGCCGCAGATCGAGGCGTCGAGTTTGACGTGGACTTGCGCTACCGGGAAGGCAAGTGGGTCGGCGCCGGTGAGCCCATCATGTATATCACCGGTTCCCTCTATCACCTTTGTGATCTTGAGACCCTCATATTGCAGAAGCTTGGCCCTGCCTGTGTGGCCGCCCACAATGCCTTTTCCATGTGTGCGGACCTGCCGCATGTGGCTTTCCTCGCAATGGACGCGCGCCATTGCGCGGGAACGGAGATGGCTGAGTTGATGGCCTACGCGGCTTCTGTCGGCTCGGAGCGGGCAAAACGCAAGGTCGGGGCAGTCGGGTTCGTGGGGAGCTCGACCGATGCGACAGCTCATTTCTTCGGTCAGGAGAAGGGCGCCGGGACCATGCCGCACGCCTTCATCGGCTATGCAGGTTCAACCTTGCGGGCTGCGGAAATGTACGACGAGTGCTTTTCGGATGAGCCGATGACCGTTCTGGTGGATTACTTTGGACACGAAGTGACAGACAGCCTGGAAGTATGCCGTGCTTTCAGCAAGAGGGCCCGCGAGGGACAGCTTTCCTTGCGTATAGATATTGCTGGTAGCCGCTACATGGAAACCCTGGACCCGCCGGCATCCTACGCGGTGCTGGAACGTCACGTGCCGGAGGCCATTCGAGGTTTTCGTACCGAAGAGGAATTGCGCTATCTGGTCGGGCCAGGGGTGTCTGCTGCAGCCATCTGGCGGCTTCGCGAGGCACTGGATGAAGCTGGATTCCAGAAAGTGCGCATTGTTGCTTCCAGTGGTTTCGGGCCCAAGAAGTGCCGCCTGATGTCCGATGCCCATGCACCCATCAATGTCATCGGGACAGGCAGTTTCCTGCCGATCCGTTGGTCCGAAACCTACGCAACGGCTGATATTGTGGAATACGACGGCAAGCCGCGCGTCAAGGTCGGGCGCGAGTTCCTGCTTCGGCGCTGATTTCTGCTGCCGGTTTCATATCATTCCTGCCTGCCATTGCCGGTCCCCTTCATAGCCAGTAGACAGACGCCATGACAGAAGGCCTCAAGATAGCGCTTGCGCAATTCAATCCGGTTGTCGGAGATATTCCCGGGAACCTGGACAAGCTGGAGAAACTCCACAGCCTTGCTGCTGCTCAGGGCGCGAATCTTCTTGTCTGTCCGGAACTGTGCATCACTGGCTATCCGCCGGAGGACCTGGTGATGAAGCCTGCTTTTCTGAAGGCGGCCCGGCAGGCTGTCGTCGAGCTTGCCGCACATACCGCAGGGACAGCGACCGGCATTGTGGTTGGAGCTCCCTGGTACGAAGGCGGGTCTCTCGACGCACCTCTACGGGAGAAGGCTTACAATGCAGCATTGCTTCTGGATCAGGGTGAGGTTTCGGCCGTTCGCTACAAGCACCTGCTGCCGAACTACGGTGTTTTCGATGAAATGCGGGTCTTCCAGCCAGGGCCTTTGACCGGTCCTGTTGATTTCCGGGGGCATCGTTTGGGTCTGTTGGTCTGTGAAGATATGTGGCAGCCGGATGTCGCTGAATGCCTGGTTGAATCCGGTGCCGAGATGCTGGTGGTCATAAATGGATCACCCTATGAGACCGGAAAACGTGAGGAACGTCTACAACTGGCACTGTCCCGCGTGATCGAGACGGAGCTTCCTCTGATTTATGTCAACCAGGTGGGAGGGCAGGACGAGTTGGTTTTCGACGGAGCCAGCTTTGTGCTGGGGTCGCGCGGCGACCTGCGCTTCCAACTGCCCTGCTTCGAGGAAGCATTGATATGCAGCGATTGGCACGAAGGCAGTGACGGCTGGGATTGCGCCGTAGGTCTGCGTGAAGGGCAGAGCGAAGGGGAGGCTGATATTTACAGCGCCCTGGTAACCGGTTTGCGTGATTACGTGGACAAGAGCGGCTTTCCCGGAGTCATCATCGGCATGTCCGGTGGGATCGATTCTGCACTGTCTGCCGTTCTGGCAACCGATGCCCTGGGCCCGGACCGGGTGCGCTGTGTCATGATGCCGTCGCGCTATACCAGCCAGGAAAGCCTCGAGGATGCGCGCGAATGTGCTGCGCTTCTGGGGGTGCAACTGGACGATGTTGCAATCAATCCGGCCGTTGAAGCATTCGATGGCATGCTTGCTCCGCTTTTCTCGGGACTGGATCCGGACACGACCGAAGAGAACATTCAGGCGCGTATCCGCGGTATTCTCCTGATGGCGTTGTCCAACAAGTTCGCGCACATGGTTCTGTCCACCGGAAACAAGTCCGAGATGAGTGTGGGCTATTCCACGCTCTATGGCGACATGTGCGGTGGTTTCAACGCCTTGAAGGATGTCTACAAAACAACGGTTTACAGTCTCTCGCGTTGGCGAAATCAGAACCGTCCTGACAATGTGAAGGGACCTGCCGGGCAGGTGATTCCCGAACGTATCATCACCAAGGCGCCAACGGCCGAGTTGAGGCCTGATCAGACGGATCAGGACAGCCTGCCCACCTATGACATGCTGGACGATATCCTGAGCTGCATGATCGAGGAAGAGCTTGGTGTCGAAGAAATTGCGGCACGCGGTCATGAGCGATCGGTCATCAACCAAGTCTGGCGCATGCTCGAGAATGCGGAGTACAAGCGCCGGCAGGCACCGCCGGGCGTCAAGATCACGCGCCGCTCGTTTGGGCGCGATCGACGCTATCCGATCGTAAACAGATTCAAAGGGCCTGCATAAGGGGCTGAATAATATGAAAGTCAGGTTTGCACCAAGCCCTACCGGCGCGCTTCATGTCGGAAATGCACGTGTGGCACTTCTGAACTGGCTCTGGGCACGTCAGCAAGGTGGTTCGTTCCTGCTGCGTCTGGATGATACCGACCAGGAGCGCTCAACCCAGGCCTTTGCGGATGCCATCGAGGCTGACTTGAAATGGTTGCAGCTGGATTGGGATGAATTCGCTCGGCAATCTGATCGACTGGATCGCTACAACCTGGCAATCGAGCGATTGAAGACTTCCGAGCGTCTCTACGCCTGTTACGAGACGCCTGAAGAGTTGGAGTTGAAGCGCAAGCTCCAGCTCAAGTCCGGACGGCCGCCGATCTATGATCGCGAAGGCCTGACACTGAGTGAATCGCAAAAAAAAGCCTTTGAGGAGGAAGGACGCCGTCCGCACTGGCGTTTCCGCCTGGCTCATGATCCGATCGACTGGGACGATGCCGTCCGCGGAGCACAGCACTTCGAAGGCGACAAGCTCTCCGATCCTGTGCTGCTTCGCGAGGACGGACGTCCGCTCTATACCCTTTCATCGGTGGTTGATGACCTTGAGTTGGGAATTACCCATGTCCTGCGCGGCGAGGATCACGTTGCAAATACTGCGGTGCAGATTCAGTTGTTCCAGGCGCTGGAGGGAGAACCGCCCACTTTTGCGCATCTGCCTTTATTGACCGGTGCACAGGGGCAGGGACTGTCCAAGCGTCTTGGGTCTCTCTCGTTGGCCCAATTGCGCCAGGATGGCCTGGAGGCGATGACCCTGAACGCCTATCTGGCGCGTCTTGGCACCCCGGACCCTGTTGAAAGTGGTCAGGATCCCACGGACCTGATGCCTGGTTTCGATATCTCGCGTTACGGGCGGGCGACACCCCGGTTCGATCCCGATGAGCTGCAGGCTTTGAACAGCCGCATTCTGCATGAAATGCCCTTTACAAGGATTGCCGACTGGCTGCAGCAAGAAACGGGCCCGGATTTTACCGAAGACCTGTGGCTGGCCATTCGCGGGAATCTGGAAACGCGCAAGGATGCCTTGACCTGGTATCGCATCTGTCGATCGGAAATTGCGCCAGTGGTCGAGGATGGTTCCTTTCTGGAAACCGCACGTGAACTTCTGCCGCCTGTGCCCTGGGATCTTTCTACCTGGTCCATCTGGACGCAGGCCGTGAAGGACAAGACAGGTCGGAAAGGCAAGGCTCTGTTCATGCCCTTGCGACTGGCCCTTACGGGGCTATCCTCAGGACCCGAATTGAAGCATCTGCTGCCGCAGATTGGCTACGAACGGGCAGCCAAGCGCCTTGAGGGGCAGACGGCTTGACCCGCCCTGTGCGGCAGAGGATAGATGGTGCAAACACGAAAGAGCGCGCGACATAGCGCCAGCGGACCGGATCATATGCCCTTGCAGTTCTACAACACGCTGACACGCCGAAAGGAAACCTTTGTCCCGGAAGATCCGGAGAGGGTGCGCATCTATGTCTGTGGCCCGACCGTTTATGACTTTGCGCACATCGGAAATGCGCGGCCTGTCGTTGTCTTCGATGTCCTGTTCCGACTGCTTCGCCATGTCTATGGAGATACGCGCGTAACCTATGTCCGGAACATAACGGACGTCGATGACAAGATCCTGACGGCGGCCGACGAGCAGCAGCGCAGTATCAGCGATATCACCGAGAGCACCACGGCGGCCTTTCATGAGGACATGGATGCACTGGGGGCGCTTCGACCGACGATCGAACCGCGTGCCACGGGGCATATCGGTCAGATGATTGCCATGATCGAGGACCTTGTGGAGAAGGAGCATGCCTACGTGGCCGAGGGTCACGTGCTCTTCTCGGTCCCTTCCATGGAGGATTACGGACAGCTTTCCCGACGCTCCCGTGATGACCTGGTCGCAGGTGCGCGTGTCGATGTGGCCCCGTACAAGAAAGATCCGGCTGACTTTGTGCTCTGGAAGCCCAGTGCCGAGAACCAGCCAGGGTGGGAAAGCCCATGGGGACGAGGACGTCCGGGCTGGCATATCGAATGCTCTGCCATGAGCGCCGAGCATCTTGGGGAAACCTTCGATATTCACGGCGGTGGCCAGGACCTGGTTTTCCCGCATCATGAGAACGAGTTGGCTCAAAGCCGCTGTGCACACGGCACGTCAAGGATGGCCCGTTACTGGCTGCACAACGGCTATGTTGTCGTCAATGGCGAGAAGATGTCGAAGTCTCTCGGCAATTTTCTGACCGTCCGCCAGTTGCTTGAAGAAGGCTACGACGGCGAAGTCATTCGACTGGCTCTGCTTTCCGGCCATTACCGCCAGCCCCTGGACATCAACCGCGAGAAACTGGCGGAATCGAAAAGCCAGCTTGATCGTCTCTATGGGGCCTTGCGTCCCTTGGGGGATAGCCTGCCTGAAGCCAGCCGTGAGGAAACACCCGAAAGGCTTCTCGACGCCCTGTCAGATGATCTGAACACACCCCTTGCTCTTTCCGCCCTCCACGATCTGGCGCATGAGCTCAACAAGGCCAGTGATGAAGAGAAAGTTGGCTGCGCTGAAGCCCTGCTTTCAGGAGCGCATCTTCTGGGACTGCTGGAACGTGTCCCAGAAGCGTGGTTCAAGGGCAGCGAGGGAGACCTGGATGTTGTTGAGATCGAGCGCCTGATCGCAGAGCGGCTTGCTGCGCGCAAGGCGCGGGATTTTGCGACGGCAGACAGGATACGTGATGATCTTCTGGAGCGTGGCATCCTGTTGGAGGATGGGGCGCAAGGTACCACTTGGCGTCGGAGATGACCAAGGACCGGAAGCCTTCAGGGAATTGAATTTTCCGCCCAAGCTTGCGCAGCAAGAATTTGATTTGAAAGAGTAAAAACATGTCAGACGACAAGCGCATCTATCTTTTCGATTCGACCCTGCGTGACGGGGCGCAGACCAACGGCGTTGATTTCACGGTATCTGACAAGATTGCGATTGCGCAGGGTCTCGACCGCCTGGGGGTGGACTACGTCGAAGGCGGTTGGCCGGGTGCCAATCCGACGGACAATGCCTTTTTTGCGGAACCGCCCGAGTTGAAACATGCGAGCTTTGTCGCGTTTGGCATGACACGTAGATCCGGCCGCTCGGCTGCCAACGATCCTGGCTTGTCGGCCCTGGTCAATGCACAAACGGATGCGGCCTGCATTGTCGGCAAGACCTGGGACTTTCACGTGGAATTGGCCCTGGGGGTCAGCAATGAGGAAAACCTGGATATGATCCGGGACAGCATCGCGCACCTGAATACCTGCAAGGCCGAGGCGATGTTCGATGCGGAGCACTTTTTCGACGGCTTCAAGAGTAACCGGGACTATGCCCTGGCCTGCCTGAAAGCGGCACAGGAGGGAGGAGCCTCCTGGTTGGTTCTCTGCGATACCAACGGGGGTACGCTGCCTCATGAAGTCGAGGAGATCGTGGGAGAGGTGCGGCGGGAGCTTCCTGACTCGCATCTGGCAATTCATGCTCACAACGACACGGAGAATGCCGTCGCAAACTCACTGGCCGCGGTCAGGGCGGGGGCGCGTCAGATCCAGGGAACCTTGAACGGTCTGGGCGAGCGTTGTGGCAACGCCAACCTGGTGTCCCTGATCGGTTCACTGTCGCTCAAGACAGATTTTGAGACAGGCATTTCGGATACGCAGTTGACCCAGCTAAAGCCGATTTCGCGGCTTCTGGACGAGCGTCTGAACCGTACGTCCCAGAGGTCCGCCGCCTACGTTGGCGACAATGCCTTTGCCCACAAGGGTGGCCTCCATGTTTCTGCGGTCGAGAAGGATCCGCGCACCTACGAACATGTGGAGCCAGCACGTGTCGGGAACGTACGGCACATCGTCGTTTCGGATCAGGCCGGTCGGGCCAATATTTTGTCTCGTCTCAAGGAATTCGGGATTGAAGTTGATCCGAAGGATGAAAAAGTCAACCGGCTTGTCGACGAGATCAAACAGCGCGAATTCAATGGCTATGCCTATGATACCGCCGAAGCATCATTTGAACTTCTGGCGCGACGTACCCTGGGCAGCGTCCCCGAATACTACACGCTTCAGCGTTTCCGGGTCATGGATGATCGGCGCTGGAACGCGCGCGGTGAACTGGTGACGGAATCCGAAGCCACGATCAACCTTGCCATCAATGGGGAAGGGACAATGACTGTGGCGGAGGGCAACGGACCTGTCGATGCCCTGGACAGAGCCCTGAGGAAGTCGCTACTGCCCATCTATCCAATCCTGGAGACAATGCGGCTGTTGGACTACAAGGTGCGCATTCTGACACCCCAGGACGGAACCGGCGCGATCACGCGTGTGATGATCGAGAGCGGAGGGCGCACGGGACGATGGATAACCGTCGGTGTCTCCGCAAATATCATTGATGCCTCGTTCAATGCGTTATCGGATGCCATCACATGGAAGCTGTTCAGGAACAACCAGACCCCAGTGACCTGATGTCTGACCTGATGTCGCCTCAGGAATTCGCGCCAGCCGTCATTCTTGTCGCCCCGCAATTGGGTGAGAACATCGGTATGACGGCTCGTGCCATGTTGAACTGTGGGCTGACCGATTTGCGGTTGGTGAAGCCACGCGATGGCTGGCCAAATCGTGATGCCGTCACGGCGGCCGCAAGCGCAACAGAAGTTCTTGAGAAAGCACGCGTTTATCCTTCAACCGGCGATGCCGTCGCCGACCTTCATAGAGTCTATGTAACAACGGGCCGAAACCGTGAACTTGTGAAACCTACTCTTACCGCACGCGCGGCGGCCGCTGAGGTGCACAGCCTCGCCGGGAGCGACTTGCGCTGTGGTGTGCTTTTCGGTCCCGAGCGCACCGGCCTGGAGAATGACGACCTGGCTTTCGGAGATGCGATCATACGCATTCCACTGAACCCGGCTTACAAGTCGCTGAACCTTGCCCAGGCCGTCCTGGTTTTTGCCTATGAGTGGTTCCAGGAAGGCAGTGAAGCACCACCCCGGGAAGTTCCATCGGGTAACAGTCCTCTGGCAGATCGGGGCATGCTTGTCGGTTTTTTCGAACGCCTGGAAGGGGTGTTGGAGGAGAAAGGGTTTTTTCACCCACCCGAGAAACGGCCGGCCATGGTGCGGAATCTGCGTAGTTTCTTGTTGCGCGCAGAGCCGACGGAGCAGGAAATTCGTACCTTGCACGGTGTGCTCTCTGCGTTACTGGGGGCAAAGGTTCGCCGGGCACCATCGGCTAAACGAGAAGAGCCGGATACCCTCGAAAACTGAGTGTTTGTCACTGGCAAATGGCTGTTTGACTTATGGGGCTGCGGAAGTATAGTCCGGCCCCATTCCCGGGAATGTGGGGGACTAAGAGTCCTGCCCGCCAGCCAGAGTGCAACGGACTACCGGGACAAACTTCGATTAAAGAGGAGCGCGCAGATGTCAAAGCGCCTGAGTTCCAAGTACAAGATTGACCGACGCATGGGCGAAAACCTTTGGGGACGCCCGAAGAGCCCAGTTAACCGTCGTCAGTATGCCCCTGGCCAGCATGGCCAGCGCCGCCGCAAACCATCCGATTATGGAACCCAGCTCTTTGCCAAGCAGAAGCTGAAGGGCTACTACGGCAACATTGGTGAACGCCAGTTCCGTCGCTATTACGAAGAGGCCGTGCGCCGCCGTGGAGATACGGGTGAAAACCTGATCGAGCTGCTCGAGCGCCGCCTTGATGCCGTGGTCTATCGTTCGAAGTTCGTCCCCACCGTCTTCGCCGCGCGCCAGTTCGTGAATCACGGGCATGTCATGGTGAATGGCCAGCGCGTCAATGTTCCTTCTTATCAGGTGCGTGATGGCGATGTCGTCGAGATCAAGCAGAAGAGCAAGGAATTGACGGTGGTGCTTGAAGCTGTCGCCTTGCCGGAACGCGACGTCCCCGACTATATCGAGGTCGACCATCGTGAGATGAAGGCAAGCCTTATTCGTGGACCGAAGCTCGCGGATGTGCCCTATGCCGTTCAGATGGAACCGAACCTGGTCGTCGAGTTCTATTCACGCTAAGTCTTTTCCTTTATCAGGCCGATTGTTGACGGGGGCGAAACGCAGTTTCGCCCCCGTTCTGTCTTATGAGGGGCGGATTCTACACTTATGTTGATTGGTATGATCAATCTAGAGTGTGAATCATGAATAAGCCGACCTCCGTTTTTGTCTCGCATGGTGCGCCAACCTTGCCCTTGGAAAGTGAAAACCCTGCGCGGGCTTTCCTGCGTGAATTGGGCAGTCACCTGAGCCAAGGCGGTCAACCCGAGTCGATCCTGGTCGTGTCAGCCCATTGGGAAAGCAGCCTGCCGACTGTTTCCCTGGCGCAAGCCCCTGAGACGATCCACGACTTCTATGGTTTTCCCAGGGAACTCTATGAGTTGGAGTATCCTGCGGCAGGTGCCCCAGAATTGGCAGAGCGCACCAAGAAGCTTCTGGAGAAGAAGGGCATTCAGGCAGGAAGCGATGCAAATCGTGGCCTGGATCATGGGGCCTGGGTGCCGCTTCTGGAAATGTTTCCACAGGCTGACGTTCCTGTGACTCAGCTTTCGGTTTCCCCGGATCGCGGTGCTGACTTCCATTATGTTATGGGGGAGGCCCTGCAGCCCTTGAAAGAGGAGGGCGTCCTGATCCTGGCTTCTGGCGGGGCAGTTCACAACCTGATGCAATATCGACGGGACCCTGTGAATGTTGCTGAGTGGGCCCGCAGTTTCGACGACTTTCTGGCGGAGCATGTCCGTTCTGGTGCTGTAGATGAACTGCTGAGCTATTCAGCCAGATCCGACCACCTCCAGGCACATCCAACCGATGAACATTTCCTGCCCTTCTTCGTTGCCTTGGGCGCGGCCCGCGACAAGCAAGGGGAAGTCCTGCATCGAAGCTTCAGCCACGGCAGTCTTTCCATGGCCAGCTATGCCTGGTCTTGAGTGAATGATAGTTTGCGGCCCTTAGGTTGTTCTGCGGATGGGGGCCTTTTGCCCCTGGGCTACGAAGAAGACGACAAGACAGGCGAAGCCAACCGTCATCAGGTCAATCTGTTCACCCAGAAGCAGGTAGGCGGCCGCAAACGTCAGGAAGGGTTGCAGCAGCAGCATCTGTCCCACACGTGCGACACCGCCCATGGCCAGTCCCTTGTACCAGGCAAAAAAGCTGGCGAATTGACTGATGAGGGCGACGTAGAGGAAGCCACCAAAAGCCGGTAATGTCGGAATAGGGGTTTCGTAGGGAAAGAGCAGGAAACCCGCAGGCAGTGTCACGGGCAGGGCAATGACAAGTGCCCAGCAGATCGTTTGCCAGGCCTTCATGCTCTGCGAGAGACGCGCCCCTTGCGCGTAGCCCAAGGCTGCAAAGGCAACTGCCGCAAGCAGGGCCAGGTCAGCAATATGGATGCCGCCAGCCCCCTGGAAGAGCGAAAAGGCGATGACCGTCGCGCTGCCAAGAAGGCCGAACAACCAGAAACGCAGCGAGGGGCGTTCCGCATTGATGATTACACCTGCCAATGCCGTGGCCAAGGGCAGGAGACCCAATACGACGCCTCCGTGATTGGCGGGCACGTGCTGCATGGCCCATGAGGTGAGCAGTGGAAAGCCGAAGACCACACCGCTCGAGGCGACGGCAATATCTCTCCACATGCGCCCACGGGGAATCGGAGAACGCGTCACGACAAGGATGAGGACGGCACAGAAACCGGCCAGGGCCGCGCGTCCCAGCGCGATGAAATAGGGATCGAAAGAGTCCAGAGCCAGGATCGTGGCTGGGAGCGTGATACTGAAGCCCGTCACTCCCAGAAAACCCAGTAGCAGTCCGGATGATTCCGATGGGAGAGGGGGTGTTGGTGCCTGTCGGATACTGTCCATGATCCTGTTATTTCCCGCCCGGGCAAAGCTTTGCCTACAGAAAAAATGCGCCCTCGAGAGAAGGGCGCATTTTCCAATAGGCGGTTTGTGAAACCTGGAAGATCAGGCGGCGGTTTCGACTTCTATGCCACGAGAAGTCATCAATTCGGTCAACTCACCGCTCTGGAACATTTCACGGACAATGTCGCAGCCTCCCACGAATTCGCCCTTAACATAGAGCTGGGGGATGGTTGGCCAGTTCGAATAGTCCTTGATGCCCTGGCGCAGACCGGGATCCTCAAGGACGTTGATGCCCTTGTACTTGACCCCGAGGTGGGTCATCACTTGGACGACCACGGCGGAGAAACCGCACTGCGGAAAAACCGGCGTACCCTTCATGTAAACGACGACGTCGTTGTCGCTTACGTCCTGCTTGATGCGCTCGAAAACGGGATTATCCATGACTTGCCTCTCTAATACGGCCCAGTATCGCCTGACTGCCGTTTACTCTGTGGGTGCCGATGTCTGGAGGGCGAGGGCATGAAGCTCATTCCCCATGCGTCCCTGTAGAGCCTGATAAACCATCTGGTGCTGCTGCACGCGGCTTTTTCCTCGAAAGGATTCCGATACGATATAGGCGGCGTAGTGATCACCGTCCCCGCGCAGGTCCTCAATCGTGACCTGAGCGTCCGGGATTCCTTCCTTGATCAAGCTCTCGATTTCCGCCGGATTCATCGGCATATGGCTGTTACTCCTGTCAGTCCACTTACTATTTTCAGGCTACAGAATCGGCTGGATTCTCGGACATGTAGCGATCTAGCCAGTTTTCATGACCTTCTCGCAATTCCTCTAGAGAGATGTGTTGACCTGAAGAGAGTTTCAACGAATCCCCTCCGGTGCGACCGATCACCTCAGCCTTGATATCTGCTTTCCCGGCCGCTTCCAGCACGGCCTCTTTCTCGTTTGTCACCACAACATAGCGCGCCTGGTCCTCTGCGAACAACCATGCGGCTGTCGTGCGTGCACCTCTTGCTTCCAGGGACAGGCCGAGATTCCCCGCCAGTGCCATTTCGGCCAGGGCCACCAGAAGGCCTCCGTCAGAGATGTCATGACAGGCTGTGACTCGGCCGGCTTCAATCTGTTGAAGAATGAAGCGCCCATTACGCTTTTCGGATTCCAGGTCCACAGGAGGGGCGGGGCCTTCTTCGCGGCCATGCAATTCGCGCAGGTACAAGGATTGACCGAGATGTCCGCGCGTTTCCCCCACCAGAATGATGTCAAGGTCTGCGGCCGTAAAGCCGGCGGCCGGCAGTTCCTCCAGATCATCAACCAGGCCAACCCCTCCGATTACCGGTGTGGGCAGGATCGGCTGTCCCCCTGTCTCGTTGTAGAGCGAGACATTCCCCGAGATAACGGGATACGCGAGCACACTGCAGGCCTCCCCCATGCCCTGGATGCAGCCCACGATCTGGCCCATGATTTCAGGGCGCTCGGGGTTCCCGAAATTCAGGTTGTTGGTCACGGCCATGGGATGGGCTCCGACCGCGCAAAGATTGCGCCAGCTCTCGGCGACGGCCTGCTTGCCGCCTTCATGCGGGTCAGCCTGGCAATAGCGCGGAGTGCAGTCGGTCGTGGCTGCCAGCCCTCGGCGTCCGTCCGGAAGGCGGACGACAGCCGCATCTCCACCCGGCCGACGAATGGTGTCCCCGTTGATCAGATGGTCGTACTGCTCCCAAACCCAGCGTCGGCTGCACAGATCCGCAGTGCTCATAAGCTTCTTGAGATCCTGCAGAGGCTCTGTGGTTTCGGGCGTGTTGCCGTCGTTCAATGGTGCAGGCGCAGGCGTGGACTTGTGCGGACGGTCGTATTCCGGCGCCGCTTCGGCCAGGGGGTCGATGGGCAGATCGCCAACGGTTTCACCGTGCCAGCGTAGCTCCATGCGTCCGCTGTCCGTCAGGTGCCCGATCACGGCGAAATCCAGATCCCATTTCCTGAAAATCTGGCGGGCTTCGTCCTCGTGCCCGGGCTTGAGGACCATCAACATGCGCTCCTGGCTTTCCGAGAGCATCAACTCGTAGGGAGTCATGCCTTCTTCACGCATGGGCACACGTTCCAGGTCCAGGGCGACGCCAACTCCACCCTTGGAGGCCATTTCGAAGGAAGAGGAAGTGAGGCCGGCTGCGCCCATGTCCTGGATGGCAACGATGGCGTCCGTTTCCATGAGTTCCAGACAGGCTTCGATCAAAAGCTTCTCGGTGAAGGGATCACCGACCTGAACCGTGGGGCGTTTTTCCTCGGAGTCATCGCCGAATTCGGCACTGGCCATGGTGGCGCCATGTATCCCGTCCCGCCCTGTCTTCGAGCCGACGTAGACAACCGGGTTTCCGGGGCCCGCAGCCGCCGAATAGAATATGCGGTCGCTTGGTGCCAGGCCTACGGTCATGGCGTTGACGAGGATGTTGCCGTTGTAGGCGGGGTGAAAGTTGATCTCGCCGCCCACCGTGGGAATGCCGACACAGTTCCCGTACCCACCGATGCCGGCGACCACACCAGCCAGAAGGTGGCGGGTCTTTGGATGTCGCGGATCTCCGAAGCGCAGCGCGTTCAGGTTCATGATGGGGCGGGCGCCCATGGTGAATACATCTCGCAGAATGCCACCGACACCCGTGGCCGCCCCCTGATAGGGTTCTATGAAGCTGGGGTGGTTGTGGCTCTCGATCTTGAAGACGGCCGCCTGGCCTTCTCCTAAGTCTATGACGCCCGCATTCTCGCCAGGTCCCTGGATCACGTGCTGCCCTGTTGTGGGCAGGGACTTCAGCCACTTCTTGGATGACTTGTATGAGCAGTGCTCGGACCACATCACGGAAAATATGCCCAGTTCCACCAGGTTTGGCTCGCGCCCCATGATTTCCTTGACCCGCTCGTACTCTTCGGGGGCCAGACCGTGTTCGGCGATGATTTCCGGTGTGATTTCGCTCACGTTTCTCTCTCCGGCGCGAAAATGCGCTAGGGTGCAAGTCAGTTGAGTGTGTGGGTCAAGCTATCAAAGAGCCCACAGCCGTCGGTTCCGCCCTGTAGCGGCTCTGTCGCATTCTCGGGGTGCGGCATCAGTCCCAGGATCCGCCTTGAGGCACTGAGAATACCTGCAATCTCATCCTGTGATCCGTTGGGATTGCTGCGATCATCCTGCCCGCCTTGAGCAGAACAGTAGCGAAGCGCGATACGGTCCTCATCACGCAGCCTTTTCAGTTCTTGCCCGTCGGCATAATAGCAGCCGTCGTGATGCGCGACCGGCACCCGTATCACCTGGCCATTCCGGTAACCGGTCGTGAAAGGGCTTTCGGTTGTCTCTACGCGCAGGTGGACATCCCGGCACACGAACTTCAGGCCGGCATTTCGCAACAGGGCACCGGGCAAAAGTCCGGCTTCCGTCAGGATCTGGAATCCATTGCAGATCCCGAGTACGGCGACACCCCGTTCCGCCTGCCGGACAACTTCTTTCATGACGGGGGAATGGGCTGCCATGGCGCCTGCACGCAGGTGATCACCATAGGAGAATCCCCCGGGCAGGACGATCAGATCAACCTTCGGAAGGCTGGCATCCTTGTGCCACACCACATGGGGAGCATGACCCGTGGCACGTTCCAGTGCCATGACCACGTCCTTTTCTCGGTTTGTCCCCGGAAAGCGAATAACGGCAGTTTGCATGATCCCGCTCAGGCCTCGATTTCGACCTGGTAGTTCTCGATGACAGTGTTGGCCAGCAACTTCCGGCACATCTCGTCGACTTCGGCCCGGGCCTTTTCGGGATCGGATTCCTTCAAGTCGAGTTCCAGGTATTTTCCTTGGCGAACTTCTTCCACACCATCGAATCCAAGCGCATCCAGCGCATGTGAAATAGTCTTGCCCTGAGGGTCCAGAACACCGGGCTTGAGCGTTACGTGAATACGGGCTTTCATCACCAGATCCCTCCCAGCTTCAATCGCGCGGAGACTACCCCCCTGGCCCCCGAGCCGCAACGTCCGATCGGCCCCTTTTGCTCTACCTGGCAGGCTGGTCGCGGGACAGCCAAGCGAGTAGGCTCAGGGACAGGATCACAAGACATCGGGATGTTGCAAGGATGCCTCTTATGGAGTTCAGCCAGTTTCGAGAACTGCGGTCCGAGGACGACCGGCAGGCCGCAAATGAGCCGCACTTTGATGCTGCGTTCCGCCACAAGCTGGAGGAACTTCTGTACTGGCGCAGGGATGTCCGTCATTTCAGCTCGTCAAGCCTTCCTCAGGGAGTTGTCGATGACACCCTGACGCTTGCCTGTGATACAGCGCCATCGGTCGGCAACAGCCAACCTTGGCGTTTCATCAAGGTATCCGATGCGAAGGCCAGGAATGCCATTGTTTGCAATTTCCAGGCCTGCAATGAGGATGCGCTCCGATCCCAATCCTCGGAACGGCGTCAACTCTATGCCAGCTTGAAGCTCGAAGGCTTGCAGCAGGCGCCGGAACAACTGGCTGTTTTCTGCGACGAGGGAACCATCCAGGGACATGGCCTGGGGCAGTCAACCATGCCGGAAACCAGACGTTATTCCGTCGTGATGGCCATCCACACATTGTGGCTGTTGCTGCGCGGGCAGGGGATTGGGATGGGTTGGGTTTCCATCCTTGATCCGGCCCGACTCAAGCGGGATCTGGATGTCCCGAAGGCCTGGAGCTTTGTCGGTTATCTCTGCATGGGCTATCCCTTGCATACCAGCAGGGTTGCCGAATTGCAGGAGACAGGCTGGCAGGCGCGGCAGGAGCCTTCAGCGACCATCATGCATAGGCGTTCGTGAAGTCCTGCCGGTTTACTTGTTACGCCGGGAATGCCGGTTCTGGCGAATGATCAGGCTGATGAAAAGCGCAACGAGGAAGCCGGCACCGATCAGGGCGAAGAGCAGTGGTCCCCAATAACTCTCGATACCAGCGTACTGCAGGTTTGTGTAAGAGTTCAGAGACAACAGCCCGACGCCCGCTATGAAGAAGCTGGCCACGATGAGAACGAGCAGCGGCCCACGTCCTGGGCGATGTCCGCTCATTGCATGACTTTCGGCGGCTTCATGTCGACAGGTCCGGCTTCCGGCAGGACTCCGAGACGACGCGCCACTTCCTGATAGGCTTCCTCGACCTTGCCCATATCCTGGCGGAAGCGGTCCTTGTCCAGCTTCTCATTGGTGGCAACGTCCCAGAGACGGCAGCTATCCGGACTGATCTCGTCCGCCAGAACGATTCGCATCTGGTCATCCTCCCAGAGACGCCCGAATTCCAGTTTGAAATCCACCAGCTTGAGACCGATTCCGAGGAAGAGACCATTCAGGAAATCATTGATGCGCAAGGTCAGTTGCAACATCTCATCGAGGTCCTGCGGACTGGCCCAGCCAAAAGCCGTAATGTGCTCCTCGGTGACCATCGGATCGCCGAGGGCATCGTCCTTCAGGCAATATTCGACAATGGCGCGAGGCAGGATGGTACCTTCTTCAATGCCCAGGCGCTTGCTGAGTGAACCAGCCGCGACGTTGCGCACGATGATTTCCAATGGAATGATCTCGACTTCCCGAATCAACTGTTCGCGCATGTTCAGGCGTCGCACGAAATGCGTGGGAATGCCGATCTCTTCCAATTTCTGCATGAGAAATTCGGAAATCCGGTTGTTGAGAACGCCCTTGCCCGCAATCAAGCCCTGCTTCTGATTGTTGAAGGCCGTGGCATCATCCTTGAAGTACTGAACCAATGTCCCTGGCTCGGGGCCTTCAAAGAGGACCTTGGCCTTGCCTTCATAAATTTTCTTGCGCCGCATGTTGCTGTCCGATCGCCGAGCAGGTTGATTTGATATTGGATCAGTATCCGGAAGCCGAATTCCATCATCGTTCCCGCTTGTATAGCAGTGTGTGGAAGAGCGGACAATCGCAGCCAATGCAGGGCTGAAGCGCTTTAGCGCATGCTATGGGTGGCTGAAACCTCCCCTGTTTCGCAGTCGCAAAACAGCGCTTGATTGTTATGTTGCAGTGCGGGATAAGCCCGTTCTCATGATTCTTCGCCAGGATTCGGTATAGCCGGATGGCTTCTCCGGCCGCCTATCCGCCGGACAACAAAAAACCAAGGATTCCCTGAGGGCCTGGTTGCCCGAAGTTTATTCGTATCAACGGAAACTCATGTCTTTATTTTCTGCCTACCGCGAGCAGTGGTTGGGCAATCTGCGCGCGGATGTACTATCCGGTGTTGTCGTTGCCCTGGCGCTGATCCCGGAAGCCATTGCTTTTTCCATTATTGCTGGAGTCGACCCCAAGGTCGGGCTGTATGCATCCTTCTCGATTGCCGTCATCACGGCCTTCACGGGAGGGCGTCCAGGCATGATCTCGGCAGCTACGGCTGCCACGGCCGTGCTGATGATCACCCTGGTGCGTGACCATGGTCTGGAATACCTGCTGGCAGCCACCATACTGGCGGGCCTGTTGCAGATACTCGCTGGCTACCTTCGCTTGGGTTATGCGATGCGATTCGTTTCCCGCTCCGTTATGACGGGGTTCGTGAACGCCTTGGCGATCCTCATCTTCCTGGCACAAATCCCCGAACTGACGGGGGTGCCCTCCCTGACCTATGTCATGGTCGCTGCCGGCCTGGCGATCATCTATCTCTTCCCGCGCTTGACCAAGGCAATACCTTCTCCGTTGGTTTGCATCCTTGTGCTTACGGGTGTCTCCATTGGCTTGGGGATGGACCTGCGTACAGTCGGGGATATGGGAGAACTTCCGTCGACACTACCTGTTTTCCTTCTTCCCGATGTGCCCTTAACGCTGGAGACAGTTTCGATCATTCTGCCTTATTCGGCCGCCGTGGCCGCAGTCGGTCTTCTGGAATCCCTCATGACAGCCTCCATCGTTGATGAACTGACGGACACAGCCAGTGACAAGAACCGGGAATGCATCGGCCAGGGACTCGCCAACACGGCCACCGGCTTCATTGGAGGCATGGCAGGCTGTGCCATGATCGGGCAGTCCATCATCAATATCAAATCCGGTGGACGCGGGCGGCTTTCCTCATTCACTGCAGGCGTCTTCCTGTTGTTCATGATTGTCGTCCTTGGAGACTGGGTGAAGCAGATTCCGATGGCTGCGCTCGTTTCCATCATGATCATGGTGGCCATCGGTACTTTCAGCTGGTCATCGATCCGGAACCTCAAGCATCATCCCCGCAGTTCTTCACTGGTCATGCTGGCAACGGTCGTCTGTGTTGTGCTCACGCACAATCTTGCCATCGGCGTGCTGGTCGGTGTTCTGCTTTCCGCAATATTCTTCGCATGGAAGATTGCACGGATATTCGAGGTTTCTTCTGAGCTGTCCGAGGATGAAACCTCCAGGCTCTACAAGGTTGAGGGACAGCTCTTCTTTGCCTCGGTCGAGGACTTTATGGCGGCATTTGATTTCCGAGAGGCGCTCGAGAAGGTGACGATTGATGTCAGCCGTGCCCATATCTGGGACCTTTCGAGTGTGGCAGCCTTGGACACGGCAGTCGTCAAGTTTCGCCGCGAAGGCGCCTCCGTGGAGATAACCGGCCTCAACGAAGCCAGCCGAACTCTGGTGGGTCGGCTGGGCATTCATGACAAGCCCGATGCAATGGAACGCCTGCTGGGCCATTAGGAAGGAAGAAACATGTCCAAACTCGTCGCCTTCATTGATGGCTCCATCTATTCCAAGAGTGTATGCGAGCACGCGGCCTGGCTGGCCCGGGAAACGGGACTGCCCTTGGAAGTTCTGCATGTGCTGGGGCGCCGGGAGATATCGAGCACACCTTCCGACCTGAGTGGAAGCATTTCGCTTGGGGCACGATCCTCTCTGCTGAAGGAACTCACGGAACTAGATGAACAGCGCGCGCAGCTTGCACAGAAAAGAGGGCGTCTGATCCTGAACGAAGCGAAGACGGCTTTGAATGAAGCAGGCGTGCAGTCCGTATCGACCCGCTTGCGGACTGGGGACATCCTGGCGGCTGTTGAGGAATATGAAGACCTGGCTGAAATGCTCGTGGTCGGAAAGAGAGGTGAAGCCGCGGATTTTGCCCGTCTCCATCTCGGCTCCAACCTGGAGCGTATTGTCCGCAGCAGCAGGAAACCAATTCTGGTCGCTTCGCGCAGTTACAAGCCAGTACAGAAGGTGCTGGTGACCTTTGACGGTGGGCCCAGTTGCCGCAAGGCAATCAGCTATATGGCCAGAGGCCCCCTGTTTGCCGACCTGGCATGTCACCTGCTGTTGGTCGGGGAGGACAGTGACAGCAACAGGCAATCCCTGGAGGCGGCCCGGAAGGAGCTTGAGGAGGCAAGTCGTGTCGTTACGACGGAACGGCTACAGGGACAGCCCGAAAAGCTCATAGCCAGGGCCGTCGAGAATGAGGCCGCAAACCTGCTGGTCATGGGGGCTTACGGGCATTCACGGATACGCAGTCTGATCATTGGAAGCACGACAAGCGAAATGATCCGCTCCTGCCCGATTCCCGTTCTGCTGTTCCGATGAGTCTTGTCAGGTAAACTATTGCGGCAGCCTGTCCGGATGAAGGAAGCAGTTAATCTGGTGGTCATTGATCAGACCCGAAGCCTGCATGAAGGCGTAGCAAATCTTGGGGCCAACAAAGCGAAACCCCGCCTTCTTGAGTTTTGCCGAAAGCGCACGTGATTCAGTTGTTTCGCTCGGTACTTCTTCCAGCCGGGAAAAGCGGTTGATACGCGGCGCACCTGCCACGCTTTCCCATATGAAGCCCGCGAAGCCTTTAGGATGCTCATCCATGATTCGGCACCAACTACGTGCGCCGCCCAGAGTGGCTTCGATCTTGCCTCTATGGCGTATAATGCCTGGGTCCTGAAGCAGTCTTTCGACCTGCTCGTTTTCCCAGCTTGCCAATATTTCGGGATCAAATCCGGCGAAGGTCGCACGGAAGTTCTTGCGCTTCTTCAGGATCGTCAACCAGGAGAGGCCAGCCTGAAAGCCTTCCAGCATCAGGGTCTCGAACAGAAGCTTGGGATCTTCCTGGGGGCGCCCCCATTCCGTGTCATGGTAGGCAATATATAGGGGGTCATCCGTGACCCAGGCGCAGCGGGATTGGGTCATGCCGGTGTGACCAGAGGCGCGTAGTAGCAGGAGGGGAAACCGGCCAGTGCGCGCCCTTCTTCATTGAAGGGCGGTTTCAATGGCCCGCGGAAATATCGGCTTACAAGATCCTGCCAGGTGTCCACCGGCTTCAGATCCTTCTGCGCGCAGAGCCATTCGAACCATTTGCGCCCGACCGCCACATGCCCAATTTCCTCTTGGTAGATGAGTTCGAGTATTTCCGCCGACCGCCTGTCGTCCGCGGCCTTGAGCTTTCTTATCATGTCAGGCGTGACGTCCAGGCCGCGCGCTTCCAGCACCATGGGGACGACGGCCAGACGGGCAAGCAGGTTATCGGCTGTCGCTTCAGAGGCCTGCCAAAGTCCGTCGTGAGCAGGCAGGGCACCGTAATGCGAACCAAGTACCTCCAAGCGTTCAGACAATAGCAGAAAGTGTTTCGATTCTTCGTCTGCGATGCGAACCCAGTCATCGAAGAATGCTTCCGGCAAGGCCTGGTCACCAAAGCGCGCGATGATATCCCATGCCAGGTCCACGGCGTTCAACTCGATGTGTGCCAGGGCATGCAACAGCGCAATGCGGCCTTCGGGACCGGTCCCGATCTTGCGTCTCGGGACCTCCCGGGGTGGCCGTAGCCGGGGCGTGTCTGGGCGAGCCGGACGGTTCGGAGGACGTGCATGTCCGACAGTGCGACGGGTTGCCCCCCGCCATTGCGCAGCGATATCTCGCCCGAGCCTGGCTTTCTGCTCGGCGGAAGCGGTTTCAAGGATCTTGATTGCCGCCGCCGAGAGGTTTGCTTCGGTCAAAGCTTCTGCGCCTCCTGCAGAACCGCATCCACATGACCGTTGACTTTTACCTTGCGCCATATCTTGCGCAACACGCCCTCTTCATCGATCAGAAAGGTTGAGCGTTCGATGCCCATGAATTTCTTGCCATACATGGATTTCTCGACCCATGTGCCATAGGCCTCGCATACCGATCCGTCCTCATCAGATGCCAGCGTGAAATTCAGGTTGTGCTTGTCCTTGAACTTGTCGTGGGACTTTACGGAGTCTCTTGAAACACCGATTACGACTGCATCGGTTCCGAAGAAGTCCGGCAGGGAATCACGAAAGCCGCAGGCTTCCTTGGTGCAGCCCGAAGTGTCATCGCGCGGATAGAAGTAGAGGACAACCTTGCGCCCGCGAAGCTCGCTGAGGGATATCTTGCCCCCTCCATCGGTGGGCATTGTGAAATCAGGGGCTTTCTGGCCTTCTTCCAGCGCCATTTGTTTCTCCTTCTTGCATCTTATTTTGTTGATTCACGCGTATCGGTCAGTGCCTGAGCAGGTTGCTCGATTCGTTTGCTGTAATATCGGGTAACGGTCTGGGCACTGATCGTCAAAGCGTCTTTCAGCTCTTCAAAAGTGGGATACTCCGTGGCTCTGGCAAGAGCGAGCTTCAGGGGCGCATTAGCTTGTTCCTCTTTGAAGTCATCCCCCATCGTCAGGCGCAGGAAGTTCTGCACCTGACGAAAGAGCCGCATGGCACGGCTGAGGTCCTCATTTTCCTCCTGCTCGATCAAACCTGCCTTCGCCATTTTGCTGAAGGCCTGCTCGGAGGAGGGAGATATGATATCGGGACAATCTGCTGCGTCGCGCAATTGCAGGTACTGAGCCAGGAAATCCAGATCGTAGAGCCCGCCGCGCACATACTTGCAGTCCCATATCGATTTCCCGGGATGCTCCTTCTCAATTCGCCTGCGCATATCGTGTACGGCCAGCAGGAGCTGATCGGGATCGCGGTGCTTTGTGAGGACCGCGTGGATATGGTTCTCGAGATCGCTCGTCAGACTTGCCGGACCATGTATGACGCGTGCCTTTGTCAGGGCCATGTGTTCCCAGGTCCAGGCGTCATTCTGTTCGTACTTTGCAAAGCCGTTGACGGACAGCGCGATGGGGCCCGCCGCACCGGATGGCCGCAAACGCGGGTCCACTTCGTAAAGCTGGCCTTCAGCTGTCAATGCAGTCAGGGCCGTAATGATACGCTGTGCAAGACGCCCATAGTAAACGCTGGCGGACAAGGGCTTTCGGCCGTCCGATTCCGCGTGGTCATCTGCAGTCTGATAGAGGAAAACCAGGTCCAGATCGGAACTGAAGGTCATTTCACGCCCGCCCAGTTTGCCGAGCGCCAGGATCAGCAATCCGCCGTCGGGTATGACCCCGTGCTGTTCTGCCATCTGAGCCTCCACCGTGGGCGCCAAGGCACGAATGACGGCTTCCGCAAGGTCGGACAGCGCTGTTGATGCCTCGATCGAGGTTATGCTGCTCCTCAGGATCTGGACACCGACCTGGAAGCGATGGTCGGCTGTCCAGCGGCGCACAACATCCAGGCAGTCCTCGAAGTCACGCGCGCGACTGAGTTCCTCCCGCAAATGTTTTTCCAGGGTTTCCCTGTCCGGCAAGGGCTCGAAAAAGCTTGAGTCCAGAACCGCTTCCAGAAGCCCGGCATTGCGACTCAGGTGATCGGCCAAAGCGGGGGCTCGACCCATGATATCTCCCAACACCTCGAGGAGCTTGGGATTCTGGTACAGCAGGGAAAACAACTGGACTCCCGCAGGAAGCCCCGCAAGGAAGGCATCAAAACGCGAAAGGGCCGTATCAGGGTCCAGCGTTTCCCCAAACTGATCGATCAGCGCCGGCATGATTTCCGTCAGAATCTGGCGGGCACGGGTCGAGCGGGTGGCGCGGTAGCGGCCATGATGCCAGGCCCGAACAGTATGGAAGACTTTCTCGCCGTCCTGATACCCCATTGTCTTCAGGGTTTTCAGGGTCTCGGGCTCCGGTTCTCCACCCGTGAATACCAGGTTGCCCGGGCCTGCGAGGCTGGGCGCTTCCTCGAATAGTTCGGCGTAGTGGCGTTCGACCTTGCGAAGGTGATCGAGAAGATCTTCACGAAAGCGCTCCTGGCTGGAATAGCCCATGAAGCCCGCGATCTGCGAAAGGCCGTCGGCGGTTTCCGGCAGGCTGTGGGTTTGCTGATCTTCGACCATCTGAAGTCGGTGTTCGAGAGTACGCAGGAAGCGATAGGCGTCGAGGAGGTCATGCTGTGCTTCTGCGGAAATGCGTTCTGCCTCTGCGAGCTGGTCCAGTGCATCCAGGGTTTTGGCCGGACGCAACACGGGTTCGCGTCCTCCGAAGATCAACTGTTGAACCTGGACGAAGAACTCGATTTCGCGGATCCCGCCACGCCCCAGCTTGATGTTGTGCCCCTCGACCTCGATGACAGATCCACCTTTCTGCGCATGGATCTGGCGTTTGATGGAGTGAATGTCCTGTATCGCCCAGAAATCCAGATGCTTGCGCCAGATAAAGGGGGCAAGCTCATTCAGGAACCATGCACCGAGTTCCAGATCGCCCGCTGCAGCTCGTGCCTTGATCATGGCGGCACGTTCCCAGTTTTGTCCGGTGGATTCATAGTAGGACAGGGCTGCGTTGACGGAAAGGGCAAGCGGCGTGGCGCCGGGATCCGGTCGCAGGCGAAGGTCGGTTCGAAAGACGTACCCGTCAGCAGTCCGTTCATCCAGCATGCGGGCCAGGTCTTGGGTCAAACGGACCATCCGGCTTTGCAGGTCGCGGCTTCCGCGATAGTCAATTTGTTCAGGTGAATAGAGTACAATCAGGTCTATATCCGAGGAATAATTGAGTTCTCGTGCGCCGTACTTGCCCATGGCGATAACCAGATAGCCACAATCGGTCAGTGGATAATCCTGGTTCTTGAGCGCGATTTCACCGCGTCTGTCTGCCTGGAGGAGGAGGTGGGCCACAGCAGCGTTGATGGCCGTATCTGCGAATGCACTGAGCTGTTCTGTTACAGCCATCACATCCAACAGTCCGGCTATGTCACAAAGTCCTAGAAGCAGTGAAGTGCGTCTTCTGGATTGCCTCAGGATACGCATGGCCTGGGCAGTATCTTCGCAGGCCGGCACCTTGTTTTCGCACTCTGTCAGAATGCCCTGGAATGCCGTTTCGGGAGATTGCTCCAGGGTTCTTCCTGTCCAGGGGAGATCGGACAACAGGCACTGGGTCAGGTAAGGCGAGTACCCAAAAATGACATCCAGCAATTGTGATACCTGAGCGTGCTCCAGAATCTCCGTGAGTTTATCCTGTTGTTCGTCGTCCAGATTCCGGAGTCGCTCTTCCAAATGTTGCCGCCCAACAGATATCCGCTCGTTGTCCCCGGGCGGAGGCAGTATTTCTAACCGGGACAACAGGCTTGAAGACATGATTCATATCCCTTCGGAAGACACGCATATTCATGGAGCCTCCGTTGCCGGAAACCCCCGGTCAAGTACTGCTCCGACGAATCTGGAATCGGACGAATATCTTCTGTCCGGGCATGGCCTGGACAGGTAGGATCGTTCCATGGCGTTTCGCAGTGCACATTGGATTCTGAACTTCGTTTCCGCATTCGTCATCCTGGCTGTCGTCCTTTTGGTCTTCGCAGGCTGGCGATTGTCCCAGCAGCCTGTTTCCATCGATTTTCTGGAACCTGTTCTTGAAGATAACCTGTCATCCTCGACAGGTGACATTCGGGTGGATGTCGGCGAAACCTACCTGGCCTGGTCCGGAACCACGCGTCGCCTGGGTCTTCAGGCACGCGACTGGCGTGTTTATGATGATCAGGACAGACTGCTTGCCTCGTTCCCGCGCGCCGATGTCATCTTCAGTCTGACGGAGTTGCTGAAGGGGAATCTTGCGCCTATTGAGATCGATATCCTGGATGCGCGAGTCAATCTCGTCCGCGATCAGGAGGGGCGGTTTAGGATGGGGGGACTGGGCCAGGATACGGAGTCGGAAGAGGGGTTCAACGAGCTCGCCAAACGTTTTCTGGGGCGGATGCTGTCCAAGACTCCCGGGGATGAACCTTGGTCATATCTGCAAAAGCTGCATATTACACGAGCTGATCTGGTACTTGAGGACAGGCGATTAGGAACCGTTTTTTCAGCCGAGAATTCGGACATCGACATATGGCGTGAACCATCAGGCATTGGTGGACAGGCGGACCTGGGCCTGCGGCTGGGCGATCAACTGACTCCCGTGGCGGCGTCATTCCATTATGGGAAGTCCAATGATGCCATCGACATCAATCTCAGCCTGAATGGATTCGATCCTACGGCGACCGGATCGGCCTTCGATGCCTTCCTTCCCCAGTCCCAATCACTCTCTGGCCTGGAGTTCATTCTGGATGCCCAGTTTCGGGGCCAAATACCGCTTTCAGGTGAAATGCCAAATGGAAGCTTCAGTATGCGTTCCGATGGGGGACATCTCAATCTGCCAAGGCATTTCAACCGCAGTCTTGCCTTCGAGACACTTTCTGTTGAAGGCGAGCTTCATTCGAATGACAAGCACCTTCTGACTGTCTCCGATGCCAGTCTTGACCTGTTGAGTCCCGAAACCGGGCAGTCAGGCCCTGCCATTTCCCTTACAGCTGAGCTTGAAGCTATGCAGCAGGGATATGGCGTAGGGCTTGAGGGGGAAATCCGGAACGTACGCGCCAGGGAGCTTTCGCATTTCTGGCCTCTTGCCGTGGCCGAGAACGCCCGTGACTGGGTTACGGACAATATCCGCGACGGCGGCGTCAACATGTTGGAGCTCCGGGCAGCCCTGGACTTCGATGAAGCCTTGAACGTCAACCTGCGTGAAATGGCCGGGGGCTTCGATTACGAGGGGCTGGAGATTCATTATCTTGAGCCACTTCCACCCGCCGTTTCCACGTCTGGAACAGCAAGCTTCACCCCCGACGGACTGGACTTCGTGATCGCAGAAGGGCAGGTGAACGGGATTGAGGTGACGGAAGGGCTCCTGGATATCCATGGCCTGTCAGGCGAGGATCACCGCCTGGATCTGTCTCTACAGGCCAATGGTGCTTTGACAGCGGCATTCCAGATTCTCGAGCATCCGCGACTTGCCTTGCTGCAGGAAATGGGTTTCACGGCAGCTGGAAGCGAAGGGCAGTTCGATACCGATCTCAATTTTGCATTTCCACTACTGGACGACCTGGAATTCGATGATGTGAACCTGTCTGCTGCGGGTCAGTTGGAAGACGTCTTCATTGCCAATGCCTTCCTGGAAGAGGACATGCGAGGCAGTCCTCTGGATATCCAGGTCAATCAGGATGAGATGCAGGTCCAAGGACCCATGCAGCTTGGAGCTGTTCGGGGAACAGCTAACTGGCGCGAAGTCTTTGCGGGTCCGGGACTGCGTACTGAATTGGCGGCGGAGATCCCCGCACTGGATGAAGCCGGATGGGCGGTGATCGATGTAGATCCCGCGCCCTATCTCTCTGGTCCGGCAGCTGTTTCCCTGTCAGCGCGTGTCTATGCCGACGAGCGTGCAGAAATTGATGTGCAAGCCGATCTGTTCGACACAGAAGTTCAGATTCCCGAGTTGCAGTGGCGCAAACCAGCGTCTCGGGAGGGCAATCTGAACGCTCAGTTGGTCCTGCAGGGCGAGCGTTTTTTAGGGGCGGAGAACTTCGAGTTCAGTACCGAGGATCTGCAGGCCTCCGGAGTGATTACGATGAACGAGCCTGGCCAGGAGATACAGGAAGCGGCTCTCTCCAGCTTTAACATGGGACGCTCAAGCCTGCAGGATATCGTGATGCGGCGTCCTTCCGGATCGGCACTTGAAGTTGAGCTGGGAGGTGGGGTGTTGGACCTTGTCCCCTTGATGGAGGATACGGATGACACTGACTCCGACATGGAATTGTCCTCCAGCGCGGATGAAGACCCTCAAGACCTGGTGATCCGTGCGCCTAGTCTGTCCAGGGTCTATTTCTCGCAGGATCGCTACTTCGAGAACCTATCCGTTGCTGCAGAACGACGGGATGGTCTCTGGTTGATGGCGCGTGGACGTGCAGACCTGCCTGGCAGTTCACCAGTGCCGGACACCGAAAGTGGTGCCGAGGCGCCCATTCCGGATGGTTTGCGATTGAATTATGGGCCTGTGGAGTCAGGGGGACACAGGCTTGAACTTACGGCCAGTGACATGGGCGCGCTTCTTGAGGCTGCAGATCTGACAGAGGGGATCCGGGGCGGTGCCATGCGCATTTCAGGTGAAGCGGATGGCCCTTATCCACAGGCACCTCTCAATCTGCGTATCTGGTCACAAGACTTTCGCTTGGTGAATGCGCCTGCCATGGCGCAGCTTCTGACGGTGGCATCCTTGAGCGGTATAGCCAACCTCATGAGCGGAGAAGGGATCGTCTTCGAACGCCTGCATGGAGATGCGATTGTTTATGAAACCCAGATCACGAGCGAACTGATCCAGGCAAACGGACCCTCGCTCGGAATTACGGCCAAGGGACGGCTCGACATGGAGGGAAAGGCCACGGACATCCGCGGGACCCTTGTGCCGGCCTATTCGATAAACAGTGTTCTGGGCTCCATACCGCTGATTGGCGATCTGCTGACAGGTGGAGAAGGTGAGGGCATCCTGGGGTTCAGTTATGCAGTAAGCGGTCCCATTGAGGATCCTGATATCGCAGTGAATCCACTATCCGTTCTGGCTCCGGGTTTCCTAAGACAACTCTTCAATATCGCCCCCGATACCAGCCCACCGGACGAAAGCCCCACGGAAGACGGTGGAGGTGCTGAGGATGACGAAGAGCCGGCCTTTGAGACCCGTCCGCCCTCCAGAGGACGATAAATCCTTAGCGCGTTTCGACCAGAGCGTGCCGTTTTCTGCCTGCTGATACGCGGATGCTGTTGTCCGTGAAATCGTTGTCTGTCACCAGATAACTTTCGTCGTCTATCCGCGCGTCGTTTATGCGCGCGCCGCCGCCCTTGATCAGCCGACGGGCTTCGCCATTCGACTTGCTGAGGCCTGCTTCGCGCAAGAGTTCATACAGAGGAATGCCTGAATTCAGGCGGTCACGATCAACTGAAACCTTTGGCAGTCCCTCGCCGCTTTGCCCTTCCTCGAAGGTCTTCCGTGCCGTTAACGCTGCTTCTCGGGCCGCTTTTTCATTTCGACAAAGAGCTGTTGCCTCGTGCGCCAGGATTTTCTTCGCTTCATTGATCTCCTGGCCCTCCAGCTTTTCGAGACGCGCGATCTCATCCAAAGGCAGCTCCGTGAACACCCGAAGGAACCGTCCTACGTCTGCGTCCTCGGTGTTGCGCCAGAACTGCCAGTAGTCATAGCTGCTCAAGCGTTCTTCATTCAGCCAGATGGCCCCGCCGGCGGTTTTGCCCATTTTCTGGCCGGAGGCCGTGGTGATCAGGGGGGTGGTCAGCCCGAAAAGCTGTTTATGATCCAGGCGCCGTGTCAGTTCGATGCCGTTGACAATGTTGCCCCACTGGTCCGAGCCGCCCATTTGCAGCAGACAATTCCGGCGGCGTGAGAGTTCCAGGAAATCATAAGCCTGGAGGATCATGTAATTGAACTCCAGGAAAGTCAGCGGCTGCTCGCGATCCAGACGCAGTTTGACTGAGTCGAACGAGAGCATACGGTTGACCGAAAAATGCCGACCGAAATCGCGCAGAAATGCGATGTAATTGATATCGTCCAGCCAATCCGCGTTGTTGACCATGACGGCGTCTGTCGGTCCCTCACCGAAGGTCAGGAACTGTTCGAAGACACTGCGGATGCCGGCCATGTTGTTGGCAATATCCTCGTTGCTGAGCAACTGACGGGTTTCATCACGTCCAGAGGGATCTCCGATCTTCGTCGTGCCGCCACCCATGAGCACGATCGGCTTGTGGCCGGTTTTCTGAAGCCATCGAAGATTCATGATCGACATCAGATGCCCAACATGCAGGGAGTCTGCCGTACAATCGAAACCGATATAGGCCGTAACAGGTCCGGCCATCAGCTGTTCATCAAGGCCTTCCAGGTCGGTGCATTGATGAAGAAAACCGCGCTCGGAAATTTCTTTGAGGAATTCGGACTTCGCCATGTCTTGGATAGCCATTCTGAAGATACGATGGAGCGAGGGTGATTAGCACAGGGCTATCAAAGCCTCAACGTACCGTCTTCAAACGGCTTGCTGACGAAATAAACCCTGGAGCCCCTGCCTGGATGCATCGCAGATTCCGGCTTCCGTAATCAGAGCGGTGACATACCTTGCCGGGGTGACATCGAAAGCGTAATTCGCCGCGCGACTGCCTTCAGGCAATAGCTTCACTTCACAGAGACGACCTTCCTGATCCAGGCCGGATAAATGGCTGACTTCCTTGGGGTCCCGCTCTTCAATCGGCACCTGTCCCACGCCTTCCTGAAGCTGCCAGTCGATTGTTGGACTGGGCAGTGCAACATAGAAAGGTATTCCATTGTCATGAGCAGCCAGGGCTTTCAGGTAGGTGCCGATCTTGTTGCAGACATCACCGTTGGCCGCAGTCCGATCGGTTCCCGTGATGCAGAGATCGACTTGTCCGCTCTGCATGAGGTGACCGCCGGCATTGTCCACAATCACGCTATGGGGCACGCCGTGCCCGGCCAGTTCCCAGGCTGTTAGGCTGGCCCCCTGGTTTCGCGGACGGGTTTCGTCAACCCATACGTGCAGCGGAATACCGAGGTCATGGGCCTTGTAGATGGGGGCCAGGGCTGTCCCCCAGTCGACAGTGGCCAGCCACCCTGCATTGCAATGGGTCAGTATGTTCAGGGGCTCACCGGTCTTCTTCCTGCCTGCGGCTTCCTTGAGCAGCGATAGCCCGTGTGCACCTATGGCTTCATTCAAAGCTGCATCTTCGTCACAGATGGAGCGGGCAATCTCATAGGCCTTGTTCAAGCGCTCATTGCCGTTCAGGGAAGACAGGCCGGATGTCATGCGTTGCAGGGCCCAACGCAGATTGACTGCGGTCGGCCGCGTTGACATCAGACTGGATACGGCCTGCTCCATGGCATGATCGCTGCTATCCTGGCGCAAGGCCAGGCAGAGACCATAAGCTGCAGTTGCTCCGATCAGGGGCGCTCCTCGGACCCGCATGGAAACGATTGCCTCGGCTGCTTGTTCCTGGCTGGTCAGGCGATGCGTGGCGAATTCATGAGGCAAGCGTGTCTGGTCAATGATCTCGACCGACCATCCATCTTCCCCCAACCATATGCTGCGATAGTAGTGATCGCCGACTTTCATGCTTTAGTGCCGCTGCTTGACGTTGTCTCCTGACTTGGAATTTCTGACACTCGGGAGAACACCGCGCAAGAATGGATTGCGCGCACAAGACCTGTAGGAGAGATCGTTTGAGTATTGCACGGGAGTCCACTTCTGGAACCGGAACGACTCAGGGTGCCCTGGATCGCCTGTATGCCGTTGTCGCTGGTGACGATTCCCTGGATCGAGCATGTGACGCCATCCCAGATGATGCTTGCACGCAGGTTCCAAGGAACTTCTTTCTGAACCTTTTCAATGGCCTGTGCACAAAACTTGCCGAACAACTGGTCAGTCCAGGACTGACGCTGCCCTGGTTGCTGACGGCGATCGGTGCCCCTGGGGCACTGGTTGGGTTTCTCTCACCAATCAAACAGGTTGGATCTCTGGTGCCGCAGCTTTTTGTTGCGGCACGTATTCGGCAGCTTGGCCGACGCAAGTGGGTCTGGGTCTCGGCTGGAATTCTGCAGGCGTGTTGTCTTCTGTTGATGATACCTTCCGTCCTGCTCCTATCGGATTGGGTGGCCGGCTTGACTGTACTGGCGTTGCTCACGGTATTCAGTGTTGCAAGTGGCGCCGGATCCGTCTCCTTCCAGGATGTCTTGGGCAAGACGATTCCCAAGGGCCGGCGCGGGCGGCTGCTTGCCGGGCGAGCTGCGCTTGGCGGAGGCCTGACGCTCATTGCCGGTTTGGGGCTTAGAGTTTTTGTCGGGGAAGATGCCGGAGCAGGACCTTACGTTCTGCTTCTGCTAGTTTCCGCAGGCCTTTGGCTGATTGCAGCCGTGTTCTTCGCCGGGATTCGCGAGGCCCCAGGCGAACAGCAGGGGGGTCGCAACGCCATCGCAGAGGCCAGAAAGGGCATTGCCCTTGTCAGGTCCGTGTCTGGGTACCGAAAGTATCTTAACGCAAGAGCTGCCCTGACGTCGGTCGAGGTTGCCATGCCGCTTTTCGTGCTGCATGCCTATCAACAGGTTCCCGCAGGCATGAGTGCACTTTCCATATTCATTGTGTTCGTTGGTTTGGCCAACATCATAAGCAGTCCGTTCTGGGGACGTCTGTCCGACCGAACGGCAAGGCAGGTCATGATGCTGGCGGCAATCATGGGAGGGACAAGTGGTGTTCTGGCACTCCTGCTTGGATGGTGGGCTGCGGAAACACTTTCCGTTTTCTACTATGCACCTGTTTTCTTTCTTCTTGGTATTGCCGAGGCCGGAGCACGTTTGGGGCGCAAGACCTATCTCGTGGATGCAGCCCCTTCAGAAGAGCGCCCCCTTTATGTCGCCTTTGCGAATAGCGCAATCGGTCTAGTAGCACTGGCCTTGGGCGGGCTTGGAATCCTGGCCGACCTCTGGGTTCCAGCAACCGCGGTCATTGCTTTCACTGTCCTGGCGTTCCTGGGAGGCTTTCTCAGTTACATCATGCCCGAGGCGAATAGAATGGTTGGACAATGATGCGCATGCTTTATTGGGTGGCACTATGGACATCCTGATCGGTCTTATGAGCGGCACCTCGCTGGACGGCGTTGATGTCGCTGCGATAGAGACGGATGGGCGCAGCCAAGTTCGCTCACTTTGCTTCGAAAGCCTGGCTTACGGAGATGCGTTTCGGGATCGCTTGCGACAGCTTCTGAATGAACCCGACGATCCCTCGTCGGCAGAAGTCGAACGTGAATTGACCTTGCATCATGCGGAAGCAGTCGAGCGGTTGCTTGGGCAAGGCAACCTGCCTCGGAAAGCTATCAGGGCCATCGGTTTTCACGGCCAGACGATCCGGCATGATCCAGCCCAAAGGTACACCTGGCAGATGGGAGATGGTTCACTGCTCAGTCAGCAGCTCGGGATCAGCGTGGTTACAGACTTTCGCACTGCGGATGTTCGCGCTGGGGGGCAGGGCGCGCCACTTGCACCGATCTATCATGCCGTGAAAGCGGCAGACCTGGAAAAGCCCGTTGCCGTTCTGAATCTTGGTGGTGTTGGCAATGTCACGTGGGTGGGGTCCAAGCCTGAGGCTATTCTTGCTTTCGACACCGGGCCGGGAAACGCCTTGATTGACGATTGGATTTACCGTGCGATCGGCCAGGCCTGTGACCTGGGTGGAATGCTCGCGGAGAGAGGGAGCGTGGATCCGATAGTCCTGTCTGAGCTTATGGCTCACCCCTACTTTGAAGATCACCCGCCCAAGTCACTTGATAGAAACAGTTTTTCTGTATCCAGGCTGGAAGGAATGTCCGTGGAGGACGGAGCAGCAACCCTGACAGCCTTTACGGCTGCTGCCGTGACGCGCGCGCAGGCATTTTTTCCGGGTCCGGCCTCGCGCTGGCTGGTCTGTGGTGGCGGGCGGCACAACCCGACCATCATGAAAGCATTGGCGCGCGAACTGGCCGGGCCTGTGGAACCGGTTGAAGCTGTCGGTTGGAATGGGGATGCCCTGGAAGCTGAATGCTTTGCCTACCTTGCGTCGCGTAGCCTTCAGGGCTTACCCATATCATTCCCCTCCACGACAGGCGTTTCACGCCCAATGCGTGGCGGGCGACTTCATGCAGCCACAGTGTGAGAATGGTCCAGAGAAACGGCCTCAGGATTCCAGTTTTGCAGGCGCGTCCTGGTTGTTCTGAATGCGGGCGATATAGTCTTCGGTGATGCTGTCAAGCCGTTCCAGGTGACCCTGGAAGAAGTGGTTGGCACCTTCGACAACGCTGTGTTCGATGGAAATATCCCTTTGATGGGACAGCTTGTCGACCAGCTTCTTGACGGAAGCCTCGGGAACGATTTCGTCGGTGGTTCCCTGAACGACCAGCCCTGAAGACGGGCAGGGGGCAAGGAAGCTGAAATCATAGAGATTGGCCGGTGGTGCCACGGAGACAAAGGACGAGATTTCCGGGCGTCGCATGAGAAGCTGCATTCCGATCCAGGCACCGAAGGAGAATCCGGCAACCCAGCAGGTCGATGCATTGGAATTGTACATCTGCAGCCAATCGAGCGCCGATGCAGCATCAGACAATTCGCCTTCGCCACGGTCATAAGTTCCCTGGCTGCGGCCGACCCCTCGGAAGTTGAAGCGCAATACCGAAAAGCCTTGGCGCGCAAATGCATGGAAAAGGGTATAAACAATCTTGTTGTTCATGGTCCCCCCATGCTGAGGATGGGGGTGCAGGATCAGGGCAATCGGCGCGTTGTCCGCACTGGCGTGCTGATAACGGCCTTCCAGCCGACCAGCCGGACCATTGATGATAACGTCAGGCATGCGTTCGGGTCACCTTGCTGTATATGCCACATAAAGTGCGCCCAAAGCGCACTTTTTCAAGATACCGGATCGTCAGCATCCGCCATGATGCCGGCAAAAGTTGACCAATTTAGTCAGGAAGCTTATATGCCGTAAGATAGCGGGTGTGTCGACCGTACTTGCGGCCGGGCCGGAAAATAGCCGACGGAACGAGCAATGTTCAAGACTTTACGCGCCGAAATTGATGCAACGATGGCTCGCGACCCAGCAGCGCGGTCCGCTTTGGAAGTCATACTGTGCTATCCCGGCTTCCAGGCAATCCTGTTTTACAGACTGTCACACTGGCTCTGGATACGGAATATCAAGCTTTTTGCTCGCTGGCTCTCTCAGTTGGGGCGCTTTCTCACGGGCATTGAAATCCATCCCGGCGCACGGATTGGCTGCCGTTTCTTCATCGATCATGGAATGGGCGTTGTCATCGGTGAAACAGCCGAGATTGGCGACGATGTTACGCTCTATCACGGAGTTACGCTGGGGGGCGTCGCGCCAAGCGTGGACAGTGAAAGCCAGCGCAACCAGAAGCGCCACCCCAGCCTAGAGAATGGCGTCATTGTTGGCTCTGGGGCGCAAATCCTGGGACCAATCACCGTGGGACAGGATGCCCGTGTCGGGGCGAACGCTGTTGTGACCAAGGCTGTGCCGGCCAGGACGACAGTTGTGGGTATTCCGGCAAAATCGATCCAGCCATCAGCTGCCGCAAGCAGCGAGGATTTCATGGCCTATGGTACACCAACGGGCGAAATTCCCGATCCCATTGCGCGGGCCCTGGAGGGGTTGCTCGACGAAGTCCAGAACCTGCGCGCGCGTGTCGGTGAACTTGAGAATGACGGAGAAGGCTCAGCTCAGGAAAATCTGTCGCAAGCGGGCGAGACAGGCCAGGACGTCGAACAGGAAAGCGACAAACTGAGTGGCAAGTGTTGAGTCGGAACGCTCATTTCATGTCAAAGGAACCACTCTACCTGGACTACAATGCAACAGCACCGATGAGGCCCGAGGCATTGGAGGCCTTTCGGCATGCTGTCGAGCAGACTGGTAACGCTTCGTCCGTCCATACTTTCGGACGTGCGGCCCGCAAACTGGTGGAAGATGCGCGACGACAGATCGCGCGCTGTATTGCGGCCGATCCTACGCAGGTGATTTTCGTCAGTTGTGGGACGGAAGCCAACGCGACGGCGCTAGGCAGCGTCATCAACGAGCAGGAAGCAGAAAAGCTTCTTGTCTCCTCCGTTGAGCATCCTTCCGTATTGCAGGCCTTTCCCGAGAAGATGCAGACGTTTCCTGTGGATTCCAACGGTCATGTTTCGCCGACCACTGTTCGCCAATATCTGGAAGACGCTCCGAAAGGAACACGGGTCTCGGTTATGCTGGCCAATAATGAGACGGGAACACTGCAGCCGATTCCCGAGATTGCCGATGAAGTTCATGCCAAGGGAGGCCTGCTTCATTGTGATGCCGTCCAGGCGCTGGGTAAGATTCCCTTGTCTTTCAACGAACTTGAAGCCGACATGATCAGCCTGTCTGCTCACAAGCTGGGCGGTCCACAGGGGGTTGGGGCGCTGGTCCTGCGTAAAGGCCTACATCTGGAAGCTTGCTTGCGCGGAGGCGGGCAGGAGGGACGCCGTCGTGCCGGAACAGAGAATGTAGCCGGTATAGCTGCCTTTGCAGCCGCTGTAGAAGCAGCAACTGAGGAACTCTCCAGGTTCCAGAGTCTCGAGAGCGCCCATCGAGAGATGGAAGAAACGCTGAAGGGTACTGCGCCGGAGACCATTGTTTTTGGAGCCGATAGTCCGCGCCTGCCGAACACCACCTGTATTGCCATGCCGGGTGTTTCGGCCGAACTGCAGTTGATGGCACTTGATCTCGAGGGAATTGCCGTCTCTTCCGGTTCGGCCTGCTCTTCAGGCAAGGTTGAACCTTCCCATGTGCTGACGGCCATGGGAGTGGATGAAACCCTGGCGGCCAATGCACTGCGCGTGTCTAGCGGATGGGCGAGCAAACCATCGGATCTGGAACGATTCAGCCAAGCTTGGCTCGCTGTATACCAACGACAGCAACGCGCCGCCTAGACCGAGCGCCGCCTAGACGGAGCAATGCGCGTGACCCCTCTATCCTGAATCTGCTATGGGCTAGGGCAATGACCCCAGAACCTGGCCCATGGCCACCGGCTTACGATGAAGCCGGTTTCTGAATGAAGGAGTTCAAGCTTTATGCCGAAAGTTGTCTTCATCGAGCGAGATGGCAATCACAAGGAAGTGGAAGCACCTGTGGGGCTTTCACTTCTTGAAATTGCGCATCGCAACGATGTGGATATCGAGGGAGCCTGTGAAGGTTCACTGGCCTGCTCTACCTGTCATGTCATTGTCGAAGATAAGTGGTTCAAACGCTTGGAGGAACCAAGCGAAGACGAGGAGGATATGCTGGATCTGGCTTTTGATCTGCAGCGCACATCCCGCCTTGGCTGTCAGATTGTCATGACGGAGGAATTGGATGGCCTGATCGTTCGTCTGCCTGGCGACACACGCAACATGCTGCTCGAGTAGTAGGAATGCTGTTCGAAAGTCTGAAGCAAAGCTGCCCCCATGAATGGGATGCCTTTGTCACGCACCCCTTCGTCGAGAAGCTGGCGCAGGGAACTTTACCCGAGACTGCTTTCCGTCACTACCTGATGCAGGACTATATCTTCCTGTTGCACTACAGCCGGGCGCACGCACTTGCGGTCGTGAAATCCGACAATGTGGACGACCTGCGGGAATCTGCCTTCATGGTCGACCTACTGCTCAATCACGAGATCGGCTTGCATGTTGATTACTGTGCCCGTTGGGGAATCTCGGAACAGGACCTGCAGGTTACCGAGGAAGATCCCGCCAACAGGCTGTATACGCGCTATGTTCTGGACAAGGGACACCAGGGCGATCTGTTGGACTTGTTGGTAGCTCTTGCTCCCTGCGCGCTTGGCTATGCCGAGATCGGGAAACGACTGCTCGAGGGTGAGGAAACGAATCTTGAGGGGAATCCCTATCGCGAATGGATCGAGCTTTATGGCGGAGACGAGTTCCAGGAGGGGGCCCAAAAAGCGGCCGGACAGCTCGATCGTGTCGCGATTCGCCGTGGAATATCCCGGGAAGATGCAACCACTTCTACGCGCTGGCCTTCACTCTGTGACAACTTCCGAACCGCTGTTCAGTTGGAAACCAGTTTCTGGAACATGGGGTTGAATCCTCCGAGTTCCTGATTTCATCAGTCGGCAAGCTGCCAACTGCCATCCGGGTTGCGGCAGGCCGTTGCCCAGGTCTGTCGTTCCTGCCCCATCAGAACCGCTGTTGCCTTGTATCTGCGGCATGGCTGCCTATCCTGCTGCAGGCTCTTTACGGGAATGATGGTGTAGTCCACCGGCTGCGCCCCCTGCCATGTAATTGGCTTGTTATCGGGGGCCTGTTCCAGGATTTGGGCAATGCAGTTCTGATCCAGGCTGTCCATCCACTGACCGATGACTCCCCCTACCAGGATGCCGTCGGCCGTTCCCCCCAGCACGGCAAGCGTTTGATCGTCGTTGTGATCACTTCGTGAGGCGAGGGATGCTCCGTAAGTGCCCCCCAGTGCACTGCCCAGAAGGGTGCGATTGCACTGCCCAGGATCCAGTGAAAGGTAGGGCGAATAGGCTTTGACGGGTTGGTCGGGATTTCCATGTCCTGGTGCCCAGGGTGGTTGGGATGCAGAAAGTGTTGGACTGCTCGATACGACAAGCAGACTTGCCAGGAGTCCAAATTTAATTCGCATTGTCACGCCACTCCACCTTGTCAATATGACCAGAAGGCACTTTTAGCGGACAGGGCAGGTGATGTCCGGCGGCAATTTAGAGGCAGATTCGTGTTAGGAACCGACTCGCAGTTCGGTCAAACGTCCAGTGCCTCGGAATCCATGAAGCGGGCGTGTTCCTGGATGAAGGCAAAGCGTAACTCGGCCTTCTTGCCCATCAGGTGTTCGACGCGCTCTTCCGCTTCCTGGACATCATTCTCAGGGCCTTCGTATGCGTCGCGGGGGTGAACCACGACACGCAGCAGGCTGCGTTTTCCCGGTGCCATGGTGGTTTCGCGCAGTTGTGCGGGAGGCATTTCGCCCAAGCCTTTGAAGCGACTGACTTCAACCTTGCCCTTGTTCTTGAAAACCTCGCGCGTCAGACGCTCGCGGTCTTCTTCATCATGTGCATAGACACTCTTGTCCCCCTGGGTCAGGCGATAGAGCGGCGGTTGTGCAATATAGAGGCAGCCGGCATCGATCAGTCCGCGCATTTCACGAAAGAAGAAAGTGATCAGTAGCGAGGCGATATGCGCGCCGTCCACGTCCGCATCCGTCATGATGATCACCCGCTCGTACCGCAGCTTCTCCTGGTCGAATTGTCCACGAGTGCCGCATCCCAGCGCCTGAATGATGTCAGAGATCTCCTGGTTGCCGCGCAGCTTCTCTGCGGTAGCGCTGGCAACATTGAGAATCTTGCCGCGCAGGGGCAGGACTGCCTGGGTGTCACGGTTTCGGGCCTGTTTTGCGGAGCCACCTGCCGAATCTCCCTCAACCAGAAAGATTTCGGTCCCTTCCGCCTTCGTACGGGCGCAGTCGGACAGTTTTCCGGGAAGCCGGCTTCGGCGATTCGTTGCCGTCTTGCGCGACTGCTCGCGTTCCTGTTTGCGCCGTTGGCGTTCTTCGGCCCGTTCGATCAGGTGCTCGAGCAGTTTACCGGCGCGCTCCGGATTGCCCGACAGCCAATGATCGAAGTGGTCCTTGACCGTTGCCTCCACCAGCTTCGCAGCCTCGGGAGAGGACAGACGTTCCTTGGTTTGCCCCTGAAACTGTGGATTCTTTATAAAGACCGACAAAAGCAGGCAGGCGCCTCCCAACAGGTCTTCGGCGGTTATGTTCGCGGCTTTCTTGTTCCCGACAAGGTCGCCATAGGCCTTGATGGCCTTGGCCAAAGCCGTTCGGAAACCCTGCTCATGGCTGCCGCCGTCCGGTGTTGGGACGGTGTTGCAATAGGAAGAGACGAAACCTTCTTCCGGACCGGCCGGCCAGGTAATTGCCCATTCCACCTTGCCAGCAGAATTCGAGAAAGTGCTTTCGCCGCTGAAGGGCTGATCCACGATGGTCTGGCGCTCGTCCAGGATCGAAGCGAGGAAGTCGCGCAAGCCACCTGGAAAGTGCAGGATTTCCTGCTGGGGTGTCTTGTCATGCTCACCCAAAAGGGCAGGGTCGCACGACCAGCGAATTTCTACGCCTCTGTGCAGGTAGGCTTTTGAGCGTGCCAGGCGGTAGAGCCGGGCGGCGGAGAAATGCAGGTCATTCCCGAAGATCTTGGTATCCGGCACAAAAGTTATGCTCGTACCGCGCCTGTTCTGGACACTACCCAGAGCTTCGAGTTTGCCCTGGGGCTTGCCCTCTGCATAGCTCTGTCGCCAAAGCTGGCGATCGCGAGCGACTTCGACAGTCAGGGATGAAGCCAATGCGTTGACGACAGACAGTCCAACGCCATGAAGGCCGCCAGAAGTCTGGTAGGACTTGTCCGTGAATTTTGCTCCGGAATGCAAAGTTGTCAGAATGACTTCAAGTGCTGAAAGCTCGGTAAACTTCGGATGCGCATCCACAGGTATGCCGCGCCCGTTATCCCGAATCGTGACCCTGTCTTCCGCACTCAGTTCGATCTCGATGCGAGTGGCGTGCCCAGCAACGGCTTCATCCATTGCATTGTCCAGCAATTCGGCCACCAGGTGATGTAGGGCACGATCATCCGTGCCGCCGATATACATTCCGGGGCGGCGCCGGACCGGCTCCAAACCTTCAAGGACCTCTATGTCCTTGGCCGAATAGGAATCGTCGTTGCTGTCGGTTGTCTGGAATAGGTCTACCATGAGCGCATTATAAGTGGGGTTGGCCTGTGTTCAAGAATATGCAGTAGTTACGAACGTTATGAACTACGAAATGTTGAGAGGTTTTTATGGAACAGCCCCCCAAAGCGGATCCGGCACTGCGGACCCTGGCAATGCCAGGAGACGCCAATGTGAATGGAGACATATTCGGCGGCTGGGTCCTCTCGCAAATGGATCTGGCCGGGTCTGTGCCCGCTTCTGTTCGTGCCGACGGCCGAATAGCAACCGTGGCCGTGGATGCCATGCGCTTTCATCGCCCGATTCACGTTGGTGACCTCGTGACATGTTATGCGGAGATCATCAAGGTCGGACGCACCTCGTTGACGGTTTATATAGAGACTTGGGCCAAGCGGCAGCGCACCGATGAAGACGTGCGCGTCACGGAGGGAAATTTCGTTTATGTTGCGATTGACGCGAATGGCAATTCCCGCCCCATACCAGACAGGCAATAACAGGCAGCTTCCCGGATGACATTAGCGGAAAATTAAGTTTAGCCCTGCATAGTCCACCAACTTGATGCCTTTCTTTTGGGCATCCCGAAAGACAGCTTTGATTACGGGAGACTAAAGCATGCTGTCGGCTGGTGGCCTGATCATGGTCGTGTTTATGGTATTTGGTGGTTACCTTCTGGCGGGGGGCAATATGGAAATTGTCCTCAAGGCCCTGCCATTGGAAATGATGATTATCGGAGGCGCTGCTGTTGGCGCACTGCTGGTTGCCAATGCCAGCAGCATCGTCAAGCAAACCGTTTCCGGAATTGGGCGGGTGTTCAAGGGGCCGCGCTGGCATCGTGACGATTACAGGGATCTGCTCTGCCTGCTTTATGCCTTGACCAAAGTCATGAAGACCAAGGGCGTTGTCGGCTTGGAGCCGCATATCGAGAACCCCGAAGAAAGCAAGATATTCCAGCAGTTTCCCAAGATCGCCGCGGATCACCATGTGGTCGCTCTTGTTTGCGACACACTTCGGATGGTCACCATGAATCTGGACGATCCGCATCAGGTTGAGGATTTCATGGAACGGCAGTTGGAAAAGCACCACCAGGAAGCCTTGAAGCCTGCAGAAGCTTTACAGACGATGGCCGATGGCCTGCCCGCATTGGGAATTGTTGCTGCGGTTCTCGGGGTGATCAAGACAATGGCTTCGATTGACAAGCCGGTGGATGTGCTGGGCGGTATGATTGGTTCCGCGCTGGTCGGGACTTTTCTGGGTGTTTTCCTTGCCTATGGCTTTGTCGGCCCGATGGCCACACGCCTGAAGCAGATCATTGATGAGGAAGCCCAGTTTTATGCCGTAATCCGTGACACCCTGACGGCACACCTGCATGGGCATGCTGCCCAGGTATCCGTGGAGATCGGACGTGGCAATGTGCCGACGCGTATCCAGCCCTCATTCTATGACCTGGAAGAGGCAATCAACGCCATTCCCAACGAAGCACCCGCTTGAGCTCGAAAAGATAGTACGGAGGCAGGCGTACGACGTAAAACGGGCCGCTCATTCGAGAGCGGCCCGTTTTGTCTCTATGATCCTGAGAAAAGGTCAGGAGCTATAGTACATCTTGTATTCTATCGGATGCGGGGCCTGCTCGAAGGCATAGACCTCTTCCCATTTCAGGTCGAGATAGCCGCGCAGCTGGTCCTTGTCGAAAACATCGCCTGCAAGCAGGAAGTCCTGGTCGGCCTCAAGAGCCTCAAGCGCCTGACGCAGGGAACCGCAGACAGTCGGGATGTCTTCCAGTTCCTCTGCCGGCAGGTCATAGAGGTTCTTGTCCATGGCGTCGCCCGGGTGGATCTTGTTCTTGATGCCATCTAGGCCGGCCATGAGCAGGGCCGTGAAGGCCAGGTACGGGTTTGCGGTCGGATCAGGAAAGCGCACTTCCACACGCTTGGCTTTTGGCCCGGCTCCAAAGGGAATTCGACAGGAGGCCGAGCGATTGCGCGAAGAATAAGCCAAGAGAACCGGCGCTTCGAAGCCTGGGACCAGCCGCTTGTAGCTGTTGGTGCTCGGGTTCGTGAAGGCATTCACGGCGCGGGCATGCTTGATGATTCCCCCAATGAAGAACAGGGCCGTTTCCGAGAGGCCAGAGTAGCCATCACCGGCAAAAAGCGGCTTGTTGTCCTTCCAGATGGAGAGATGGCAGTGCATGCCTGAGCCATTGTCTCCATAGACCGGCTTGGGCATGAAGGTTGCCGTACGCCCGAAGGAATGTGCGACATTGTGCACGACATACTTGTAGATCTGCATATTGTCGGCGCATTTGACCAGAGTGTCGAACTTGATGCCCAATTCGTGCTGGGATGGCGCGACTTCGTGGTGGTGTTTTTCCACCTGGACGCCCATCTCTTTCATGACGCTGACCATTTCGGCGCGCAGGTCCGTGCCTGAATCAACAGGGGGAACAGGAAAGTAGCCCCCCTTGATGCCGGGACGATGGGCCAGGTTGCCTTCCTCGATCTCCGCACCGGACATGTAGGGACCTTCCTCGCTGCTGAAGCGGAAGAAGGAGTGATGCATGTCGACGGCATAGCGCACGTCGTCAAAGACGAAGAACTCGGCTTCAGGGCCGATCACGGCCGTATCACCGATTCCGCTCGACCCCATGTAGGCAAGCGCCTTCTTGGCGGTCGTGCGTGGATCCCGATTATAGGGCTGGCCAGTAACCGGATCCAGGATGTCACAGAACAGAATGAGCTGTGGCTGTGCAGCAAAGGGATCCATGACGGCGCTGGAAAGATCCGGCTTCAGCGCCATGTCGGATTCGTTGATTTCCTTCCAGCCCGCGATAGACGAGCCGTCGAACATGATGCCTTCAGCTAACAACTCTTCATCAACCGTGTCCACATGATGGGCCAGGTGTTGCCACTTGCCGCGCGGGTCGGTGAAACGGAAATCGATGTATACAACGTCGTTGTCCTTGATCATCTGGAGAACGGTATTTGCATCGGACATAGTGTCTGCGTCCTTTCTTTCTAAGCGTTTCTTGCTGTTTATTGTGTTTCAGGGAAGCTTTCGAGCTGGGGGCCGTCAGACAGCTTCCGCACCGCGCTCGCCCGTGCGGATACGGATAACTTCATCGATGGAGCTGACGAAGATCTTGCCATCGCCAATACGGCCGGTACGTGCCGTTTCCATGATGGCATCGACCGCACGCTCGACCAGATTGTCGTCGACAACGACCTCAATCTTCACTTTCGGCAGGAAGTCGACGACATACTCGGCTCCGCGATAGAGTTCCGTGTGTCCTTTCTGGCGGCCAAATCCCTTGGCTTCGGTGACCGTAATCCCCTTTATGCCAACTTCATGAAGGGCTTCTTTTACCTCATCGAGTTTGAAGGGTTTTATGATGGCTTCGACTTTCTTCATGGCTCTCTTCACTGTCCATTCGATTGGTTAGGGGTAACGCACGGCCACCGCTGACCGGTATAAAGCAGGACGCATGCCAAACGCCGGCAGGTGCAGGAATTCAGCATTCCACGCTTCAATATTCTGCATGGAAGCAAAACCATATGCCTGCAAACAAGGCAGGGTGCCTAAATTTTGATCAGCACGCAAAGCACTTTTCCCGTGCTCTCAGTGTCATCACGCGGACGCAGTGCGGGAGGTGCGATGCTCCGCAAGATAGCTTTCGATCCGGTCCAGGGCCGTTTTGATGTTCTCGAGGCTGTTGGCATAGGACAGTCTCAAGAAGCCCTCGCCATTTGCGCCAAAGGATGTGCCTGCAATGGCAGCAACGCCCGCTTGCTCCAGTAATCCCTCCTCGAGCTGCTTTGCCGTGAATCCCGTCTCGGATATATTGGGGAATGCATAGAAAGCACCACCAGGTTCAACACAACTGATGCCTTCAATTCTGTTGAGGCCGTTGACGATAGCCTTGCGTCTTTCATCAAAGGCCTGGCGCATCTTTTCCACCTCGTCCTGGGGGCCGTTCAAGGCGGCCAGTCCTGCATGCTGGGCTGCGGCATTCACACAGGAATAGGAGTTTACGGCCAAGCGGGTCATCTTGCCGACAAGTGATTCCGGCCAATAGGAGTATCCCAACCGCCATCCCGTCATGGCGTAGGTCTTGCTCCAGCCGTCGAGCAGAATGATACGCTCCGATAGCGAGGGATAGGCCAGAAGGCTGGCGTGCCTGTGTTCACCATAGAGGATGCGACTGTAGATCTCGTCACAGAGAACAGCCACATCGGGGTGTCGTTCAAGGCCCTCGGCCAGGCGTTCGATTTCTTCCGGAGCGACAACCCCGCCTGTGGGATTGGCAGGGCTGTTCAGAACGATCAGGCGGGTGCGTTCCGTGATCAGGGACAGGATGTCTTCAGCCTTGAAGCCAAAACCATCGTTTTCCTTGAGCATCAAGGGGACAGGTTTAGCGCCAGTATAGTTTATGAGCGATTCGTAAATGGGAAAGCTGGGATTGGGATAAATGATCTCGGTTCCCGGTTCTCCGAACGCGGTTATTGCGAAGAACATGGTTACCTTGCCCCCCGGCACGATCAGCACGCGACCCGGATCCAGAGCCCGACCGGCACGGGATTCCAGGTCGGCGGCCACGGCTTCGCGTAGTTCAGGAATGCCGTTGGCGGGGGTATAGCCGTGATGTCCGTCTCTCAATGCCTTGATGCCGGCCTCGACGATATGCTGCGGCGTAGGAAAGTCGGGCTGTCCGATTCCGAGGTTGATCATGGAATGCCCCTGGGCCGCGAGCGCGTTCGCGCGTGCAAGCACTTCAAAGGCAGTTTCGGTTCCGAGGCGATTGAGTGAATCAACAGTATGCACCTTGAGGTCTCCCTGATTTTGGTCTTGGCGCATTCTAGACAGAGGCAAGCCTTCAATTAAAGTCGTTGTGCTTGACGCCCCCGAGAGCAGAAGAGTAAACACACTCATTCTTTCGCCACAGCGCGAAGCGGTCGGTGGTGGCTGTAGCTCAGTTGGTTAGAGCGCCAGGTTGTGGTCCTGGAGGTCGTGGGTTCAAATCCCATCAGCCACCCCAGTCCCTCAAGGGTCCGTTCTGGACACATGGCTTACATTACATTCCAGACGACCAGGTAACGGTTTATCCCGGAAAATTGGATATCTATTGTGGCAGCCTTGGGCGCAATAGGCCGGCGCTTGGATGATCCTGACCTGAAATCATCTTCTGATTCTGCTGAGTCCGGGTTTACTGGAAATTGAATCTGTCAAACCTCTCATCTTGCTGACACTAGCAGGTGCCGATAAGGTCACGGGCAGGATTCAAGAATGGGGAGTTTCGGGGGTGTCCACTCAGATTCACGGCCTGCTTCGTACGGTTGCGACGGCCCTCGTATTGCTCTGGGCCTCTGGCACCTATGCCCAGGAGGTCGAAGAAAGCTATGAGGCTGGTGTCGAGGCCTATGAGGCGGACGAGTTCGCAAGGGCGGAAGAGATCTGGCTTCCCCTGGCGGAGGCCGGTGACGTGCAGGCTCAGTACGCATTGGCAAAGCTTTACGAGAATGGGGGAGAAGGGGTCATGCGCAGCCTGACCAAGGCTGCAGACTGGTATCTCCTGGCTTCGGAAGCTGGCCTGGCGGATGCGCAGAACAATCTGGCCTTGCTCTACATCAAGGGCCACGGCGTGCCTCGAAGTGAGGAAAGGGCTTTTCAGCTCTGGCTGGATGCCGCGGAAAACGAGCACCAGCAGGCTCAGTACAATGTCGCCTTGGCATACTATGAAGGAATGGGCACGGATCAGGACCATTCCAAGGCGGCGGAGTGGTTCGAAAGGTCGGCCTCAAGTGGCTTGGCGGAATCCCAGTTCGCGCTCGCCGAAATGTATCGACTTGGTGTCGGCGTCGATGAAAACCGGGCTCATGCCCTCTACTGGTATGAATTGGCGGAAACCCAAGGCCATGAGCGCGCCAGTGCCGAAGTGGAGGAGCTCAAGGATGCCGGGGTGAGTAGCAGGGAGCCTGATATGACCCTGGAAGAAGTGATCCCGGAGGACTCTCAGAGAAGTGAGGCCGGGCAGGCTTCTGGAGATATACAGCCTGAGCCGAAATCCGAACCCGAAGAAAAGTCGGACGACGAAGTCGTCGCTGATCAGGCGCAGGAGCGCCCGGATGAGCAGGATACTGCCGTCGAAAGCGATCAATCGGAATCCGTCGTCACTGAATCAGACGAGGAAATGGAAGTTGTCGGGGGAGAGGAGGTCCCCGGCCCTGAAGAGGAAGCCACAGCACGAAACCTCTTTCCCACCGACCAGGATCGCGAAAAGGGCAGCGCAGGCGAAGACGTAAAAAAAAACGGTGATCCCGCAGTAGCTGACGAAGTGGATACGGCCGGTGCTGTGGAGCTCTATCCGGAAAGAATGGCGCGCCTTGCCCAGGATGAAGTGGATGGAAGGGAACCAGAACGAGACTCTCCCAACCAGGAGACCTCTTCCGAGTCCTCCACTGAGCCTCGGTCATCAGCCGGGGCTATCGCGACAGACAGCTTGGCCGAAATGCGCACAGATCCCCTGTACGACGAGGAGGAGACTGGTTCATCAGACAGTTCGTCTGAAGAACATGATTCAGCGCGTGGGAGTGGAGAAGAGCGAGCTGAGCCTTCTGCGACCACGAGCGCTGACTCAGCTCAAAGCCAGGCCGGCCAATCGGAAGGCAGCGAGGCGCTTGATTTTGCACTTTGGCTTGGTTCCATGGCCTCACCGGAAGGAGCGCGCCGCCTTTGGGAAGAGGCTGTAAGCAAGCATCAGGAATCATTGAGCGGACTGACCTTTGAGACACGCGAGGTTCAGACAGACTCCGGAACCTTTCTGAGGGTTCTCGGCGTTGGCTATGCAACAGAAACTGAGGCGCGAGAGGTTTGTGCAAGGATCGAATCCCGCGACGAGGGGTCTTTCTGTCAGGTGCTCGAAGTTCAGTGATCCGAAATCTGGCCCCAAGAAAATGAAATCACCGTCCACCGTGTTGCCCCAAAGTGCAAAGCGCAGGTGTGTGCTGTCTGTGGCCGAACTCTATCGTGCCGACCAGGCAGCGGAGGAGTTCGGTGTCTCCACGCGTGTGCTCATGGAGAATGCCGGTGCAGCCGTCACGCGGGCAATATTCGAGCGTTGGTCTCCGCGGCCTGTTCTTGTGCTATGCGGGCCCGGAAACAATGGCGGTGATGGCTATGTCATCGCGCGGCATCTCGCGGATGCAGGCTGGCCGGTCCAGGTTGCAGCCTTGGGACAGATCGGGAAATTGCCCCCGGATGCAGCTTGGCACGCCGAGCTCTGCCAGGCAGAGATACACCCTCTGAAGGATGCCAGGCTGGAAGATGCCGCATTGGTGGTCGATGCATTGTTTGGAGCCGGTCTGTCGCGCCCGCTGGAAGGAGAGGTCGCGGATCTGGTGCAGCGGATCAATCGCTCGAAGATACCGGTTGTCTCGGTTGACGTGCCCAGCGGCATCGGAGGGGACAGCGGCCAACCCGTTGGCTCCGTCGCCCTCCGGGCCAGTCTGACAGTGACCTTCTTTCGCAAGAAACCGGCACAGCTGCTCTATCCGGGGCGAGGGCATTGTGGCGCTGTCCGTGTTGCCGATATAGGCATACCCGAGTCAGTGCTTGATCGCTTTTCGCTTTCCACCTGGGAAAATGGGCCGGAACTGTGGCTTCAGGACTGGCCATGGCGTCGTCCGGAAGGGCACAAGTATCATGCCGGACACAGCTTGCTTCTTGGCGGGGAAAGCATGACAGGGGCCTCGCGACTTGCGGCCCGCGCTGCGTTGCGGGTTGGCAGTGGTCTGGTCAGCCTTGCGGCATCCTCAGAAGCCAGCCGGGTGTACCGCAGTGACAGTCCCAGCTTGATCGTGCAGAGCTGCAATGATGTTTCGAACCTGAATTTGCTTCTCGAAAAGGGGCACTACTCTGCAGCGGGTGCCGGGCCGGGCCTGGGCTTGAATGAAGCCGCCAGGGACAAGATTAAGGCCCTTCAGGGATCCGGGATTCCACTCGTGCTGGACGCCGATGCCCTGAGCATTTTTTCCGATAGGCCTGAAGCGCTTTTCGAGGCCACAGGCAGGCAACCAACAATCCTGACGCCGCACGATGGCGAGTATCGGCGCTTGTTTGGGAATGGCCAGGGAAACAGGTTGGTCTGTGCCAGTCAGGCGGCCGCGCAATCAGGCGCTGTGGTTGTTCTGAAGGGGCCGGATACCGTTATCGCTTCGCCGGATGGACGCGCTATCATCAACAGCAATGCACCCGCCGAACTGGCTACGGCGGGCAGTGGAGATGTCCTGACAGGCCTTGCAGTCGGATTGTTGGCCCAGGGCATGGACAGTTTCCAGGCGGCTGCGGCTGCTGTCTGGCTGCAGGGGGAAGCCGCAAACAACATTGGACCGGGTTTGATATCCGAGGATATCCCCGAAGAAATTCCGGGAATTCTGCGCCTTTTACGTCTCCGGTTACGAGATTAACGATTTTTCAAGGAATTCGGCCCCACGCTTCATATCAAGGGGTGACTCTTCGTCTCAACTCCTTGGGTAAAAGGCAGGAGGACTTGGAAATGAGCCTGATGGGTTTCAAAAGTTCACGCCGCCTGAAGGCAGGTGATATTGAAACCGGGCGCGTCTATCGCTCGCATCCGGCCAATGGTGTAGTGGAGACAGCCCATGTCCTATCCATCATGCCTGATCGGCTCGGGATTCAGCATGTGCACTTCCGGGTAAAGGTTCAGCAGAAAGCCTATGACTGGTTCGAGGACTCACGGACGCTGAACATGACCTCGTTCATGGAACGTTTCCCGCTGCGTCACGAGCTGGAGACGGCCTGAACAATTTGACGCCCTCTTGTGAGGGATTTCTTTTGCACAGTTTGCTGCGCTATGGTCCGGTGGTTCCCGCTATTCATGTAATCCAGGGTATGGGGCCATGTGTGCAGATACGGCAAAGCGCAAGATGCTTTCCAGCCAGAATGATTCGACTGTTGCTCGGCATTACCAGGAGCGGATGACCAGCCTGGAAGCCTTGAGTCAGAAGGTTCTGTGGCTATCCAGTTGGATGATTCACAATGCCAATCACATCCGGGCAAGCCGCGATGGGCTGAAAGTGGGCGGTCACCAGGCGTCCTGCGCGTCCCTGGTCAACCTCATGACAGCACTTTATTTCGAGGTGCTTGGGCCGGATGACCGTGTTGCCGTCAAGCCGCATGCCAGTCCTGTTTTCCACGCCATACAGTACCTGCTGGGCAACCAGGATGCGGAAAGCCTGAAGAAGTTTCGCGGTTTTGGCGGAACGCAGTCCTATCCCTCGCGTACCAAGGACACCGATGACGTGGATTTTTCCACGGGATCCGTGGGACTTGGCGTTGCCATGACCTCCTTTGCCAGCCTGGTCCAGGATTATCTGGACATGAAACAGATGTTGCCGGAAAAGGTCGAGCGCGGGCGAATGGTCGCCTTGGTCGGTGATGCAGAACTGGATGAAGGCAATGTTTATGAAGCCTTGCTGGAAGGCTGGAAACACGACATCCGCGATGTCTGGTGGATCATCGACTACAATCGCCAAAGTCTGGATTCCGTTGTAACCGACCGGCTCTTTGGCCAAATCGACCAGCTTTTCAAGACCATGGGCTGGCGGGTTGTGACCCTGAAGTACGGGAAGAAGCTCGAGGCGGCTTTCCAGAAACCTGGGGGCGAAGCCCTGCGGCGATGGATCGATGACTGTCCCAACTCGCTCTATTCGGCCCTTGTGTTCAAGGGGGCAGATGGCTGGCGCCAGCACCTGCTGGCGGACCTGGGAGATGAACCGGGAATTCGCGAGCTCCTCGATTCCCTGGATGATGATGCTCTTTGTGAGTTGATGACGAATCTGGCCGGTCATGACCTGGAGACCGTGCTGGAGGCTTTCTCCCAGATAAAGGATGACCGCCCAACCTGTTTCATCGCCTATACCATCAAGGGGTATGGACTGCCCTTCGCAGGTCACAAGGACAATCATGCGGGCCTGATGAACAGTGAGCAGATGGCTGTTTTCCAGCAAAGGCAGAAGGTGCCTGAAGGCCAGGAGTGGAATCCCTTTGCCGGCCTGGACATACCCGAAGAGAAGCTGCGCAGCTTTCTGGAGGCCGTGCCCTTCAATCAGCGTGGAACGCGCCGCTATACGGCCCCTTGTGTCCAGGTGCCAGAGGACGCCATTGCGGTTTCCGGTGAGCGGCTTTCCACCCAGGAAGGCTTCGGCAAGATCCTGGCCGATCTTGCCAAGAGCGAGAGTGAACTGGCTGCTCGTGTCGTTACCACTTCACCGGACGTGACCGTGTCCACCAATCTGGGAGGCTGGGTCAATCGGCGCGGCATCTTCGATCGGCATGACCGTGAGGACATCTTCCGCGAGGAAAAGGTAGTTTCGGCCCAGCGCTGGGGAATGTCGCCCAAAGGCCAGCACGTGGAACTGGGGATCGCCGAGAACAATCTCTTCACCCTGCTGGCGGCGCTAGGGTTGAGTCATAGCCTGTTCGGCAGCCGCCTGTTCCCGATCGGGACACTCTACGACCCCTTTATCCAGCGCGGTCTCGATTCCCTGAACTATGCCTGTTACCAGGATGCCCGTTTCATCGTTGTCGGGACGCCTTCGGGCATAACGCTGGCTCCTGAGGGTGGTGCACATCAATCCGTCTCGACACCCCTGATCGGCATGGCGCAGGACGGTCTGGCCAGTTTCGAACCGGCCTTTGCCGACGAGTTGGCAGCGATCATGCAGTGGTCACTTGATTACCTTCAAAGGGACGGGCAGGGCCGTGAACTGGACGAGCAGGTGTCCAAGAGTTGGCTGCGCGACGAAACCGGTGGGTCCGTTTATCTGCGCCTTTCAACGCGCAGTATAGGGCAGCCGGAACGGACCATGACGCCTGAACTGAAGCATGGAATCATACAGGGTGGTTACTGGTTGAAACAGCCCGACCGGGGCACGGAACTGGCCATTGTCTTCAGTGGTGCGGTCGCCCCGCAAGCGCAGGCGGCCTGGCAGAGCGTCCAGGAGGAGGTCCCCGGTGTCGGCCTGCTTTGCGTGACTTCTGCAGACCGCCTGAATGCGGACTGGTCGGCAGCCGAGCGAGCTCGGCAGCAGGGACATCCTGAAGCCAAGGCCCATGTGGAAGATCTCTTGGCGCCGCTTGCAGGGGATGCAGCCCTGGTGACGGTGCTTGACGGCCATCCCGCCACGCTTGGCTGGATGGGCGCCGTGCGCGGCCATCGTGTGCAGGCCCTAGGGGTGGAGCACTTCGGGCAATCCGGTGACCTGCCGGATCTCTATCGCTATTACGGATTGGACGAAGAGGCCCTGATCGATGCCTGTGCAGCCGCCCTGCTGTCCAGGCATCGCCAGACTTGATCGCTTTCTGCGGCTGTCCTTGTTCGCGGGAAAACACTTGTGCTATAGACCGCCGACCGCGGTGGGCGGATAGTCCGCCGGGTCTGGCCTGGCGGGCGTGGCGGAACTGGTAGACGCGCTGGTTTTAGGTACCAGTGGGGAAACCCGTGGGGGTTCAAATCCCTCCGCCCGCACCAATCTGTTGGGTCGAACTTTCATCATCACATAAAGAGGCCTCTTTTTTCATGCAGGTAACCGAGACAAGCGCCGACGGCCTGAAACGGGAATACAAGGTTGTCCTGAGCGCCGCCGATATCGAAGAAAAGGTTCAGGCACGCCTGGAACAGCTGAAAGACGAAGTGAAGCTGCCGGGTTTCCGTCCAGGGAAGGTGCCGGAAAGCCTCCTGCGCAAGCGTTATGGCCAGGCCGTGATGGGCGAAGTGCTCGAAAAGGCGGTCAACGATTCCTCTCAGCAAGCCATCACGGAGCGCAACCTGCGGCCGGCCATGCAGCCGCAGATCGAAATCACCTCCTATGACGAAGGGCAGGATCTGGAATACAGCATCAAGCTGGAACTGATGCCCGAGATCGAACCTGCTGATTTCACGAAGATTTCCCTGGAGCGCTTGACAGTCGATATCCCGGATAACGAGATCGACGAGGCTCTGCAGCGCCTGGCCGAACAGCAGAAGAAGACCGAGGCACTGGACGAGGAACGTCCCGCCCAGTCAGGCGATGTGCTGGTCATTGACTTCAAGGGCTCAGTGAATGGTGAAAGCTTGCCCGGAATGGAGGCCGAGGACCATCACCTGGAACTCGGAAGCAACGCCTTCGTCGGTGATTTCGAGGATCAGCTGATCGGAAAGAACAAGGGCGATGAAGCCGAGGTCAAGGTGACCTTCCCGGAAGCCTATGGCAACGAGAAGCTGGCTGGGCAGGAAGCGATCTTCCAGGTCAAGGTCAAGGATATCCTGAAGGCAACGCCGGCCGATATCGATGACGAATTGGCCAAGAGCTATGGCGCAGAAGATCTGGAGGACCTGAAGTCCAAGCTGCGCGAGCATCTGGGCGGCGAGTATCAATCCTTGTCCCGGACGCTGGTCAAGCGCCAGTTGCTGGATGAGTTGGCCGATCGCCATGATTTCGAGGTGCCCGAAGGCCTGGTCGACATGGAGTTCGAAGCCATCTGGAACCGGCTGCAGCAGGACAAGGAAGCCGGTAACCTGGATCCGGAAGATGCCGAGAAGGATGAGGACACACTCAAGAGCGAGTACCGGGCGATTGCAGAGCGCCGCGTTCGCCTCGGCCTGCTGCTCTCGGAGGTCGGGAGCCAGAACGAGATCGACGTGGCCCAGGAAGAGCTGCAGCAAGCTCTGATACAGGAAGCTCAGCGTTATCCGGGCCGCGAGCAGGAAGTTTTCCAGCACTATCAACAGAATCCGCAAGCCGTGGCGAACCTGCGTGGCCCGCTTCTGGAAGAAAAGGTGGTCGACCATATACTGGATCAGGCCGAGGTTTCGGAACGCGGTGTAACCCCGGACCAGTTGCGCGAAGAGTTTGACAGCCAGGATTCGCCTGAAAAGACCGAGAAGGCCAAGGCCACGAAATCCAAGGGCGAGTCTTCCTCTAGCAAGAAGAGCGCGTCCTCTGGAACGGCCAAGAAATCCGCTTCCACCAAGTCGAAGTCCACGAAGAAGGAGGATTCGGAAGGCGAGGGCGAATCTGCCGCCAAGGCCAAGAAATCGGCATCGACTTCAAAGACCTCGACTTCGAAGAAGAGTACATCAGCTAAATCCACAGCCTCGAAGGCGGAATCTGGAGGAAGCAAGGCAGAAGGTGCCAAGGCCTCTTCCAAGTCGACAGCTTCCAAGGCTTCGACCAGCAAATCCAGTTCCAGCAAGAAGACGTCATCCGAAAGCGCGTGAAGCGCTTGAAATGACAGGTGCAAAAGGGGAGGCTTGCATCGTTGCGGTGCAGCCTCCCCAGTTGTTCGCACTGCAAGTTAGTTATATTGAAGCATTTGACCGGAAGGTGCTGAAGCGATGAGCGACCCTCAGGATATCTACATGAACACGCTGGTTCCCATGGTTGTCGAGCAGACGAACCGTGGGGAACGCTCATTCGACATCTATTCGCGGCTTCTGAAAGAGCGGATCATCTTCGTGACAGGGCCGATCAACGATGCCGTTTCCACTCTGGTCTGCGCGCAGTTGCTCTTCCTGGAGTCCGAGAATCCGACCAAGGATATCGCGATTTACATCAATTCGCCGGGGGGAGTCGTTTCCTCGGGGCTGGCCATGTATGACACCATGCAGTACATCCGCCCGGACATTTCCACGGTTTGCATTGGCCAGGCAGCTTCGGCGGGGTCCCTGCTGTTGACGGCCGGCGCTCCCGGAAAACGATTCGCCTTGCCGAATTCGAAGATCATGATCCACCAGCCCTCTGGTGGCTTTCAGGGGCAGGCCACCGATATCGAGATCCATGCCAAGGAGATCCTGGCGGTCCGTGCCCGCTTGAACCAGATCTATGCCCACCATACCGGGCAGCCCCTGGAAACGGTGGAGCAGGCGATGGAGAGAGATCGATTCATGACCGCTGAAGAAGCCAAGGAATTCGGGATCATAGATGACGTGGTCTCGCAGCGTGAACTGCCGCAGGAAGCGGATGACAAGAAGGCTGATGATCAGAAGGACGACGACAGCTGATCGAATCACAGCTCTTCACAGATTGGATTCAAGAACCACTTTAATTGTTTGGATAGACGGATAGGCCTATGCTTGGAACAAGTGGGGTGCGCCGGGTTCGCTTTTTTTGACGTTGTGTGCCGGGCGCGCGTCTGTCTAACATGATTTAGCTGAAGAGAGACGCAAAACGGTTGATATGAGTAAATCCAGCGGCACAGATTCCAAGAATACCCTCTACTGCTCCTTCTGCGGGAAGAGCCAGCATGAGGTGCGAAAGCTCATTGCGGGACCGACGGTTTTCATCTGCGATGAATGCGTCGAGTTGTGCATGGACATCATCCGCGAAGAGCACAAGTCCACGCTGGTCAAGTCCCGCGATGGAGTGCCAACGCCGACGGATATCTCGGCGGTGCTCGACGACTATGTGATCGGGCAGGATCACGCCAAGCGGGTTCTGTCCGTTGCGGTCCACAATCACTACAAGCGCCTGGCGCATAGCCAGAAAAGCGGTGATGTGGAACTGACCAAGTCGAACATCATGCTGATCGGCCCTACCGGTTGCGGCAAGACCCTGCTGGCTCAGACACTGGCGCGTATCCTTGATGTGCCCTTTACCATGGCGGATGCCACGACTCTGACCGAAGCCGGGTATGTCGGCGAGGATGTGGAGAACATCATCCTTAAGCTGTTGCAGGCGTCCGACTACAACGTGGAACGGGCCCAGCGCGGCATCGTCTATATTGACGAGGTCGACAAGATCAGCCGCAAGTCGGACAATCCCTCGATTACCAGGGATGTGTCGGGTGAGGGCGTGCAGCAGGCCTTACTGAAGATCATGGAGGGCACCGTTGCCTCGGTTCCCCCGCAGGGTGGCCGCAAGCACCCGCAACAGGAATTCCTGCAGGTCGACACCACGAACATTCTCTTTATCGTTGGTGGTGCCTTTGCAGGGCTGGACAAGATCATCAGCGAACGCGGACGCGGATCTGCCATGGGCTTTGGTGCAGACGTCAAGGCACCGGAAGAGCGCAGCACCGGGGCGATCCTGCATGATGTGGAGCCTGAAGACCTGCTGAAGTTCGGTCTGATTCCCGAGTTTGTCGGACGCCTGCCTGTGGTGGCCACGCTCGAGGACCTGAGCGAGGACGCCCTGATCGACATTCTGACCAAGCCGAAGAATGCCTTGGTCAAGCAGTATCAGCGCCTGTTCGACATGGAGGATGTCAGCCTTCAGTTCACCGAAGATGCGCTGAGAGGTATTGCGGACAAGGCCATCAAGCGAAAGACCGGTGCGCGTGGTCTGCGTTCGATCATGGAAGGTATTCTTCTGGATCCCATGTATGACCTGCCTGGGCTCGAGGATGTCGAGGAGATCGTCATCAACCGTGAAGTGGTCGATGGCCGCGGAAAGCCGCTCTACATCTATGCGGATCGCCGTGAGGATGTCGGCTCGAGCGCATAGCAGGGCTGACCTGTTTTCAGGGCGGTTTTTTCAAGGCCTTGAACTAAGCGGTTTTCGGCCAATCTGTGGTTCCAAGTGAGACCATCAACATGGCCGTAAAGCCAGGCCGCCTGCGGCTGGTGGCACGGAGCTGAAGAGGTAAGATGCTCGAATTATCCAAAGGCAATGTCTTCCCGGTTCTGCCGCTGAGAGACATCGTTGTTTTCCCCCATATGATCGTGCCGCTCTTCGTAGGGCGCGAGAAGTCCGTACGTGCCCTTGAGGACGTGATGAAGGACGACAAGCAGATTCTGCTTGTCACCCAGAAGAATGCCTCGCAAGACGATCCGACACCATCGGATATCTATGCCACGGGAACCGTGGGCACGGTGCTGCAACTGCTGAAGCTGCCTGACGGCACGGTCAAGGTGCTCGTCGAGGGCGGCCAGCGTGCCAAGATCTCGCATTTCACCGAGAATGCCGATTTCTTCGAGGCGGTTGCGGATCCAATCGAGGAAGAGGACGAGAAGGACAAGGAAACCGAAGCCCTGTCCCGGACCGTCGTCAGTCAGTTTGAGCAGTACATCAAACTGAACAAGAAGATACCGCCTGAAGTCCTGGTGTCGGTGAACCAGATCGAGGAACCCAGCAAGCTGGCCGATACGATCGCTTCGCATCTGTCGCTCAAGATTCCGGACAAGCAGGAATTGCTCGAAACTCCGACGGTCAGCGACCGCCTGGAGAAGGTCTATGCTTTCATGGAAAGCGAGATCGGCGTCCTTCAGGTGGAAAAGCGCATCCGGAACCGTGTGAAACGGCAGATGGAGAAGACCCAGCGCGAGTACTATCTGAATGAGCAGATGAAGGCCATTCAGAAGGAGCTTGGCGAAGGCGAGGACGGTCGTGACGAAATGGCCGAACTCGAAGAGAAGATTCGCAAGACGAAGCTCAGCAAGGAAGCCCGCGAGAAATGCCAGGCGGAGCTGAAGAAGCTCAAGAACATGAGCCCCATGTCCGCGGAAGCTACGGTGGTGCGCAACTATCTGGACTGGATGGTTTCGATCCCCTGGAAGAAGCCGACTCGTGCCAAGATCGATCTGGACCGGGCGCAGGAAATCCTGGATCGCGATCACTATGGCCTGGAAAAGGTCAAGGAACGCATCCTCGAGTATCTGGCGGTGCAGCAGCGCATGAAGAAGGTGAAGGGTCCGATCCTTTGCCTCGTCGGTCCTCCGGGCGTCGGCAAGACCTCTCTTGGCAAGTCCGTAGCGACCTCGACTCGGCGCAACTTCGTGCGCATGAGCCTGGGGGGTGTGCGTGACGAGGCAGAGATCCGCGGTCACCGTCGCACCTACATCGGCTCCATGCCCGGCAAGATCATCCAGGGGATGAAGAAGGCCAAGTCCTCCAACCCGCTGTTTCTGCTGGACGAGATCGACAAGCTCGGTGCGGACTGGAGGGGCGATCCCTCCTCGGCGCTGCTTGAGGTCCTGGATCCGGAGCAGAACAACTCCTTCAACGATCATTACCTGGAGGTCGACTACGACCTTTCAGACGTCATGTTCCTGACGACGGCGAATACGCTGCGCATGCCACAGCCTTTGCTGGACCGCATGGAAGTGATCCGTATCCCAGGTTATACCGAGGATGAGAAGGTGGAGATTGCTCGTCGCCATCTTCTGCCCAAGCAGTTCGAGATTCACGGCATCAAGGAAGGTGAATGGAGCATCTCGAACGATGCCCTGCGTGACCTCATCCGCTATTACACGCGAGAGGCCGGCGTCCGAAATCTCGAGCGCGAATTGGCTGGACTGTTGAGGAAGGCGGTCAAGGAAGTGGCCATGACCGACAAGAAGGTCATTGAGGTCACCCCTGAGAACCTGGGCGATTATGCTGGTGTCCGCCGCTATCGCTTCGGGGAAGCCGACCAGGAAGACCAGGCCGGTGTTGCCACGGGTCTGGCCTGGACAGAGGTCGGGGGCGAATTGCTCTCCATCGAGGCCGTCACTGTGCGCGGCAAGGGCAAGGTCGTTTCCACCGGAACGCTGGGCGATGTCATGAAGGAGTCGATCCAGGCAGCGGAATCCTATGTGAAGAGCCGTGCCGCGGAATTTGGCATCAAGCCGACGATCTTCGAGAAGAAGGACATCCACGTGCACGTGCCGGAAGGGGCAACTCCGAAGGATGGTCCTTCAGCCGGTGTGGCCATGGTGACCGCAATCGTGTCGATGCTTTCCGGAGTGCCCGTGCGCCATGATGTGGCCATGACCGGTGAGGTGACACTGCGTGGTCGCGTTCTGCCGATTGGCGGACTTAAGGAGAAGCTTCTGGCGGCCCTACGCGGTAACATCAAGACGGTGTTGATCCCGCAGGAAAACGAGAAGGACCTGGCAGACGTTCCCGAGAACGTGAAAGAGGACCTGAATATCATTTCCTGCAAGACCGTGGATGACATCCTTGAGCATGCCCTCGCGGGAAAACTGACACCGATTGAGTGGGCCGAAAGTGACGAGGTGGATCCGGTAGCTCACAAGGCTGCAGGTGAAGGCATCGGAGACCAGCTGACCCACTGAAATCAGAGATTGTGATGCAAACTTGGATAAAATGCATCACATGCTTTAGAATCTTTGTAGAAGGGGCGTGTTCCGAAAGGAGCACGCCCCTTTTTTAAGGCCAAAAGCGGCAGTAACTGCGGCTTTCCACATTGACGCGGCGTATTGGCGCTGTTTAGAGTGCCTGACTACCTAAGCGACATTTCCTTAGGAACTTCACAGATCACCGAAGGGGGGTTAAGTGAACAAGAACGATCTCGTGGCTTCTGTAGCCGACAACACTGGTCTGTCGAAAGCCGACAGTGCCAAGGCTATCGATGCCGTATTCGACTCTATTACGGCTGCTCTCAAGAAAGGGGACGAAATCCGCTTGGTCGGTTTCGGAACCTTCATGGTGGCACACCGTGCAGCATCTGAAGGACGCAACCCACGCACCGGCGAGAAGATCAAGATCGCCGCGTCCAAGCAGCCTAAGTTCAAGGCTGGCAAGGGTCTGAAAGACGCTGTTAACTGATACAGCCGTATCGGTTATTATAAAAAACCGGTTATTCTGGGCTTGCGCCTGAATAACCGGTTTTTTCTTGAGAATTGGGCTTCGAAGCGCGAAAAAGGCTTATCTCGGCCTGTCGCTTTCGAGGCTGGATGGAAGGGCGGTTAGCTCAGTTGGTAGAGCGCCACGTTTACACCGTGGATGCCGGCGGTTCGAGTCCGTCACCGCCCACCATTTCATTCCTGTCCCAGACGTGAATCCGGTCTTATGGCCGCTGCATGCTGAAGACCGATTCGATCACGGCATAATCCATGTAGCCAAGCCGTGCGACGGGCTTCGCCTGTGTGATATCGACCATGCCCTTGGCGTCGATCAGGTCATCGGCAATGTGCAGTCCGATCACTTCGCCGAAGACAACAAAATTATCAGTGTCCTGCGAACTGGAGGGAAGTTCCAGGGTTTGAAGATAACGGCATTCCATGCTGACCGGAGAGCGCTTGACGCGTGGCGGTCCGACAAGCTTGCTGGGGATCATTTCCAGGCCGGCATGCTCCGGCTCGGCTTCGTTCGAGGGCAGGCTGGCCGAAGTTTGGTTCATCGCCTCTTTCAGATCCCAGGTGGCCAGATTAACCACGAATTCTCCGGTTCGCTCAGCATTGTCCTGGCTGTCCTTGACGCCGCTTTGTCGGCTCTTGCCGTTTGGGGCGAAGAAGACGATCGGGGGAGACGAGGCAACGGCATTGAAGAAGCTGTAGGGCGCCAGGTTGACGCCACCAGAGTCGTTGAGCGTTGAAATCCAGCCGATCGGGCGGGGAACCACCAACGCCTTGAAGGGATCGTGCGGAAAACCGGCTTCCTTGTGTTGTCCTGCCTCGTAGAACATTAACCATCCTGTCTTATCAGAAATTCCAGAGAAGCAGCCGCCTCGGTGGGGCGCCCCGACTCCAAACCAAGCATAGCAGCCATCCGGGAAAAGGCGAATGCAGGCGTTGTTTCTTTTGGATTGGCAAGCTACCAGACCTGACGTTCGTCACAGGCTTTTCACGACTGACTCATCATCATGCTGGCACCGCTGATCTCCGTTATTGCGCCGATCCTTGTGTGCGTTGCCCTGGGCTATGTCTGGGGGCGCAAGGGCTGGTCCTTCGACAACGCGCAGATCACGGCGCTCGTAATGTACATTGGGACGCCGTGTCTGCTGGTTCGCACTTTCGACCAGACACGCCCGGATCCCGAAGCCTTTGGCGAGATCGCCCTGGCCACCATCCTGGTCACCCTTCTGGTCGCGTTCGGTGCTGCCGTGATTCTCAAGCTGGCACGCCTGGACCTGCGGGATTACCTGCCCGGGCTGATTTTCCCCAATACAGGCAACCTCGGCCTGCCATTCATACTCTTTGCCTTCGGGGATGCCGGCCTGGCGCTGGCAATCGTCTATTTCACCGTGAATGTCATCGGTCACTTCACACTGGGGATGACCGTGGCACGCGGCAGCCTTGCCTGGCGCGAGCTGCTGCGCCTGCCGGTCATTTATGCAGTCGGGGTGGGACTGGCCCTGATCATTTGGGATTTGCAGCTGCCCAAGTGGATCTCGAATACCGTCGATCTGCTCGGAGGGATGACCATTCCATTGATGCTGCTGACGCTTGGGGTGTCGCTGTCAAACCTGCCGTTGCAGGGTGTGAAGCGCGGGCTGTCCTTGTCGGCCTTGCGGCTGGGCGGTGGCCTCACTGCGGCTTTGCTGGTCAGTCACCTGTTGGGATTGGCGGAGTTGGAGCGCAATGTCCTGGTGCTCCAGTCCTCGATGCCGGTCGCTGTCTACAGCTACCTGTTTGCCGAACGCTTTGGCCGCAGTGCGGAGGACGTGGCGGGCATGGTGGTCTTCTCGACCGTCATGAGCTTTGCCTTCCTGCCAGCCCTGCTTTGGGCTTTGACCCGTTGACGAACGCAAAAAAGGCCGCCGGAGGAATGATCCGGCAGCCTTTTTGTTGGTAGCGGGGGAGGGACTTGAACCCCCGACACGTGGATTATGATTCCACTGCTCTAACCAGCTGAGCTACCCCGCCAAAGGGAGACCTCCTATAGAAAATGCCCTCCCGAACGTCAAGCAAAGGAATGCCGCCTGGAAGGAAATCCTTTGATTTTTTGTCTCTGTCGACTGACTCTGCCCTGAATCCGCAAATTGGGGGTTAATCTTACCGCCGTAAGGTTATATATCCTTCAGGCAGACAAGAAATGACTGGCAGATTTAATGAAATATCTCACTTTGATCCTCGGCCTCATGGTTTTGCCGGGAACCCTTCTGGCTGATGAAATCGAAAGCAAATTGACGGCTTGTCGCATGATCGAAGATCCGACCGAGCGCTTGCAGTGTTATGACAAGATCGTGGAAGGCGAGTCGGAGTCCGGCAATATCGTGACCACGGACGAGGAAACGATCATCAACATTGCCGGTGAGGATGATTTCGATAGCCAGGTTTTCACAGCTGAAGAGGAATGGCACCTGCGCTGGACCAGCCAAGGCAGCATCATGACCATCGAGCTGCGTGACTTTACGGGTGAGTTGATCGGTATTGTCGGCAATCAGATCGGGCGTGGTGAAGGCCGCTCCGAAACCCTGGATCCCGGTGAATACATGCTGGCTGTCCGTTCCATTGGGGAGTGGGAAATCTTTGCGATTCGCGGCGAGTGAGTGACCTCATTCCGGGCAAATCGCACAGCTTTGCAGTTGAACAATCTGGTTCAGGCGCGTTATTGAGTCTTTTATGACAATACGGACCGCAAAATTCTCGATTGGCGATGTCGTCAAGCATCGCCACTATCAGTTCCGCGGGGTCATCTTCGACGTGGATCCCATATTCTCGAATACCGAAGAATGGTGGCTATCGATTCCAGAGGAAGTGCGTCCCACGAAGGACCAGCCCTTCTATCATCTTCTGGCCGAGAACGAGGAAACGACCTATACGGCCTATGTGTCGGAACAGAATCTCGAGCATGACCAAAGCGGGCGCCCGGTTTCCCATCCAGAGGTGGGAGAGTTCTTCACCGAGATGGAGGAAGGGCGCTATCGCCCGAAAAGCCATCCGACACACTGACGTGTCCTAAGCCAATACACAGCGAGGAAGGCAGTCCAAAAGCGGCTGCCTTTTTTGTGTTCAAATTCTAGGGAAAAATGGTGCCGCCGGAGTGATTTGAACACTCGACCTCACCCTTACCAAGGGTGTGCTCTACCCCTGAGCTACGGCGGCACTTCTTCGTGAACGGCGTATCTACCGTGCAATGTGGCGGGGAAAATGCCACCCGGTTCCTAGGAAAACAAGGCCGTAATTTCGTTCGCGCTCAAGAATCCCGGGATGTCTCTTTCGGGCCCATGCGGCCGTAAATGTCTTCCAGCCTGACGATATCGTCCTCACCCAGGTAAGTGCCGCACTGTATCTCGATCAGGGTCAGGGGCATGTCGCTTTTGTTCGACAGGCGGTGAGGCGTGCCGGCGGGAATGTGAAGCGACTGGTTTTCCTGCAGGATATGCTGTCTGTCAGACTTCTGGATGCAGGCCTCGCCACTGACCACGACCCAGTGCTCGGATCTGTGCTCGTGGAATTGCAGCGACAGGCTTCCGCCCGGTTTCACGATGATGCGCTTGACCTTGAAACCGCTGTCCTCTGCCAGGGTTTCATAGCTGCCCCAAGGGCGGTGGCAGAGGGGGTATTCTGTAGCTTCGGGATACCCCTTAAGTTTCAGGGTCTCTACCAGTTGGCCGATCTTCCCACCTGCCTGCAGCGGGGCCACAAGGACGCTGTCACCCGTGGTGACGACGAGCATGTCGTCCAGGTCCACGGCGGCAAGCAACCTGGGTTCATCGCTATAGAGCAGGCTGTTGCTGACACCGTCGGACACCACACGTCCACGAATGGTGTTTCCCGCACTGTCCCCGGATCCCTGTTTCCAGAGTGCCTGCCAGCTTCCCAGATCGCTCCATCCTGGGTCGCAGGGAACGACGCGTCCCCACGTGGTGTGCTCCATCACCGCATGATCGAAGGAGAGGGTAGGGGCGCTCCGGAAAGCCTCTTCCTCGATACGCAGGAAATCGAGATCATGTTCGGCAGCATCCAGACTTCGCCGGCAGGCCTCGATCACCTCCGGTGCGTGCTGCTCGAGTTCACGCAACACCGTATCTGCCCGGGATATGAAGAGACCGCTGTTCCACAGGTAGGTTCCGGCCTCGAGGTATGATTCGGCAACGGACTGACTGGGTTTCTCGGTAAAGCCGTCCAGGTGCCAGGCTCCCGTTACCGTTTCATCGGCGGCCCCCATTTTCATGTAGCCATAGCCCGGTTCCGGATGATCCGGCGTGATCCCCAATGTGATAAGGCTACCGGATGCAGCCGCGTTGGCTGCCACTTGGACAGCTCGCAGGAACTCGTCTTCATCGTCGATCCGGTGGTCGGCCGGCATGACAACCAGGATCCTGGCCGGGTCTTCCCGACAGATATGAAGGGCGGCCAAGGCTATGGCTGGGGCCGTGTTGCGCCCAATGGGTTCCAACAGGATGCTGTTCGGCATAATGCCACATGCGCGCAACTGCTCGGCGACGAGGAAGCGATGGTCATGGCTGGCGACGAGCAGCGGCGGCAGGAACAACCGGCTATCCGCCACACGTCGTGCGGTCTGCTGCAGCAGGCTCCAGCTGTCATCCTGCAGCGGCAGGAGCTGTTTGGGATAGGATTCGCGCGACAAGGGCCAGAGCCGGGTCCCGGCACCCCCGGACAGAATGACCGGTTGAAGGGGGGTAGGGTCTGGTGATTCGCTCCTCATCGCTTGTTCTGTGTCCTTCCGGGGCCTGCCCGTTTGGTACCTGTAGAAGGCTTGGCTTCCAGGGGATCCTCTGGCCAGGCATGCTTGGGGTAGCGACCGCGCATCTCAGCGCGCACCTGGCGATAGCCATCCTTCCAGAAGGTCTCGAGATTCTGGGTCACCTGCAGGGGCCGGCCGGCCGGGGACAACAGGTGAAGCGTCAAGGGCAGGCGCCCGCTCGCAACCTGCGGCGTATGCAATACACCGAACATCTCCTGCAGCTTCACCGCCAGCACCGGCCCCTCCTCGGGTTCATAGTCGATGGAACGCTGCGCGCCAGTTGGAACCTCGACTGCTTCCGGCGCCTCACTGTCCAACCGATTCACCTGCTCCTGATCCAGGAAACTGTGGAGTATGGCGGCGATATCAAGTTCCTGAAGCTCCTGCAGGCTGTTCAGTCCCACCAGGTAGGGCGACAGCCACGCGTCAAGGCGCGCCTGCAGGCTGTCGTCATTCACGTCCGGCCAGCCTCCGTCCGGTTCGAGCCGGCGCATGAACAGTACGCGTGCCTGAAGACGGCGCGCCCGATCGGTCCAGGGCAGGGCGCGCAGGCCCCTGTCGTGAATGGCTGAAAGCAGAGCCGCCGTCATTTCCTCGGACGTCGGCTGTTTGATCTTCCGGCTATCGAGGATCAGTGCACCCAGACAACGTTCCTCGCGTGCCAGGATATCGTTTGCCCGGCTGGACCATTCGACACGGCGCTTCTGCTCGATATCGGCCTCGAAGAGTTCCTCCAGGTCCGCACGAGTCACTGCTGCAGCCAGGAACACCCGCGAGTCACCGCTGCGTCCGTCCAGATGGGCAACGGCAAGCCAATCCTCCTGCGCCAGGGGGTCATCCTCGGGCAACTCGACACCGCGTCCATTCCGCATGAGAAAGCGCCCGGTTTGTCCCTTGCGCTTTTGGGCGACGCGTTCGGGATAGGCAAGGGCGACCAACCGTCCTGCCATGGAGGGCAAGGAGCTTCCCTCACGAATGCCCAGGCGCTGGCGCAGCTGTCGGGAGGTTTTGCGACAGCTCTTTTCCGCGGCCCGGTCCGTTTCTCTGCTGGCGTTGTTCCTGTCTGCCTCTGTCAGGAGTTCCAAGCGGTGGCGCAGGTCGCTGGAAACCATCCCGGAGGATGTGCGGCGCAGGATGTCGCGCTCGCTCAGAAGTGCGGCCAGGTCACAGGCCGTATGTTCCGAACTGAAGTCGCCGGCTGCAAGTATCATGTGCGCGTAGCGCGGCTCCAGCCCTAGCTCGGCAATCTGCCTGCCATGTGCCGTGATCGAGCCGTCGGGCCGGATGGCCTGCAGTTGCACAAGCAGGTCCTTGGCCTGGGCAAGCGCTGCTTCGGGAGGAGGGTCAATCCAGTCCAGGTCATCTGCGGTGAGGCATCCCCAGGCCGCCAGCTCCAGGGCAAGCCCCGTCAGGTCGGCTGTCTTGATCTCTGGCGGATCGAAGTCGGCGCGCACGCGATCCTGCCCTTCAGGCCAAAGCCGGTAACAGATTCCTGCTTCCAGGCGTCCTGCTCGGCCCCTGCGTTGATCGGCGGACGCCCTCGAGATTGGCTGCGTTTCCAGTCTGGTCATGCCGGTGGCTGGGTCGAAGGTCGGCCTGCGGCTCAGGCCGCTGTCCACCACTGTGGAAATGCCCTCTATGGTCAAGCTGCTTTCAGCGATGTTGGTAGCCAGAACGACCTTGCGCTGACCGCTCATGGTTGGGGCAAGGGCGGCCTTCTGCTGTTCGAAGGGCAAGCTGCCGAAAAGAGGGTGCAGTTGGACGGCCGTATGTCTGCCCGCTTGTTCCTCAAGCAGGGCCAGCGTTCTCCGAATCTCCGCTTCGCCCGGCAGGAAGGCCAGGATGCTGCCCCTGGTCTCGCGCAGAGCCTGGCTCACGGCTTGGGCAACACCGCTGCAGATCTCCTGACGGGTGCGCATCTTCACGGGAAGATACCGCGTGGTCACGGGATAGCCCGTACCGGCGGTTTCGACCAGGGGCGGTTGGCCCAGGGCTGTTTGCAAGGCTTGTGTTTCCAGTGTTGCCGACATGAGCAGCAATTTCAGGTCCGCGCGCAGGGCGCTGCGCAGGTCCCTGCAGAGCGCGAGGCCCAGATCGGCCTGAAGGTTGCGTTCATGGAACTCATCGAAGATGACGAGCCCGATCCCCTGCAGCTCGGGATCCTTCTGCAGCCTGCGAACCAGGATTCCCTCGGTCACCACTTCCAGGCGCGTTCTGGCGGAAACCTTGCGTTCAAGGCGTGTACTGTAACCCACGGTCTCGCCAACCGATTCGCCCAGTAGATCGGCCATGCGCAGGGCTGCGGCACGCGCTGCCAGGCGGCGTGGCTCGAGCATCAGGATCGATCGGCCCTCCAGCCAAGCGGCCGTTTGCAGGACATGAAGCGGTGCAATGGTCGATTTCCCAGCGCCAGGTGCCGCCTTCAGAAGGACGGTCGGTGCGACCGCCAGGGCTTTCCCCAACTCTGGAAGGATGTCGTGGATCGGAAGTATCGGGCTTTCGAGGGCTGTTGCAGTCATTCCGGGAATGGCAATCCTGTGTCAGTGCCTGCCTTATCCAAAAGAGATGGAGCGTGGCATGCACCCGTGCTTGTTCTGTGTGGCTCAGTCGTTAACATGCCATAAATTGCCAACAGTGGGATGGTCTGGGCCATGAAACGTCTTCTGCTCTCGGCAGTGGCATCGCTTACGATGACGCTTGCAGCCTCGAGCGCCGCATTCAGCGAGGAGCCAATCCGTCTGGGCGACCTGAACAGCTATACGGGATATGCTGCCTTTACGCATCCCTATCGGGACGGCTGGCAGATGGCTCTGGAAGAGGTCAACGAGGATGGCGGCGTGCTTGGACGCCAATTGCGTGTGGTCAGCCGCGATGACGGCGCCAGTCCCGCCGATGCCATCACGGTGGCCAATGAACTGGTCAGCAGGGAAGGAGCCGAATTCCTGTTCGGGACCTTGCTCAGCCACGTGGGCCTGGCTGTCTCTGATTTCGCGCGACAGAAGGAAGTCCTGTTCCTGGCAGCAGAGCCATTGACGGACAACCTGGTATGGGACGCCGGCCATGACTATACCTTCCGCCTGCGCCCTGGAACCTACGTTCAGGCGGCCATGCTGGCCGAGGAGGCCGCCAAGCTGGATGCCAAACGCTGGGCAACTGTGGCGCCCAACTACGAATACGGACGTTCCGCCGTCGAGGCCTTCAAGGGCCGCCTTGAGGAACTGGACCCCGACGTCGAATTCATTGCCGAGCAGTGGCCGCCCCAGGCACAGATCGATGCGGGATCCGTTGTCCAGGCCCTGGAGGAAGCCAAACCCGACGCCATTTTCAACGTGACCTTTGGCGGCGACCTGGCGCGCTTTGTGCGCGAGGGCGAGGTGCGCGGCCTGTTCCAGGGGCGCACTGTCGTCTCGATGCTCTCGGGTGAGCCGGAATGGATCGACCCCCTGGGCGAGGATGCGCCCGAAGACTGGATCGTCACCGGATATCCCTGGTACGCGATCGACACGCCAGAGCATAATGCGTTTCTGGAAGCCTATCAGGAGCGGTTCGACGACTATCCGCGCCTTGGCTCGGTCGTCGGCTATGTCGCCTTGCATTCCCTGGCAAAGGCCATCGAGATAGCCGAAACGACGGATACCGAGGCTGTCATCAAGGCCATGCGGGGCATGGAGATCGAGACGCCGCTGGGTCCGATCACCTATCGCGACATCGATCAGCAGAGCGACATGGGGACTTTTGTCGGCCGCCTGACTGTGGAAGACGGGAAGCCGCGCATGGTCGACTGGCGTTACGGTTCGGGCGCGGATTACCTGCCGTCCGACAAGACGGTCCGTGAATTGCGCGGCGAAGAGGACTGACGTTCCGGCAAGAGGCTGCAACCCGGCGCCATAGGCGCAATCTTCATCGCTGAGCGGAAAGCCTAGAGGGGAATGGACAGTCTTATCATCCAGTTGCTGACCGGTCTGGCCAGCGCCTCCTCGCTTTTTCTTGTGGCCAGCGGCCTGACGATCATTTTCGGAGTCACCCGTGTTGTGAACTTCGCGCACGGCAGCCTTTACATGCTGGGGGCCTATATCGCCGTGACCCTGATTTCCCTATGGGGCGGTCAGGCAGGGGGGTTCTGGCTGGCTGTTCTTGTCGCCGTGCTGGCGGTTGCCCTGATCGGCGGGCTTCTGGAGGTCACGGTCCTGCGGCGGCTCTATCGCTCGCCTGAGCTCTTCCAGTTGCTGGCGACCTTTGGCGTGGTCCTGATCGTACAGGATGTGACCCTGGCTATCTGGGGCCCTCAGGACCGTTTCGGTGTGCGGCCTCCGGGCCTGGACGGCGCCCATGTCCTGCTGGGACGCCAATTCCCGGTGTATGACCTGTTCCTGATCCTTCTGGCGCCTCTTGTCCTGCTTGGCCTTTGGCTTCTGTTCAACCGCACCCGCTGGGGCGCCCTGGTACGGGCGGCAACAGAGGATCCGGAAATGTTGGCCTCGCTGGGGGTGAATCAACGCTGGATAATGACGGCGGTCTTTGCCCTGGGCTCGCTGCTTGCCGGCCTGGGCGGTGCCCTGGAGCTGCCCAAGGGCAGTGCCAACCTGTCCATGGACATGCAGATCATCGCCTCGGTTTTCGTGGTCGTGGTTGTCGGCGGCATGGGGTCGATACTTGGCGCCTATCTGGCGGCTGTCCTGGTTTCGCTGATCCGGACACTGGCCGTGGCAAACGCTGAAGTGTCCGTTCTGGGAATCACCATGTGGCAGCTCGAGCTCGTGTCGATCTTCATCGTCATGGCGGTTGTCCTGGTGCTGCGCCCTTGGGGATTGCTGGGTCGTGCGGAGAACCTGCACAAGGGTGGCTTGCCCGTCGAAGCAACGGTCCTGCGCAGACCGGGCAACTTGATGAAGGGTGGCATGGCACTCGGCATAGCGGGCTTGTGCCTGCTGCCCGTTCTGGGAGCGGGAAACTACAGCCTCTATATCTTTACCGAGATGGCTGTCTTCGCACTTTTCGCAGCTTCCCTGCAGTTCCTCATGGGCTTGGGCGGGGTCATCTCCTTCGGCCATGCCGCCTACTTCGGGCTGGGCGCCTATGGTGCTGCCCTGGCCTTCAAATCGCTTGCTCTGCCCATGGAGCTTGCCTTGTTGGCCGCACCCTTCCTGGCCGCCATTGGCGCCTTCATCTTCGGATGGTTCGCTGTGCGTCTCTCGGGGGTTTACCTGGCCATGTTGACCCTGGCATTCGCCCAGATCGCCTGGTCCATAGCCTTCCAGTGGGAGGGGCTGACCGGAGGTGATAACGGCCTGCTGGGCATCTGGCCGCCGGAATGGGCTTCTGACAGCGCCACTTTCTACTACCTGGTCCTGGCGGTCTGCCTGGCCTGCCTGTTCCTCTTGCGGCGTTTTGCCTATGCGCCTTTCGGTTACGCTCTCAGGGCCGGCCGCGATTCGCCCCTGCGGGCCGAAGCCATCGGCATCGATGTCCGGCTGCAACGCTGGTTGGCCTTTACGCTCGCCGGTACCTTCGCCGGTGTGGCGGGCGGCCTGTTCGTTTTCCTGAAGGGCAGCATCTCGCCCGATTCCATGGCCATACCGCAATCTGTCGATGCCCTGGCCATGGTCCTGCTCGGCGGCGTGCAGTCCCTGACGGGACCGATCCTGGGGGCTGCCGTCTTCACCGGACTGAAGGCTGAGCTGGTCAGCCTGACCGATTACTGGCGCCTGTTGCTGGGGCTTCTGATCGTGGTGTTGTGCATCCTTTTCCCTCGTGGACTGGCAGGAGCAGGGCGAGAGTTGGCGGCCTGGTTGCCGGGACGGCGGACATGAGCGGCGTTCTGGAGGTCAATGGGCTGAACAAGGCCTACGGCGGCGTTCATGCCGTGCAGTCTGTGTCCTTTAATGTGGCGCAAGGGGAACTTCGCGCCCTGATTGGCCCGAACGGAGCCGGTAAGACGACCTGTTTCAACCTGCTCAATGGCCAACTGCGGGCGGATTCGGGCCAGGTGTTCTTCCAGGGTCGGGAGATTACCGGATTGCCGCCCCGCATGGTCTGGCGCCTGGGCATTGGCCGCACCTTCCAGATTGCAGCGCCCTTTGCCTCCATGCGTGTCGTGGAGAACGTGCAGATGGCGCTCATGTCTCACAACAAGCGCCTGCGCCAGCTTTGGCCGCGTGCGGACCGGCTCTATCGGGACCAGGCTCTGTCCCTGCTGGCGCAGCTTGGCCTCGAGGAAGTTGCCGCACGCACCTGCGGTACACTGGCCTATGGCAATATCAAGCGCCTGGAGCTGGCCGTGGCGCTGGCCCATGATCCGGTCCTTCTGCTGATGGACGAGCCGACGGCCGGCATGGCGCCCGAGGAGCGCGAAGGCCTGATGGAGCAGGTCGTGCGGTTGGTACGGGACAGGGGCCTGTCGGTCCTCTTCACGGAGCACGACATGTCTGTTGTCTTTACCTATGCCGACCGCATTCTGGTTCTGGACCAGGGGGAAGTCCTGGCGGACGGTACTGCTGCCCAGGTCCAGGCCAACCCTGCGGTTCAGCGGGTCTATCTCGGCAACCTCACGGAGCCTTCGCGCACGGCAGAAGGGGAGGAATCATGACCGGGCTGCTCGAGATACAGGGGCTGAAAGCCTGGTATGGGCGCGCCCAGGTGCTTTTCGACGTCGCGCTCGAGGTGAGGGAGGGTGAGGTTGTCGCCCTGCTTGGCCCCAATGGCAGCGGCAAGAGCACCACCTTGAAGTCTGTCATGGGCCTGGTAACGCGCACCGCAGAGCGCCTGCATTTCGAAGGCCGGGACATATCAGGGCTGGCCGAGTACGAGGTCGCCCGCCAGGGGATTGGGTATGTGCCGGAGGATCGGCGTGTCTTCCAGGGGCTGACGGTTCGCGAAAACCTGTCCGTCGCCCAGCGCGCGGCACCAGGGGACAGGAAAGCGTGGACCCTGGACGGACTGTTCGAACTGTTTCCCAAGCTGGAGCCGCTCTATGAACGGCGGGCCGGGGAGATGTCGGGGGGCGAACAGCAGATGCTGACCATCGCGCGCACCTTGATGGGAAATCCGCGTCTGCTGCTGCTCGACGAGCCCTCGGAAGGGCTGGCCCCTGTCGTCGTCCAACAGATGAGACAGGCGATCCTGTCGCTGAAGCAGGATGGCTTGACGGTACTACTGTCCGAACAGAACCCCGCCTTTGCCGAGGGACTGATCGACCGGAGCTATCGCATGGATCGCGGACAGGTGCTTGCAGCCGGGAAGCCGGCTGTTTGACTTGACGGCAGACCCCTTCGTGTTAACCCTCGTGAGAATGATCTTGTAACGGAGTCGGTTTTCGCGGTGTACAGACGAACCTTTTTCACCGGCCTGCTGGCTTCCACACTTCTGGGGAGCCTGTCCGCGCGACTGGCGCAGGCAGAGGTGCCGCCCCTTGTCCCTGCCAAACCGGAGGGGGCGGTGATCGTGCTCGACCCCGGTCATGGCGGGCGCGATCCCGGGGCGATTGGCGGGGCGGGAACCCTTGAAAAGAATGTTACCCTGGCCATCTGCCAGGAGCTGCGCAGCTATCTGAATGGCCGTTTGCCGCATCATGTGGCGCTTACCCGCGAAAGCGACGAGTCCCTGGCATTGCCGGACCGCGTTCAGATCGGGCACGAGCTTCAGGCCGACCTGTTCATCTCCATACATGCCGACGCCGCCCCAAATCGCAATGCACGCGGCCTGTCCGCCTATACTTTGGCCGAGAATGCCTCGGATGATTTCGCCGAGTCCCTGGCTGAGCGCGAGAACGCCGTGGACGAGATCTATGGTATCGATCTGCGCAATACGGATTCCCGCACGGCGGCGATTTTGATGGATCTGGCCCGGCGTATCGCCCGGGAGGATTCCCGCCGTGCCCAGCGTCTGATCGTGGAGGGGGCGTCAGAAGACCTGCACCTGCTGGAGAATCCGCGTCGTTCGGCGAACTTTGCGGTCCTGCGCTCGGGAGAAGTTCCATCAGTCCTGTTGGAAACCGGATTCCTCACCAACCCGCAGGATGAACAGCTTCTGGCAGACCCGGCAGCGCGCCGAAGAATTGCCTGGACCCTGGGGCGCGAAATCGGGCAGGTGGCCGGGCTGTTCCTGCGTGAACGCAACGGCAGTTACTGAGGGACGCAGCTACTGAGTGACAAGGCGGCCGGAAAGCGCCTCTTCAGACGCCTTCCGGTTTTCCGTACCGCGCTTCGGCTTTTTACAGGTAATGCTCGGCCAGGGGCTCGAAGCCGTTGAAGGCGACCGAGGAATAGGTTGTGGTATAGGCGCCCGTGGCGCCGATCAGGATCTTGTCCCCGATGGTCAGGCTGATCGGCAGGTCATAGGGCACCTTCTCGTACATGACATCCGCGGAATCGCAGGTCGGGCCGGCCAGGATCACGGGCTCGACCTCTTCGCCGTCGCGCGGCGTGGCGATCGGGTAGCGAATGGCCTCGCCCTCGGTTTCCGCCAGGCCGCCGAAACGGCCGATGTCGAGATAGACCCAGCGGCGCTCGTCGGCCTCGGACTTGCGCGAGATCAGGACGACTTCGCTCTGGATCACGCCGGCGTTGCCCACCATGCCGCGGCCCGGCTCGATGATGGTGTCCGGCAGTCGGTTGCCAAAATGGCGGCGCAGGGACTCCATGATTTCCTGGCCATAGGCCTCGGCTGTGGGAATCTCCTTCATGTAGCGTGTCGGAAATCCGCCGCCCAGGTTGACCATGCGCAGCTGGATGCCCTGTTCGGCCAAGCGGCGGAACAGTGTGCCGGCGGTGCCCAGGGCTGCATCCCACTGCCCGGGATCGCGCTGCTGCGAGCCGACGTGGAATGAGATGCCATAGGGATCGAGATCCAGTTCACGGGCCTGGACCATCAGGGCCTCGGCCATGTCCTCTTCGCAGCCAAACTTGCGTGACAGCGGCCAGTCGGCCGATTCGCCGGAGGTCAGGATGCGGCAGAAGACGCGTGCGCCGGGGGCCTGCCGCGCGATCTTTTCAAGCTCTGGCTGGCTGTCGAAGGCAAAGAGGTCCACGCCCAGAGCATGGGCGCGGGCGATATCGGATTCCTTCTTGATGGTGTTGCCATAGGAAATGCGCGCCGCGTCCGCGCCGGCGCGCAGCACCATCTCGATTTCGGCCACCGAGGCCGCATCGAAGCAGGAGCCGAGTTGGGTCAGCAGCTCCAGGATCTGCGGCGCCGGGTTCGCCTTGACCGCATAGTAAATGCGGGAATCGGGCAGGGCGGCGGAAAAGCAGCGATAGTTGTCGGCGACGACATCCAGGTCCAGCACCATGCAGGGGGTGGGGGGCTGTGCGTCGTTCAGGAAATGGGCAATCTTCGGGGTCATGGCTGTCCCTTCCAGCAGGTCGGCTGTAAAACCGTACAAAATGAATTGCGACCACGGAACGCCAGTGCTGTGGAGGCTGTGGCTGGCGGTTCCAGCTCCGATACAGACCACGAGGGACTGTCCCAGAGCGCTTGAAAGTGACTGCGGTACGTGACCGACGCCAGAAGGAGTGCATCCAACCGGTTGCTTTCTCTGACGCCAGTTTTTATCGGACGGGAAATCCCGGCTCCGCACGCCCTGGCAGCGATGTAATTCGTCTCTCTCGGTAAGGCCGGCTTGTGGAGGGCCGGCGAGACCAAAAAAGCCGCGTCACGTCGTTGCGTTCGCCAGGATATCCCTCCCGGCCAGAGGCACGTGCGAATACGGTTCAATGCTGTAGCTAATGCCTTTTGAGAGTCTGTGCAACAGCTTTTTATGTCAGGGATAAATTCTTTTGGGTGGTATGATCCATTGCCGGGAAACAACGGTCGGGAAAGACTTTAAAGCGCTTGCTCCGGGGCGAGGGACGGAGGACGGGAGACCGCTTCTGAATCAGCGGCGACTTCATCTGCGGCAGAGGTGTCCGGAGGCATGCAGACACGCATGCGCATTGGCATCTTGGCGCCGGGCAGGCAGGTCATGCGCACCTCGCATTTGCCTGCAGCCAGGGGCAGGTTCGACGCCTCCGGCAGGCGTTGCTTGCAGACAGAAGTCACATCCTGGTCGGAGATCTGTAGCGCCTGGCTGATGGATTCATCGACGCGGTGCCCGTTCTGGGCGTCGGAGGCCATGTTCGGACTGCGGTAGCTGTAGGAGTTTCCGGTGGGCTCCGTGCCCGAAGAACCGCCAACCCCGACCCCGCCCAGGGCACCCAGGGCAGCCGAGGCCAGCATGACCGCCGGTCCGCCACAGGCGGGCAGGGCGAGAACAAGAAGGAGCGGGAGGAGAATTCGCATATATTTCATTAGACCTTCCTCCCGCTTCACATAGGTTTCTAGTTCTGGCCTACTTGGTAAGGCGCATTCATTTCGTAGCGTATGGCCCACTGGCGCGCTGCTTCAGCGGCATCATGTACCAGAGTATTTGGGCTGGTTTGAGCTACCTGAAGCAGATTTGTTCGTGCCTGTTCACGCACGGGGTTATCCGGACCGGCTGATGCCAGCATCAGCCATTTAAGCCCCTCAACGGGGTTGGGTTGTCCAAACTCACCTTGTAGGTGAAGCACGCCCAAGCTGTATTGAGACCTTTGATAGCCGCGCGCTGCGGCCTCTTCAAAAAGCTGCGCTGCACGCTCCGGATTTTTGGCCACGCCTCGTCCCGTTTGATAGAGAGTTGCCAGGTTGTGCTTGGCGCCAACCTCTCCCTTGTCCGCGGCGCGGGATATCAGTTCCGCTGCTCTCACCGGGTCCTGGCTCACGCCCTTGCCCTCGGCATATAGCAGTCCGAGGTTGTTCTCGGCACTGGCTAGGCCCTGGTTGGCGGCCTTTTGAAACCATTGGGCAGCTTCACCTGGATTGCTCGCATGTGACAGGTAATACTGACCGAGCTTGTCCTGAGCTCTTGAATGACCCTGTGCAGCAACTCTTTCCAGGTATCTCTTCGCAGCTTCCGGTGAAGCTTGCTGTCCGTGCGCGCCACTCAGATAGAGAGTGCCGAGCAGGAAGCTGGCTTCCTGGTGCCCGGTATCTGCAGAGCGGCGCAGATATTCATAGGCCTTGGCTGGACTTTCCCCGGGGAGGCGTCCCATGGAAGCCAGGAAACCAAGCTGGAAGTCCGCTTCCGGGTTGCCCTTGGCGGCCTCTGCACGAAGCTGGTCCAGGTTTTCAGTTATCACTTGCTGACCTTGAACTGTTTCCGGTGAAAACCAGACGAAACTGCCTGTTAACAAAGCGCCGCACAGCAGAACTGAACGTATAGACTGATTGATCAATTTCAAATGAGACATCGCTATAAATCCGGTCTACCGGATCCCTTCTAATCTAAACCCAATTAGCTTAATGATATTGCAATGCCTTATTCTTCTTGATTCTCAGCTGTTTGCTCAGGGGCCTCTTCATCAGAGGGCTCTTCATTCGCCGACGTATCACTGCTGCTGGATGTGTTGTTGTTATCTCCCTGAATGTCGTTGATGGAGTTATTCTGGCTAACATCGGTGTTGGCACTGGAGCCCTGATTGCCTTCGCTGTGTTGATCGGTGTTCTGTCCCACATAGCCCTCAGACCCTTCCGATAGAATCTGGGTGATTTCGTTCAGGTTACCGACGGAGGTGGAATTGGAGGTGTAGTTGGTGGTGTACTGGTTCAGCGCGCCCAGCCCGCCTCCATTCACGCTGCCGCCATTTCGGTCCATTGCCTGGAATTGGGCAGCCATGGACTTGTTGCGTGACCAGCGCCAACCATCGTTACCCATTTGCTGGGCTTTGGCTTCGGATATCAGTTTCACAGGCGAGACGTCAGAGAAAATTTCACTCGCCAGTGCCATGCAGAACCCCGATGCTATCAGGCCAGTTAGAATGAACGTTCGCGTCATAGCGGCCTCCTGAGAGGTTATGTTGTGGAAAAAATAGGCGGAACGAATTTCTTCGTTCCGCCAGTGCTTGGTAAAATTATTCCGTAGGAGTATTGCCCATGGACACGTTCAGGTTGTTTCCAACCGAAGTAGCCACGGAATTCACGAGCGGGCGGTCCAGATTGCCCAGGTTCGAGTAGTTGTTAACCGAAACATTCTGAACGTTGGACTCAGAATACACATCCATGTACCCAAACTGGGTCACGTCGGCGATCAGAGCCAGTTCACCCGTTGTGTCCGCTTCAACCGTGATGTTCTTGTTGTTGGTGACAGCGGTCGCGGAACTGTCCACGGAAGCATTCCAGATGTTGTCCACATCCGAAACGGCGTTGATATTGCCCTTCGAGATCAACCCAAGCTGAGCAAGAATGGCTGCAGACGCCAAGGCATCGTGGTGACGGTTGCCGGTGGGAACCACCGCATCAATAGCGACGGCGGCTGCGATCAACTCGTCCATGTTATCCGAATTGATGTCTTGTCCATTGAAACCCCCGAAGGCGAACTGGGCTTCGTGGACTTGTGTGGTGGCGTTGCTAGTAAGATTTGAGTTGTTGGCAACAGCCGTGGCTGCACTGACAACTTCTGGCAGCTGTGTTACGGCATTCAATGCTTCGACAGGCACCCATACGATGGAATCGGCATCGATGGTGACTTCGAAGACCACACAACCAGACTCAGACTGGCCAGCTTCACCCGAGCAACTTCCTTCGGTGGTCGTGCCGCCGATTATATCGATGTACTGTCCGGCTGAAGTTGGGTCGTTGGGGTCAACTCCCTGAATACCTGTTACGTTGTGATACCCCCAATCAACGTCTCCGATGTTATCATCGAATGACTCATCATAATCTCCAAATGATGTTGTCGTATCATAGGTATCTACAGAAGCACCGAATCCGAGTTGCTGCTCTGTTGAACCACCATAGGGATCAATATTCGGGTCGCTGAAGATAGCCGAATCATCGTCAAATCCCTCACTCTGAAACTTGAACGAGACATCATCTGCAGCCTGCATTTCGCCATGCTGATTGTTGTAGACACCATTCACTTTGGAATAAGCATTCAGGTCGCCGACGTGTACCTGGATATTTTCCAGCATGGTCAGGGCATTCGGATCTAGATCAATGTCAATCCAGACATTCTTCCAGACGTTTTCATGGACATTGGCATTCCAGGTCCACTTCACTTCATCGAAAGCCTGGGCCGGCGCTGTGGCCAGTCCGAAGCCAAGGGCCAGGCCGGATGCGCCGGCGAGAAGCCCGTAACGTAAGGTCCTTTTCATTTTTAGCTCTCCTTCTTAGAGTCACTTGCGTCAAGGTTATGGGCTTCCTGGATTTCGCCGCATTCCTTGCTGGCGGGAAGCCCGAAGTACTCCGTCATGATCTGGTAGATCGCCATTTCAACGACGGAGCGCACGCCGAGCTGAAGCGGTTCGTTCTGGATACGACCCGCGTCGAACTCGACGAGTTGGGATCCGAAGAATCGGAAGACATTGGCTTCGACTTCGTAGCCGTAGATCTGCTTCTGCAGAGAGCTGACGTAACCGACGTCGAAGTTGCGTGAATTGACCACGCGCAGGTCCAGACCGACGTTGATGACCACCGTGCGGGCGCCCGCGCCGATGCCGCCGACCCAGAGGCCAGCGCCCTGGCTCACGATGTTGTAGTTGAGTTCCGTCAACGCGCCGAGCACGACGAAGTCGCTGGCGCGGATGGAACTGGCCATGCCGTTCTGGGGCCGGGTGGTCAGGCCCTGTTCGATCATCTTCATCTCGGCCAAGGGGATGCGCAGGTCGAAGCGCTCCACCAGCTTGGCCTTGCCCGTCTTCCAGAGCGCGCTCATGACCATCTCGGACACGCCCTGGGAGATCACCGCGGAGTTGCTGGTGCGGTCGATCTGCCCCGTCTTGTCGGCAACCTCGCCGACCGTGAAGGCGGGCAGGTTATTGCCCGGGTATTTCTTGAACGAGGCAAGACACTGTGAATAGGGCGTGTCGTTCGAGGTGACTGGGAAGCTGAAGAAAGGTTCGGGCCCCTTGGGCGCGTCCTTGATGTTTTCAGCTGTCGTGTGGGGGGCACAGGCCGTAGCTGCCAACAGGCCGACAAAGGCGAGACCTGTTAAAAGCCGGCGTGCAGTCCTTGAGTGCTGGGTCATCGCTTCCCTCTATGTCGCTTGTGCCGCCTAATGCGGGCGGGTCCCTAATTCGGGAGCCGTAAATTCCAGGAGCATCCAAGGAGCGATGTTAAATATTATTTCAAAACAAGAAACATATCGTAAGGATAATTACTAATACCATTCAGGCTATGGCTCTTTATTATGGAGCATTTTCCGTTTATGCGGATTACCCCAAAAGATCAAAAGACACGACCCTAAGGGAGAAACGGGAACCGATTGGAGGCCTGCATGCGCCCTCTGCTCTCTTCCATCGCCACCTTTTCCCTTCCATCCGGTATGGCGAATCAAACTATGCTGATCCCCCAGCCCTCGTGCTGCTCACCGGCCGATCCCGTTGCATGAACAGGTTCGACCATGACCGGAAACTGATAAGGCGCCTGCAGGTACGCACATGTCCTCGAAACAGAGTCAGAAGATCCTGCTAGCCTGCGAGCCTGAGGCCCTGTTTCGCAGCCAGGCGACGATACAGGCCAGGAAACTGATTGCCCTGCTGATCGCAGCGGAGCGGCTTGCGCCTCTGGCTCTACGGGCCGACTTGGTGGCGCGGCTGCAGCGCGGGGACAGCATACGCCTCGATTTCTCCCGCTTGATGCCGCTTTATCCCAGGCACCCGGATGTACAGGCACAGCGTGAAGAGGTTCCCTTCGTCCTGATGACGCATCTGCCGGATTTCCGGCAGGCCATGCTGACCTTCCGCTATTGGGGTTGGGATGCCTTCGGGTTCGGTGTCTTCTTCTTTGACGAAAAGGCACAGACGGCCTCCGAGCGGCTGTCGCTGGCCGAGATCGGCTACTGTGTGATGAACCATGCAGCTGTCCAGCGCTTGCTGGAGTGCCCCGGCGCCATGCAGATCCCGAAGGACCTCGAGCCCGCCGACCGGCGCCTGCTGGACTGTCTGGGACGCGGTTTGACGAATTCCGAGATTGCCGGCGAGCTGGACTTGCCGATCACGCGGGTCAAGACTCTGGTACGTGCCCTGCTGTCTCGTCTGCACCTGGAGAATCGGACCTGTGCAGCCGTCCTGGCTTATTGGATGCGGGAGGCCGAACAGGTGAGGGGCGGGCCATCGTCCGACTCGGCAGAGGAGGCGCCTACAGCCAGCTGTAACGGAACGGCAAGAGGGGGGTACCGCCACTCTGAATCCTGGTCCTGCCACCAAAAGGGGCACGCGAACGGGGTAGGCAGCGTTCTTGGGGGGTAAGGGGCTGGCCTTAACCGTTAAGGCAAAGCATTTAGAAAATTAGTAAACTACTTCCTGCGCCTGTTGCGGTAACCACGCTATAATTTGAACAGGCGTGAAGCAGACCGTTCAGCAGTGCTTTGCCTTGAGAGGAGCGATTTCATGAGAGCGTCCCTGATCGTCCCGAGTCTGGCTGCGGCCCTCGTTCTGGCCGCCACGTCCGGAGCCTCGGCCCAGTGGAACAACCAGCCCTGGCAGCCCGGCTGGAAGGGGCCGTCCGGCGGTGTCGGCATGAGCCCCGGCTATCGCCAGGCCATCATCCAACGCGAGTTCACCGGTAGCGAGCCGGACAACCTCTATCGGGGCGCCGACGGCTTCCTGCTGGATGTGCGCCGCGGCCCGGACCGACAGGCCTTTCTGTCGCGGCCCAGTTCGATCACTCTGCCATATCGTCCCAGCGGCTTCCTGAACCTGGGTGGCTTCGGCTATGGCGGTGCTGCCTCCGGTCCCTACCTGGCCAACGGCGGTTATGCAGGAAATCCCTATGAATCGGCCCAGGTTGCCTATGTCGGCTGGACGTCGTTGATGAACACGCCATCTGACCAGGGCAGCTGGACCGGGGTCGCCACGTCGACGGCCACGCCGGCCGGCCAGGTGATCGACACCTGGATCGGCCAGCTTGACGGTCTGTGAGTGCGCTTCAGGCTTCTGCGCCGTCATTGTGCCGGATTCCATGATCGAGGGCCCAGATGGCGGCCTGTGTGCGGTTCTGAACGTGGATTTTCTTCAGCAGGCCCTTCAGGTGGACCTTGACCGTCCCCTCGGTGATGTTGAGTTGACGGGCAATGATCTTGTTGGGGTACCCGTTGATCAGGCACTTGAGGATCTGAAGTTCCCGCTCTGAAAGTGCCGCGCCGAAGCTCTGGCTGTCCAACCGTTCGCTCCGCGCGTCCATGTTGAAGCTGCCTGTCACAAGATGTGCGGCCAGTTCCGTCGGGAAGACGACCTCGCCCATCAGGACCAGGCGTAGAGACTGGATCAGGGCATCGAGTGACATGTCCTTCAGCAGGTACCCGCTGGCGCCGGCCCGAAGGGCGTGGACCATCTGTTGCTTCGAGAGCGTATCGCCAAAGGCAATGACCCGCGAATCCGGCAGGCGCTCACGCAGCCGTGCAACGGGATTGTCCTGGTCGTCCGCTGGCAGCCATTCCAGAAGAACCAGTTTGGGCGCGCCGGTTTCCAGGGGTGCGTCCAGTGCGGCTTCCAGACTGGGAAATTCATAGAGAACCGCAAAGCTTGTCCCCGTCATGATCTGGCGCAAGCCCTCTCTGAGCAGGCGGCTGTGATCGATGATCATGACCGAAGTGTTCTGATAACTGTCCATTGCCTTGCCCCTGGTGTTGTTTGCAGACATCTCTTCCGACCGGACATGTTTTTCGTTTTGAACGAAGGTGGTTACCCAATATTCCTTATAAGTTCCTTTGGGTCCTCAGCCTTCATCTTAAGTCCGGGAACAAGGACAGCTTGCCTCAAAAGTGCGTGGCTGCGGAGTCCGTCAAAGGGATAGTAGGGTGCGCCAGAGGTATGGGGCTGCGGATGTTGGTATGGGGTACCCCATACCGATGGTACCGCGCGGAAAGAACCTGCCGTCGTGTGCCCCGTTCAACGGACACCACGTTTGTTTGGGGACACCACGTTCGTTTGGCGCCACGTTCTGCCTGGCTGATCTCAAATCGGACTGTGCTGGGATGTATCGGCCGGATGGCTGTTGCAATAGATCGAGATCGCCTGGGTCCTGCTCTTGACGCTTAATTTCTTGTAGATCGCGCGCAGGTGAAGCTTGACCGTTATTTCCTCGATGCCGAGGTTGCGGGCGATCTCCTTGTTCGAAAGGCCCTTGGCCAGTTCGTCCAGGACTGCGTGCTCACGGGGGGTCAGGTTATAGGACTGTGCCGCTTCATCGCGATTCCAGCTATTGCTCTTCCTGGTCATCAGGTGGACGGGCAGATAGGGTTCGCCAGCCAGCATGAGGTGGATGGCCGGGATGATCGCGCGGATCGACATGGCCTTGGAAAGGAAGCCGAGGGCGCCTTTTTCTATGGCTTTCTGGATGATTTCCTGCTGCTCGTCACCGGACCAGAGCGCGATTGCAAGGCCGGGAAAACTGGATTGCAGAATCCCGATTCCCGCCAGGCCATCGATATCTGGCATGTGTGCATCCAGAATGACGAGTTCCGGCTTTCGGACGCTTTTGATGTAATCGAGGGCTTCGGGTACCGATGTAACCGAGGCTGCGTCGATCCCATCTGATTCAAGCAGGTGGACCAGAGCTTTCGTCACTAGTGGGTGATCGTCGACAACAAGGACCGCCATGGTGTCACTTCTCGTCTACCCGTGAAAAGGACGGGATAAGTCCAAACGGACGATGTCTTGTAGTCTAATGTATCGATTTCGGATTACCCCACCTCGTTGATACATCAATTTTTCACATCCGTACATAAAAATAACATAAGAATGCGTGCAATTTCGTGGTAACAATGAAATACACAGCCGAAAAGTGTTCATGAATTATGGAATAATGCTACCAGAAATTGGTGGGTCTTCCAGCAGACTGTCTGGTAATTTATCGTGAAATCGATAAGGAATTTTTCTCACACATGCATCCTGCAATTTCTTGAACAGGGTTTGAAGCGGGCATGACGGAATCAAACGCTCGGAATGCGCAAGAGGAAAGCGAAGAAGAGGCAGGAGCGCGGCGCTATATCGTGTCCTCTTCCCATCTTGTTTCGGAACAGGCGGCGGAACTCAGTGAATTCGAGTTCGGCCTGATCATCGCATGGAATGCCTTTGGCCGCTGGGTGGTACGCTGTATGGCAGCCGCAGGCATGCCGGACCTGTCGACCCTGGACATTCTGGTGCTGCACAGTGTTTTCCACCGGGCCCGCGGCAAGCGGCTGGCGGATATCTGCTTTGTGTTGAATATCGAGGAGAGCCATACCGTCAACTATGCCTTGAAGAAGTTGACGCGCCTTGGCCTGGTACAGCGTCACAGAAAGGGTAAGGACGTGGTCTTCGAGGCGACGGAAGAAGGAGAGGCCTGTATCCGGAAATACAGGGAAATACGGGAAGCCTGCCTGGTCTCGACCTCTTCATCCATGGGCGAGGCCGATCGCCGGGACCTTGAGAAACTGGCCAAGAACCTGAGGCTGCTCTCGGGCCTGTATGACCAGGCCGCCCGTTCAGCCACCTCGTTGTGAATCCGGCCACTGTCCCGAGCGCCATGGGACGCACAAGGAAAGGGCGCCGGAGACCGGCGCCCAAGGACTCCAGACGATATTTCCGTTATCAGAAAACCATCTGAATCCAGAGTGCTGCGGCCAGTGTTCCCAGCAGAAGGCACCCGGACGTCAGCCCGAGATTGAGAACCTGTCGCCGTTCCATGATTGAAGTTATACGGGGAGTATGGACATGCCGATGGCAGCGTTTGGCCTGATGTCTCATTCCCAACCTCCCTAGCAATCGAAAGCCTGTAGCAGCTTTCCAAGGTGGGACTATACCCCCAACGAGTGGTGCGGAAAATATTTTTGGAGATAGGATCTATTTTTTGTCACAGGTGGTTTGTGTAAGCTACTGATATTCATGTGTATTATCCTTGTATCCAGGAGCTCTTGCAGGCACCGTCACCTGTAACATTCCGTGAGCATTGCGCCCAAGCGTGCATTCCGGGAAAAGTTTCATGACTTTACCGGTCGAACGGGAATATATTTGAAATGCCGCATCAATTACGCGGATCAAGGCATTGTTTTCATTTGGAATGCAAAAGAAAAGGGCCGCCGTCAGGGGCGACCCTTTCTTGTCATTGGCTCCGCGGGCAGGACTCGAACCTGCGACCCGGTGGTTAACAGCCACCTGCTCTACCACTGAGCTACCGCGGATCAGGTGCCTTGTGGCAAGGTTTGCGGCTTATAGCAAAGCTCTCTTGGGGGTGCAATGCCGTTTGCCGCATTTTGGAGGCCCGGGCCGGAATCGAACCGACGTGCAAGGATTTGCAGTCCTCTGCATAACCACTCTGCCACCGGGCCAGAGGCGCAGGTTACTGCCACTTTTCATGGAGAGGGTCAAGGCGTTCCACGCGCCTGGCTGCGGCGGTGCGTGCCCGAAGTGACGGCCAGGCTGGTCTCAGGCTCGGCTATAGCCGCAAAACTTCAAACGCCCTGGCTGCGAGAGTTGTCTTGAAGCTGCAGGCTGACTATAAACCGCGGGGAAAGCAAAAGACCCGGCAACAGATCGGACAATATTCTTACGTCTGGTCCGTTCATGTGAGGCAAATGTAATGGATTACGCTTACGCCCGCCTGAATATGGTGGAAAGCCAGCTGCGCACGAACCGCGTGTTCGGGGAGCGTCTTCTGGACGCCTTTGAAACGCTGCCGCGTGAGCTGTTCGTGCCCGAGAACATACGCAGCATTTCCTACGTCGACGAGGATCTGCACATAGGCAACGGGCGCTACCTCATGGAGCCGATGGTCCTTGGCCGTCTGTTGCAGGCGGCCGATATCCAGGAAAGCGATGTGGCGCTGGATATTGGCTGCGCCACGGGCTATGCGACAGCCATTCTCGCACGGCTGTGCAGCACGGCCGTGGGTCTGGAAAGTGATCCAGGCCTGGTGGAAACGGCCAACAACCTGCTGTCCCGCATGGAAATCTCCAATGCGGTGGTGGTGCAGGGCGACCTGGCGGCCGGCTATCCCAGGCAGGCGCCCTATAACGTGGTCCTGGTGAACGGCGGGATCGAGGAATTGCCCGCTGGCCTGACAGATCAATTGGCGGAAGGGGGGCGGTTGATGTGCGTGACACGCCCTGATTCTGTTGGCATTGGCCGCGCTCGGCTCTATCGCAAGGACGACGGGGTGGTTTCGAACCGGATCCTCTTTGATGCGTCCACACCGATCCTGGAGGAATTCCGGGCACCTGAACGTTTCGTCTTCTAGGCCCTTCAAGATCTTTGGCATTCCCGTTCCACGGGCGTCAGTATGCTGTGAGCACAGATTTTCGTGGTGCGAATCGGGACTTGCGACTGGCCGCACGCGGACCAAGGCTCTATTCTCCGTGAAGTTCTGCCAAGATAGCTTCGGCTTGGCAGGGGCCAGGATGAAAGCGAACAGCATGCTGATGAAATGTCTGCCGAAACCGAGTCTCTCTTCATCCCCTGCGGGAGTCGGCGCCATAAGGAAGTTTTTAGGGGCAGGCGTGTTGGCAGGCGGCCTGCTGCTGGCAGCGGTGCCGGGTGTTCAGGCACAGGAATTCCAACTGCTCGACGCACTGGAGAATGCCTATGAAACCAACCCCAGGCTGAAGGCGGCGCGCGCCGAGCTCGGTGCCGTGAACGAGCGGGTTCCCCAGGCCCTGTCCGGCTGGCGGCCCACGGTTCAGGTCACGGCCTCGGCCGGCAAGGAGCGATCCTTCAGCGAAGGCGGCGGTTTCTCTGCCGGAGCGGGCGGTAACAGCGGCCGGGTCCAGGAGACGACATCGCCACGTCAGGGGGCGATCGAGATTGTCCAGCCCCTCTATCGTGGCGGCCGAACCGTGGCCGGGACCGAGCGCGCAGAGAACGAAGTTCGTGCACAGCGTTTCCGCCTTGAGAATACCGAGCAGACCGTTCTTCTGGACGCCGTGACCGCCTATATGGATGTCTGGCGCGACATGGCGGAAGTCCGCCTGAACGAAAACAATGAACGCCGCCTGGAACGGCAATTGGAAGCCACGCGACAACGCTTCGAAGTCGGCGAGATCACGCGAACCGATGTTGCGCAGGCGGAGTCCCGCCTGGCTGGCGCCCGTGCCGAGCGCATTGCTGCCGAGGGGCGCTTGAGTTCCAGCCGCGCCGTTTTCCGGGAAGTGATCGGGCGCGAGGCGGCAGCGGATCTGACCGCGCCCGAGGCCATAGAAGGCCTTCCCGAATCGCTGTCCGCTGCCATAGCACTGGCAGAGGAAAGCAATCCTTCGCTTCAGGCGGCAGAGTTCGATGAGCAGGCCGCCGAACGCCGGGTGCGGGAACGGGAAGGCGAACTGTTGCCTGAGATACAGCTTCGCGGACGCCTTTCGGCAGGCCGCGAGACCAGTTTTGCGGGCTCGAAAAACGAGGCTGCCAGCATCATGGCCGAGGTGACCATTCCGATCTATCAGGCAGGCCTTGTTTCCAGCCAGGTCAGAGAAGCCAAGCAAGTCGAGAACCAGCGCCGCCTGGAAGGTGAGGTGTCACGCCGCAATGTGCGGCAGGAAACCGTGACGACCTGGGAAGAGTGGACTTCATCCCAGGCGCAGATCACGTCCCTCCAGGCCCAGATTGAAGCGGCTGAAGTCGCGCTGGAAGGTGTGCAGCAGGAAAATGCGGTCGGCGCGCGCACGCTGCTGGACGTTCTGGACCAGGAACAGGAACTGCTGGATGCGCAGGTCAGCCTGGTTCGTGCAAGGCGTGAGGATATCGTTGCAAGCTTTCGGCTGCTCTCGGCCATTGGCCGTCTGACGGCTGAGGAGTTGGGGCTGGATGTGGCTTATTACGAGCCGGAAGAGGACTACAGGGCCGTGCGGGATTCGTGGTTCGGGTTGAGCACGCCTTCGGAATAAGTTAATCCGGTACATTCAGTGTGTTCATCAACACACGCTTGGGAGAGCAGCCATGAGCAATCCGGACGGGCAGGGCGAACCGTCGATGGAAGAGATCCTGGCGTCAATTCGCCGGATCATATCCGAGGACGACAAGGAAGAGTCTGAACAACCCGGCCAAGATGCCGGTGATTCTGCACAGGCAGAGCCGGAAGCGCTTGCCGCCACGGACAGTGTCGACGATGACATTCTGGACCTGACAGACAAAGCCGAAGACCCAAGTGACGCGGTCAGCGATCCTGCCTCTGCCGAGGACACCGCTTTTGCCGTGAACCCGGAACCGGAAACATCCCCAGGCGACTTGCCGGAAGATACGGCGCCCGATCCCTTCGCGGCCCTGGAGGAAGCAGGTTTCGGCGATGAGTTGGCGAATGCCCAGCAGGACAATCAGGACGAAACCGCCGATGCTCTCGCGCCCGATACTCTCGATGACATGACAGGCATGGAAGTTCAGGACGACATGACGTCCATGCCTGAGCCGGATTTCGAGGAAGCCGGCCAGACAGAAAGCGCGATGGATGACGGCCTTGGAGGCAATGCAGTGCAGGATGAACCAGAGGCGCCGATGAGCAAGGACAACAGCGAAGAAGGCCTCGTGTCCAATGCCACCGCTGCGGCAACGGTTGCAGCACTTTCGGAAGCATCGCGCGACATTCGAAGCCAGGCGCGTGCGGCCGAAGACCTTCCCATTCAAAGCGACAAGACCCTGGAAGGGCTTGTCCGGGAAGCCGTCAAGCCGCTGTTGAAGGACTGGCTGGATCAGAATCTTGCACCACTGGTCGAACGCGTCGTACGTGAGGAAGTCCGCCGTATGGTCCGCCGCGCGGAAGACGATTGACCAGGAAAACCAACACCTTTTCATACCCGGGAACAGATGAGTTTCCCGCATTATCCCGCTGTCCAGAAGAAAAATGGCTGAACAATCAGAGACAACTTCGAAACCCGACGAACTGGAAAAGACATACCGTCCGTCCGAGGTTGAGGCGCGCCAATACCAGGCTTGGCGCAATAGCGGCGCTTTCCGCTGCAACCCGGATTCCGACGGGAAGCCCTATGTGATCATGATGCCGCCGCCCAATGTGACGGGCAGCCTGCACATGGGCCATGCGCTGACATTTACCATCCAGGATATCCTGATCCGCTATCATCGCATGATCGGCCGTGACGCGCTTTGGCAGCCCGGGTCGGATCATGCCGGCATTGCCACCCAGATGGTCGTGGAGCGCAATCTGGCCGCCGAAGGCTTGACCCGCCACGACCTTGGGCGTGAGAAGTTTCTTGAGAAGGTCTGGGAGTGGAAGGCCCAGTCGGGCGGCAGCATAACGCAACAGCTGACGCGTTTAGGCGCCTCGGCCGACTGGTCGCGCGAACGCTTCACCATGGATGACGGCCTTTCGGAGGCCGTGCGCCGGGTTTTCGTCTCACTCTACCGCGAAGGGCTGATCTATCGTGATCAGCGCCTGGTGAACTGGGATCCCAAGCTGCACACCGCAATCTCTGACCTTGAGGTGCAGCAGGAAGAGGTCGACGGCCACCTCTGGCACTTCCGCTATCCTGTGGAAGGCGAAGAGGGGCGCTATCTGATCGTTGCCACAACGCGCCCGGAAACCATGCTGGGCGACAGTGGCGTGGCGGTTCATCCCGAAGACGAACGCTATGGCGATCTGGTCGGCAAGCACTGCATTCTGCCGCTCGTGGGCCGGCGTCTGCCCATCGTCGCCGACGATTATGCCGATCCCGAGACCGGGACCGGTGCGGTGAAGATGACGCCTGCGCATGACTTCAACGACTTCGAGGTCGGGCGGCGACATGACCTGGAGGTCATCAACATCCTGGACCGGGATGCCTGCCTGAACGACAACGTACCGGAAGCCTATCGCGGCCTGGACCGCTACGAGGCCAGGAAGCGTGTCGTTGCGGATCTGGAGGCCGAGGGCCTGCTGGACAAGGTGGATGACCATCGCCACACCGTCCCCCATGGGGATCGCTCCGGCGTGGCCATCGAGCCCTGGCTGACCGACCAGTGGTTCTGTGACGCCAAGACGCTTGCCGCGCCCTGTGTGGAGGCAGTGCGGGACGGGCGCATGCGCTTCGTGCCCAAGCAGTGGGAAAACACCTTCTTCGAATGGATGCGCAACATCCAGCCTTGGTGCATCTCGCGCCAGATCTGGTGGGGACATCAGATTCCGGCCTGGTACGGGCCGGATGGCCATATCTTCGTCGAGGAGACCGTTGATGCGGCCCGCGCGGCAGCGCAGGCGCACTACGGCGAGCATGTGGAACTGGTGGCCGACGAGGATGTGCTGGACACCTGGTTCAGCTCGGCCCTCTGGCCTTTCTCGACCCTGGGTTGGCCCGAGGATACGCCTGAAGTGCAGCGTGACCTGGCGCGCTATTACCCGGGTGATGTTCTGGTCACCGGATTCGACATCATCTTCTTCTGGGTCGCCCGCATGATGATGATGGGCCAGCACTTCATGGAGGACGTACCTTTCCGCGATATCTATATCCATGCCCTGGTCCGTGACCAGCATGGCCAGAAGATGTCCAAGTCGAAGGGCAACATCATCGATCCGCTGGAGATGATCGACAATTACGGCAGCGATTCCCTGCGTTTCACGCTGGCCGCACTGGCCGTTCCGGGCCGCGATGTGAAACTCGATCCCTCACGCGTGGAAGGCTATCGCAACTTCATCACCAAGCTTTGGAACGCGGCACGCTTCTGCCTGATGAACCAGGCTGAACTGCCTGCTGGTTACGATCCCGCCAACAACAGCACGGCGCTCAACCGCTGGATCGTCAGCGAGGTTTGCCAGCTGCGTTCCGATATCGACACGGCGCTTGAAAACTATCGCCTGGATGAAGCGGCAGGTCGTCTCTATCACTTCATCTGGCACAGTTTCTGCGACTGGTACATCGAGTTCGCCAAGCCCCAGCTCGAGAATGTCGAGACAACGGCAGAGACGCGCGCCACCATGGCCTGGACCATGAATGCTCTGCTGCGGCTTCTGCATCCCTTTGCGCCCTTCGTCACGGAAGAGCTCTGGAGCCGTTTCGGAGGCGAGGGGTTGTTGATCACCGCCCAGTTGCCTGAGGATCGTCAGGACTTGCGCGCACCCTCGGCCGTAAGCGAAATGGAGTGGCTGATCGCGCTGATCTCGGAAATTCGGGCCCTGCGCGGGGAAATGAACGTACCCGCTGGCAGCCATGTTTCCCTGGTGGTCAAGGATGCCGCGGCGGAAACAGGGACACGACTGGAACGCCATGCCGACCTGCTGAAGCGTTTGGCACGCGTCGAGTCCCTGGAGATAGCTGTCAACGACCTGCCCTCTGATGCGGCCACCTTCGTCATGGAAGAGGCCACCATGGGAATTCCCCTGGGCAACGTTATCGACATCACCGAAGAGCGCCAGCGCCTGGAGCGCGAGCTGGACAAGCTCTCGAAGGAGATTGCCAAGCTGGACGGCAAGTTGAGCAACGCACAATTCCTCGAGAAGGCCCCGGCGGCCGTGGTCGAGGAACAGCGGCAGCGTCGCGCGCAGATCGCCCAGAGCCGTGACAAGCTGGCTGGAAGCCTGGAGCGTCTGGCAAGCCTATAGACTCCGCCTGCACAACTGTTCGCCGCGTCAAAAAGGCCATGGAGCCTGCCGCCCGCATTCGCTAGGCTGAGATCGGAAAATATTTGCGCTTCCTGCGCCAGAAATGCACGCCATCAGGAGACTGACCATGCCTCTCGACTCGCCCAACAAGAAGTACGACAAGTCTCGCCTGCCAAGCCGTCACGTTTCGGTGGGCCCGGGCAAGGCGCCCCATCGATCCTATTACTATGCGATGGGCTTGACGGAAGAGCAGGTACAGCAGCCCTTCGTGGGCGTGGCGACCTGCTGGAACGAAGCGGCACCCTGCAATATTGCGCTCTCCCGCCAGGCCCAGGTGGTCAAGAAGGGCGTGGATACGGAAGGCGGCACACCGCGCGAATTCACGACCATCACCGTCACCGACGGAATCGCGATGGGGCACCAGGGCATGAAGTCCTCTCTGGTCAGCCGCGACGTGATCGCCGACTCCGTCGAATTGACCATGCGGGGGCACTGCTATGACGCGCTGGTCGGACTTGCGGGCTGCGACAAGTCGCTTCCCGGAATGATGATGGCCCTGCTGCGCATGAACGTGCCGGGTGTCTTCATGTACGGCGGCTCGATCCTGCCCGGCCGGTACAAGGGCAAGGACGTGACGGTTCAGGACGTCTTCGAGGCGGTCGGCGCGCACCAGGCCGGGAACCTGCCGGATGAAGACCTGCACGAACTCGAATGCGTGGCCTGTCCGTCCGCAGGTTCCTGCGGCGGTCAGTTTACGGCCAACACGATGGCTTGCGTCTCGGAAGCCATCGGGCTGGCCCTGCCGGGCTCGGCCGGTGCACCGGCCCCATACGAAAGCCGCGATGCCTATGCCGAGGCCAGCGGTGAGGCCGTGATGCGCCTGTTGGCGGACAACATACGGCCGCGCGATATCGTCACGCGCAAGTCGCTGGAGAATGCGGCACGGATCGTTGCGGCATCAGGTGGATCCACGAACGCGGCCCTGCACCTACCGGCCATGGCACATGAAGCGGGAATCGATTTCGACCTGCACGAGGTCGCGCGCATCTTCAAGGAGACGCCCTACATCGCTGACCTGAAGCCTGGTGGCCGCTACGTGGCCAAGGATCTCTTCGAGATCGGTGGCGTGCCGGTCCTGATGAAGGCCATGCTGGAAGGCGGTTATCTGCATGGAGACTGCTTGACCGTGACAGGCAAGACCATGGCGGAAAACCTTGAGGAGATTGAATTCCCGAAGGACCAGGATGTCATCCGGCCGGTCAGCAACCCGATCACCAAGACCGGTGGAGTCGTGGGACTTCGCGGAACCCTGGCCCCCGAAGGCGCCATCGTGAAGGTGGCCGGCATGAAGAATCAGAGGTTCCGCGGAACAGCCCGCTGTTTCGACAGCGAGGAGCAGGCCTTCGAGGCCGTGCAGCGCCGCGAGTACAACGAAGGCGATGTGATTGTCATCCGTTACGAAGGGCCAAAGGGTGGTCCCGGCATGCGAGAGATGCTGTCCACCACGGCCGCCATCTACGGCCAGGGCAGGGGCGACAGTGTTGCCCTGATCACCGATGGGCGCTTCTCCGGCGCGACTCGCGGTTTCTGCATTGGCCATGTCGGTCCGGAAGCCGCTGTCGGCGGTCCCATCGGTCTGTTGGAAGATGGCGATATCATCGTCATCGATGCGGTGGAGGGTATCCTGGACGTGGAGCTGTCCGAGGAGGAGATGGAAGCCCGCCGCAAGAAGTGGCAGCCGCGCGGTACCGACTATAATTCAGGCGCGCTCTGGAAGTATGCACAGACGGTCGGCTCGGCTGAGAAGGGGGCTGTGACCCATCCCGGAGGCAAGGCGGAGACGCATTGCTACGCGGATATCTGAAGGCAGGTTTTCATATTACCCAATACGAAGGGCGGGCAGACGGGTTTCTGTCCGCCCTTTTTCTTGGCGTTCGGAAGGCAGACCGTTACTTGCGGCGCTTTTTCTGACGCCGCAATCGAACGCCCTGGGGCGGTGGGCGCCCATCGAACAGCTGCACGGTCTTGTAGCGAAAGGGAATGACCAACAGCAGGCCCGTAACAAAGCCGCCGATATGAGCCCACCAGGCAACGCCCTGATAACCATCTCCGCCCGTTGCGCCCATGACCTGCATGACGAACCAGACGATCAGCAGGATCCAGGCAGGAATGAACAGCGGGATGATGATCACAGGCACCAGTATCTTCGAACGTGGGTGGAGCAGAAGGTAGGCGCCCAGCACACCTGAAACGGCGCCACTGGCGCCGATTGTGGGCACCGTGGCTTCCGCATTGAGCAGGTAATGCACCAGCCCGGCCGTGATTCCACAGATCAGGTAGAAGGCCAGGAAGCGCAGGTGCCCCATGGAGTCCTCGATGTTGTCCCCGAAAACGAAGAGGAACAGCATGTTGCCCAGCAGATGCATGAAGCTGCCGTGCAGGAACTGGTAGCTGATGAGGGTCAGGAAGGGGGGCAGCTGCTCAAGTTCGGGCGGCAACGAGGCCGTGCCGCTCAGCAGCGCCGGTATGAATCCGAATCCATGAATGATCGAGAGATAGCGATGGCTGCCCCCGGCAGTCTGTTCGAAAAAGATGTAAACGCACAGGACAATCAGCCCCCAGGTCACCCAAGGGTAACGCAGGGAGCGCCGCGGATTGTTGTCCATCAAGGGCAGGAAGGCCATGGCGCTATGCCCGCTTGTCCGTAGCGGTTCAGGCCGCCACTTCGCACCAGATCGGTGTGTGGTCCGAAGCCTTTTCCCGACCTCTGGGAGTCCGGTCTATGCCACAGTCTTCCAGTCGGTCGGCGGCTTGTGGCGAGAGCAGAAGGTGATCGATACGGATGCCGTGGTCGTTGTCCCAGGCACCTTTCTGGTAATCCCAGTAGGTGAAGGCACGGGACTCGGCCGGATACAGGGCGCGGTATCCATCGGTATAGCCGCTATAGAGAATTCTGCGCAGAGCTGCCCGGCTTTCCGGTTGGAAAAGGGCGTCGTGCCGCCAAGCTTCGACATCGTAGCAATCCCGTTCTTCGGGTATCACGTTGTAGTCTCCGCCCAGGACGACCGGGTGTTCGCTTTCAAGCAGCCCTCTGGCATGATCGAGCAGGCGCTGCATCCACTTCAGTTTGTAGGTGAACTTCTCGCCGCCCAGGGGATTGCCGTTCGGAAGATATATGGACGCTACGCGCAGGCCAAAGGTGGTGGCTTCCAGATAGCGCGCCTGGCCGTCGTTGCCGTCATCGCCGGGCAGTTCGTATAGCGGATCCTGGATTTCCTCTCGGGAAAGGATGGCAACACCGTTATAGCTTTTCTGTCCACGCACAAGGCAGTGGTACCCTTTCTCCTCGAGCTCCATGCGCGGAAAGTTCTCGTCCTGGCATTTCAGTTCCTGCAACAGCAGGACATCGGGGGCCACCTCGTCCAGCCATGCCAGTACATTGGGAAGGCGGGCCTTGATGGAGTTCACGTTCCAGGCGGCAAGCTTGACCATGACAATCCTTCGAATCTGAAAACGGCACCGGCGTTATAGCACCGATGCCGCCATTGTTCAGCCTGGAACGCTCTGTGCCGGCAGGAGTGGCCCTCAGATCGAGAAGCTGGTGCCACAGCCGCAGGAAGAGCTGGCATTGGGATTGTTGATGGCAAAGTAGGAACCAATCAAATCTTCGATGAAATCCACCTGCGAGCCTTCCAGAAGCTCCAGTGAAATGGAATCGACGACCACCTTGGCACCATCACGTTCGAAGAGACGGTCGTCTTCATTCACCTTGTCGTCGAAGGCAAAGGAATACTGAAAGCCGCTGCACCCGCCGCCAGAGACGGTGATGCGCAGCATCATGTTCGGTGTTTCCTCGGCCTCTGCCAGGGTGTTGATGCGCCTGGCGGCACTCTCGCTCAGGACAAGGCCGTCCTGCGGCTCAAGCGTTTCTGGCGTTTCGGTAATGGCCGTCATGATCACGTCCTCTTGAATCTGTTCTCCTAGATGTAATCCAGAATGCTTTGTGATTAAAGGGAGGCACGCCTAAAGTCGCAATTGTCTGTCCACACCAGCATCCGTAGTCTGGTTACTATCATGATGAATCCTGCCACTTTCGCGTCCTATGCGTGCGTTCCGAATCGAACGCGCGGCCGCAGGCTACCTGAAGAGGAAAGCCGCACACGCTCCGTGTTTCAACGGGACCGAGACCGGATTATCCATTCCGGGGCGTTCCGCAAGCTGCAATACAAGACCCAGGTTTTCGTCTACCATGAAGGCGACTACTACAGAACCCGTCTTACCCACTCCGTCGAAGTGGCCCAGATCGCCCGTTCCATCAGTCGTCAATTGCAGCTCAACGAGGATCTGGCCGAGGCAGTGGCCCTGGCGCATGATCTTGGACATACGCCCTTTGGGCATGCAGGCGAGGATGCCCTGAAAGAGTCGATGGAAGGCCATGGTGGTTTCGATCACAACGAACAAACCTTTCGCATCCTGACCTTGCTCGAGGAACGCTATGCAGCGTTCGACGGTTTGAACCTGACCTGGGAAACGCTGGAAGGGGTGGCCAAGCACAATGGTCCCGTCACAAATCCCCGTGACAGCTTGAAGACTTTCTGCCGGGAGTTCGACCTGGAACTGGACAGTCATGCCAGCATGGAGGCCCAGGTTGCCGCCCTGGCGGATGATATTGCCTATGTGAATCACGATCTGGCCGATGGGCTGCGCGCCCAGCTGTTCACGATTGATGAACTGCTGGATCTTCCCATGCTGGGACGCCTGTTCCATCAGGTGCGAGAGTCCCATCCACGGATCGACGAAGGGCGCCTTGTGCATGAGGTCATCCGTCGCCTGATCGACGCCATGGTCAATGATCTGCTGCAGGAAACCAAAAGGCGCCTGGAAGACCATGCGCCGGACAGCGCCGATGCGGTGAGAGCCCAATCAGGTCCGCTGGTCGCCTTCTCCGAGCAGATGCGCAAGGACATCGAGACGCTGCGCAGCTTCCTGTTTCAGCGCATGTATCGTCATTACCAGGTGAATCGCATTACCTCGAAGGCGCGGCGCGTCCTGAAGCAGCTGTTCCAGGTCTACCTGGACGAGCCCAATTGCCTGCCTCACGACTGGCAAAGCAAGCTTGACATCTCTGCTTCCCAGAGCCAAAGGGCACGGATCGTCGCGGATTATGTTGCCGGTATGACGGATCGCTACGCACTGGAATCCCACGAGACACTCTTCAATCCCTACATTCGGCTTTGATCAAAGAAAAGATGAATATCTTCAGTACATTCGAGGGCAGTCTTCGTACATCGATCGAATCGCTCGGCAAGGAAGGTTCACTGCCGTCCAGCCTGGACCTGACACGTGTGACCGTGGAACCACCGCGCGACCCGGACCACGGGGATCTCTCGACCAATGCAGCCATGGTTCTCGCCAAGCAGGCTGGCCAGAAGCCGCGTGAACTGGCGGACATGATTGCCGATAGACTGCGAGGACTTGAGGGCGTGGAAGCCGTCGAGATCGCGGGACCTGGCTTCATCAATCTGCGACTGACCGATGCCTACTGGCATTCAGTGCTCTCGGCGATCCTGGCCACAGGAGAAGCCTACGGAGCCTCACGGATCGGCGAAGGGCAGTCCGTGAACGTGGAGTATGTCTCGGCCAATCCGACAGGCCCCTTGACCGTAGGACATGCCCGCGGTGCCGTGGTCGGTGATGCCCTGGCGTCGCTGCTTCAGAAAACCGGACACAGGGTGACCCGGGAGTACTACGTAAACGATGCCGGCGGGCAGGTGGATACCCTGGCCCGTTCCGTCCATCTGCGCTATCGCGAAGCCCTGGGCGAGGAGATCGGAGAGATTCCGGAAGGCATGTATCCTGGTGCCTATCTCCGTGATGTGGGCCAGGCCCTGGTTGAGCGTGATGGCCGGAAATGGGCTGAATGCGCGGAGTCCGAATGGCTGGGTCCAGTTCGCAGTTTTGCCGTCGATCACATGATGGCCCTGATCCGTGAAGATCTGAAGGCCGTTGGCATCGAACATGATGTCATCCGTTCAGAGAAGGAACTGGTCGAAGACGGTGCGGTTCAGGCCGTAGTGGACCGCTTGAAGGAGAAGGACCTGCTCTACACCGGCGTTCTGGAGCCGCCCAAGGGCAAGAAGCCCGAGGATTGGGAACCCAGGCCACAGACCTTGTTCCGGGCAACCGATTTCGGCGACGACGTGGACCGGCCGATCCTGAAGTCTGACGGCTCCTGGACCTATTTCGCCAATGACATGGCCTATCACCTGGACAAAGCGAACAGGGGGAGCAATACCCTGATCGACGTTCTGGGGGCCGATCACGGCGGTTACGTCAAGCGGATGAAGGCGGCCATCAAGGCCCTGACGGATGACAGCACGGCATTGCACATCATCCTCTGCCAACTGGTGAAGCTGACCCGTGATGGCGAAGAGATCAAGATGTCCAAGCGGTCCGGCAACTTTATCACATTGCGTGAAGTTGTGGATGAAGTGGGCAAGGATGTCCTGCGCTTCATCATGCTGACCCGCAAGAACGACGCGCCTCTGGACTTTGACCTGGCGCGAGTGATGGAGGAGTCCAAGGACAATCCCGTGTTCTACGTACAGTATGCGCATGCGCGCATACGTTCGGTGCTGCGTCATGCGGAAAGGGAGCTGCCTTCACTCGGTCAAGGCTTGAGTCAATTGTCGGACGCACCCCTGCATCGCTTGACCGACTCCGCGGAATTGGCCGTGATTAAAAGATTGGCAAACTGGCCGCGCCTCGTGGAAGCTTCGGCACAGGCTTATGAACCGCACAGGATCGCTTTTTACTTGAACGATCTTGCATCGGATTTCCATGGCCTCTGGACGAAAGGCAAGGACAATGAGGAATTGCGCTTTCTTCTGCCAGCCGATCCGGAACTGACCCAGGCGCGCCTGGCCATGCTGCAGGCCGTGGCGCTGGTCATTGCGTCCGGCCTCAAGATCTTTGGGGTGCGCCCTGTCGAGGAGATGCGTTGATGACCTATGATCCCCGCTTTTCCTGGAATGATGAAGCCTCTCCGGGAGAGCTTCAGGGGGAGCAGCGGACGACGCGCAAGAAGAAAGGCGATGGACGAGGCCCACGTCGCCTGATTCCTGCTGTTATCGCCGTCCTCGGCTTTCTGCTTTTTGCGGGTATTGTCTGGTATGCCTATTCCTGGGGGCGCAGTGATGGTGCTTCCGAAGCCATTCCCATAGTCGAGGCGCCGGAAGGACCGGAAAAGGAGCGCCCCGAGAATCCTGGCGGCATGGAAGTGCCCTATCAGGATACTCTGGTCCTGAATCCCGGAAACGGTCAGGGTGAGGGACAGGAGGTGGAGCGCCTGCTGCCACCCCCTGAAGAGCCGGTTGAACGCGAAGAGACTGAAGCGTCCCAAGAGCCGACGGAAGAAGCGACGGCCGAATTGGATGCAGCGGGGGAAGAGGAACTGCAGCAGACCACTGCCGAGGAAACAGAAACAGAGGAAACAAGTGCGGCTTCCGAGGAAGCTGGTGAAGCAGAATCCTCGGATACAGGTGAGACGCCTGAGGATCTGACTGAGGCTTCGGTAGAAGGTGAAGGCGAGACGGCCTCTTCCGAAGAAGCCGCTGAGGACGTTGAGGACGTTGAGGCGGGAGCGGAGGAAGCTGCAACCGAGGAGGATGCAACACAAGAGCCTTCCGTCAGCAGTCAGTCCGTTGCCCAGGGTTTCCGTATCCAGCTGGCGGCCGTGCGCTCCACCGAGGCGGCAGAGGCCGAGTGGCAGAGACTGCAAGCCAAGCATGAAGCCCTGTTGGGGTCGCTGTCGCTGAATATCGAGCGAGCCGAACTGGGGGAGCAGGGGGTTTACTATCGCATCCAGGCTGGGCCGTTTTCGGACGAGCAGGCGGCGGAAACGCTGTGCGAGGATCTCAAGTCAAGGGATCAGGCCTGCCTCGTCAGAAGTCCGCAATGATCGATGAGATGAAAGACTTTGCGGCGCCACGTGCCATCATTTTCGGCTGTGAGGGGCCCCGGCTCACTCATGAGGAACGCCGATTTTTCGAAGAAGTGGACCCACTGGGCTTCATTCTGTTTGCACGGAACATCGAGTCTCCGGACCAGGTTCATGGTCTCGTCGAAGACCTGCGGGCGACGGTCGGCCGCCAGTCCGCGCCTGTGCTGATCGACCAGGAGGGCGGGCGTGTGCAGCGCCTGAAGCCACCCCAGTGGCGCCAACTTCCACCGGCAGAGCCCTTTGGGCTGCTTTGGGAGCAGTCACCGGAGAAAGCCGGCCGGGCGGCCTGGCTGCATGGCTACACGATCGCTCATGAACTTTCCGAACTCGGCATTTCGGTTGATTGCCTTCCCTGTCTGGATCTGCGCTTTGCCGGTGCCCACGACATTATTGGAGACCGTTCCTTCGGGGCAGATGTCGAGCAGGTAACGGTGCTGGGTGAGGCTGTCTCCCGTGGCCTTCTTGCCGGCGGCATCTTGCCCGTGGCCAAACATATCCCCGGGCATGGGCGTGCATTGGTGGACAGTCATGAGAGTCTGCCCAGAGTGACAGCCACGCTTGAGCAGCTGGACTCTTCAGATTTCCGGCCGTTCCGGAATCTGGCCTGGTTGCCCTGGGCGATGACAGCCCATGTGGTCTATGAGGCTATCGATGACGTGAATCCGGCAACGACCTCGCCGCGCATGATTCAGGACGTCATTCGCGAGGCGATCGGCTTTGACGGGCTGTTGCTGTCCGACGATATCTCCATGAAGGCGCTGGAAGGGGATTTTGCCGCCCGTACAACCAAGGCCCTGGCCGCAGGCTGTGATGTCGTCTTGCATTGCAACGGCGATTCAAAGGAAATGCAAGCTGTGGCGGCCGCGGCCGGCCCGATGACAGCCGCGGCGTTGGAGCGCTTGGAAAAAAGTTTTCAACTTCCTCGAGGTGACGGGTTAGCATTCCGGGATGCCGTGGAGGAATTGGAGGAACTCCTGTCTTGACCGGCCAGGAATTTGCCGAGGACGATAGGAACGAGGCAACGAACCTTCAGGACGGGGAGCGACTGCGCCTGGACCTGGAAGGCTTCGAAGGGCCGATTGACGTTCTGCTGCAGCTGTCGCGCGAGCAGAAGGTCGACTTGACTCGCATTTCCATCCTGGCATTGGCCGAGCAGTATCTTGAGTTCATCCGGGCGGCTCGCCAGCTACGCCTTGAACTGGCGGCAGATTATCTGGTCATGGCGGCTTGGCTGGCCTATCTGAAGTCCCGCCTTCTGCTTCCCGAACCCGAAGACGGAGAGGAGCAGCCAACCGGACCCGAAATGGCGGCGGCCCTGAGATACCAGCTGCAGCGCCTGGAGGCGATGCAGACTGCGGGCGCGGAGCTTTTGGGTCGGCCGCAGCTGGGGCAATTGCGTTGGTGCCGGGGTATGCCTGAAGACCTGTCTCCTGAACAGCGCGTAGTATATGACGTCAGCCTGTATGACCTGTTGCAGGCCTATGGGACCATGCGCGCGCGGAATACGGCGCCGTCGTCGCTACGCGTGCTCTCGCTCAATCTCTATTCGGTCGAAAACGCCATCAAGCGGCTTTCCGGGCTGGTGGGGAAAATGCCGGGCTGGCACACCTTGATGAACTTCCTGCCTTACGATTTGCAGGATGGCCTCTCTCGCCGTTCGGCCGTGGCCAGCACCTTTGTGGCCAGTCTGGAGCTTTGCAAGTCGGGTCAGTTGGAGATACGTCAGGACGGAACTTTCGGCCCCATCTACTTGCGCGCATGCGACACAACCGAGAGCATTGAAGACAGTTGATTCAATGTATGAAGATCAGAATTTCAAGGCATTGAGATTGCTGGAGGCTACCCTCTTCGCGTCAGCAGAACCCCTGACCGAGAAGCAACTGGCGATCTATTTTCCCGAAGATATCGATCTGGCAGCACTGCTTCAGACGTTGCAGGCACAGTATGCCAATCGGGGCGTCGTACTTGAGCAGGTCAACAATGCCTGGGCTTTCCGAACAGCCGCCGATCTGGGTCCCTATCTTCGACGTGAAAAGACAACCCACAAAAAGCTATCCAAGGCGGCTGTGGATACCCTGGCTATCATTGCCTACCACCAGCCCGTCACGCGTGCCGAGATCGAGGAAATCCGCGGTGTCAGCCTTTCGAAGGGAACCCTGGACACCTTGCTGGAGTCCGCGTGGATCAAGCCGAGGGGGCGTCGGCGCACCCCTGGGCGACCTTTGACATGGGGAACGACAGAAGCCTTCCTGGACCATTTCGGGTTGGAAAGCCTGTCGCTTCTGCCGGGTGTGGAAGAACTCAAGGCGGCCGGCTTGCTGGATACCCGGCCGGCCATAACGGCCCTGGGCGAAAGAGGGTTGCTGGGGGCCGATGCCGGGCAGGAGGACAGCGCCACAGACGACGGCAAGGAAGAAGACAGCCTGGATGAAGATGAACTCCACTCCCTTATCCAGGACGAATTTTCCAGAAATGAATCCGACAGCGGCGAGACCCGGACATCGGTCAAACCCTGGGAAGATGAGGATGAAGCGGAGTCCGAAGCGGAGGGTGAGGACAGGAGCTGAATTCAGGTGTGCTCTTGCTATGGATTGTCTTGCCCTGTCTGGCCGCATAGGTTCTGAATGAACCTCTCCACTAACTGTTGATGACCTAGATGGAAGCCCTTGCCTTCGAATCCGTACGCCACCGCTTCGGCCAGGTGACGGCGGTCGATGATGTCAGCCTGACTGTCGATCGCGGTGAACTGGTCTGTCTTCTGGGCCCATCGGGTTGCGGGAAGACCACGATGTTGCGGCTAGCAGCCGGTCTTGAGCGCCTGCAACAGGGGCGTATCGTCATGGCAGGTGAAATCGTTGCCGACGGCAAGATCGATGTGTCCCCGGAGGAGCGCCACGTTGGGCTGGTATTCCAGGATTTTGCCCTTTTTCCCCACCTGAGTGTTGCGGAGAACGTGGCCTTCGGGCTGAAGGGACAGCCTCGCGAAGTGCGCGAGAAGCTGGTCAAGCAGGCGCTTCAGCAGGTTTCCATGGAGAATTACGGCAGTGCCTATCCGCATACCCTTTCGGGTGGGCAGCAGCAGCGCATAGCCCTGGCACGGGCCTTGGCGCCGAAACCCGCCGTTGTCCTGCTTGACGAGCCATTCTCCGGCCTGGACATGCGCCTGCGGAATGAAGTGAGGGACCAGACGCTGCATATCCTGAAGCAATCAGGGGCGGCCACTTTGATGGTCACCCATGACCCTGAGGAGGCGATGTTCATGTCGGACCGGATTGCCCTGATGAATCAGGGGCAGTTGGTCCAGACGGATCGCCCGGTCGACCTTTACTACAATCCAGTTTCTGCCTTTGCCGCTTCCTTTCTCAATGACACGAACCAGCTAACGGGTGTGGCGCACGATGGAGCGATCGACACGGCCCTCGGCCGTCTGGAGGCAAAGAACCTGAAGGACGGGCAGGGGGTGCAGATTCTTATCCGGCCGGAAGCCATCAAGCTGATTCCGCCGGGTGCGCATGCCGGATCGGGACGCAGTCCCGCACGCGTGATCACTTCGAAGCTGCTTGGGCGCAGCAGTCTGGTGCATCTGTCCGTTGCCGACAATGGGCAGGAAGCCCTGCATCTCCATGCGCGTGTGCCCGGACGCTTTCTTCCGGCGGAAGGGGAAACCTTCAGCCTGGACCTGGATTTCAATCAAACCTTCGTTTTTCCCGATTCAGATTTGAACTGATTGCAGGACATACGTTGCGGGGCGCACAGCTTTTTGCGATAGTTCGGCGAACAGAGGTTTAAGTTGAATTAGCAGGAGACCCCTTATGGGTGCGATCCCGACAGAAGACATTATCTTGGTTGCTTTCACAGGTTCGTTCAGCATATGGCACTGGCTGATCGTATTGGCTGTCGTGCTGATCCTTTTCGGCGGTGGCGGCAAGATTCCCAAGCTCATGAAGGACCTTGGCAGCGGCATCACGCAGTTCAAGCGCGGGATGAAGGAAGAGGACAAGTCCGAAGGTGAAGAGGAAGACGACGGTGAGAAGCCGGCCTTGAACCGAGATGAAACCTCGACCGCGCAGAGCGAAAAGGTCGACGAAGACAAGAAACAGAAAGCCGCCAACGGCTGAGCCGGGCTCCATGGCCCGGATGACACAGACGCCGGCAACGGCCCTCTAGGACAGTCCCCATGCTCGATTTCGGCTGGAGTGAAATGGCTCTTGTCGTCTTTCTGGCGCTGATCATACTCGGCCCGAAAGACCTGCCACGCGCCTTGCAAGGCTTAGGCCGCATGATGCGCAAGGTGCGTGCGATGGGGCGCGAGTTCCAATCGGGACTCGATGAGATCGTGCGCGATTCCGAGCTTCAGGAAGCCAGGAAGTCCATCGAATCCGTTCGCAAGGGCAAGCTAAAGGGCATGGTGGAGGAATCCATCGATCCCGACGGAGAATTGAACAAGGAATTGAGCGACGTCGATCGAACGGCGCGTCAATCAACGGATACGAAGTCATCGTCCACGAAATCTTCTTCGACCAGCCAATCCACAGGCAAAGGCCGGAGCGGCCAGAAGAGCACTGCAGAATCCGAGGAAGCCTCGCCTGAACTGAAAGCCTCGTCCAACAAGGCAGAGGACGGGAAGGCTGAAGAAGAAAAGTCAGGGAGCAAGGCTGGAACCAAGACGTCTTCGACTGCAGCGACCGCGAAGGGGGGAGCGGCAAAGACATCCGCTGCCACAACCAAGGGGACTCAGAGCAAGGCAGCCTCAAGCCCGAAGACATCGTCCTCCAAGGCTAGCGGCAAGCCATCGAATACAGCCAAATCCGGAAGCAATTCGAGCCAGAAAAGCACAGCCCGGAAAGGCACAGCTAGCAAGAGTTCGAACCAGGCCTCGACCCAGGCGACGAAAAATACAGCCGCGCGCTCTTCCTCCACCAGGAAGACGAATACCGGGGGAGGGAAGGCTGCATCCAGCAGCAAGTCATCCAGCAGTTCCGGCAAGAGCACAGCGGCTTCAAACAAGAAACAATCTGACACACAGGCGTAATCGTGGCTGAGACTGTCGACGAAGAAAAGATGCCCTTGCTCGATCATCTGATCGAGCTGCGAAAGCGTTTGCTGCTCTCGGCCGCAGGCCTGTTGGTTGTGTTCGTAATCTGTTTTTTCTTTGCAGAGCAGCTCTATAATTACCTTGCGCAGCCCTTGGCGACGCTCCTTCTTGAGCGAGGTGACGATCGTCTGGCCCGTATGATCTTCACGGACCTGACGGAAGTCTTCTTCACCTATGTTAAGGTTGCCTTCTTCTTTGCGGTCTTCCTGACCTGTCCGCTGTTCCTGACCCAGATATGGCTGTTCGTTGCTCCCGGACTGTACAAGAACGAGAAACTGGCGCTGGGTCCCTTCCTGGTCGCTTCTCCCGTTCTCTTTTTCACGGGCGCAGCACTGGTTTATTACATCATTCTGCCCTTTGCCTGGGAATTCTTCCTGCAGTTTGAAACCAGTGGCGGCAATGGAACCGTTCCGATCGAGCTGGAAGCGAAGGTAGGTGAATACCTTTCCTTGACCATGAAGCTGATTTTCGCCTTCGGACTCTGCTTCCAATTGCCGGTTCTCATGACACTTCTGGCGCGTGTCGGTCTTGCCACGGCCGATGGAATGGCGGCAAAACGCAAATACGCGATCGTTGGCGTCTTCATCGTTGCGGCTATCTTTACGCCACCGGACCCGCTCAGCCAGCTCAGTCTCGCAATTCCGATCGTGGCGCTTTATGAAGTTTCCATTTACCTGGCACGTCTGGTCGAGCGCAGGAAGGCGCGGCGCGAGCAGGAAGAAGAAGACGAACTCTAGGTCGAGCCTGAAGTAGAGTGGTGGGGCGCCCGGTCCGGCAGCAACCGGCTGGTCCATGGACGTCTCATCGCCTATTCTCTATAAGCCTTGAGCGGCGAGGGATTCGCTTCGCCTGTCTGATGAGCTGGGGAAAACCATGACCACTGATTCCTTGCGATCCACACGCATACTTGTCACCAATGATGACGGCATCCATGCGCCCGGATTGCATGCTCTGGAAAGAATTGCACATACCCTCAGCGATGATGTCTGGGCCGTTGCCCCGGAAACGGAACAGTCCGCAGCCAGTCACTCCCTGACCACACGACGCCCACTCAGGGTTCGCCGTTTCGGCGAACGCCGATTTGCCGTCGATGGCACTCCCACGGATTGCGTGCTGGTTGCCGTCAATTCCGTCCTGAAGGACAGGAAACCAGGACTGGTACTTTCCGGTATCAATCACGGTGGCAACCTTGCCGAGGATGTCGGTTATTCCGGTACGGTGGCCGCTGCGATGGAGGGGGCGCTTCTGGGCATCAAGGCCATCGCATTCAGTCAACTGAGGAAAGATGACAACCCGGCAAACTTCGAGATGGCGGAGCATTTTGCGCCCGGCATCATTGAGCAACTGGGTCAGCTCTCATGGAGTCCGGACCTGCTTTTCAACGTGAACTTTCCGGCCCTTCCGGTGGAGGGTGTGAATGGGATTCGCATTGGACGCCAGGGGCGACGGGATGTCATGGTCGGGCTGGTTGAAGGGCAGGATCCGGCAGGTCGCCCCTATCTTTGGATTGGCGATTTCGGGCCGGATCACTCTCAGGAGCAGGGTACGGACCTGGCAGGAATTCGCGAAGGTGCGATAACCATCACACCCCTCCATCAGAATCTGACACACGAGGAATCCCTGGCACAGCTCTCGGAGGTTTTTGGTGAGCCTGGCCGCACGTAAGATTCGGCTGCTCATGCAGCTGCGCAAGGCTGGCATCAACGATACCGCCGTGCTGTCAGCCATTGAGCGCGTGCCGCGCGAGAACTTTGTGCCATCCAGTTTTCGTGACCAAGCTTACGAGAACATCGCTCTTCCCATTGGCCAGGGACAAACCTTGAGCCAGCCCGAAGTCGTTGCGCTCATGACACAAGCGCTTGAAGTAACGAAACGGCACACCGTTCTCGAGATCGGAACGGGCTCTGGCTATCAGGCTTGCGTGCTCGCAAACTTGGCACGGCGTGTTTACACCATCGAGCGCCATCGCAGTCTACTGGATGAGGCAGCAGCCAGGATTTCCGAATTGCGCCTTCACAATGTCATGACCCGTTTGGGTGATGGCAGCCGCGGGTGGCCAGAAACGAGAAAATTCGACAGAATCATTGTAACCTGTGCGGCGGAATTTCCGCCGGAGCCGCTGCTGGATCAGTTGGGCGATGAGGGAATCATGATTCTACCTGTAGGCGGACAGGGAAGAACACAGGAGTTGGTTCGCATCAAGCGCGTTGGCGAAGCGATTGAACGCAAGGAGTTGGGGATCGTGCGTTTCGTTCCCCTGGTGTCCGATGAAAACTCTGGCAAGGGGCAGCGTCGAACCGGATGAAGGAACGATCGATCAGGCACAGCTATCGAACTTTCGTCACCTGCGGCCTTCTTGCAGGTTCGCTAATGGCCTGCTCCCTGTCCGAGCCTCCCGTAACACAGCTGGGCACGCCTCCCTTCCCGCCGCGCCTGCAACCTCCAAAGCCGGGGAGCCTCCCCACACCGTCGCAGGCCTCGACGGTTTCCCAGTCCGAACCTTCGGCGTCCAATATAGAGGTGAGTGAACTTACTCCGTCGTCAGACCCGGTGCAGGAATCAAAGCAAGTGCAGGTGTCAGAGGCTGTCGATGGTAGTTTCTATGAGGTGCAGGAAGGCGACACCCTGTTCAGTATCTCGAATGAGACGGAAACGCGGCTGACGGAGTTGGTGGACCTGAACGAGTTGGAACCGCCCTACCAGCTTTCGCCGGGACAAAGATTGCGCCTGCCCGAAAGGCCACGACAGCTGGAGCGCCAGCAGCAGGTGGAAACGCAGGAAGAAGTCACGGAAGAACAGGCATCATCCTTGGATAGGGAGGCTGATGAAGCATCCCCCGATACGAGTGAAAGGGAAGACGAGCTGGCGCGCTCCGAGAGTGAAGCGCCTGATATGAGCCAACCGGACAGCAGCGACATTCCGGTGGCGGCAGAGACTGGGCCAATCTCGGACCCGCCTGCTTTGACCGGTCAAGGTTTTTCATGGCCTTTGAAGGGTGAAATTCTGTCTCGCTACGGTGCCCAGGGGGATGGCCGGCACAATGACGGCATCAATATTGCTGCATCAGAGGGCACGGTGGTCCATGCCAGCGAGAATGGTGTTGTCGCCTACGCAGGTAATGAATTACGTGGATTCGGGAATCTGCTTCTGGTGCGTCACCACGACGGATGGGTGACGGCCTATGGCCATAACAGTCGCCTGCTGGTTGGACGCGGCGCGGAAGTCAAGCGTGGCCAGCCCATTGCCGAAGTTGGCAATTCCGGAAGTGTCTCCAGGCCACAGCTTCACTTCGAGATCCGCAAGGGTACGCGCGCCATGGACCCGCTTGAACTTCTGGACGAGTAAATTGTTCAGTTCAGTCTTTGACCAAGACGTCCCGCCAATTCCTGTATGAACTGCCATGCCACACGACCTGATCTTGCGCCGCGTGTTACCGACCATTCCACTGCGGCGCGTTTCAGATCCTCATCGTCAATCTCCAGGCCGAAGTGGCGGGCATAGCCACGGACCATCGCCAGATAGGTGTCCTGATCACAGTTATGAAAACCCAGCCACAAACCGAAACGGTCCGACAGGCTGACTTTCTCTTCAACAGCCTCGGAGGGCATGATGGAAGTTGAGCGCTCGTTCTCGATCATGTCCCTGGAAAGGATGTGACGTCGATTCGAGGTTGCGTAGAACAGCACATTCTCGGGCCGCCCCTCGATGCCGCCTTCAAGGACAGCCTTCAGCGACTTGTAGCTCGTGTCCTCCTCTTCGAACGACAGGTCGTCGCAGAACAGGAGGAACCGTCTGTCCTGATCTCGTAGTAGGGCAAGCAAGCCGGGCAGACTGGGAATATCCTCTCGGTGAATTTCCACAAGGGCCAGCTTGTCGAAGCCTTCGCTGTCGGTTTCCCGGTTGATTTTTTCATGAACCGCCTTGGTCAGGGATGATTTCCCGGTGCCCCGGGCCCCCCAGAGCAGCGCATTGTTTGCGGGCAGCCCCTTGGCAAATCGTCGCGTATTGTCGAGCAGGCTGGCCTTCTGCTGTTCTATACCTTCCAACAATTCGAGCTCTACGCGATTGACCTTGTCGATGGGTTGCAGCGTTCTGCTGTCCGGCATCCAGACGAAAGCATCGGCACTGTACACATCCAGAGCACTGTCTCTTGCAGGGGCCAATCGCTCAAGCGCGTCTGCTATTCGTTGCAATTGCTCTGTCAAGGCGGCGCCTTGCTCGGTTCCGGGTGAGGGGACATTCATTCCTGTGTGCTGCCCTGGCTTCATCCAAAGGCCTGTAGGCCCGTTTGTGCGCGGCCGAGTATCAGGGCGTGAATATCGTGCGTACCCTCATAGGTGTTCACGGCCTCGAGATTCATGACGTGGCGTATCACGTGATATTCATCGGACACGCCATTTCCGCCATGCATGTCACGCGACATCCGTGCGATATCCAGAGCCTTGCCACAGGAGTTGCGCTTGATAAGCGATATGGCTTCGGGCATCAGTTTGCCTTCATCAATCATGCGGCCAACGCGCAGAGCGGATTGAAGCCCCAATGCAATTTCCGTCTGCATGTCCGCCAGTTTCTTCTGAATCAACTGAGTTGCGGCCAGTGGTTTGTTGAACATCTTACGTTCCAGGGTGTAGTCACGGGCGGCATGCCAGCAGAACTCGGCGGCGCCCATGGCCCCCCAGGCAATGCCATAGCGTGCGCGGTTAAGGCATCCGAAAGGCCCCTTGAGTCCACTTACGTTCGGCATGAGGTTTTCTTCGGGAACGAAGACATCCTCCATGACGATTTCGCCTGTGATCGAGGCTCTGAGACTGAACTTGCCCTCGATCTTGGGGGCGGACAGTCCTTTCATTCCCTTTTCCAGGATGAAGCCCCTGATCTTGTCGTCAGGGTCACTCTTGGCCCAGACGACAAAGACATCGGCGATCGGCGAATTCGTGATCCAGGTCTTGCTGCCCTTCAACTGGTAACCGCCATCGACCTTTCGGGCTACGGTACGCATCGAGGCAGGGTCAGACCCTGCATCCGGCTCGGTCAAACCGAAACAGCCGACCCATTCGCCACTGGCAAGCTTCGGAAGATACTTCTTCTTCTGCTCTTCGCTTCCGTAGGCATTGATGGGGTGCATGACCAGAGACGACTGAACGGACATGGCGGAGCGATACCCGCTGTCCACGCGTTCGACTTCGCGGGCGATCAGCCCGTAGCTGACATAATTGACCCCGGCACAGCCATATTCCTCGGGCAAGGTCGCTCCAAGGAAGCCCAGTTCACCCATTTCCTTCATGATGTCGCGGTCGAAGTTCTCGTTGCGATTTGCTTCGAGCACTCGCGGCATGAGGTTGTCGCGGCAGTATTGTCGAGCCGCATCGTGAACCATGCGTTCGTCTTCAGTGAGTTGTTCATCCAGAAGAAATGGGTCTTCCCAGACGAAACGGGCCTTGTCGGTGGAAGGTTTGCCCCCAGCGGAGGCATCCTGTGCTGTGCTCATCGTCTACTCCAGCTGATACTGCAGGTTTGGGCGCTAACATATCCCGGAAGAATGGGGACCGAAAGCCCCACATCTGTCCAGGCGTGTGTTCAGCCACATCTGACCAATGCGATTGGCGATGGCGCCTGAAGTGCGCAGGGGCAAATAGCCCTACCACGCCAGGAAATCGAAAAACTTCATTTGAACTCAGTGTGTTAATAATGAAAATGAAATAACTGTCACTGAATATTTTATATATGATGCTTTTGCGAATCCCGCTATCATCAGGATTCCTCATCTAATATCTCCTAGAGAAGTCTACGTAAAAAATTGAAACAAGGGACTTATGACTGCCAGTTTTGGTATTATGCGGTAATCATTCTGCCATCCATTTCTTTTGCAGCTTTTTTTCTTGCATCAGATCGAAAAATCGGCTTTTCCTACTTCAGGGTAAGCAAGACCTCATAAAAAACGACTCACCTCGCCAGAAAGGTGAGGGCAGGGGGCATTCACAACATGGAATATTTTGTACAGCAGTTGATCAACGGGCTGACGCTCGGATCGATCTACGGCTTGATCGCAATCGGTTATACGATGGTCTATGGCATCATCGGCATGATCAATTTCGCGCATGGCGATATCTACATGATCGGCGCCTTTGTCGGGATCATTGGCTTCATCATCATGGCCATCCTGGGGATAACATGGATACCCTTGGCTTTGCTGTTGGTCTTGGTGATGGCAATCGTCTTCACCTCTGTCTATGGCTGGACGGTGGAACGGATAGCCTACCGCCCATTGCGTGGATCCCAACGACTGGCTCCGCTCATTTCCGCCCTGGGTATGTCCATCTTTCTGCAAAACTACGTGCAGCTTCTTCAGGGGGCGCGGGTCAAGCCCATGCAGCCCATGATAAGCGGGGGCATAGAACTCATGGACGGTGGAGTAGGTGGGTTCACCGTTGGCATGAGCTACATGCAGATCATCATCATCCTGCTGACTGTCGTTCTGATGGCGGCCTTCACCCTGCTCATCACCAAGACGGCTTTGGGCCGCATGCAGCGCGCCTGTGAGCAGGACAAGCTGATGGCAGCCCTTGTTGGTGTGAACGTTGATCGCACCATTTCACTGGCATTTGTCATGGGGGCTGCTTTGGCAGCGGTCGCCGGTGTGATGGTTACGCTCTACTACGGCGTTATCGACTTCTACATAGGGTTTCTTGCAGGGCTAAAGGCCTTCACCGCAGCTGTGCTCGGTGGCATTGGTTCGATTGCCGGAGCCATGCTGGGCGGTCTCGCCATAGGCTTGATCGAGGCGCTTTGGTCAGCCTATTTCTCTGTCGAGTACAAGGATGTTGCCGCCTTCTCGATCCTCATCCTGGTGCTAATATTCCGGCCCAGCGGCTTCCTTGGAAAACCCGAAATCGAGAAGGTCTGACCCATGGCAGTCGAAACCCAAGTTTCCGCTTCGGAAGATAATGGCCGACCTGCTCTCGATTGGCAGGCCATCGGACGTGAGCTGTTCTTCACGGCTTTGGTGGCTTTTGGCCTGACTTTTGTCCTCGTCGGTATGCAGACAGCCGATCGGGGCGGCGAGCTGATCATAATTCCGCGCTTCACGGATGTGGTCTATGCGATCGTGATGCTGACGCTCGGGCGCTTCGGCTACATCATGTTGCGGTATCGGCGCGCTTTGTTCGTTCTGATTGCCAGCCTTGCCGCCTTTGGCCTGTCTTTTGTCCTGCCGTTTCCGAGCCTTTTCCTGGAAACCATGTGCATGGTGGGCGGACTGCTCATTGCCCTCATGGCGGTAGTTACCCTGATCCGGCACCGCCCCGGCATCGACATGCGCGAGAGAGATCGCGCCATGGACAGGGCAGCTGCTCGTTTCCAGGAGCTTTCGCGCTTCATCGGTCCTATCCTGGTGGTCTTCGCCATCATCCTGCCGTTTCTTCCCTTCATGGACAGGCAGTACATCGATATTGCCACGTTGCTTCTGATGTACATCATGCTGGGTTGGGGTCTGAACATCATTGTCGGCCTGGCTGGTTTGTTGGATCTGGGATATGTGGCTTTCTATGCCATAGGCGCTTATTCCTATGCTTTGCTGGCCGTGTCCTTCGATCTCAGCTTCTGGGTTTGCCTGCCCCTGGCAGGTGTGCTGGCCGCGCTCGGAGGATACCTGCTGGGTTTCCCGGTTCTGCGTCTGCGCGGAGATTACTTCGCCATCGTTACTCTGGGGTTTGGCGAGATCGTTCGAATCATCCTGCTGAACTGGTACCAGTTCACGGGAGGGCCCGATGGCATTGGCGGCATTCCGCGTCCAAGTTTCTTTGGCCTTGCGGAATTTCTACCGGCCTCTCGGGACGGGGTCACCTTTGCCGAGCTATTCGGCATCGACTTTGATCCCATGCACCGTCTGATCTTCCTCTATTTCCTCATTCTGGCGCTTGCCTTGCTAGTCAACATGGTATCCCTGCGGCTGAGAAAGCTGCCTTTGGGTCGGGCGTGGGAGGCCTTGCGCGAGGATGATATCGCCAGCCAGTCACTGGGGATCAATCGAACCAACATCAAACTTGCCGCCTTCACGATATCCGCGGCCTTCGGCGGCTTTGCAGGATCGTTCTTTGCCACACGCCAGGGCTTTATCAGTCCTGAAAGCTTCACTTTCCTGGAATCCGCCATCATCCTGGCAATCGTGGTCCTGGGGGGAATGGGAAGCCAGTTGGGTGTGGTCATTGCCACGATTCTCCTCATCGGCTTGCCAGAGGTTTTCCGTGAACTTGAGCAGTACCGCATGCTGGCGTTTGGTGCTGGCATGGTCCTGATCATGTTGTGGCGCCCACGTGGGCTGCTTGCGCATCGTGATCCCTCCATCCTGCTCCATGGCAGGAAGGGGCCCGGTGAGGACAGGATTGAAGCGGAGCAGAAAGCGGCGGAGGCAACACGATGAGTGCACTGCAGAAAACGCCTTTGCTCGAGGTTCAGCATCTCACCATGCGGTTCGGGGGTCTTGTCGCCATTGATGATGTCTCCTTTGCTGCCAACAATCGCGAAATCACGGCCATCATTGGTCCAAACGGGGCCGGAAAAACGACGCTATTCAACTGCCTGACGGGTTTCTACAAGCCTACGGTTGGCTGTCTCAAGCTGACACGTGACAACGAGGATTATCTTCTGGAGCGCATGCCGGGCCATGACATTACCAAGCATGCCCGGGTCGCACGGACCTTCCAGAACATCCGGCTTTTCTCCCGAATGACGGTCCTGGAAAATCTGCTGGTTGCGCAGCACAACAAACTCCAGAAGGCATCAGCCTTTACACTTGCGGGCTTGCTGGGTTTGCCGAACTACAAGGTTGTGGAGCAATCCGCAGTCGATCTGGCCCGCTTCTGGTTGGACCGGATCAACCTTACGGCCAGGGCCGATTACGAGGCGGGCAACCTTCCGTATGGAGACCAGCGCAGGTTGGAAATCGCGCGCGCGATGTGTACGGAACCGGCGCTTCTTTGCCTGGATGAACCTGCAGCCGGCCTGAATCCTCGAGAATCCGCGGCCTTGAATGACCTGCTGCTCGATATCCGAGAGGAGATTGGTATCGGGATCCTGTTGATCGAGCACGACATGAGCGTGGTGATGCGCATATCGGATCATGTAGTTGTCCTGGATTACGGCCGAAAGATTGCGGATGGCGAGCCGGAGGCCGTGCGCAACGATCCCGAAGTCATCAAGGCTTACTTGGGAGAGGAGGACACCGAGGACTTGCCCGAAGTCATCAAGCAGGATGTTGAGGCAGCCGCGAAGGAGGAGAATTGATGCTGAGCATTTCAGGCGTTCACACCTTCTACGGCGCAATCGAAGCCCTGAAAGGAGTCAGTCTGGAGGTTGAAACAGGCGAGATCAGCACGCTGATCGGCTCGAACGGTGCTGGCAAATCGACACTGCTCATGACCATCTGCGGGTCACCGCGTGCGCGTTGGGGAAAGGTCCTCTTCGAAGGCAGGGACATCACGAAGATGCCGACCCATGAGATTGTGCAGTTGGGTATAGCGCAATCGCCGGAGGGGCGTCGCATTTTCTCGCGCATGACCGTGTACGAGAATCTCCAGATGGGCGCGATCCGCAATACCGAGGATCGCTTCGAACGCAATGTAAGTCGCGTCTTCGAACTCTTCCCGCGGCTAAAGGAACGCCGCAACCAGCGTGGGGGGACTTTGTCCGGTGGAGAACAGCAGATGCTGGCGGTCGGACGCGCCCTTATGAGCGAACCGCGCATGCTATTGTTGGATGAGCCTTCGCTGGGCCTTGCGCCCATGGTGGTGAAACAGATTTTCGAAGTCATCAAGCAGATCAACCAGGATGACAAGGTGACCGTCTTCCTGGTGGAGCAGAATGCCTTTCATGCCCTCAAACTGGCGCATCGCGGGTATGTGATGGTCAATGGCAACATCACCATGAGTGGCACCGGGCAGGAACTTCTGGTCAATCCAGAGGTACGTTCAGCCTATCTCGAAGGCGGGCATTGAGGAGGACTCGAATGTACGAATTTCTCGGAACACAGCCTGCCGTTTTTGTCGGATTGACGCTGATCCTCTTTGGAGGGTTGTCCTATCTGTCCGGGCAAGCACTTGCGAACAACTGGCTGCCGTCCTGGCAGGCTTTGCCATATGGTTTCTTGCTGGGGTTTGCGGATCGCTTCCTGACCTATGCGCTTTTCGAAGGGGTTCTGCTACACCCAATCGGATATCTCGTGAATTCACTGATCCTGATCGGCATCATGCTGTTTTCCTATCGTGTGACTCAGGTTCGGAAGATGATCAATCAGTATCCCTGGATCTATGAAAGACCCGGCATATTGAGTTGGAGAGAGAAAGAGGGCTGAATTCAAGAGGTGGGTAAGATCACACCACATCGCTGCCCTATCAGCCCCATTATGGGCTCAAGTGACAGCTGCATCATGGGGATCAGCCCCGCCGCCGGAAGATGGTGCAGCTTTGGAAAGGACTTTCCGGTATCTAACAGGGAGTACAAGGAATGAATAAGTTCTCTATAGCTGTTGCCGCGGCGGTCGCTTTTTCCGGCGCCACCCTTGCGGCAGCTCAGGCCGAAGTGCAAATCGCGACTGTCGGCCCATTGACAGGCCAGTATGCCTCTTTTGGCGAACAGATGCAGCGCGGCCTTGAAAAGGCAGTGGAAGACCTCAACGCCAATGGTGGCGTGAATGGTGAAGAGGTGGTCGGACTGATCGAGGATGACGCTTGTGACCCGAAGCAGGCGGTGGCTGCCGCAAACAAACTGGCGGGAGAGGGCGTGCGGTTCGTTGCCGGACATTTCTGTTCCGGCTCGTCGATCCCGGCCTCTTCGGTCTACATGGAATCCGATATTCTTCAGATTTCTCCGGCCTCGACCAATCCGGACTTCACGGACAAGCCCTTTGAAGAAGGCTGGTACAACGTGTTCCGCACATGCGGACGCGATGATGCCCAGGGTATCGTTGCCGGGAAGTATCTGGCTGAGAATTATGAGAGCGGTGAAATTGCGATTCTTCACGACAAGACCGCCTACGGCAAAGGCCTGGCCGACCAGACAAAGGCTCAGTTGAACGAACGGGGAGTCGAAGAGGGCGTTTACGAAGCCTATACGGCCGGTGAACGTGACTACTCCGCACTCGTCTCGAAACTGAAATCCGAGGGTATCAAGGCCATCTACGTGGGTGGGTATCACACGGAAGCCGGCCTCATGATCCGCCAGGCGCGTCAACAGAACTATGAGCCACAGCTCGTTTCCGGTGACGCGCTCGTAACCGAGGAATACTGGAACATCACCGGCGATGCCGGCGAAGGCACCATCATGACCTTTGCACCGGATCCGCGGAAGCTGCCGGAAGCAGAGGAACTGGTTGCGGACTTTCGTGAAGATGGTTATGAGCCCGAAGGTTATACCCTCTACACCTATGCTGCGGTCCAGGTCTGGGCCCAGGCTGCCGAGGAGACCGGTTCATTCGATACAATGACCCTGTCAGAAGCCATCAAGGGCAACACCTTCAACACCGTGATTGGAGAGATCACCTTTGACGAAAAGGGCGATCCGGCCGACCCGAACTATGTCTGGTATATCTGGGAAGACGGTGAATACAGCGAAATGTAAGCCCATCTCTTCTGCTGGATGAAAGTGAACGGCCCGGTTGAATAGACCGGGCCGTTCCTGTTTCAGAAGAGCTGCATGTGCAGCGTTAAGACTTATTTTATGAACAGCTTCCTATCTTGCTCGTATGCCGCATCGTGAAGCCTTGATCGAATTCATACGCGTGGGCGCTTATGTGAAAGTGTCCGCTGTCGACCCCGAGACTTTGATAGAAGTCTCGATCGTGGGGCAGCCTTCGCGTGGAGAGGCTGCATTGAAGGAACTCGCAGTCAAGAAACTGGAGTATGTTTTGAGGAAGAAGGGACTGCGCCCCTCAATCAATGATGCAGGATCTGCCCCAGGAACAGTTTGAGGCGATCCGACTTGGGATTGTGGAAGAACTCCTCAGGATCATTCTGTTCGACGATCTCTCCATAGTCCATGAAGACGATCCGGTTGGCGACCGTGCGAGCAAAACCCATTTCGTGCGTCACGCAAAGCATGGTCATCCCTTCCTCGGCCAATTGGGTCATGACCTCAAGGACTTCCTTGATCATCTCGGGGTCAAGTGCCGAGGTGGGCTCGTCGAAGAGCATGATCTTGGGCTTCATGCACAGCGAGCGAGCGATGGCAACGCGTTGCTGCTGCCCGCCTGAGAGCTGGCCAGGATATTTATCGGCCTGTTCCGGAATCTTGACCCGTTCCAGATAGTACATGGCCGTTTCCTCGGCTTCTTTCTTGGGGATTTTGCGAACCCAGATAGGAGCTAGGGTCAGGTTGTCCATCACCGTCAGGTGAGGGAAGAGATTGAATTGCTGAAACACCATGCCGACTTCACGGCGCACAGCGTCAATGTTCTTGAGGTTGTTCGTCAGGGAAATTCCATCGACAACGATGCTGCCCTTCTGGTGTTCCTCCAAGGCATTTATGCAGCGGATCAGTGTTGATTTACCGGATCCGGATGGCCCGCAGATCACGATCTTCTCGCCTGACGCAACATTCATATTGATATCGCGCAGAACCTGAAAATCGCCGAACCATTTGTTGAGATCCTTGATCTCGATGACGGTATCACCCTTGTTGGCTGGAGTCTGATTCTTGGCTGTGCTCATGGTTTCGTTTCTCCTAGCGCCGTGTGCCGACATTCAGGCGCTGTTCCAGGTACTGCGAGTATTTCGACATGAAAAAGCAGAAGACGAAATAGATGACGGCCGTGAATAGATAGGCTTCCTTGTAGAAACCACGCCAGGCAGCATCGGTCAGAGCCGCCTTCGTGGCGCCCATCAGGTCGAAAAGGCCGATGATGATGACCAGTGATGTATCCTTGAAGAAGCTTATGAAACTGTTCACAAGTGCAGGGATCGATATGCGCAGGGCCTGCGGCAAAATGATCAACCGCATCTTCTTCCAATAACTCAAACCTAGACTGTCAGCCGCTTCATACTGACCGCTGGGCAGAGATTGTAGCCCACCACGCACGGCTTCTGCCAGATAGGCGGAGGCAAACATGATCAGACCGATCTGAGCGCGCAACAGTTTATCGATTGTCAGTCCCGTGGGCAGGAAAAGTGGAAACATCACCGATGCCATGAAGAGGATCGTGATGAGTGGGACGCCACGGATCAGTTCGATATAGGTCACACACAGGGTTCGTATCGCCGGCATGTTCGAGCGGCGTCCCAGTGCAAGCAACACGCCAATCGGGAAGCCGAACATCAGGCCAACTCCCGAAAGAAGCAGGGTCAGGGGCAGCCCACCCCAGCGGGTATTGGGGACATAGCTGAGCCCAAGAATGCCCCCCCACATCAGGATAGCGATGGCAGGCACAGCGATGACCCATGCAAGGATCAGCGACTTGCGCCAGGCGCTCGGATGGCAGCTTGTGGCTACGACAGCAATGAAGATCAGCATTGCGATCGTGGGGCGCCACTGCTCTTCGAAAGGGTAAAGCCCGAAAAGAATTAGGTTGGCCTTCTCATAGAGAAAGGCCCAGCAGGCTCCATCCGTTTGCCGGCAAACCGTGGATTCCACTTTCCCCCATACAGCATCGAAGAGTGCCCAATTAACGAAAGGAGGGATGATTTTGTAGAACATCCAGAGGATCAGGATCGTCAGGAGCGAGTTGTACCAGGTGTTGAAAAGATTGGCACGCAACCAGCCAATGGCGCCAATACGTGCCAATGGCGGTCGCTGGTAGGTTTTGCTTTCTTGCTGAGTGTCAGACATTGTCATGGGTCAGCGCTCCACCAGTGCAATACGGCTGTTGTACCAGTTCATGAACACCGAGATTGACAGACTGAATGAGAGATATACGGCCATGAAAATCGTGACAGCCTCAATCGCCTGACCAGTTTGATTCAATGTGGTATTGCCGACGGACACCAGATCCGGGTAACCGATCGCCACTGCAAGAGAACTGTTCTTGGTCAGGTTGAGATACTGGCTGGTTGTTGGCGGTACAATAAGGCGCAAGGCTTGAGGCAGGATGATGAACCGCAGAATGCGCACGCGCCTCAATCCCAGTGAAGCTGCCGCTTCGGTCTGTCCATAATCGACCCCGAGAATACCGCCACGGACAATTTCCGCAATGAAGGCAGACGTGTAGGTCGTCAAACCAAGCAGAAGTGCTGCAAACTCAGGCGAGAGGGTGATGCCACCTTGAAAGTTGAAGCCCTGAAGGACGGGAAGTTCAAAAACGACAGGTGCGCCACCAATGAGCCATCCCAGAATCGGCAGGCCGATCAGCATTCCCACACTGCAGGGAAAAACAGGAAACTGCGCCCCGGTTAGGTATTGCCGCCTTCTTGCCCAGATACGCAGAGTAATACTGAGCAGGATCGCGACCGCGAAGGCGATACCCATATAGCTATAGGCCGGGTCTTCGACAGGAGCGGGAATCATGAATCCGCGATTGCTGAGGAAGACACCTGGCATGGGTTCGAAGGCTTGTCGCGGGGAGGGGAGGCTGACCGTAATGACCCCATACCATACGAACAATTGTAGCAGGACGGGGATATTGCGCAGGACCTCGACATAGACCGAGGCCAATTTGGCGACAAGCCAGTTCGTCGAGAGCCTCAGTATACCGACGATCGTTCCAAGAATCGTTGCCAGGAAAATCCCCAGAAGAGCGACCTGAAACGTATTGAGCAGGCCAACAAGGAAGGCGCGCCCGTAGGTATCCGAAGCCTCATAGTCCACAAGGGATTCACTGATCGAGAAGCCCGCGCTTCGGTCCAGGAAACCGAAACCTGTCGAAATGTTTCTCTCCTCCAAGTTCTGGAGGGTATTGGAGAAGAGAAACCAGCCGACAAGAACAACAAGGATGAGGGCAAGAGCCTGGTATATGATTCCGCGTGTCTGCGGGTCGTTCCAGATTGCAGACACACCTTTCCTGTCTGTGTCGACTCCGGCGGGTACCGTCACGGTCGAACTCCTCGTTCCCGAGCCTGCCAATCAAGAAAACCGGACGCTCTTCATGCGCCAGGTCAGGGAAGGGGATAACACGCGAAAGGGCCGCCCGGCGACAAAAGCCAGCGCGGCCCTTTGCTTGACGTGCTTACCGTACCGGCATGGCGTACATCAGGCCGCCATCAGTCCAGAGCCCGTTGATGCCGCGCTCGAGACCCAGATCGGTATCCGGACCGACATTGCGTTCAAAGATTTCCCCGTAGTTGCCAACGGCTTCGATCGCGTTGTAAGCCCAGTCTTCTTCGAGATCCAGGTGCTCGCCCATGCCGGGTTCAGCACCCAGCAAACGCTTGATACCAGGATTCTCGCTGGTCTCGCGCATCTCTTCGAGGTTCTCGGAATTTACGCCATATTCCTCGGCCTCGATCAGGGCATAAACCACCCACTTGACGATGTTGAAGAACTCGTCATCGCCCTGGCGTACGGCCGGCCCCAAGGGTTCCTTGGAGATGATTTCCGGCAGGATCATGTGTGCGGTGGGATCCGGCGCTGTGGAACGAACGGAGGCCAAGCCCGAGGAGTCAGTCGTGTAAGCATCGCAACGGCCTGCGAAGTAGGCCGCATTGACTTCCTCGAAGTCCTCTATGACCACCGGCTCGAAGTCCATCTCGTTGGCACGGAAGAAATCCGCGAGGTTCAACTCCGTCGTCGTGCCCGGCTGAACACAGACGGTGGCACCGTCCAAATCATGCACACTTTCGACGCCAAGTTCCTTACGCACCATGAAGCCCTGACCGTCATAGAAAGTGATCGGGGCAAAGTGCAGGCCCAGGGAGGTGTCACGGGTCAGGGTCCATGTCGTGTTGCGAGACAGGACGTCCACTTCACCAGACTGAAGCGCCGTGAAACGCTGCTGTGCGGTTAGAGGGGTGTAGCTGACAGCGTCAGCATCGCCCAGAATAGAAGCTGCTATTGCTTTGCAGACATCCACATCCAGGCCCTGCCAATTGCCTTCACTATCAGGATTGCTAAAGCCGGCAAGACCTGTGTTCACACCACAGCGCAGTTCGCCACGATCCCGAACGGCATCAAGCGTTTCGCCAGCCATGGCAGGCATGGCAACAGCAGAGGCGGCAACAAAGGCGCCGGCAGCCAGGAATGATTTGAGAGTCATGAATCTACCCTATCCTGTTCATTGTTTTATCAGTTGTAAGTTTCTGGCTATACAGCCTGATCCAGTTGTAGCAGCTATGTGAAAAATTTGAAGAGATTCTTGAAACCAATATTCAAGCTCCTGAAAATACAGGAGAATAAGATTCTGAATCGGCATGTTGGCAGGCGGTTTTGATGGTCCTCTCAGACCTTGTTGAACAGCCCTAGAGACCGAGGATTGATGATGCGCCTCGTTTCTCGTGACGTAGTGGAGAAACCGACCGATTGATAAAGAGCGAGCGCACGTGGATGATCCAGATTGCAGGTGTTGACCTTCAGGGTCTTTGTCGCTGTAGCTTGCCAGGCCAGTTGCACGATCGACTTGAGGAATATCGGGCCAAGCGCTTGACCGATGAAGTCCGGAAGGAGACCGAAGTAGGCAAGTTCGACGCTTCCATCCTGTTTGCGTTCAAGCTCCCCGAATCCTGCCGGAACACCTCCACGGTAGAGAACGTGCACTTCATGCCCGCTTTCATGCAGGATGGCCTCCAATTCATCATCGCTTAGTATACGTCTTTCCCACCAAAGCCACGGTTCCCCCACGGTGTTATAGAGGTAGCGGTAGAATGAAGGGGGCAGTTTGTTTGCCTGGCGTAGCTGGCAGTCTTCTGGAAGCTTTAGCTCGGTGTCAGTGAATCCAGGCGTAGACGTCATCTCCAGATAGGTGATTGTTGTGTTTAGGTAGTCGGTACTGCCCGACGAGGCTGATGAATCTGCGCCCTTCGAAAGCCATTTGGCCATAACCGCACGGGGCGTGAGTTGGTAGCCTTGCTTCTGATAAAAAGCGGCAACGGATTGATTGTCAGGGCGAATCATCAGTTGCACCTTGCGGATCGCCTGAGCAGAAAGCCATTCCTCGGCCCTGTTCAGCAAAGCCTTGGCTATTCCTTGGTGGCGGTGTGCCAAACTGACCGCCAGATAATAGAGCCAGCCACGATGGCCATCGTGGCCCACACAGACAGTTCCAACAATCTTTTCATCCAGTTGTGCGACCAGAACCCGAGCCGAAGGAGCAGCCTGAAAGAGGGCGATATCCTCCTGCGGGTTGTTGTGTGGAACCAAAAGTCCGCATTCATCCCACAGTGCAATACATGCTTGCACCTCGCCTGTGCCCAGGTCGTCAATATCAGGTGATTTGTTGGGGTTGTCTGAAATGACTATCTTTCCGTGGAAACTGACGCGCTCGCTTCCGGACCTTTTTCGATTGGAAGTTTGTCACTCAAACCCCATTCAGCCCAGGAACCATCATAAAGAGCAACATCACGGTGCCCGAGAATATCTAGCGCCATGGCAAGCGCAGCTGCAGTGATTCCCGAGCCACAGGATGTAACGATTGGCGCCTGGAGGTCGACGCCTGCATCCTCGAATTGGCGTCGTAACGCGTCAGGGGCTTTCAGGCATCCGCTTTGGGAATCGATCAGGTTCGTGTAGGGCACGTTGTAGCTGCCGGGGATTCGCCCCGATTGACGCCCCGGCCAGGGTTCCTGATCCCGACCCTCGAAACGCCCTGCGCTTCGTGCATCAACGAGCTGCTCTGCCTTGGACTCTATGTTGCCCAGAATCTTATTGAGATCCCGGACACGTGTTGTGTCGAAACGGGCCGTAAAATGCCGCTCTTCGGGGAGGACAGGGTGGTCATCCAGCGGACGTTGTTCAGCCTTCCACTTGGGCAGCCCACCATCGAGCACATAGACATCCCGGTGCCCGAAGACGCGAAACATCCACCAGACCCGCGGCGCGGACATCAAACCCTTGCGATCATAGACGACAATGCGTGTGCCATCGCCAAGTCCAAGTTTGCGGACCTTGGAAGAGAAAACTTCAGGTGAAGGCAGCATATGCGGAAGCGAATTACTGTCGTCCTTAATGGCATCGATATCGAAGAAGACGGCCTCTGGAATATGCTCCTGTTCATATTCTGCGCGGGCATCACCGTCTTCCACCGGCAAGTAGTAGGTGGCGTCCACGACGCGGACATCCGGAGTGGCAAGATTCTTTTCGAGCCACTCGGTTGAAACAAGCGGGTTGGCTGGATCTGTCATCAAGCTGTTTCCTGCTTGGCAAAACGCAAGTTTATGCGGCGATTCTGTCGCCCCTTGTTTTCGATCTTTCCGACTTCCAGGGTGCCGATTTCACTGGTGTTGCTGACATGGGTTCCTCCACAGGGCTGCAGGTCGACACCTTCTATCTGCAACATGCGCACACGCCCACTACCGCGCGGCGGCTTGACGGACATGGTCCTTACAAGCTCTGGGGTCTTGTCCAGTTCTTCATCGCTTGCCCAGATTACCGAAACCGGAATGGCACGCCTGATTAGATCATTGAGTTCGTCCGTCAACCAGGACTTGTCAGGTGCTCCGTCAGGAAGGTTGAAATCCAGGCGTCCTTTGCCGTCGGAAATCTGTCCGCCAGTGACATCGCCATCGACAAGCGAACAGAGCAAATGAAGGCTTGTATGCATGCGCATCAGCCTGTGTCGGCGCTCCCAGTCGATCTGCAATTCAACTTCTTCCCCGACCTCAGGTATAGTGGAGTCTTCTGCCAGAACATGCAGGATATCCTGATCTTGAACGCCGTGCTTGCGGGTATCTGTAATTGAGACCTCAGCCCCGGAAGACAGGCGCATAATGCCGGTGTCTCCAGGCTGGCCACCTCCTTCGGGATAGAAAACCGTGCGATCGAAGAACACACCTTCAGGTGAACTTTCCGTGATACGGGCCCGACAGCTTTTCAGATAAGGGTCTTCCTGGAACAGAAATTCCATAGTCATCTACTCCTCAAGCCAATTTGGGACTGGCAGGGACTTCTCTCTGAGGAACGCCGGATTGTAGAGTTTGCTCTGATAGCGTGTACCAAAATCACAAAGTACCGTGACTATAGTGTGCCCCGGGCCCATTTCGCGGGCAAGGCGGATTGCACCGGCGACATTCACACCACTGGATCCACCCAGGCAAAGACCTTCATGTTCCAGCAATTCGAAGACGACAGGCAGGGATTCGCTGTCCGGTATGGAGAAGGAGGCGTCAAGAGAGAGGTCTTCCAGGTTCTTTGTTATGCGCCCTTGCCCGATACCTTCCGTAATCGAGGTGCCTTCGGCTTTCAGGCTTCCATGCGCATAGTAATGGTGCAAGGCAGAGCCTGACGGATCGCTGAGAGCGACCTGGACTTGCGAGTTTCGTTCCTTGAGCGCCATGGCCACGCCGGCAAGTGTCCCACCGGTTCCCACGGAACAGGTGAAACCGTCCACGCCTCCGTCCGTCTGTTCCCAGATTTCAGGGCCTGTGGTTTCGTAATGTCCGAGGCGGTTGGCGGCGTTGTCGAACTGGTTGGCCCAAATGGCACCTGCTTCATGGTCTTGTGCCAACTCTTCTGCCAGACGCTGGGATACATGGACATAGTTCTGCGGATTCTTGTAGGGAACAGCGGGTACTTCACGAAGATCGGCACCACACAGCCGCAGCATGTCCTTCTTTTCCTGGCTTTGGGTTTCCGGGATAACGATAACGGTTCGATATCCGCGGGCACGCCCGACAAGCGCCAGACCTATTCCGGTATTTCCTGCCGTTCCCTCGACGATAACACCGCCGGGTTTGAGCAATCCCTGATTTTCCGCATCTCTCACAATCGCCCATGCGGCCCGGTCCTTTACGGACCCACCGGGGTTAAGGAATTCGGCCTTGCCCAGGATTGTGCAGCCCGTCTCTTCCGAGGCACGTTTCAGATGAATCAAGGGCGTTTGCCCAATCGTCCCTATAAAGCCCTCACGAATCTGCATGGATATACACAGCCTATCGTTTCAGTTGAATCAGGAATCAAAAACTTTTGCATGACAAAGCCGTAAGGTCACGTCTTCCAACAGCGTAGGACTTCATCATGATTCAGCTTTAGCCAAGCCAACGCCATCCAGGCTGTTGCGTTCTCGATCCGGCCCTGTTCCAAGAGGGCATAAGCATCATCGAACGGAATCATGAAAGCACGTATGTCTTCATCTTCCTCTTCAAGCCCATAGTGCCCATCCACACCAGGTTCCGAAAGGCGTCCCAGATACGTCGAGATCACTTCATCGCAGCCACCGGGAGAGGACAGGACGCGATTGATGTGCCAAAGCTCCAAGATCTCCAGGCCCGCTTCCTCGCGACTTTCTCTAAGAGCGGTTTCCTCTTCGCTCTGATCCTGTTCAATGAGGCCGGCAACAACTTCGAACTGCCAGCCCTGCATGCCAGCCAACCAGGCGGGCAGACGAAACTGTTCCAGCATCATGATGCTGTCGCTTTCTGGGTGATAGGGCAGCACAGCGACGGCTGGTTTGCGTTCACAAACTTCGCGTTTGAGCAGCTTGCTTTGTCCGCCACTCAGAGTTCTGTAAGTAAAGCTATGGCCTGACAGCTTCAGGAAGCCGGAATAGAGGTATTCGCTTGAGTGCAGTTCAACTTCCGCGTCGTTATCAGTCATTCGGTCTCATAGGGTTCGATGATGGTAATGCCGATGCTCTCGTAATAGCGCTTGGCACCTGGATGCAAAGGAGCCCCAAGTCCGTTGAGCGCCGTATCCAGTGAGATCCTGCGTGCCTGGGGATGTCCTTCCTCGAACAATTTCCTGTGCATCGGATGCCAGAATGCCCGGGTCATTTGAAATACCAGTTCCTCTTCCAGGCGGGCATCCACGAGCCATTGTGCCCCCACGGACAGGCTTGGCGTGCCGGGAACACCTTCATAGGTCCCTTCCGAGACCTCCGCGGTGGAAAAGAAAGGATAGCGGCTTTGTAGGCGCTCAACAGGCTCACCTTCCAGTCTGAGCAGCCGAATGGAGACTTCTTCCGTCAAGTCATTGATTGCAGGAGTTGGTGTTCCAGCCACCATAAAGAAGCCGTCCAACTCGCCTTTCCGCAGTTGCGAGGCAGCAACATTGGGCGCGAGGTATGAGGCCTCGAAATCATCAGGCGACAGGCCCCAGGCTTCCAGTATCAGAAGTGCGTCCACGAGGGACCCTGACCCTTTTTGATCCAGGGAAATGCGCTTACCTGCAAGATCCTGAGGGCTTTCAATCTCCGAGTCCTCACGCGTCACGACCTGGATAACTTCAGGATAGAGGTTTGCGATGGTGCGAAGATTCTGCATGCGATCGCGCCCTTCATAGGGGCCTTCGGCATGATAGGCCCAGAAGGCAACGTCTGCCTGGGCCAGCGCCGTTTCCAGATTGCCTTGTTCAATGGCAGCCACATTGAAGGCCGAACCTTCCGTGGATTGAGCCGTGGCTATCAGGTTCGGAACACCGCAGCTGCCGCCGCGTTCACACTCCCGGCTGCCCGGGGGACTGCTGATGGCACTGGCGATCAAGCCACCTATGGGGAAATAAATACCAGCGGTGGAGGCGGTTCCGATACGCAGGATTCGAGCTTCCTGTGATGCGACATTCTTGGCCCAGGGCAAAGCAAAGAGAAGGCCACCTGATATCAGGAACTGACGTCGACTTAAGGACACCGTCTTGCCTCCATCCCAGTATGTGGTTCCAAACAGGATAACCTCAGCAATCGGGCATGGCCAAGGCAAGCCTTCCCAGAAGGCGTTGGTTTTTCGGGCCGGCAATTTTTCTTTGTGCTATTGGGAAGTTGCAGTGAGAATGAAACCGATGAGTTTCACTTTTTCCGAGCCCGATACAATGTTGCCTGACTGGAAGCGGCAACGCCGTGACAGGATTCTGGCGTCTGTCATAGATATTCTGGCTCGCCAGCCCGCAGAACAGCTGTCAATGGATGAACTCGCACATGGTGTGGGGGCCGGCAAGGCAACTCTGTATCGATATTTCGGCAGTCGTGAAGCCCTTTTGACGGCGTGCCTGGAAAAGATTGTCGCCGAACTCAGTGCTCGGATTGCACAGATCGAGGAAACGCCTCAGCCGCCATTAGTGCGCTTCCACGGTATCGTGGATTGCATGGCGCGCAGCTTTTCCCAGAACTTCTTACCTTTGCGAATGTTGATGCGCAGCAAGAAGGAACTTCATGAAAGCTGGCGACACTCCGTTCACGAAGCCCGTCTGTCACTTGTCAGCACACTTCAGCGCAACTTCGAGCGAGGGTGCACCTGTGGTGCTTATAGGACTGTGGACAGCGAGTTGCTTGCTCATCTGGTCATGGGAATGATCCGCAGTGGTGTCACACACGTACCCAATAGAGACCTGCACGTACTGGTACAGGCGGTCACGGACCATGCGGCCTATGGGTTCATCTTGCCAAATGCGAAGAATACCGGGGACACGCAAGGTGTACTTTCGTCCGAAGTGAGTTCTGCTGCGCATGTTAAGGGGGCGAATGTCAAAAGCTAAGCAGTTGGCCTATCTGATACTGGCAGTTTTTCTGGTCTTGGTGACCTGGTATTTGCTCTCGGTTTTTGAAGCCAAAGATCCAGCCCTTGATACTGGCAATGATTCGGCTGCGGGTCAGGAGACCGATAAGCAGCCTGTTATCGTGCAGTCCGTCAGCTTTGAAAGCGATGCGTCGCGGATTGTTTCGGTTGGAACAGGACAGGCACAACAGTCAATTACACTTACTCCAGAATCAGCGGGTCAAGTACGTGACGTCCTGTTCAAGTCGGGTGATTCTGTCCGTGAAGGAGACCTGCTCCTTACTCTGGACAAGGAAGACGAAGAGCTGGCTCTGGAATTGGCCAAACTTCAACTGCAGGATACCCGCCAGCGGCTTGCCCGATATGAACAGGCTGCACCAAGCGGGGCCGTTTCTGCGACGGAAGTTGATCAAGCGCGCAACGCGCTTTCGGTCGCCCAGATCGAACTCTCGCAAGCTGAACTCGCCTACACCAAGCGGATGATCCTTGCCCCCTTTGATGGTGTGATTGGTCGCTCTCAGGTCGACCCCGGTGAAAGAGTTAACGAGTCCTCAGCCATTGCCACGCTCGATGACGCTTCGAACCTCAACGTCGACTTCAATATTCCGGAATCCTTTGCATATGCCGTTCAGGAAGGCCAGCAGGTAGTTGCACAGACTTGGGCTTTGCCCGGTGAGGAGTTTACGGGAAAAATCAGGAGTATCGAGAACCGAATTGATCGGGAAACGCGTACTTTGCAGGTGCGCGCCCAACTGCCCAACGAACAAGGACGCCTTCGTACGGGTATGTCCTTTGTCATCGAGTTGTTCCTCTCTGGCGAGCTTTATCCAGCCGTCCCCGCTGTTGCCGTCCAGTGGGACAGGGAGGCTGCATATGTCTGGCTGGTGCACGACGGTGTCGCTGAACGCCAGGCCGTGGAAGTCCTGAAACGGGCAAATGGCTGGGCCCTGCTTTCGGGGCAGTTGTCACGTGAAGATCAAGTCGTAATCGAAGGCATGCAGTCCCTGCGGGGCGGAATGCCTGTCGACGTGCGTTCCCAAAAGGCCCCGCCCGAGGATATCTCTGAAAGAAGCGCAGCCGGAATTCTCAATGACGGCTGAGCAGGGAGAGCACAAGCAGGACCTGACGTCTGTCAGCGTACGCCGGCCAATCCTGGCCATTGTCCTGAATCTTCTCATCGTTCTGGCTGGCATAGCTGCAGTCCTTGGTGTCGAGGTTCGCGAGTTGCCAAGTGTCGATCGTCCGGTGGTGACAGTGCGGGCCAGCTACCCAGGTGCGGCTCCGGAAACCATGGATTCAGAAGTCACGCGCGCCCTTGAAGGGGCGGCCGCACGGGTTTCGGGGGTTCGCTCCATAAATGCGGCCAGCGAAGAGGGCAGCACGCGCATATACCTGGATTTTGATCCATCCGTGGATGTCAACAATGCAGCAAACGATGTTCGCGAAGCCATTAGCGAGGTACAGCGCAGACTCCCAGATGGGGTGGAAGATGTTGTCGTCATCAAGGCCGACGATGACGCCAGCCCCATCCTGCGGCTCTCGGTGACAAGCGAGGTCCTCTCCACCCAAGAACTCACACGCCTGGTCGACAACGAGATTTCCACCACCCTGTTGAGTGTGCCGGGAGTGGCCGATGTCAGCCTTTTCGGTGACCGTCAGCAAACCCTCAATATCGTGTTGGACCCGGCAAAACTTGCGACACACAAGCTTGCCATCGACGATATTGCCAATACGCTTGAAAGTGCCCGACTGGATGTGCCTGCAGGCAGCTTCGAGTCCGGTGATCAGGACCTGGTCGTGCGCGCCGATGCCTCAGTTGTCGAAGAACAGGCAATTGAAGCCCTCTTTATCAATGACACCGTGCGTGTACGCGATGTAGCCAGCGTTTTCTACGGTCCGGCCGAAGCCAACTCATACGTCCGTCTGGATGGGGATTCCGTCCTGGGCCTTGGCATCGTGAGGCAGGCACAATCCAATACAATTGAAATCTCCGAAGGCGTGGCCCAGGCGGCAGATGAACTCAATCGCAGGTTCGAGGATATCAGCATAGCCACGATTTCCGACGATGCAGTCTTCATCAGTGGGGCCATAAGTGAAGTGCTTCTGGCACTCCTGCTCGGTATCGTCATCGTCATCCTGGTGATACTTGCTTTCCTGGGTTCACCAAGACTGACGCTGATTCCCGGCTTGACCATACCCGTGGCGCTGATCGGCACGCTTGCCGCCATATGGCTGCTAGGGTTCTCCATAAACATCCTGACCTTGCTGGCCCTTGTTCTGGCAACAGGTCTCGTGGTCGACGATGCAATCGTCGTTCTTGAGAATGTCGAGCGCTGGCGCCGCCAAGGGGCCGGGCGTCTGGCGTCCTCTGTTCTGGGTGCCCGCCAAGTCTTTTTCGCGATCCTGGCCACTACAGCAACTCTGATTTCGGTGTTCGTGCCCGTCGCCTTTCTACCTGGGCGCGCTGGGCAACTGTTCATGGAGTTCGGTTTTGTCCTGGCAATCTCTGTCGGACTTTCATCCTTTGTCGCGCTTTCCCTCTGTCCGATGCTGGCTTCTAGGCTGATTCCCTCTCAAACCCGACAGTCACTCGAGCCTGGCCCTCTGCGCCGCCGGTTCGAGGCAGTCGGTCGCAAGGGAAGTGGTTTATACAAGCGGATTCTGACGGCCCTAATGGCTGTTCCAATGCTTTTCGTGGGGCTGATGTTCGCGCTGGCCGGGTCAACGGCGCTTGTCTACATGAACCTGGAGCAGGAACTCGTTCCAAATGAAGACCGGGGCGTACTGGTCATATCCATGCGCGGACCCGATGGGGTAAATCTGGGGTACACGGATCGTCAGGTCAGCCGGGCAGAGGCACTGCTGGAGCCTTTGGTGGACAGCGGTGAAGTGCGGACGGTTCTCTCTATCGTCGGGCGCCGGGATCCGAATGCCGGTTTCATCATTGCGCCGCTGGTTCATTGGGAAGAACGTGCGCGCAGTCAGCAGGAAATTTCTGAAAGCCTTCAGCCTGAACTCAGCCAGATTCCAGGGGCGCGAAGCTTTATCGTGAACCCCAACAGCCTGAGCATCCGGACGGGAGGGTCTGACCTGGAGTTCGCTGTTACAGGTCCGGACTACGATCGTATTGCACAGGCCTCTGAGGAATTGATGGCCGCAATGTCAGAAAGGATGCAGCTCCAATCGCCCCCGAGCATGGAGTATTCCACAACTCAGCCACAGCTCTCCCTGAATATCGACCGCGAAAGAGCTGCGGACTTGGGTGTGGATATCTCCGGCATTGCAACGGTTCTCAGTGCAATGGTGGATGGCTCCCAGGTAACGGAACTCAATGTCGAGGATGAAGCCGTCCCGATCTACCTGGAATCCGCTTTTGGCACCGTGAAAGACACTGATGACCTCAACAACCTGTTCGTCACAACGCGTGATGGCGAGACCATCCCGCTTTCGTCACTGATCTCCATTCGGGAAAGCGGTATCGCGCCAGAGCTGGAACGACGGGGGCAGCGTCGTGCCATAGAGATTGAGGCAGGGCTGCCCGACGACTATGCCCTGAACCAGGCTGTAACCGATGTCCAGTCTCTGGCGGATGAAATCTTGCCGAGCGGTTACAGCCTCGTGTTTCTGGGGCAGGCGGAAGCGCTTGAGGAAGCGGCAAGCGACACCATGGTCACCTTTGCCATTGCTTTGGTGGTTGTCTTCCTGGTTTTGGCAGCACAGTTCGAAAGTTTTGCCAGCGCCATCGTTGTGATGCTGACCGTACCCTTCGGTCTGGCTGCTGCTGTCCTGTCGTTGTGGCTCACAGGTACATCATTGAATATCTACAGCCAGATCGGCCTGATCATGATCATAGGACTGATGGCCAAGAACGGCATATTGATCGTGGAATTTGCCGATCAGTTGAGGGATCGCGGGCTCTCGGTGAAGGATGCGGCCTTTCAGGCGGCATCCATTCGCCTGCGTCCGGTGGTCATGACCATGCTTTCGACAATTCTGGCAGCGGTGCCTTTGATTCTGAGTACGGGCGCAGGCAGTGAGGCGCGCACCTCCATAGGCTGGGTCATATTCGGTGGTCTGGGCATCGCGATATTTGCAACCCTGCTGATCACGCCAGTCGTTTATCAGCTTGTGGCCCCTCTGGCTCGCAGTCGAAGCGATTTCGGACGCGCCCTAGAGCAAGAACTCAATGAGGTCGAAACATCCAGGGAGTCGCAGGTTTGAAGCCCCGTATTTACCCAGGATTGAGAACAGCTGCCGGTGCTCTTTGCCTGGCAGTACTTGCATCCTGCACAACTGTAGGCCCCGATTTCGAAGCGCCCGAACCTGAAGTTCCCAGTAGCTATGATGCGCCTGTTCCAAGCCGCTTTCAGGGCAATTCCTCAAAAGACCATTGGTGGGAGCTGTTTGAGGACTCCACCTTGAGCGATCTGGTCCGGCTTGGCCTGGACCAGAATCTGGAGATTCGAACTGCCGCGAGTCGCGTTCGCGAAGCACGTGCCCAGGCGGAGGGAGTTACGGCGCAAAGCACCCCGAATTTCGATCTTTCAGGTGAGGGGAGTGGGAGCATTTCTCGAAGTTTGGGCGATTCGGATTACACGCGTTCAGGCTCGCTGGACGCGATCCTCGATGGTAGCTGGGAAATCGACCTTTTTGGGCGCTTGGCACGAAGTGAAGAGGCCGCATGGGCCAGAGCGGAACGGGAAGAAGCGTTAAGACGTGAAGCCATACGACTGACGACGGCTGAGATCGTACGCAATTTTATCAACCTGAGGGCAGAGCAGCAGCGCTTGTCATTGACTGAACGCTCACTGGATCTTCAGGAGCAGACTCTGAAGTTGGTACAACAAAGGGTTGCCAGCGGATTGGCTCCTGGCCTGGACGAGGTAAGAGCGCAAGCTTCGTTGTCTTCCTTGCGTGCGGATCTGGGGCCGATTCGCAGCGACATGAAGAACTATGAGAATGCCTTGGCTACGCTTGTGGACAGGGTCCCTGGAAGCTTGAGTGCAATGCTGGAGGGGCGAGAGCCAATTCCGGATATCCAGGACGGACATACTGTCGGCATGCCTCTGGATATGGTACGAAACAGGCCGGATATTCATGCAGCCGAACTTCAGGTCGCTGCAGCGACGGCTGAAATCGGCGTAGCCATCGCCGAACTCTATCCAAGACTTACACTTCCAGGCACTCTGTCCTTAAGCCGAAGTGGGATCGGGACTGAGAATATCGTCAACACCATCATGGGGACGCTTTCGTTACTCCTGCAGGTACCGCTTTACGATGGTGGAGAACGGCGTGCCGAAGTCACGGCTGCCGAGGAGAGAGCGGAACAGGCTCTTCTGAATTATCGGGACACTCTGCTCACCGCCTTGCAAGAGGTTGAAGCCACGCTGCTGAATTACCGCGGCACGGCCTTGCGCATTCGCTCACTTGAAGAAGCGGTTGAGAACAACAGACTGGCCTATGAACAGTCGCAAGAACTTTACCGCCAAGGTTTTGCATCATTCATCGATGTCCTGGACAGCCAGCGCGAACTGACCACCTCTGAGCAGCAGCTTGCAGAAGCCGAACGTCAATTGGGACTGGAAACCGTCAATCTATATGCTGCTCTTGGCAGTGGAATTGAAGAAGAGGGAAGAGGAAGTTGAAAATTCGTGAAAATGGCGGTGAGGGTGGGATTCGAACCCACGAAGGGCTATTAACCCTTACACGCGTTCCAGGCGTGCGCCTTAAGCCACTCGGCCACCTCACCCATTATTGCGCGATCCTGTTATCGTGACCGCCGACGATGGAGCGGGAACATAGCCGAGCCCCTCGGTCTATGCAATGCCGCGGATCGAAGAATTGGCAGTATAAATAAGGCAAGGGTGTAGCTGCCTGGACACCCTGGAAAGGATGAAGGATGAGAACATTGTTCATGATCCTGGGATGGTTTTTCCTGATCATTGCGGCTGGTTGCCTCTGGCTGGAAATGATTGCCTGGAGGGCAGCAGGAACCGTGAGCTTCCGTGAGGGAGGTGCCATCTGGTACAGCCTGGATCCGGGCAGCCTCAATTTGCTGCAGGCTGTAACGGAACGTTATCTATGGTCCGCCCTGTGGGATCCAGCGATCCTGACTCTATTGAAACTCCCAGCCCTGCCATTTCTCACCTTGCTTGGAGTGGCCTGTCTTTTTCTGTCTTGGGTCATCGGTCAGGCAAGGAATCGTCGCTGAATTTGACGTGACAATTGCATAGATGGACAAGTCCTGGAGTCTCCGCCTAGACTTTGAAGACAGTACTGAAACAGCTGACAGGTGTTACGTGATCAGGGACCCGCGTGCTGACGGTTTTCGATTTCCAGCGGAATGGGAAACACATGCCAGGTGTTGGATGGCCTGGCCATCCCGAGATGATTTATGGGGGGATCGTATCGAAGAGGTGCGGGATTCCTATGCGGACATTGCCAAGGCCATCGCGCGTTTCGAACCTGTGACGATGATCGCAAACCCGGATCACATGGCCGATATTTCGCTCAAGTGCGGGACAGGTGTTGCCTGCCTGCCCGTCGAACACGATGACTCCTGGATACGCGACAATGGTCCCAGTTTCCTGATGGATTCCGAAGGACACATCACAGGCGTCAAATGGGGTTTCAATGGTTGGGGAGAGCGATTCGTACCCTATGACCTGGATGCACAGGTCCCGGATGCGATCCTCGATCATTTGCGTATTAACCGATATGCCGCGGAGTTGATAACCGAGGGCGGTGCTTTCCATACGGATGGAGACGGCACGTTGATCGCTGTGGAGACTAGTATCGTCAACAGCAATCGAAATCCAGGGCTCAGCCGAGCTGATATAGAAGATCTGCTGCTGCGTTATACCGGTACTGAAAAGATGATTTGGTTGCCCCATGGACTGGTTGGCGATCATACGGACGGCCATGTGGACAACGTCTGCTGCTTCACGGCACCTGGCAAGGTTGTCGTCCTGACCTGTGACGATGAAGAAGATGAAAATCATCAGCGCCTGGAAGCAAATCGACAGGTTCTGGAGGAGGCGGTCGATGCCAAGGGGCGTGAGTTGGAGATCACTGAGGTTCCGCAGCCGCGGGCCCGTTACAATGCAAAAGGCGAGCGCTTGCCGCTAAGTTATATCAATTTCTACGCTCCGAACGGGGGTCTGATTCTACCGGCTTTCGAGGATTCAGCGGACGACCGCGCGCACAAGGTCCTTTCTGGCCTTTTCAAGGGACGCGACGTCATACAGCTTCCTGTTCTGGATATACTCCAAGGAGGAGGCGGCATTCATTGCATCACATTGCAACAGCCCAAGTTCATGAGCTTTCAGGAAAAAAAGAACTCGTAAAACTCATGAATTCAGGCATATGCGTTTCAACAGAAATAGTCTTCGGGTATATCCGTTATGGCGGCTGAGCCGCGTATGGCCGCTGCAGCGTAGGCCTCACTTGCAGGCAGTATGTTGTCTGCGAAGAAACGGGCGGTGCGGAGCTTGCTGAAGTAATAGCTGTTTTCACTGTCCTCAGCATCGTTGCCTGCACAAATGGCGGCAGACTTGCGTGCTCCTTCCGCCAGCAACCACCCTCCTGCGAGCGTACCGAGAAGGTTCAGGTAAGGTGTTGCGCCGGCTGACGCTTCAAGCGGGCGCTCATCCCAAGTCTCTATGAGCCATTCCGTAGCCTGTTCAAAGGCTTCGCAGGCTTCTTCCAAGCTTCGCCGGATGACATTGAGATCTTCGCCGCGCTCGCGTTCCATGATCTTTGTCGTTGCCCTGACTTTCTGCAGAAATGCCCAGGCTGGTTGGCCCTTGTGATGCATGATCTTGCGCTTGATCAGGTCATGGGCCTGGATTCCGTTCGTTCCCTCGTAGATTGGAGCGATCCGAGCGTCCCTGAAGTGCTGTGCAGCCCCTGTTTCTTCGACGTATCCCATTCCACCGTGTACCTGAATTCCAAGCGATGCCACATGGCAACCCGCATCACTGGCCCAGGCTTTGGCAACAGGCGTCAGCAGCTCCAGGGTATTAATGCGGCTCTCGTCGCGTGCCGCCCGGTCCGGCAGATTTCGTGAAAGATCAATGGCCGTAGCCGTGTAATAGACAAGGGCGCGCGCTGCCTCGGTGGTTGCCTTCATGGTCATCAGCATGCGGCGCACATCCGGATGATGGATGATGGCAACCGGTGAGCCCGCACTCTGGTCTGTGCGCCTGCCTTGGATTCGTTCGAAGGCGAATCGGCGTGCCTGTTGATAGGCACGTTCGGCAATGCCAACGCCCTGTGCGCCAATGCCCAGGCGGGCGGTGTTCATCATCGTGAACATGTATTCCATGCCACGGTTTTCTTCCCCGACAAGATGGGCGATCGCCCCCTCCCGATCTCCATAGGTCATGGCGCAGGTGGGTGATCCGTGGATGCCCAGCTTGTGCTCGAGTGCAGTACACTGCACATCGTTTCTCTCCCCAGGAGTTCCATCCTCACGAGGAAGCCACTTTGGAACGATGAACAGGCTGAGACCCTTGCTGCCAGCCGGTGCCTCATCGGTACGGGCCAGTACCATATGCAGAATGTTCTCTGACAGGTCGTGGTCGCCATAAGTTACGAAAATCTTTTGTCCAAAAAGACGATAGCCATGCTCGTCACGTACAGCACGTGTTCTGATGGCGCCCACGTCGGAACCGGCTTGCGGTTCCGTTATGGTCATGGCAGCAGTCCAGTCTCCCGAAATCAGCGGCGGCAGAAAAACACGTTTCTGGTCATCCGAACCATGCGATTGAATCAATTCGATCGCGCTCTGGGTCAGAAGCGGGCAGAGCCCAAGGCTCATGTTCGCCGAACTGAATAGTTCCTGGATGGCGATCGCCAGGAGCCAGGGTAAACCTTGTCCTCCATGCTTCGGGTCAAAAGGCAGGCTGTTCCAGTTACCTTCGACGTAACGCCGGTAAGCCGCACAATAGCCCTCAGGGGTGGAAACCTGGCCATTGTGTAGGCTGGTGCCCTGAATATCTCCGGATTGGTTCACCGGGGCCATGACATCGCGCGCGAGCCGGCCAGCCTCATCCAGTATGCTAGCGATGAGATCCTGTGAGACATCCCTGAATACTGGCAGGTCGAGCAGGCGATCCACGCCGGCGATGGCATCCAGTGTGAAACGCATGTCTTGCAGTGGAGGGTCGAATTCAGTCATGGGCCATCCCTAGTTTCCCGCACCAAGCGGAAGAGGGTAGATTGCCTGCCTGAATCTGTCGAATCACGCAATCGATGACCTAGCGGTCAAAAGCTGATCAGGAAGCCGCCATCAGCTTTTGATCTTCGGTGTCGAGAGGAAAATAGACGCGCATTGTGGTGCCTTGGCCAACAGCGCTTTCGATTTCGAGGCGCCCTCCATGCAGCTCTGTCAGGGAGCGCACGAGTGAAAGTCCAAGTCCTGTTCCGCCTGTTCCTCTTCTATAGGTGTTGTCGGCTTGCTCGAATGGGCGAAAAACCCGATCCATGTCTTCTTCCGCAATTCCGATGCCTGTATCGCGGATGGCAATGACGATTTCGTCATCGGCTGTGCTGCTGACGCGTACAGCGATATCCCCATTTTCAGGAGTAAATTTTATCGCGTTCGATAGAAGATTGAAAACTATCTGTTTTATAGCTCGCTCGTCGGCGTATATCTGCTCGCCACCAGGGACAATTTTCATGCTCATGGAGAGGTTCTTTTCATCCGCACGGACGCGATTGAGGCGCAAGCAGGATTCCAGAACCTCGTCTACATGCAGGAACACAGGACTGATTTCCAGTCGGCCAGCTTCAATCTTGGCCAGATCCAGGATGTCGTTGATCAGTTCCAGAAGATGGCGGCCACTTTCCTGGATATCGCGGGCGTATTCCGTGTATTCAGGGATGCTGTTCTTGCCAAAGGATTCGTTCGCGAGAATCTCGGAAAAGCCGAGAATGGCATTCAGTGGCGTGCGCAGTTCATGGCTCATGGCCGCCAGGAAGTGGGATTTTGCCCTGTTTGCTTCTTCGGCAGCCTGACTCTGGCGTTCCGCATCTTGCCGCGCCACTTCCAGGTCCTCGGCAAGTCGTCTCAGTTCCTCTGTCTGCGACTCCAGGGTGTCTCGACTGTATAAAAGTTCCTGCTCGAAATGCTTGTGGTCCGTGATATCGAGAACAGTCAGCTGTTGAGCCGGCTCACCCATCCATTCGACGGCACGCCCCATGACTTCAACCCAGATGTTTGACCCCTGAGCCGTGAGGTTGCGTGTTTGCGTCGTGAACTCATGACTTCTGTTTTCCAGGCTGTATAGCCATCTCTGCCAGGCAATCTCTCTGTCCTTTTCTGGCATCAGACAGAGAATATCCGACATTTCAAGGACTTCTTCGGTTGAGTTGAAGCCGTAGATTCGCGCAAAAGCATCATTCACAAACAGGGGCTTGTAGCCGCGGTGGATGCAGATTCCCTGAAGCGACCCTTCGATCAGATCCCTGAACCGCCTCTCACTGGCCTCCAGTGCTGATTCGGCAGCCTTGCGCTTGGAGATGTCACTGATCGTCCCGACAACTCGAACGGCTTCACCATCCTGGTCATGATAGGCCCGCCCTTTGGCTGCGATCCAGATATAATCACCGTTACGGGTCCGAAGTCGATGATCATGCTCGAAGCTGTCTCTTTCACCATTCAGATGAGCCGACATCAGGTTCAGGGCGTTGGACTTGTCTTCTTCGTGAATGCGATCGAGCCAAGTTTCGATACGAGCTGGAAGCTTTTCGCAATCATAGCCCAGGAGCCGGCACCAGACAGGGGAATAATAAACCTGTCCCGATTTGACGTCCCAGTCCCATAGCCCGTCATTTGCACTATTGAGTGCAAGGTGAAAGCGTTCCTGGTCCTTGCCCAGATCCTGCTCAACCTGCTTTTGCCCGGTAATGTCGCTGGATGTTCCGATGATCCTTATCACACGTCCCGAATCATCGGTTACAGGAGTCAGGCTTGTTCGCCACCAACGCCAGCCACTGGGCAGCTGGTAGTGCTGAACATATTGGATTCTCACTCCTTTGGAGACGCATTCCGCATAGCGCTCTTGGACAGCATTGGCCGTTTCCAGCGACACAGCTTCATGTGGTCTGCGCCCCGCCAGGACCTCGTTCTTCAATCCCGTCATTTCTTCATGACAGCTGTTCGACGCAAGATACCGAAAGGCAGGTCCCTCCTCGACGTCAACGACGAAGACAGGTACCCCCATTCCCTCGATCAGTTCCTTGAGCGTGGCATCTGACTGGGAAGCCAGCATTATCGGCTCCGTTAAACTCTTCCCACTATCACAAGCTTAGGAAAAAATGGTTAACGGAGCCTTTCCAGGACTCCTTCAAATAACTTTTCCGGGATTCAGCAAATTGGTCGGATCCAAGGCGCTTTTCATTTTGCGCATCAGGTCGATTTCAACCTCGGACTTGAAGCGCATGTTTTCAGTGCGCTTCAACTGGCCGATCCCATGTTCTGCTGAGATCGAGCCGCCCATGCTGACGACAAGGTCATGAATGCCTGCATTCACCTCTTCCCAACGGGCCAGGAAAGCGGCTGAATCCATGCCTGCGGGCTGCGTGATATTGAAGTGGATGTTGCCATCACCCACGTGGCCGAACGGTACGGGGCGCGCGCCTTCTATCATTGCCATTACGGCTTCTGCTCCCTGCTCGATAAATGCCGGAACTTCAGAAACGGGGACAGAGACATCGTGCTTGATCGAGGCGCCTTCGAATTTTTGTGCTTCCACGATTCCTTCCCGCAATCGCCATAGCTTATTCCGTTGCGTTTCACTGCCAGCGATGACGGCGTCGCTAAGCAAGCCTTCTTCGAGACATTCACCAAAGGACTCCTCAAGAGTTTCATGAAGGCTGCGATCCGCGCGCCCGCCGAACAACTCAACAAGGACGTACCAGGGGGAGGGGGCATCCAATGGAAGTTGGCATCCTTCAAGATGGCGTTCAGCGAATTCAAGCCCGCGCTGGCAAATCAGTTCAAAGGAGGTCACGCTTTCGCCCGAAGCCGCGCGAAGGCGCGCAAGGAGCCTGACTGCAGCTGTTGGACTGGGTACAGCAACCAGGGCCGTCACGATTTCTCTTGGACGCGCATAGAGCTTCAATACAGCTGCCGTGATAATACCTAGCGTGCCTTCCGAACCCAGAAACAATTGCTTCAGGTCATAACCGGTGTTGTCCTTGCGCAGTCTGCGCAAGCCATTCCAGACGCGTCCATCGGCAAGCACGACTTCCAGCCCAAGCACCAATTCACGCGCATTGCCATAACGCAGGACCTGTACACCGCCTGCGTTGCTGGAGAGATTGCCGCCAATCTGGCAACTGCCTTCCGCGCCCAAAGATAGCGGGAAAAGCCGGTCGCAATCAGCCGCAGTCTGCTGAATGTCCTGCAGAATGCAGCCTGCTTCGGCAGTCAGGGTGAAGTTGTCAGCGTCAATGCTGCGAATATGATTCATGCGCTTGAGGGACAGGATAAGGCTGTTTCCTGACTCGTCTGGCACGGAACCACCGACAAGACTGGTATTCCCGCCCTGCGGTACGATACTGACCTTTTCCTGTTGGCACAGGCGTACGATTTCAGCCACCTGCTCGGTTGAGCTGGGAAACACGACAGCGCAGGCATTGCCTTTGTATCTGCCGCGCTGATCCTGGAGATGGGGTGCCATATCCTGCTCTGCAGTGAAAAGGCTGCCTTTTCCGATCATTTCCTCGAGGCGGAGCAGGAACTTAGTCTTGTGCTTGTTCATCTGGTTCAACTCTTCACGGCCGCCTTATAGCGGCCAGACAAGCAGCAGCATGGGTATGGCAATACTGACGATCACAATATCCAGTGGAAGGCCCATCCGCCAATAATCGCTGAACCGATAGCCCCCTGGCCCGAGGATCAATGTATTGTTCTGGTGACCGATAGGGGTCAGAAATGCACTGGACGCTCCAACGGCGACGGCCATCAGGAAGGTGTCGGTATTAACCGAAAGCTGAGAAGCGAGTGAAATCGCAATTGGACTCATGACTGCTGCAGTCGCGGCATTGTTCATGAAATCCGTCAACAGCATGGTCACCACAAGCAGCAAACCCAGCGTCAGAACTGGATCGCCGCCGGCCAGGTCGTTGACCAGCGTTTCCGCTATGAGCTGTGCCGCCCCACTGCTCCCAACCGCATTGGCCACCGGGATGAGCGCGGCCAGAAGTACAATCACGGAACCCTCAAGGGCCTCATAGGTCTCCCTGACCGGGAGTAGGCGCAGGATAACGGCCAAAACGGCTGCTGTCACAAAAGCCACCGCTGCAGAAACCAGTCCGGAAGCAGCAAAAGCAGCAGCGCCCGCCATCAGGACTCCCGCCTTCATGGCTTCCTTGAATTGGGGCAACTTGATTTCCCGCTTGCCCAACGGTACACACCCAAAAGAATTGGTGAAGCTGGCAATTCTATCTTCTTCGCCCTGCAGCAAGAGTACATCGCCAGCAGCAAAGACCGTCGAGCGAAGCCGCTCACCGCTCGTGCTGCCTTGCCGCGAAATGGCAAGGAGATTTATCCCAAAGCGATTGCGCAGTCTTAAGCCCTTTGCCGTGCTGCCGATCAGACGGCTGTTCGGCAGGATGACGACTTCGATAAGTTTGACTTCCTCAGACTGCAGATTCTGAGCTTCGATGCCTTGCCCGTCCTCCTGGTCTTCACCTTCTCCTTCCTGACTTGAGTCAGGTTCGTCTTCGGATTTTTCCCCTACCAGTTCCAGTCCAAGCGTCGGGATTGATTTGGCAAGTCCTTCGGGATCCGCTTCCAGTATCAGTACATCGCCTTCCTGAATTCTTTGATAGCGGTGAGGGGCCAGGATACGCTGGTTATTGCGAACCACCGCAATCACGACCGCTTCCAGTTCATCCAGCTCACGTTCAATCTCGATCAGGCGCTTGCCCTTGGCCTTGGCGTCTTCCGTCACGCGCGCTTCCGTCACGTAGGATGCAATATTCTCAAAGAGATTCTGGCCGGCGTGAGCCCCTTGCCTGGATTTGGGAAGAAGGCGCCAGCCAACCAGGCTGACAAAGCACACACCGGCCAGCATCAGCGTGACGCCGACAGGCGTGAAATCAAACATCGAGAAGGAAGAACCTTCCGCGCGCGCGCGGTAGCTGGCGACGATGATGTTCGGAGGCGTGCCAATCAGGGTTGTCATTCCCCCCAATATAGACGCAAAGGAGACCGGCATCAGGAAACGACTCGGTGGGATGTCACTCTTGGCAGCGGCCTGCAGTGTCACGGGGATGAGCAGCGCCAATGCTCCTACATTGTTCATGAATGCCGAGAGGATCGCAGCGAGAATGCAGCAGGCACCAATCATGATGGTCGGGGAACCACGTGACGGAATGACGTGGCGCGCCAGGATATCCACTGCACCTGAAAGCGAAAGCATGCGACTGAGAATCAGGATTGCGGCAACCGTGATCACGGCAGGGTGGCTGAATCCGGAAAAGGCCTCATCCATAGGAATGAGGCCAGCCAGGACTGCAGAAAGCAAAGCCAGCAGAGCAACCACGTCATAGCGCCAGCGGCCCCAGATAAAAAGCACCATGGCGCAGCCAAGTATTCCCAGCACCAACCCCTGCTCGAGGGTCATAGTGTCTCCTGTGGTTGTCGTTATCCTGTTGGGATGAAGAGAGGCCTGCCTGAGCCGGCTTTCTGTCGAGGGTGGATCAACCGATACTTAGAATATCTTCACTCCTGTAACCTGAAAATAACCTTGGTCCATTCCCGGATGCAATTCACCTTTCCCTCAAGTGGCAAAATGCATCCCCTGAATGCCCTCTATATGTCACAGCACATTAGTCGTATAATGTATTGCGGCATGTTTTTCCCGAGGGTAGGGCAGTGACACAAACTCAAGGCTGATTGCCTGGTCTCTGGAAAAACCTCGTAATAATGCCTACTTGCGATAAACTGTAAGCGAAACACAACTCCAGGACGGCTTTCAGACCTTCATCATGGCTTTGCGAACAAGCACGATACTCCTAGCTGCGGCGCTGCTTGGCGGCTGTGAAGCTTTGCCGTGGCAGGATTCTGAAACCAGCGACACAGCTCCCAGCACCAGCCCATCCGCAACGGATCCGGGAGAAGAGGTTTCTGCGCCTGCACGGAGTTCCCCGGAATCACCTGGCCCCAGAAAACCGGTATCTCCATTGAACCCCGATGAGTTGGTTGGACTGAGCGAAGAAGAGATGCTGGGACAGTTGGGGCCGCCGCTTGATGTCAGAAGAGAAGCGCCAGCTACTGTCTGGAATTATCAGCGAGCAAACTGTGAATTGAAGCTGTATTTCTATCCTTCTTTGCGCGATCGAAGGTTGCAGGCTCTTACCTATGAAGTTGTCCCCTCAGGAGACACAACCATGGAGATCTGCCTGCAAGAGCTTGGGAGTTATCGAAATGGGTAGCATAGAGACCGTGCAAGACACTCGAAACATAGAGATTGCCGTTGTGGATGACGATCCGTTGTTTCGAGAAACCTTGTCAGAGAACCTGAAGGAAGCGGGTTATTCCGTAGAGATGTTCGAGGCCGGCAGACCCTTTTTCGAATGGCTGGATAACAGTGGCTCACCGGATCTCATTCTCCTCGACTGGCGCATGCCGGAAATGAATGGAATCGAGGTCTTGAAACGCATGCGTGAGGAAGGGCACGAGATGCCCGTCATCTTCCTGACGGCACTCAGCGAACAGATTTACGAGGAAGCTGCCTTGTTGAGTGGTGCAGTCGATTTCGTAGAGAAGTCACGCAGTTTTGCCATTCTGCACAAGCGTATAGATCTTATTCTCTCTGGCAGCAAAACGCGCCAGGGAAGCGAAGATGACGCGGGTGACGCTCAGAATCAGGATGTTATACGCCAAGGGGAACTGGAACTTCGCCTGGACAGCAGTCGAGCTTTTTGGCGTGGTGAACGCGTCAATCTGAGTCTTACAGAATTCAAGATTGTTCACTTGCTGCTGCAACGCGCAGGACAGGATGTTACTTACCGGGAAATCTATGATCTGGTTCACGGTCAAGGGTTCCTTGCGGGCGCCGGGCCAGAAGGCTATCGCGCAAACGTACGAACTTTCATGAAGCGCATCCGCCAGAAATTCCGGGAGCTGCACTCAGAATTCGATGAAATTGAGAACTACCCGGGATTTGGCTACCGCTGGCGCACGACCGAGCAGTAAGAGGTCGTCTTGCGCCCACTCACCCGGATACCGCGCTCGCTGGCCGCAAAGTTCCTCTTACTATTGGTCATCTTCATTTCCGTTCCGGTCATAATATACGGCCAATTGAAGCTTGCGGATCAAGAGCGTGCGACCCTGTTGCTGCGGAGTGTTCAGGAACAAGGTTGGCTGGTAGGACGCAGTCTACGCCCCTTTCTCGAACGCTTTGAAGGCCAGGATGCAATGGTCCTTCACGAAACGCTTTCCGATCTGGGTGTGCGCGGTATGCGTGTACGCTTGCTGTTCCGTCCAGAGGGCGAGGAGGGGTATGACAGCTTCTACTACGTAGCGACTTCTCAATCTCAGCCGGCCGAGCAACTCGAAGAGGAACTGGAACAACTGGTCACGCCGGATATTCTTGGAAAACTGGAAGATACCTGCCGGGGGCAGCAACCTCTCTCCGTACGCTACCGAACGCCTGAAGGGGGAGAGGAGTTCCTGACCTCCATCACCCCGGTCAATGCTCCGAAGGGCTGCTGGGCGATCATAACTTCGCATGCGACGTCCGAGCTGCTGCGCTCTTCCCTGGGGCGGCCCTATTGGCAGATGCCTGAGGTGCGTGTTGCCGCCGCCATATACCTGCTGATGGCAATCGTGGTCATGGCAATCTTCCTTGGCCTGTGGGGCAGCTTGCGCAAGTTTGCCCTGTTGGCAAACCAGATCCGCTCTCACGGGGCACCATCGCTATCCTTTTCCAGCCTCAATCGCGTGCCGGAACTTTCTGAAGTCGCGCGTGAATTTGATCGAATGGTCAACACACTGCAGAAATCGGCAAAAGACATACGTGATGCAGCAGAAGAAAATGCGCATGCCTTGAAGGCGCCGATTGCCGTAATCTCCCAGGCAACGGAACCTCTGCGGCGGGCTATTCCGCCAGAGAACACAAAGGGTAAACGTGCACTGGAGGTGGTCGAACAATCGGTAACTCGCCTGGACAGCCTGGTTGGTGCGGCTCGCCGTATGGAAGAGACGGTCGCTGAACTACTGAACCCACCACGTGAGCGGATTGACCTGTCTGCACTCATGCAAACCCTGCTTTCTCCCTATGTTGAGGGTGCCGAGGGGCAGGTAACCGTTGTGAAATCAAGCATTTCTGATGGAATGGAAGTTCTGGGTGGTGCGGAATTGCTGGAAACCGTTGCCGAGAACCTCATCGACAATGCCATCAGTTTCTCTCCGGAAAACGGTACGATTCGAGTTCACCTTTACAGCGAGAATGGCAAGGCCGTGCTGACAGTTGAAGATGAGGGCCCGGGTGTTCCGCCGGAGAATCTGGAAAGGATATTCGAAAGGAATTATTCCCATCGTCCGGGAGCAAATCCCTCTGCCTTGCCGCAAGCCTCTGTCAAATTACCGAATTTCGGCATTGGTCTATGGGTGGTCCGCAGGAATGTCGAGGCGATAGGAGGCAGTGTTTGGGCACGAAACCGTGATGAAGGCGGACTCTGTATGCGTATAGAACTGCCATTGGCGGCGTGATTTCACAATTCTTGCAGGGATGAATTGGCCTGACGCGCCATTCTTGTCACAACCTTGCCTCTGACCTGCCTCACTCTTGAGGCTTAATCTCACTCAGGTTTCAGCTTGAGTCGAGAACTCGCCCATGTCCCCTCTTCAAACGGTAGAATTCAGTAATCTGCGCGCACATCGCCCCGCAAGGGAAATATCTGGCCCTGATTCCGATGTCCTGCGTTTACAGGAGACCCTGACACGGCTCCGGAATTTCCGGGTAAGCTACCGGTTCCATGTCCTGACCTTCAGTGAAGAGATCAACGAAGCAGCGTTGACGGGGGTAGTGGATGCCTTGTCCTTGCAAGGCTGTGCCATTCGGCTAAAGGGAAGCAGTCTTGGGCTACTGGATGTTGGTGAGGAAGCTCTTCAGAAGGAGAGCTTTATGCGGGTCGTTCAGGATGAGCTTTCCCGGCATAAGCCTGACAAGCCATGGCAACCCTTTTCCTTAGACAGTATCGAGGGCAGAACCGACGAGCTGTCCAGTGCGAACGATCTACTGCTGCTGGTGGCGTCTTGCCGTGCGTACGAGCGCCCTCGGAAAGCAGATGCGCCCCATCAGCATTCCTCACTTCACCGAGTGCGCGCCTTGGGTTAATCAAGCGATTGCTATAGCTTATCGGATGACTAAATCACGAAAATCTCTGAATTATGGGGGAATATAGGATGACTTCTGCAAGGTACATTGCAGTCATTGTTGCCGTACTGACTCTGGCTGGCTGTTCAGGCATGGATAACAAAACACAGCGAACATTGAGCGGCGGTGCCATCGGCAGTGCAGGGGGGGCTGCAATTGGCGCTCTTGCAGGAGGAAGCCTCGTTACAGGAGCTCTGATTGGTGGAGCGGCTGGTGCTGCAGTGGGGTATTTGACCAGCGAGGATGATGTCCGGGTTGGCAACTGAGTAGCTATACAGGTGCGAATGACAGTGTGCACGATTATCTCAGCGCCTGTCTCCTTTTCCGATCAAACCAAAATCGAGGCGTACAGCAGTGTTTGACTGAAGTACGCCAGTCCAGTAATCGGAAGCTACCGGCCGTGCCGGATAAGCGTGAAATTCCTGAAATGGGCAAAGTGATCGGTTTTGAGCGATATTGAGCCTTCAAAGAACAAGGTGCCATCCGTCTGGCTCATGATGGGGCATCGGGCGGGGGACAACTCACAGGTATTGGCTCTGGCTGAAGCGCTTGGCTGGCCGTATGAGATTCGACGATTCGTCTACAAAAGCTATGAGCTCCTGGTCAACCTGACGCACGGTCCAACCCTGTCAGGGACCATACCGTCACGATCAAGCCAGCTTGAACCTCCGTGGCCGGATCTCGTCATTTCAGCTGGGCGGCGCAATGAGCCGATTTGCCGATGGATCCAGGAACAGGCTAAAGCGGAAAAGTACGTGCGCCTGATTCATATCGGGCGTCCCTGGGCAAATTTTGAGCGCTTTGACCTGATCATCACAACGCCTCAATATCGCTTGCCTCAGCATCCGCATATTCTGCAGAACAAGACTCCTCTGCACAGGGTTTCGCAGACGCGTCTTGATGGCGATGCAGAAGCCTGGAAAGGGAAACTCCAGGATACGCCGCCCCCTTATATTGCCGTTATCGTTGGCGGAAACAGTGGACCCTACAGCTATGACCGGGAGGCAGCACAGAGGCTTGGAAAGCAGGCCAGTAAGCTTGCGCGTCAGTATGGGGCCTCTCTGCTTGTTACGACCAGTGCACGTACGCGACCTGATACCATCCAAGTTCTGAAAGATGCGATTGACGTGCCTTGTCACTTCTATCAATGGCGTCCCGACGCAGAAGACAATCCCTACTTTGCCTTTCTTGGACTTGCCAGTCGGATCATTGTAACCGCCGACAGTGTTTCGATGATGACGGAGGCCTGTGCCACAGGAAAACCGGTTTACCTGTTCGATCTGGGGCAGGGGTGGCGGGCCATGCGCCGACAGTTGCCAGGAAAACCCAAATTTCTCGACAAATATCTAAAGAAACCAAGAGACGGATTTGATTTTCGCGCCTTTGTCTACCTTTCAGGTATGCATTTAGGGCCCAATCGTATCACGCGTGATATCCGGATTATTCACGACTACCTGATATCCAGTGGCCGCGCGGCTTGGCTAGGGGAAGGCCATCCGCTGGAGGCGCCTCCGCCGCTTGAAGACATTTCCCGTGCTGTGGAGCGTGTTCACGCGCTGTTTCCACAGCATACGACAGGAAAAGCGGAATAGTAAAAAGCCCCCGAAAACGGGGGCTTTTAGCAGGACCGGCAAACCTACTGTTTATCAGGCTGCCATCTTGGGGGTGCGCTCCATCACCTCGAAGGCGTCATGCCGGACATGGTTTCGCTCCATCTCCTGGCGGATCATTTCCTCCGTCACGATACCTTCATCCATGCACTCCTTGAGCATGGCAAAGAAGAAACGCTCCTGATTGCGGTCCGGATGTCTCAGATAGCGTCCCAACAAAGCATGTTCACCAAAAAGCTTGCGGCGCCAACGCATAAGCCAGCCGATGATGGGAAAACGCCGTGACTTGTCGGCCGGCGTAAAATCGATTGGCAGCCCAGTTTTCCAGGGCTGCGTCAGGCGGCGGGTATTGTGCAGCAGCCTGGTATCCTCTTTCAGGCGATCGAAATCGTTCCAATAAGGCTCCAGCAGGCCAATGCTGTCCCGTGATTCGGTGCGCAGGCAGATCCAGTCCATGTAATCCAATTCGCCCGTGAAGAGCTTGTTGAACTGTTCCTCGCATTTCCAATGGGTCAGCTTGGCGCAGTCGAGCAGCATGACTGAGCTTGCCATGCACCCTTCGCGGCCTTTGGCACCGGAGCGGGCTCGGCACATGATGGCATGATCGCCCATGTCCCGTGACAGCAGCTCCCAGATGTCACCCACAGCGAAGATATCAGGATCCATGATCACGGCGCGGCCTTCGTAGTTCATCAGTTCCGGTGGCATGAACCGAAGGGGCGTAAAGGACTGCAAGTCTTCATACCGCCAAGGACGTGTATAGCCGTCGCGCAGGAATTCCTGACCTTCCTTTTCCTTAAGGAAAGGATAGTCCTTGGTATGAATGATCTGGACGTCAAACTTGTCCGGATTCTTCGAGTTGCGCTTCATGGTGTGCTGAGCCACCAGTGCGCCAATCATCTGGCGATGATTTGTATGGATGAAAACGGTAGCTTTCACAGCAGCCGTAACTCCTATCGTGTAAATGATAATTGCTCTTAGCAGATGGCAGAAAAGCCCGCAAGCTGACGCATTGTCTCAGGCTTTCAGGATTCAGTTGGATTTGGCTTCCTGCGCCTGCGTGTCCACGCTGTACCCAAAAACCGGGGAGAGGTGCTTGTTGATATAGTCTTCTATTTCCCGGATCTGCTCATCCTCGAAATAGTCTCGGTACCCTCCGACCTTTGCGCGCCGAACCTTGTAGGCATTGGGATTGCTTTTGTCCCGGGTCACCATGCGGCTGCCGCTCAACCAGAATGTCCGGTTGGTTTCCATATTGCGCATGTTTTCCACGGATGCAAATCGAACGGACTCCTCAATCTGATCCTTCGAGCCTTCAGTGCCGATAAAATCGGTCACGCGTTGCAGAGCATCTCCCGGGTCATCACGCATATCCTCGTAACGCACGATCAGAATGTTCTCGAACCGATCCATCTCCCGTGCCCAGACATTCATGAAGCCGATGATCTTCGGCAGTCCCGCCTTTTCGTCCATGACAAAGTCATAAACCGATAGGTCTTCCATGCCCTGCGGGTACTGGTTGATAGATTTTTTCCGGTCGCGCATGCGATATTTCCACTGGAAATATTGGGAAACTGCGGTGTCTGCCGGATTGCGCACAAGCAGCACCACCTTGCGATCATAGTAGTCCGCCTTGTTGTCGCTGTTTCCCGTATAGTCTTTCAGATAATTGTCATGCGTGAAGAAGAGCTTCGGAATCTTCGGATCCTTGCGATGCAGATTATCAAAGCCGATCAAGTGACGTTCGGATAGGCCATGGCGCACCTGATAGAACCGAGACAGCATGACCCGCAGCCACGTCCGCCCACTCTTTCCAAAGGAAACGATCACGGCATCTGCCAGGCGCAGTTTTCTGTACTCTTCCTTGCCGCGCTGGCGGCGTTCGATTGCAATCTTCTTTTCCTGCGGAAGGAAAAAGAGAATCAGCAAGGTCAGCTCACGGCTGATCTTCTTCAGTAAGACGCGCATGGATATTTCCAGGAAAAGGGTCAAGCAATAGTATGCAAGCAGCTATAGCAAGCTGCCAACTATGGTGCAATCCAGCCCAACATGAGAATTGGGCAGATACCACTATGATACATAAATAGACATAAAATAAATGTACAAAAAAGATAATCACAAAGAATAATGTGGCATTTGGGCTGCTTTGCCCTTGAGCCGCCACTGCAGAAACGCTAACTCTTGCCCTGTTCCACCACACACCATCGGATGCATTCCACGTCATGAACCATCTCGACCAATTGGAAGCGCAGAGCATCTATATTCTGCGTGAAGCCTACAATCGCATCAAACCCCTGTCGATGCTGTGGTCGCTCGGCAAGGATTCCAACGTCATGATCTGGCTTGCGCGCAAGGCTTTCTACGGGCGCGTTCCCTTTCCCGTGATCCTGCTGGATACCGGCAACGAGCTGGATGAGGTTTATGCCTTCCGAGACCGCTACGTGAAGGAATGGGACCTGAACTACATCAACGCCGAATGCCCGCCGTACGAGGAGACAGATCCCGAATTGACGCACAATGCCCGCTCGGCGGCGCGCAAGACCCTGGGCCTGAAGCAGGTTATCGAGCAGCATGACTTCCGGGGCATCTTCCTGGGCATCCGCCGCGACGAGCAGGCCGTGCGCAGCAAGGAGCGTGTCTTCAGCCCGCGCGGCGAAACCGGTGAGTGGGACTACAAGGACCAGCCACCCGAGTTCTGGGAGCAGTACAAGACCGAATTCGCGCCGGGCACGCACGTGCGCATTCATCCGCTGCTCGCCTGGACCGAGGTCGACATCTGGCGCTACATCCAGCGCGAAAACATCCCGGTGGTTCCGCTCTATTTCGCGCGCAACGGCATGCGCTATCGCTCGCTCGGCGAAAAGGACATCACCCGTCCCATAGAGTCCAATGCCGCGACCATCGAGGAAATCATCGAGGAGTTGCAGACCACGAATACGTCGGAGCGTGCCGGCCGGACGATGGACCATGACAGTGAGGATGCCTTCGAGCGCCTCCGCGCCGCGGGATACATGTAATGCAGGATTCTTCTCTCGATATGCTCCGTGAAACCTTCAAGATCGTCGTGGTTGGCCATGTGGATCACGGCAAGTCGACACTGATCGGACGTCTGCTGTACGACACGGACAGTCTGCCGGAAGGCAAGTTCGAGGAACTGAAGGCCGTTTGCGATCGTCGCGGCATGGCGCTGGAGTGGTCCTTCGTTCTGGACGCCTTCCAGGCCGAACGCGACCAGGCGGTGACCATCGACACCACGCAGATCTGGTTCAAGACACAGAAGCGCGATGTGGTCATCATCGACGCGCCCGGACACCGCGAGTTCCTCAAGAACATGGTCAGCGGTGCGGCTTCGGCCGATGCGGCCCTGCTGGTTGTCGATGCCGAAGAGGGGGTGCGCGAGCAGACCCGCCGCCATGGCTATCTGTTGCACCTGCTGGGTGTGAAGCAGGTGGCCGTGGTCATCAACAAGATGGACCTGGTCGATTATTCGGAAGAGCGCTATGGAGAGATTGTCCGGGAAGTGACGGCCTACCTACATGGTATCGGCGTCGAGCCCAGCTTCATCGTGCCGATCTCGGCCCGGGAAGGCGACAATATCGCCAAGAAATCCACATCCTCTCCCTGGTACAAGGGACCGACCATCCTGGATGCCCTGGATCGCTTTCACTCCGTGACGGTGCCCTCGGAGCAATCCCTGCGCTTGCCGGTCCAGGACGTCTACCACTTCGATCATCGCCGTATACTTGCTGGCCGTGTCGAGGCTGGCGTGATCCGTCCGGGTGACGAGATCCTGTTCTCGCCCTCGAACAAGACGGCGCGCGTCAAGTCCCTGGATGTCTGGGACGCCCCGCCTCTGTTGGAGGCCCATGCCGGGCAGTCCATCGGCCTGACCCTGGAAGAGCAGCTCTTTGTCGAGCGCGGAGAGGTGATCAGCCATGTGGAGGACCCGCCGGTGCTTTCGACGGTCTTCCGGGCCCGGCTTTTCTGGCTGGGGCACAAGCCCCTGGAAGTGGGCAAGCGCTATACCCTGAAACTGGCCACCAAGACGGCCACCGTCACGGTTGTCGGGCTCGAGACCCTGATCGACACGGACACGCTGGCGCATCGTCCGGGGACCAAGCTCGAGCGTAACATGATCGGCGAAGTCGTGCTGCGCGCCCGTGAAGTCCTGGCTTTTGACGAGCATGTGGCCCTCGACAAGATGGGCCGCTTCGTCCTGCTCGAGGACTACGACGTGGTGGGTGGCGGCCTGATCTCCATGGAGGGCTATCCCGACCAGCGCCAGAGCCTGACCGTGCGTTCGACCAACGTCTACTCCGTCGAGCACACCATTACCCGTGAGAATCGCGTCGTGCGTAACGGGCACAAGGGCGGCGTGCTCTGGTTCACGGGTCTGTCAGGTGCCGGCAAGTCCACCCTGGCCATGGAGGTGGAGAAGCACCTCTTCCAGAAAGGCCATCAGGTTTATGTGCTGGACGGGGACAACGTGCGCGCTGGCTTGAACGCCAACCTGGGCTTCTCCCCGGAGGAGCGTACCGAGAACATCCGCCGGGTTGGAGAGGTTGCAGCGCTTTTTGCCGATGCCGGTTTCATCTGCATCACGGCCTTCATATCGCCCTATCAGGCCGACCGTGACCGGGCACGAGCGGCGGCCAACCGAGTCGACAGCGAGGCCTTTCACGAGATCCATGTCAGTGCGGATCTGAATACCTGTGAACGACGGGATCCGAAAGGCCTATACAAGAAGGCCAGGGCTGGCGAAATTCAGGATTTCACAGGCGTCAGCGCACCCTATGAGCCCCCGAGCATGCCGGAGCTTGTCGTCGATACAGATGCCAAGGACCTGCCGTCCTGTGTCGAGCAGGTGATCGACTATATCGACCGGACATTTCAGGTGGAATAAGCCACCGTTCCCGGGCTTCCGAGCTCCGGGAACGGTCATGGCTGGTCGTCTGTTGTTACGTGGCTGTCATGACGTCCGCGAGGAAAGCCGGATCGGCATTGCCTCCTGACAATGTGATGGCAACGGTCTTGTCCGCTGCATCAAATTGGCCAGCGAGCAGGGCAGCCAGGCAAACTGCGCCACCGGGTTCCACAACCAGCTTCAGGTTTCGCATTGCAAACGCCATGGCTTCGCGAACCTGTTCGTCACTGACAGCAAGCGCGCCTGACAGAAGCTGCTGATTGATCTGAAAAGTGAGCTCTCCGGGACTTGGCGTCAGCAGGGCGTCACAGATGGATGCTGCATCAGGAGCATTTTCCAGGCGCTTTCCGGCAGCCAGTGAGCGTGCAGTATCCTCAAATCCCTTTGGCTCGACGGCATAGATTTGACTGGCAGGAGACATTTCGCGAGCGGCAAGTGCGATTCCAGCTGTCAGGCCACCGCCACCACAACACACAAGAACAGCATTGATGGCCATATCCCGCTCATTGGCCTCCTCGAAGATCTCGAGACCACATGTTCCCTGACCAGCTATGATCTGCGGGTCGTCGAAGGGACGTATCAAGGTTGCGCCGCGATCATCCAGAAATTTGCTTGCGATTGCCTCACGGCTTTCAGTTTTCCGGTCGTAGAGGACGACTTCGGCACCATAGTTGCGCGTGTTTGCTATTTTCAGCGAAGGCGCGTCGTTGGGCATGATGATCGTGCATTCTATGCCCAGGATCTTCGCAGCTGCAGCCACACCTTGCGCATGGTTGCCGGAAGAGTAGGCGACAACGCCCTTGGCCTTTTGCGAATCATCGAGCAGTGACAGCCTGTTGAATGCACCTCTGAACTTGAAGGAGCCAGTGCGCTGCAAGGTTTCGGCTTTCAGTAAAACACGTCCATTCACGGCTTCATTCAGGTAGGCATTCTCAAGCAATGGTGTCCTGACAGCCCGGGGGGCGATGCGTTGGCTGGCCGCTTCGATATCGGCAAAGGACGGCACCTGTGTATTACCCGGAAAATTCATTGGGTGGCCTCATTGTTGGCAACATCATCGAAGTTTCGTGTTGCTTGGGCGGGATGTGGCAAACCGTCGTAAAGGTTGCCTTGTTCTTGGAGCTTGCGTCGATAGACGACCACTGCCTCGGAAACACGCTGAACGTAATTTCGCGTTTCCTTGAAGGATATCTGTTCGACCCAATCAACGGCATCTATATTCGGATGACGCGGATCGCCGAAACGTTCAATCCAGTCATTTGCCCGGTGCGGTCCGGCATTGTAGGCAGCGAGGACCAAAGGCAGATAGCCGCGATAGCGTTCCAGCATTTCCTCCAGATAATTCCGCCCAAGCCGCATGTTGTAGCGCGGGTCGGTGGTCAGGCGGGAAGCTTGGTAAGCAATGTTCATCTTGTCGGCGACCTGCTGAGCTGTGCCAGGCATGACCTGCATTACACCCCTGGCACCCGCATGGCTGACTGCTGAAATATCGAAGTTGCTCTCCTGCCGCATGAGCGCAAGAAGGATTGGCGCCAGCGGGTCGTTCTCATCGATCCAGGCTGGGACCGGATAAAGATAGTCCGGCATCATGATTCCGTTGTAGGCGGCACGCCTTGCTGTTCTGACGGCTTGATCCACACGACCCCGGTTCATTCCTAGATCGGCTACCAACCTGTAATCGCTTGCCGTCTCAGCATTCCGCAGAAGTGAAGAAAAGAAATAATCGGCCAGATCGTCACGTTCGACCCCATCAAGAATTTCTATGGCACGTTGCAATTCACCTTGCCGGAAGGAACCGCGCTGTTCTGAAGAAACTGCCGGCATCCCCCCCTGGGTTCCGCGTGACAAGCCTGTCTCGGCAACAGCAAGCTGCCCATAGTAGTTGTTGTCCAATTGAGCTGCGTTAGAAAACCACTTATGGGCGAGCTGTTCGTTTCCAAGAGCGTTGGCAGCCCTACCTGCCCAATAAGCACCCCTGGAACGGCTTATTTCAGTGGTTACACCTTCGTGCAACCGCTCGAAATGGCGATATGCATCTGCCGGCCTATTCAAGAAGCGCAGCGCGATCCAACCGGCCAGGAACTCACCTTCGGCAAATCCGAGGCCGGAGTGCAGACCGTGAGAACTTGCGAGTTCATAAGCTTCACGTGCGTGGCCGTCCTCCAGCAAGTCCCTTGCAGCCCAATGCTTCAACGGCCACCAGCGCTCGCTGGAGGCTGTGCCCTGACTTGCATCATGATCCTGTAAAAGAGGAAGGGCTTCATAGATGCGATTCTTCCGCATCCGCCAGCGGGCGCGTTCGTACAGCAATCCATCGTGGTCTTGCAAATTATTGGGAACGGCACGAATGGCGTCATCCACACCTGCTTGCTGACGCGCCAATCTGATCTGTGCTGTAACCAGTTGTTGATATCCAGGGCCAAGACGCGCCGCCGTGCGCAGCGCTGGCTGTTCCTGTCCATCCCGCGTTTGGCGTTCAACGCGTGCAATATGATCCGAGCGCGTCAGATGCGACGCAAATTCCTGGTAGAATGCCTCTTCGTCGCTGTGTGAAAAATCCGTCTCTCTCCAAAGGCGGCGCACGACTTCTTCCAGTCGTTCTGCAGAGGCTGTGAAGGCGATGGCCCGTGCGTAGGCCAATGCGGCCTGCCCCGAGAGGGGAGGATATTGCTGGAACCAGTTTGCTCTAGCCTGGGGCGGCATGCCCTCGGGCATGACTTTCTCTGCTGCGCGGCGGAGAGTTATCTGCCCTGGCCAGTTCGGGTTATCTTCAAGAAACGCACTGATCTCAGCAAAGTCCTGCCGATCACCATAACGCAGAAGCCGATACCACTGGAGCAGCTTGGCGGCGAGAGGATTATCAAGTCCGGCCGCTATGTAACGTGTTTCTGCCGGTTTACCCTGGTCGATACGTTCCAAGGCGCTTGAAAGCTTTTCCTTGTCACGCGAATTCAGCTCCGCAGCGGATGCAGATAATACCATGAACGAGGAGAGGAGAAAGATGGATAGGCAAGAAAGGGAAGACGTCAACAGGCGCATCGACCGAAACTCCTTCGGTGCATTACTTCGGAAAAGCAATTTAGCACAGCCCTTCAGGGGCACAAATGAAACAAGAATGAGACGTTGCGGCCAGGGTCAGTGACCTTGCGGCAACCCGGTCGCAGCGCTATCGTCCTCCCGAATTCAAAACGCCCGGAATTGGGGCGGATCAGCCTGTTAAGTGAGCATTTTCATGACCCACCCAATCTACAAGGGCTCCATGCCCGCACTTGTGACGCCCTTTCGTAATGGGGCTGTTGATTTTGATCGTTTTGCAGACCTTGTGAATTGGCAGATCGAGCAGGGATCGAGTGCACTTGTGCCCTGTGGAACCACCGGAGAATCACCGACCCTAACACACGACGAACACAAACGGGTGGTGGAAAAGTGCATCGAGGCCGCTGCAGGACGCGTCCCCGTTATTGCGGGAGCGGGGTCAAACTCAACGGCAGAGGCGATCGATTTCACCCAGCATGCGGAAGCTGCAGGAGCTGATTCGGCTCTTGTGGTTACGCCTTACTACAACAAGCCGCATCAGGAAGGAATGTATCAGCATTTCAAGGCTGTCCATGATTCCTCCAGCTTGCCGATCCTGATTTACAACATACCCGGTCGTTCGATTGTGGACATGACTGTCGAGACCATGGCTCGACTGGCCGAGGATTGCCCAAGAATTGTTGGTGTGAAGGATGCGAGCAACGATTTGGCGCGTCCAGCTGTAACACGCCTGGCCATCAAGAAGGGATTCACACAGCTGTCGGGAGAGGACGGGACGATCCTGCCTTTCATGGCTCAAGGAGGGCACGGCTGTATATCCGTAACCGCAAATGTGGCGCCATCTTTGTGTGCTGACTTTCAGGAAGCCTGGCATAGCGGTGACCGCAAGCGCGCCGAAGAGATCAACGATCGATTGATGCCATTGCATGCGGCCCTGTTTGCCGAGCCAAGTCCGCAACCAGTCAAGTACGCGCTCTCCCTGTTGGGCAAACTTGAAAATGAGCTTCGTCTGCCCATGATTCCGGTAACCGAACATACGCAGGCCCTCGTCCGGGAAGCCATGTTGGCTGCCGGACTGATCGATTAATTCAGCACATTTGAAGTTTCCTTCATGAGCAAGCAACCGCAGCGCGTTGTCGCCCATAATCGTCGGGCGACCCATGACTTCTTCATTGAGGAGAAGGTGGAGGCTGGCCTGGTCCTCACTGGATCAGAGGTGAAGTCGCTGCGCCATGGCCGTGCTTCCATCAATGAAGCCTATGCCAGTGAAGAAAATGGTGAGCTGTATCTCATCAACTCACATTTCTCGGAATACGGGCCGGCCAATCGCTTCGGGCATGAGCCCAAACGGCCTCGGAAGCTTCTGGTACACAGAAGGGAGCGGGATCGCCTGTTCGGAAAAGTGCGGCGTGATGGCTATACCCTTGTGCCACTATCCATTTATTTCAATGAGCGTGGCCTCGCGAAGCTGGCATTAGGTGTGGCCAAGGGCAAACGGAAACAGGACAAGCGGGAAGACGTCAAAAAGCGTGACTGGCAACGGCAGAAAGCGCGCCTGCTGCGCGAAAAGGGCTGATCAGTTCTCAAGCCTTTTCCGAAAGCCTGTTCTGAGCCTTCGCAAAGACATCATGGAACATGGTTTCCGTCAGACGACCAGTGTTGGTGTTGTAGCGTGAGCAGTGATAGCTGTCGACGAGTTGCAAGCCGTTCGGGAGGTCATGGATTAGCGCATGCCCGAACCTAAAATGGCTACGTTTCAATCCACAGGCCATCAAGAGAGCATCATGTGCAACACGCCCAAGTGCGACGACGACCCTAAGCTGTCTTAGTGATTCGAGTTCGCTTGCCAGAAAGCCATTACACGTGCGTATTTCTTCCGGCGTTGGCTTGTTGGCAGGTGGCACACAGCGAACAGCGTTCACGATGCGACACTTCCGGAGTGTAAGCCCATCATCCGGCCGCTTTCCGTAGTCACCCTCTGCAAGATTGAACTTCTTCAAGGTTGCATAGAGCAGATCTCCGGCGTAATCGCCTGTGAATGGACGTCCTGTACAATTGGCACCCTTGAGGCCTGGAGCCAGGCCCAATATCAGCATTTGGGCACTGTCTGGCCCGAACGCAGCAACGGGAGCGTTGTGATAGTCGGGATACTGGCGTCTATTCTCATTCCTGAAATCAACCAGGCGGGGACAGAGACTGCAGTCAGTGGGGGGCTGTTGCGCCTTCATTCTTTGGCTTGCTCTCTACTTTCGGAAAGCAGATCAAGGGTCAGTCCGAGGCATACTCTTCTTCATATGCATCCTCGTCATTGAGAAATTCGGCGTCCAAGTCATCTTCATCTTCATAGACGTCGTCACCGGGTTCTTCCTGTCGCCTGGTTTTCTCGACAGGGGGTCCGCTCCTTGCAATGCGGTTCTTGAGACTGCTGATATCAACGAAGTGATCTGCCTGGCGCCGCAACTCGTCTGCAATCATCGAGGGTTGCACACGAATTGAAGAGATAACGGTGACTCTGACTCCGCGTCTTTGCACCGCACCGATCAAGGAGCGGAAGTCGCCGTCTCCGGAGAAGAGAACGGCATGGTCGATCTTGTCGGACAGTTCCATCATGTCGACAGCCAGCTCGATATCCATGTTCCCCTTGACCTTCCGGCGCCCATTTCCATCGGTGTATTCTTTTGCCGGCTTGGTTACCATGGTGTATCCATTATAATCCAGCCAGTCGATTAGCGGGCGTAGCGGTGAATACTCCTGATCTTCGACAAGAGCCGTGTAATAGAAAGCTCTGACCAGTCGGGCTTCATCTGCAAAAACTTGATATAGCTTCTTGTAGTCTATGTCGAAATTCAGAGAACGTGCAGTTGAATAAAGATTGGATCCATCAATAAACAATGCGATTTTCTCTTCTGGATAGAAATTCATTCAAATTAACCTTTTCTGGAAACAAATGACAGGAATGTCGCGGTATCATTCGAAATTGGCTTTCACGGTCAATAAATCTATGAGAAAGCACGGATAATTCATGCAAACTGACATGCGTTCGTGACGAGCGCAACACTCCCTTTGAACTGATAAAGGCCTCGACCGTGATCCTGGTAGCCCTCGGATCAAATCTTCCCCATCCGGACTACGGAAGTCCGCTGCAGGTTTGCGAAGCAGCGGTTGATGCGCTTAAACAGGCAGGGTTGCGCCCCATCCGGCGTTCACGCTGGTTCGAGACGACGCCTGTTCCCGCATCTGACCAACCGAATTTCATAAATGCCGTTGTCGAGTTGTCACCGGAGTTTGATCTGTCTCCCCAGGATCTATTGAAAGAGCTGCATAAGATAGAAGCCCTGTTTGGCAGAACGCGGGAACGACGGAACGAAGCCCGCCTTCTTGACCTGGATATCATTGATTTCAATGGCAGAGTGAGCGGAAAGGGCCAGATTCCCGTGTTGCCCCATGCGCGCATGGGGGAACGGGCCTTCGTGCTTTATCCTTTGAGGGATGTTGCACCTCACTGGCGACACCCAGAAGACGGTGAGGGCATTGACGAACTTATTTCCCGGTTGCCTGAAGGGCAGGGGATACGTGTCCTTGCATGACACCGGCCTGACTTCTATAGTCACTGCAAATATGAGAAAACTGTATCCGGAGTTAGCAATATGGCACGCGTCACCGTTGAGGATTGTGTCCTCAAGGTTCCCAACCGGTTTGAGCTTGTAATGCTGTCAGCGCAGAGAGCGCGGGAAATTTCTTCTGGTGCCCAGTTGACAGTGGAACGTGACAACGACAAGAACCCAGTCGTTTCTCTCCGCGAAATTGCCGATGGAACGGTTGATCCGGATGAGTTGAGGAATTCTCTGGTCTCTGGCCTGCAGCATCATGTGGAAGCTGACGAGCCGGAAGAAGAAGACATGAATGAAACCGACATGCTGACGGCCAGCCTCCAATCGGCTGAAGCGGAGACGGTTTTGCCGAAATCCTCGTCACCAGACATGGAAACCGAGGAAGAGGGCGAGTAATCCTCTTCCGGACGGTGTCCTTACGCAACAGACTGTTCTCTCCTAAATCCTGCATGCAATGGCCGCTGAGCAGGGCGCTTGCCAATAGCGTCCACGCGCTTACGTGCTATATTGCATGCAGATATATTGATGGGATACGTGAACGGAATGCTGCGGCAGTTTGAGCTTGTGGAGAGGGTTAAGTCCTATGATCCCGGCGTGGACGAGGACCGGCTGAATCGGGCCTATGTCTACGCGACAAAAATGCATGGGTCCCAGAAGCGTGCCTCAGGCGATCCTTATTTTTCCCATCCCATCGAAGTTGCAGGCATTCTCACCGAGCTGAAGCTCGACTGTGATTCCATCATTACGGCACTGCTTCATGATGTTGTCGAAGACACTGACGGCAGCCTTGAAGATATAGAATCGCTTTTCGGCGAAGAGATTGCCAAGCTTGTTGACGGGGTGACGAAACTCAGCCTGCTGGAGTTGCAGTCCGAAAAAAGCAAGCACGCGGAAAACTTCAGAAAACTTGTCCTGGCCATGTCCGAGGACATCCGGGTTCTGCTGGTGAAATTGGCAGACCGTCTCCACAACATGCGGACCCTGCACTTCATCAAATCCGAAGAGAAGCGGCGGCGCATTGCTTGGGAAACAATGGATATCTATGCGCCCCTTGCAGAGCGAATAGGCCTTCAGCGCTTCAAGGACGAGTTGGATGATCTGGCGTTTTCGGAGCTAAACCCCGATGCACGAAACTCCATCATCGCCCGGCTTGAATACCTGAAAAGCTCGGATGATGACGTAACGGACAAGGTTGTAGAGGAGTTGGTTCAAGTCCTGAAGGATGAGAGCCTTGATGCCGGGGTTTTCGGGCGCGTGAAGGCGCCTTATTCAATCTGGCGAAAGATGCAGCATCGAAATGTCGGCTTCGAGCAACTGGCCGATATCGTGGCATTTCGCATCGTCGTTCAATCTGTTGGCGAGTGCTATCAAGCCCTCGGTGCGTTACATGGGCGCTATCCGGTCGTACCTGGGCGTTTTAAGGATTATATTTCCACCCCGAAGCCAAACGGCTATCAATCGCTTCATACTTCATTGATCGGTCCCTTGCGCCAACGCATTGAAGTCCAGATTCGCACGCAGGCCATGAATGATGTGGCCGAATTTGGTGTGGCTGCGCACTGGCGTTACAAACAAGCCCCCGATGCCCCGGAACTGCCGATGGAAGGACGCAAGTTCCGATGGATCCGCGAACTGCTGGATATTCTGGAGCACGCTTCCAATCCGGAAGAATTTCTCGAGCATACCAAGCTCGAAATGTATCAGGATCAGGTTTTCTGCTTTACGCCCAAGGGAGATCTGATTGCCTTGCCGAAGGGCGCAACACCCATTGATTTTGCCTATGCCGTGCATTCGGAGGTTGGCAACAGCTGTGTTGGGGCACACGTCAACGGCCGGATGGTTCCACTCCGCACAATCCTGGAGAATGGCGACCAGGTGGATATCGTTACATCCAAAGCCCAGAGTCCTTCACCGGATTGGGAGAGCTTTGTCGTCACCGGAAAGGCTAAGGCTGCGATTCGGCGTTTCATACGCCAGGAACAGCGCCAGCAGTTTATTAACCTTGGCAAGGAATTACTGGACCGTACCTTCCGCCAGGAAGGCTATACCCTGACGGAAAAAGGGGTGGCAGGCGTCCTGAAGAAACTCAAGGCCGACCAGGTCGCCGATGTCTATGCGGCCGTCGGCCAGGGAAATATCACGGCACGCGAAGTACTGGTCTCGGTCTTCCCCGGAGCGAAAGAAGAAGAAAAACCCAACAAGGTCGTTCCGATCAACCGGGCGCGTCGCGGAAAATCCGGTGATCACTCTATCCCGATCAAGGGGTTGATTCCGGGTATGGCGGTTCATTTTGCCCACTGTTGCCATCCGCTGCCCGGAGATCGGATCGTTGGAATCGTTACCACCGGCAAAGGTGTGACCGTTCACACGATTGACTGTGAGACCCTGCAAGCTTTCCACGACAGCCCGGAACGGTGGGTGGATATCAGCTGGGAGTATGATTCCAGCGAGGAGGGCTTCACAGGAAGATTGCATCTTATTGTGGCAAATGAGCCAGGAGCGTTGGGTTCGCTTTCGACCGTTATCGGTAAGAGCAAGGGAAATATCACGAATCTGAAGATTGTAAGTCGCTCCACCGATTTCTTTGAGATGTTGATTGATCTTGAGGTCAGCGATGTAAAACATCTGACGAACATAATTGCCGCTCTTAGAACAATGCCCGCCATTTCCTCCGTCGAGCGGGCGCGCGGATAGGCCACCGTGAAATAGACCGAAGCCAATTGTTTCGTCGTTATCATGTAAATCTCTAATGCTCTTCCGTCCTCGTTCTCCAATGCCATTACTGCAGCGACTGCGCAGCGCCATCTGGCCGCGACGCAGTTGGAAACGTTCTGCGCGCTATGTAGGGCACAGGTTGGGGCGCATTCCTTCGACGCCCTACAGCATTGCCGCGGGCTTTGCATCGGGTGCAGCGATTTCATTCACCCCGCTATTGGGCCTGCACTTCCTGGGGGGCGGCCTTATCGCACTCATCCTCCGGGGAAACCTGCTGGCTTCAGCGATCGGAACAGTTGTCGGAAACCCCTGGACTTTTCCCATCATTTGGGCCTGGACCTTCTCACTTGGTCGTTGGCTTCTGGGAGAGGCTGACATGATCGAGACGCTCCCACAGCATATCTCGATGAACTACATCTTTGACCATCCAAGCCAGGTCCTGCTTCCAATGATGGTCGGAAGCCTTCCCACAGCCCTTTTTATCTGGTTTTTTTGTTTCTGGTTTGTTCGCAGACTTGTCTCAGGCTACCAGAAGGCGAGACGCAAACGCTTGGAGAGAGGCCTGGCCAAAGCAGAAGCCAGCAAGATGGCAACCAGCAAGAAGGAAAAATCCCAATGAATTCGGTCAAGGCTTCGGGAAAGCCCAGGCTTGGGGTTAACATCGATCATGTGGCGACACTCAGGAATGCGCGTGGCGGTCTTCACCCGGATCCCGTGGATGCGGCCCGGGTTGTCGAGAAGTCTGGCGCTGATGGAATCACTGCCCATCTGCGGGAGGACCGCCGGCATATCCGCGATCGAGACATCACGCGGCTCAGTGAAGAAATTCAATTGCCTTTGAATTTCGAGATGGCAGCCACTCGTGAAATGCTCGAAATCGCCTTGGAGGTTTCGCCACACGCCTGCTGCCTTGTACCGGAAAAGCGCGAAGAGGTGACCACCGAAGGCGGTTTGGATGTCGCCTCCCAGATATTACAGTTGAAGGACTATATCTCCACGCTCTCGCAAGCGGGTATCCGTGTGTCCCTCTTCATTGATCCGGAAGCGTTGCAGGTGAAGGCGGCAGCGGAAGTGAAGGCACCGGTTGTCGAACTGCACACGGGGGCTTACTGCGAGGCTGTCTTTTCAGAAGGATTTGAGAGCACTGCTTCTAAACGGGAATTTGAACGCTTGAGGACTTCGGCAGACTTGGCAGCAGGCCTTGGACTCGAATGTCATGCCGGTCATGGTCTGAATTTCGATACAGCAAAGGCTGTTGCCGGGATTGTGCCCTTTGTTGAATTCAATATTGGTCATTTCCTTATTGGTCAGTCAGTTTTCGATGGCTTGCCAAGCGTCGTGCAAAAAATGCATGTCGCATTGGAAGAGGGCAGACATATTGTGCTGGCGGGAGGAGGATCTTGATCCTTGGCATAGGAAACGATCTACTGGATATAAGGCGGCTGGAAAAAACTCTGGCCCGTTTCGAAGAACGATTCACCCAGCGCGTCTTTACGGAAACAGAACGCAGGAAATCTGACCGCAGAGCTGAGCGGGCCGCCAGCTATGCAAAAAGATTCGCCGCCAAAGAAGCTGCCGCGAAAGCGCTGGGAACTGGTGTTCCCCGGAAAGGTGTCCATTGGCAGCACATTGGTGTGGTGAACGAGCCCAGTGGCAGACCCACACTGGATTTGAAAGGCGGTGCAGAAAAGCGCCTGATTGACATGACACCCCCGGGTATGACTCCACAGATTCATATCACGATCACCGATGATTATCCGTGGGCCCAGGCCTTGGTAATTATCTCCGCAGTTCCCACAGAGGATGACTAGCGCTATACCCTCGCGTTGTTAACAAGATTTCTAGGTGGGTGGGCCAAGGATGAATTCGACCATGACAAAAAAGAAAAGTGAAAGCGGGGGAATTGGCGAAACGCTAAGAACCGTTCTTTATGCCATTCTCATCGCACTTGTATTGCGGACCTTTGCCTATGAACCCTTCTCCATACCGTCCGGGTCGATGCTGCCCACACTGATGGTCGGAGACTATCTTTTCGTCTCCAAGTTTTCCTACGGCTACAGTCGTCATTCTTTTCCGATGAGCCTGGCCCCGATTGATGGAAGGGTATTTGCCAGTCAACCCGAACGGGGGGATGTCGCTGTCTTCAAGCTGCCCTCAGACAACAGTACCGATTACATCAAACGGATCATCGGCTTGCCTGGTGACAGGATACAAGTTGAGGAGGGGGTGCTGCAGATCAACGGAGATCCTGTTGAACGCGAGAAGCTTGGAGAAGGTATGGTACGAAGCGGTGGCTATCCCATACGAATTTCGGAGTATCTCGAAACACTGCCCAATGGCGTTACCCATCAAATCTGGGAACGCGGGGACGACGAGCTGTTTGACAACACTCCAGTCTTTACTGTCCCGGAAGACCACTTCTTTGCCATGGGTGACAACCGCGACAGCAGCCAGGACAGCCGCTCGCAGAATGTCGGTTTCATACCGGAGGAAAACCTGGTCGGCCGCGCTGAATTCATTTTCTTCTCGAACAATGGAGCAGCCCGCTTCTGGGAGATCTGGAAATGGCCCTCCGCCATACGCTTTGATCGCATTTTCCAGGCCATTGACTGAAACTCCGGAGTCCCCCGTGCATGCCCGCGATCTCGGCCAAGCGCATATCGGACCTTCTCGAACATGAGTTCTCTCAGCCGGAACTCCTGCAGGAGGCATTGACGCATTCAAGCCGTGGAGAAAACCGTTCCTATGAGCGTCTGGAGTTTCTGGGGGACCGAGTGTTGGCACTGGTTGTCTGTGAAATGCTGTTGCAGCGCTTTCCGAAAGAGCCTGAAGGCATGCTTGCCCGCCGCCTGGCAGCCTTGGTCAAGCAGGAGACCCTTCACAAGGTCGCATCCAACTGGCATCTGGAAGAACATGTCATTCTTTCAGGCGGGGAAGAGGACAGCGGTGGACGTCAGAATCCTGCCATCCTGGCGGATGTCTGTGAGGCCCTTTTGGGCGCGCTTTATCTTGATGGAGGCCTGGAGGCCGCCCGGCGCGTGATCGAGCGTGACTGGAAAGACCTTCTGAAGGCCGATATCAGCCCGCCACAGGACAACAAGACACGTCTGCAGGAATGGGCCCAGGCACGTGGTTACCCCTTGCCGGTCTATCGGGAGGTTGCCCGCAGTGGCCCGGCACACGATCCAGTCTTCACCATCGAGGTGGAGGTCGAGGGGTTGGGATCCGGGCAGGGCGAAGGACGATCGAAGCGCGTGGCTGAACAATCCGCGGCTAAGCAATTGCTGTCGCACCTGGAAGGGTAATCGACATGACAGAGAACTGTGGCTTGGTTGCCCTTGTCGGGCCGCCGAATGCTGGAAAATCAACTTTGATCAATCAGGCCGTGGGCGCCAAGGTTTCAATCGTCACACACAAGGCCCAGACAACGCGCACACGTGTTCGCGGTGTTGCCCTCAAGGGGGACTGTCAGATCGTGTTTGTTGATACGCCAGGCATATTCTCCTCCCCCAAGAGACGACTGGAGCGATCCATGGTTCAGGCAGCCTGGGATGCGGTTCAGGACTGTGACTTGGTGCTGTTCCTGCATGATTCCAATCGTGGACCTGATGATGCACGAACCCTGCATGTGCTGGAAAGACTGAAGCACAGCCGCACCCCATGTGCGCTTGTTCTCAACAAGATCGATTCCGTTCGGCGTGAAACGTTGCTTGGCCTGGCGGCCAAACTGAACGAGGCCGCAGCATTCGAGCAAACGTTCATGATTTCTGCCAAAAAAGGAGATGGTGTAACGGATGTCCTCGACTGGCTTTGCGAAAGGCTACCAGAAGGCCCCTGGTTGTATCCGGAGGATCAGCTTTCCGATCTTTCCGACCGATTGATGGCGGCAGAAGTGACGCGCGAAAAGCTTTTCCTGAACCTGCATGAGGAACTGCCCTATTCGCTAACGGTTGAAACCGAGAGTTGGGAGGTCTTCAACAACGGGGATATTCGTATTGAACAGACCATCTACGTCGAGCGAGATGCCCAGAAACGCATAGCGCTCGGTGCTCAGGGGGCAACCATTCGCAAGGTCAGGGCACAGGCACAACAGGAATTGGAAGCCTTGCTGGAGACCAAGGTTCACCTGTTCCTTTTTGTAAAGGTGCGTGAGCGTTGGGTGGACGACCCTTCCCGATACCGCGACTGGGGTCTTGATTACGATATCTGAGTTTCCTGTGTTCCAGGTGTTTGCCGCTTTTCAAAGCCGCCCTGCTGTCCCATTCTTTCATCATGATTGAATGGCAGGACAGAGGTATTGTTCTTGCGGTCAAACCGCATGGGGAAACGGCTGCTGTCGTGAATTTACTGTGTGAAGAGCATGGGCGTCACGCGGGCTTGGTGGCTGGTGGGCAGGGTCGGCGCATGACCCCCGTCCTCCAAGCGGGAAATCTGGTCCAAGTCAGTTGGCGGGCACGCCTGCCGGATCATCTTGGGCATTTCTCGCTTGAGCTCGAGCGTGGCTATGCTGCGCGCCTCATGGAAAATCCGGAAAGCCTGGTCGCTCTTCAATCCGCCGTGACCCTCTGCGATTATGCCCTGCCTGAACGTCAGGCGCATACGGCCATTTTCCACGGCTCGCTTGCGTTGATCGAAGCCCTGGACGGCGACTACTGGGGCGAAGTCTACATCAAATGGGAGCTGCTTCTTCTCAGTGAGCTGGGGTTTGGCCTGGATCTGGAGCGGTGTGCAGCAGGTGGCAGCAACGATCATCTTGCCTACGTGAGTCCGCGTAGTGGCCGTGCCGTCTCGCTCTCGGCTGGAGAGCCGTACCGACACAAGCTTCTTCCTCTTCCGGGATTTCTTTCCGGACGGGGAAAAGGGGGGCCGACTGAGATACGTGAAGGGCTGGAGATGACAGGTTATTTCCTGGAAAAGAACGTCTTTGCACCACGTGATCGCCCTCTGCCAGAAATTCGCACAAGGCTGGCGCAGCACTTTTCATCACGAGCCGCTTGAACTAGCCTGCCAAGCATCTAACGAGCTTATCCTGGACAAGAAAAAACGGATGTCTCAGTTGCACGCCATAGTGGTTGGCGCCGGCATAGTCGGTGTCTGCAGCGCTCTTCAGCTTCAGCGCAAGGGGATTCGCGTTACCTTGATGGAACGTGACGAGCCGGGGGCAGGGGCCTCTTATGGCAATGCCAGCGTACTGGCGAGTGAATCCGTCATTCCCATTTCCATGCCTGGAATGACGCGAAAGGTTCCAGGCATGCTATTGGATCCCATGGGCCCCTTGCGCATTCGCTGGTCGTATCTTCCCCGACTTGCTCCCTGGCTGTGGCGCTTTGTGATGGCTGGGCGGAAGACGGAGGCCGAGCGCATTACAAATGACCTGGCCAGGATTCTGGATGGATGCATCGAGGACTTCCGGCCTTTGCTGAAAGCGGCAGATGCAGAAAACCTTCTTGTGGAACGAGGTTGGATCGGCGCTTACCTTTCAGATTCCGCACTTGAGAACGCCCTCTATGCAACTGAACTGCAGAAGCGGAACGGCGTCTCTGTCAAGAAGATGAGCACAAGCGAACTCAGGGAGCTGGAACCGGCCTTGTCCCGGAATATAGCAGGGGGATACTACTATCCGGGCGTCGCGCATGTCGTTGACAGCCACAAACTGACAGTTCGCCTCGCAGAGCACTTTCTTGCCTCTGGCGGCACACTGCTCAAAGAATCGGCGAAAGACCTTCTCAAGGACCACAAGGGGACTGTCTATGCCGTCGCAACAGATAGTGACGAACATTCATGTGATGCACTCGTGATTGCCGCAGGTGCCTGGTCGCGCGACCTGGTCAGGAAGGCTGGTGTGAGGCTGCCACTGGATACCGAGCGTGGATACCATTACACGATCAAGCAGCCAGGAATCACCTTGTCCCGTCCCGTCTATGTGCCGGAGACAGGGTTGGCCTGCACCCCACTTGATGAGAGCATACGCCTTGCGGGCACAGTGGAATTTGGCGGGCTCAAGGCGTCACCTGACTGGAAGCGCGCAGAGGTGTTGGCGTCCCGAGGCAAGGAACTTTTCCCGGAACTTGATACGAATCATGGTTCTTCCTGGATGGGTTTTCGGCCATCGATGCCCGATTCGCTTCCTGTCATCGGCCCGGCGACCCCTGCGTCGAATGCCTACCTGGCATTCGGACATGGACATTTGGGCCTTACCCTTGCAGCCCGGACCGGGCGCATGATTTCCGAGATGATCTGCGGGGAGCCGGTATGTGTCGATCCCTATCCCTACCGCAGCATGCGATTCTGATTTCCACTTCTTGTCGTCTGAACCAGGCACGCCTACCATATGTGGCCTGCTAAGAAGAGGGGCCAATGACTTCTACCTCGTCCACAGAAAATTCCAACGTTTCCGATGTCCGCCTGGTGGATGCGCTGTCCGAGCGTTATCTTTCCTATGCACTGTCGACGATCATGTCGCGGTCCTTGCCGGATGTCCGGGATGGATTGAAACCCGTTCACAGACGCCTGTTGCATGCCATGCAACTTCTGCGTCTCGACCCGGAGCATGGCTACAAGAAGGCCGCTCGCGTCGTCGGTGATGTGATGGGTAAATTCCACCCGCACGGAGATCAGGCAATCTATGATGCGATGGTGCGCCTGGCCCAGGGGTTTTCGTTGCGCTATCCCCTGGTCGATGGGCAGGGCAACTTCGGCAATATCGACGGCGATAATGCAGCCGCCATGCGTTACACGGAAGCGCGACTGACGTCCGTGGCGATGCGTCTGCTGGAGGGTATCGATGAAGATGCCGTTGATTTTCGCCCGACCTACGATGGTGAAGCCCAGGAACCAGTGGTCCTACCGGCGGCCTTTCCAAACCTGCTGGCCAATGGCGCACAAGGCATTGCGGTTGGTATGGCCACGGCAATCCCACCCCACAATGTTTCAGAGATATGCAGCGCTCTTCGTCATCTCATTGCGCACCCTGACGCCGAAGTCGCCAAGCTTGTCGAATATCTTCCCGCTCCGGATTTTCCAACCGGAGGCATTCTTGTTGAAAGCCCGGACAGCATTCTTGAAAGCTATTCCACGGGACGTGGCTCCTTTCGGTTGCGTGCTCGCTGGGAGACGGAGTCCTTGAAGGGGGGGACATATCAGATCGTTGTCACGGAAATCCCCTATCAGGTGCCGAAAGCACGGCTGGTCGAGAAGATCGCGGATCTTCTGGCGGCCAGAAAACTCACTCAGTTGGCCGATGTTCGCGATGAATCCGATGAGAACGTACGCCTGGTTCTCGAGCCGCGCAGCCGGAATGTGGACCCGCAGGTCTTGATGGAATCTCTGTTCCGGCAAACGGACCTTGAGACCCGAGTCTCGCTCAACATGAACGTTCTGGATGCAGATAACACGCCGCGTGTCATGAACCTTCGCGAGGTTTTGCAAGCTTTTCTCGCGCATCGTGAAACTGTTCTCTTAAGGCGGACACGCAATCGTCTGGAACAGATTTCAAGACGCCTCGAGGTTCTCTCCGGCTATCTTATCGCTTTCCTGAATCTCGATGAGGTTATTCGCATCATTCGCGAGGAGGATGACCCCAAAGCGGAGCTGGTGCGTACCTTTGAACTTAGCGATACGCAGGCCGATGCTATCCTGAACATGCGGCTGCGCTCGTTACGTCGCCTCGAGGAAATGGAACTCAGGCGTGAACATGAGAGGCTCATTGAAGAACAGGCCGAATTGAACCGTCTCCTAGAGGACAGCCAGAAGCGCTGGAAGGTCATAGACAACCAGATTTACGAGCTTCAGGAAGAGTTCTCGACCGACACACCATTGGGACGGCGCCAAACTGAAATTGGCGAAGCCCCGGCTGCGGTGATTATCCCTCTCGAGGCAGTGATAGATAAGGAGCCAGTCACCGTACTCCTCTCCGAGAAGGGCTGGATACGAGCTCTCAAAGGACATCACGACGACCTTTCAGAGACACGTTACAAGGATGGAGACCGTGGGAAACATGCCCTTAAGGCCTATACCACGGACAAGATCCTGCTTTTCGCAACCAATGGTCGTTTCTATACACTGGGAGCAGACAAGCTGCCAGGAGGGCGCGGCTTCGGGGAACCCCTTCGTCTGAGCATCGATTTACCCAACGATCAGGATATCGTGGCCTTGAAGGTTTACAGCCCATCCGGCCAGATATTGCTGGCATCCGATGATGGCCGTGGCTTCGCTGTTTCCGAGGATGATGTGGTGGCCCAGACCAAGAACGGAAAACAGGTTCTCAACCCCGCCAAGGGCGCCGAGGCTTCGGTTTGCCGTCCAATTATGGACAGCGATGATTCCGTTGCCGTCATAGGGGAAAACCGCAAGCTCTTGATATTCCCGCGCAACGAGTTACCAGAAATGGCGCGTGGCCGCGGCGTCATTCTACAGCGCTACAAGGATGGTGGCCTGTCTGATATCAAGACTTTCCGGCTAGTGGATGGATTGACCTGGGCGGCTGGCCCCGGGCGCGTTCGCACGGAGAACAACCTGATGGAATGGCAGGGCAAGCGTGGGCAGTCGGGCCGCCTAGCTCCACGTGGTTTTTCAAGCTCCAACAGATTTGACTGATATCCAGGCATGACTTCAATGTAGCGAATGGCCTCAGCAGCAGGACAAGTCACATGCAACGCCGTGTCTTCCTGAAGAATAGCCTGCTTGGCGGCAGTGCTGCGGCACTCGGCGCCAGCATGACAGCTTTGCCGCGTCCGGCGATATCCGGAAACCGCAAGCAACTGCGCATGCAGACGGCTTGGCCGAAAGAAGCAAAAGGGCCGGGTGCTGGTGCTCTATACTTTTCAGAGTACGTGACGCTTCTATCGGAAGGACAACTTAGCGTTGAGCTTTACTGGGATACTCCGGAGCGCTCCGCCTTCGATGCCATGAATGATGTCCAGTCTGGTGAAATGGATATGGGGCATAGCGCGCCTTACTATTGGAAAGGCGCTCTTCCGGCTGCCGACTTCCTGTCTGGGATCCCATTTGGCTTCACATCCATGGAAATGGATGCCTGGTTGCAATTCGGTGGTGGGCAGGAACTTGCCGACCGAGCCTATCGAGATGTTGGGTGCAAATTCCTGGCGTGTGGTTCTTCGGGTCAGCAAATGGCGGGATGGTTCAGCCACTCAGTTTCGGAAATTTCCAGCCTATCCGACCTGCGTATCCGTATGCCAGGTTTGGGGGGCGAGGTATGCAAAGCAGCTGGTGCAAGTGTCGTGCTGCTTCCCGGTAGCGAGATTCCCAAGGCAATCGACTCCGGTGTCATTGATGCCGTCTCATGGATGGGGCCTTATGCTGATGACAGCCTTGGCTTGGCTCAAAGCGGCTGGTCTTATGGTTACCCTGGCTGGCAATCTCCATCCGTTCTACTCGATGCCTTTATCAGCCTCGATTTGTGGGGGCGCCTGAATTCGACAGAGCGAACCGTGTTGCAGACTGCAGCAAGACTTTCGCATCAAAAGACTCAAGCTGAATTCCAGGCCCACAATCACACTGCGCTCAAACGCATCATCGAAGAGCAGGGAATTGAACTCTTTGCATTCAGCGATCAGACGTTATCCGCTTTGGCTGATCTTTCGGGAGAAGTCATGAATGACCTTGCGGTCGCGGATTCCTTCAGTAACGAAGTTTTTCAGAGCATACTGCGCTTCCGGCAGAGCCTGCATGGCTGGTCGAAATACACGGATCTGGCAATGCTGCAAGCGCGACAATTGAAGTACAGTTTTCCTTCAGCCCAAGAAGATCAGTAAGGCTACAGGCGCTCCAAGTCTATCCAGCCATCCGTGCTCAAGGCTTCGATCGGACGGAAGTCCGTTTTGTATGCCATCTTCCGCGACTGCGCGATCCAATATCCCAGATAAAGGTAGGGAAGCCCTCGTTTCAGGGCTTCCTCGATCAGCAGCAGGATAAAATAGCGGCCAAGACTGCGCTTTTCGTCTTCGGGTGTGAAAAAGCTGTAAACGGCAGAAAGTCCATCATCGAGCACATCCATAAGGCAGGCGCCACGCAATTCACCGTTGGCATAACGAAGCTCCAGGACCTCGGTGCGAATGTTTGTGTCCTCGATCATGGCCCGGTAATCCCTGAAGGTCATCTCGGCCATTTCGCCGTCATGATGCCGGGTATTTAGATAGCGAGAAAAAAGCCTGTACTGCTCTCTTGTGGCCATGGCGGGGCGGAACATTGCTTCCAGGTCCGCATTCTTCCTGCGAATGCGTCTTTGCGACTTGCTTGGCGCAAAGCGCTCCACAGCAATCCTGACAGGCACGCATGCATTACAGCCCCTGCAGGCAGGGCGATAGGCATAGTGATGACTGCGCCGGAACCCTGCCTGGGAAAGGCGTGAGTGATGAGATCGCGCATTTCGCCCATGCAGATCCGTCAAGAGCTTGCGTTCGTAGCGTCCCGGAAGATAAGGGCAGGGCGCTTCAGCCGTCACCATGAAATGAAGTTCAGGGCGCGTTGTTTCCCTTGTACTCTCATTCACCGGTACAGCGGACAACTCTGGGGCAGGAGGGGACTCATGCGGCATTATTAGCTCACTCCATCGAGCATCTGCCAGCCCTTCAGGAAAGGAAGGCGTGGCCCCATTGCATGGCATCTAGCTGAAGAAATCCGCCGAGAGCTTGTTGCCAACGGAAATGATCCTTTGCTGCGTCCAGTCAAGAAACTCGTGCAATCCTCTGGACATGATGACGTCCACGCTGCTGTTATTCAGTACGGCACGCAGTTCATCCAGTTCATCAAGGGCATTTGCGCCGCCTTTCAGTTGAAACTTTTGCCTCAATTCCGTCAACTGGCTTTCGAACTGGCTTATGGAAGCATGTACGGAACGCGGAAAGGCATCGTTGAACAACAGGAAAGCGACAACATTCGGTACAGCAAAACCTGTCGGGTGAACGCGTCTGAAGGCATGGTAACCGGCAGCCGAACGCAGCAGAGCGTTCCACTGGCTGACATCGAGTGCCGAGCCGACGTCATGGAGGCTCGGCAAAAGCATGTGGTATTTTACATCCAGAAGACGCGTGGTCTGATCTGCGCGCTCGATCATGCGGCCTAGCTGGTAGAAATACCAACTTTCATCACGATAGAACGTTCCTTCCGTAATTCCCGTATGGGCCTGGCATTCCTGGCGTACCTGCATGCACAACCGAGAAAGACGGCCTTCTCTCAAGTCTTCTTCGCGTGTGCCCCGGATCCAGTTGCTGAATACATTCATATGAACCCACATCTCTGTGGAGATCAGGGGGCGCAGCGTACGGGCATTCTCACGTGCCGACTGTACAGCAGAGACAAGCGAGGAGGGATTGCGATTTTCCAGAACGTAGAAACGCAGCACATTCTCATCACCATAATCATCATAAACTTTGTCAAATCTATTGTTATCATTATATAATTCGACAATAGAGCGCCAATTCTGGCCACCTCGGCTGTCACGGCTGTAGGTTTCGTTGACATCGAGAATGCGCGCAAGATTCTCAGCGCGTTCAATATATCGCCCCATCCAGTAAATGCAGGCTGCCTGGCGCGAGAGAAGGGCCGTCATCGTCTCTATCCTTGGGATGAGCGAAGAACCCAAGTGTCCTTGGATCCTCCGCCCTGACTGGAATTGACAATAATCGAACCAGGACGAAGGGCGACACGGGTCAGTCCGCCGGGCAGGACCCAGGTTTCCTTGCCCGTAACTGCAAAGGGCCTAAGGTCAACGTGCCTTGGCATGATCCCATCATCCGAAAGGGTCGGGCAGACAGATAGATTGATCATGGGTTGGCTGATGTAATTGTCAGGCTTTTCAAGCAAGCTTGCGCGGCAGCTTTCCAGTTCTTCCCGAGATGCCTTGGGGCCAACCGTAATACCGTACCCTCCTGCCTCACCCACAGGCTTGACCACAAGTTCATCCAGATGGTCCAGGGTATACTGCAATCCTTCAGCTTCGCGACAGATGTGGGTTTCGACATTATCGAGGATGGGGTCTTCATCCAGATAGTAACGGATAATTCGCGGCATGTAGGCATATACGGCCTTGTCGTCTGCGACACCTGTGCCAACTGCATTGGCCAACGTTACATTTCCCCTTGCATAAGCCTCCATCAGCCCCGCACAGCCAAGAAGTGATTCAGAGTTGAAGGCCAGGGGGTCGAGAAAGTCGTCATTGAGGCGGCGGTAGATGACATCAACAGGGACAAGGCCCCTGATGGTTTTCATGAAGACCCGACTGTTCTCCACAACCAGATCCCGGCCTTCAACAAGGGAAACACCCATTTCGCGGGCCAGGAATATATGCTCAAAGTAAGCTGAATTGTAACTGCCCGGGGACAGAAGAACCACATGGGGGTGCGGGGCATGGGCAGGTGCCACTTCGACCAGGGCTTCATGAAGTTTCTGGCCATAGTTGGAGACAGGCTCTATCCCCGTACCCTCCATGAGATCGGGAAAGGCCCTTTGCATGAGGTGGCGATTCTCGACAACGTAGGACACTCCAGAGGGGGTCCGGGCGTTATCTTCAAGCACTCTGAAATGGCCATCGTCTCCACGCACGATATCTATGCCACTGACATGAACATAGGTGCCGTGGGGCACTTGCAGGCCACGCATCTCTGGCCGGTAATTAGGATTACCGACAATCAGTTCGTTGGGAACGATCCCGTCCTTGAGGATCTTTCCTTCATGGTAGATATCGTGCAGGAAATGGTTGATGGCGCGGACACGCTGGGTGACGCCGGATTCAATTTTTTGCCAGTCTGCAGCGTCGATGACTCTCGGCAACACATCAAATGGCAGTATCCGGTCTATGACATCCCTTTGTGTATAGACGGTGAATGTGATTCCCAGATTGTAAAGTTCTCGCTCCGCGTCCTGGGAACGCTGTCGAAGTCTTTCCGGATCAAGCTTCGACAGGCGTTCTATGATCGCCTGCGTATCAGGGCGCAAACCCTTCTGGCTGTTACCAAAAAGTTCGCAATAGAAATCGTTTGACTGATAGTCGGAAAACAGATTTTCCAGATTTTTATTCACCAGTGTGCTCACAGGACGATCGGAATGTTCTCATATCCAGTATGCCCCATCACCACAGAGTACGTAACCTGAATTCTATTCAAATGCCCGGATCATATGTTGCCTGGCGGAGTGCGCCGCACCACGACAAGGCTCGAAAAGAAGTCATGCATCAGGCGACGACGTTCATTGAAGAACGCAACGATCAGTATGATCCAACTGGTTACACCGATGCTGAGGTAGAACAGTGCGGTCATGACAAATGCCTGAATGTAATCCGGGGAACTTCCATCCTCGATATTCCGCACCTCCAGCCCCAACAGCCGCATTCCCGGTGTGGCACCATAAGCGCCTATGGTCAGGGTGTGATAGGCAAGGGGCAGTATCGCAATCCCTACGGCAACGAGCGGCATCAAGAGCCCAAGGGAAAGAATCCCAATGATCCATAGCACCATCCCCACCAGTCCCGTGAGTAAGGCCAGGAAGACAACGTCCATGAAATAACCCAGAACCCTTAGCAGAACGACGGATTCATAGAAACTGGGATCGCGTGCATTGAAATCCTTACCGTTTCGATTCCAACTGGCATCTTGCGTTGAAAGTGTAAGTGAGTTTTCCGGCATCTGCCCTTCCATCACGGTTCAATTTCACAAGATATCGGTATGGAAGATTTAATTTGCCAGTAGGGAAGGTGCAGGCAGTGGGGTATTGCGTGAATCGCTTTGCCGGCTTTCTTCGGTACCAGAGGGGGAGGACTCTCCAGAAGTGGGGCTATCTAGGCTATCGACCGCAACATTGGGCTTGTCCTGCTGCAATTCTCTGCCAGCCGCTTCTTCGATATCTGTGTCGTTTATGTCTTCCGGAACTGCAGCTGTGGTTCCATCGTCCTGCTTCAAGAGCACGATGGAAATGCGACGATTGCGCGGAGCTGTTGTGTTCTGGAGGTCAAGCGGTTCGGTATCGGCTTTCCCGACAACGTTTTCCACACGGCCTGCCGCCAGGCCGGCTTCGATCATGGCACGCCGGCTGGCGTTGGCACGATCACTGGAGAGTTCCCAGTTTCCGTAATCGTTTCCATTCTTATAGGGGGTGGAATCCGTGTGACCTGAGATCGAGATCCTGTTTGGAAGATTGCCTATGGCAGAGCTGACCATGTCCAACAAGCGAACCGTGTGCTCATGAGGTCGTGCGCTACCAGAAGGGAACATATCTGTGCCGTGCTGGTCGATCAACTGGATCCTGAGGCCCTCATCTGTCTGGTCGACCAGAAGGTTGTCCTTCAAGCCGGCCAGTTCGGGACGTTCCGCGATCTCGTTCATCAGTTCATCCCTGGCAGCGTGGAAGGCTTTCGCATCCTGCTCGGCACGTTGTTGCTTCAATGCCTTATCAGCTTCCGACAGGGTTTCCTGGTCCAGGGGTGAAGAGCCTGCACCCGAGCCATCGGACCCATTTGAGGTCTGCTGATCCTGGTCAGCTGCGGCGCCTCCTTCGATACGTGTCTCACGGGACGGCAGTCCTGTTCCAAACCCCATGGGGCTGCGATCATCCCGTGCAGCGCCATCTGCCGTGATCGTCTCCCCTCCGAGAATTCCATTGGAACCGCTCGAAGAATCAGTGGAGAAGGTGGTTGGGGTAAAGTAGTCCGCGATTCCTTCCTTCTGTTCTTCCGAGGTGCTGCTGATCAGCCACAGCAGTAGGAAGAACGCCATCATGGCCGTCACGAAGTCGGCATAGGCAACCTTCCAGGCGCCGCCATGATGCCCGTGCCCATGTCCGTTCTTCTTCTTCTTGATCAGAATTGGACGCTGGTTATCGCTATCCGCCATTCACGCCTTATCCAAATAATCCGCGGGGACCCGGGTGCTGAATAGCCTATCCCGAGACCCTGCGGACTTTTACAGATTGACGGTTAATAAGGCGTTACAGCCGTTTGACCTGGATGGGTGTGTTTACTGTCCAGCTCGTAGCTGCACGAACGCCTGTTCCAGGTCCTGGACCAGATCAGCCGCATCTTCCAGGCCGGCATGAAGCCGAAGGGTCGGACCGCGCCCGTTCCAGCTAGTGGCAGTTCGGTAATCGCTGGGATTTGTGGGAATGGCAAGGCTTTCGTATCCTCCCCATGAGTATCCCATGCCGAAGAGTTCAAGGCTGTTCAGGAAGGCTCCAACTGATTCGTCGCTCACCGGCTGGAGCTCCACTGCGAACAAACCACTGGCTCCCAGAAAATCACGCTTCCAGATTTTGTGTCCTGGGTCATCGGGCAATGCAGGATAGAACAGGCGTGAAACTTCCTGACGCTGAGACAGCCAATTGCAGAGCGCCAGCGCATTCTTCTGGTGGCGTTCCAGTCGAACGCTTAGTGTGCGTAAACCTCGCAGGGCAAGGTAGATATCATCCGGTCCACAGGCATAGCCAAGCAGGTCGGCTTGGCGTTGTGCAGCAGCTGTCGTTTCGTCGTTGGTGAGCACCAGCCCCAACATGGCATCGGAATGGCCGACGATATACTTGGTTCCAGCATGAACTGAAATATCAACACCATGGGCAAACGACTTGAAATACATGGGTGTTGCCCAGGTATTGTCGAGTATCACCTTCGCGCCATGCGCATGTGCCACTTCACTGATGGCGGGTATGTCCTGCATCTCGAAAGTCAGCGATCCTGGCGCTTCCGTATAAACCACACGTGTCTCGGGACGTAGCTTCCTTCGCAGGTCATCAAGATCGAGGGGGGCGTAGTAGTCCGTTTCCACGCCGAAACGTTTCAGGAAACCTTCGCAAAATCCCCGGGTCGGCGCATAGACACTGTCGGCCACCAGCAGGTGATCGCCAGCTTTAACCTGGGACAGGATCGAAACCACAACGGCTGCCAATCCGGAGGGCACGCAAAGGGCTGCATGCGCTCCCTCAAGTTCGGCGACCGATTCCTGAAGCGCAACATGTGTTTGCGTACCCCCGCGCCCGTAGTGAATCCAGTTCGGGTCGGAGCGATTCTGCGTAGCCTCCTTCATCTGTTCGACACTGTCGAAGAGTATCGTCGAGGCATGCACGACCGGTACATTCACAGCATGCCCGCCTTTGACCGTCGGTCGACGCCCGAGATGCGCCAATTGGGTATCGAATTTCATGCTGCTGTTTGAAGAAGCGCGATCTGTCTTGCTCAATGATATGTTCCGTATCTGTCGTGAAGCGGCATCAAGAAGCCGTGGATACCGCGGGTTTATGTCTGGTGATCATGTCCCGGGCATCGTGCCTTATATGATTGCGGCTCATTTCCTCTTCGAGGCGTTCATGGGTCACGATGCCTTTGTCCAGGCATTCAGCCAGGAGGGTGAAGAAGAAAGCTTCCTGCTTGGGGTCCGGGTGCCGGCGATACTGTCCGTGGTAAGGAGATAGACCCAGCACCTGTGTGCGAATGGACTGGACCCAGCTTTTTGGCTTGAGAAGCTGGAAGCGGCGGTTGGCCGAGACAAAGTCGACAGGAAGCCCTGTTTTCCAAGGCTGTGTCTGGCGCTTCGTGTTGTGGAGAAGCTTCGTATTGTCATCAAGGTGGTCCAGATCGTTCCAGCAGTTTTCAAGCAAACCTATGGTCGAGCGGTCCTCCTTGTGAAGGCAAATCCAGTCGGCATAGTCCAGCTCATAGTCGAACAGCTTCTGGAACTGATCCTCCGCTTTCCAATGGGTCAATTTTGCGCACTCCATCAGCATGACACTGGTGGCCATGCATTCCTGAGCGCCAGAGCGTTTCCCGGATCTTGTCCTGCAGAATATCGCCTTGCCCTGCATGTCCCTTTGCAGGAGTTCGTTGATATCACCCACGGCAAATATATCGGGGTCGATGACAACGGCTCGGCCTTCATAGTTCATAAGTTCCGGTGGAGTGAAACGGAGGGGTGTGAAGGATTGCAGGTCATCCATTCGCCAGACGCGCGACCCACCATTCCTCAAAAAAGGCTGCCCTTCCTTCTGTGTCAGAAAAGGAAAGTCCTCTGTCGAGATAATCCTGACATCGAATGCCTCCGGATTTCGCGAATTCCGCTTGAGAGAATACTGCGAAACCAACGCTCCGACCATCTGCTTGGGGTTGGTATGAATGAAAACACAGGCCTTTGACGACATGTGCGATGTCCCTTCTTCCTTGTTGGAAACTGGATAGCAAATGCGTGTGCCGTCCGCAAAGAAAACCCCCGGAACAAGGCTCCGGTCGAAGGGAGTTAGCGGCTGAACAGCTTCTTTATGGCTGCGGCAGCCCGGTCAAGATCCTGGTCAACGAAAGAGGGAGGCTCGACGAAGGACGTGCCCAGCATCACCGCGCGTCCCTGGCGTACCAGGCGATCATGTAGGTCAGGCAAGCGGCGTGGATAACCGATCAGCCCTCGGTCACTTAGGAATTCCCCCAGCCAGCGCCATGCTTCACGTCCATGCAGGAGGTCCGTCATTCTCTCGTAAAGTGAGACAATTGGGCTGCGGCGGTAGGGCAGGGGATAGATGGCAAGCGGGCGTCCAAGCCGGGCAACCTCAACCATCATGGAAATACTGTCGCCGGTCACCACGAACCTGTCGGCACAGGCCAGTAGACCAAAATAGGGATTGTCACCCCGGCCGTCCTCCCATCGATACAGTCTTGCATTCGAAGGAAGTCTGTGCGCCAGAGTGTCACCGACTACACGCGGTGTTCGGCGACTCGTCGTAATGTAAATCGTACCGTTCGACAGGTCTGGCGTCTGGGAAAGTTTCTGCAAGAACTCTTCAGTGGCCTCTCCATCAAACCGGAATGGGCGCGTCTGTCCGCCAACCAATACAGCTGTGAGGGGGCGTGGAAGTGCATCCATCACACCACTCCAGCCCTGCTTGCCCTGCTCGAGGCGTTCCATGTCAGCACGCATGAGTGGCAGGTCCAGAGTCAGGACATTCGATCGGTCCGGCAGTCTGTATTGGGGTGTACCCACCACCAGATCGAATTCGTCAAAATATTTCTTGGGACGTCCCACAATGACGACCTTTGTTCGTCCGCCCGACTGTCGCTTGATCCAGAGCGCTGCCATTGATGGACGCCGGCCAATGGTCAGCACCAGATCAGGCCAGGGAGGCTCAAGTTTGTCTGATGCCTGCCTGTCCAGATGATACAGGGAAGGGCGGAAACGGGGTTTGCCGTATATATACTGTGAACGAAACCGAAGGTTTCGTCTTTCAACAGGCCAACCCAATGCTCTCGCCAGAATTTCGACCTGCGCGTTATCGCCGAGCTTGTCACCTATAACCAGCCAGACACGTGGCGCAGCCCTCTCTGCATTGCTGCTGGCAGAAGTGTTCATGAAAAGTCCCCTGCCGTTTCGACCGCGCTGATTCTGGTTATAAGAAGCATTTTATATTTCATTTGATAAAAATATGATCAAAACTATAGTTTGTATTGAACGAAACGTTACACGCCGAAGCTCGAACCTGTTCACTGTTCGCAAAAGAACATAAAAGCCGGGGGCATATGAAGAAAGCCGTTCTTTTCGTGCTGGGAACCAGACCGGAAGCCATCAAATTGGCCCCCGTCATCAGAGCCCTGAAAGAACAGAACCTGGCAGACATTACGGTACGTGTCTGCAGCACAGGCCAGCACCGTGAAATGCTGGCCCCTGTTTTGGAACTCTTTGACATTCGTCCAGACTACGATCTGGACATCATGCGGAAAGATCAAAGCCCCGCACGCTCACTTGCAAGAGCGATCAAGGCATTGGACGTAGTGTTGAACGAAGACAGACCTGATCATGTGGTTGTTCAGGGCGATACCACCTCCAGCCTCGCCGGGGCGCTGGCCGCCTTCTACAATCGAATTCCTGTTTCCCATGTAGAGGCCGGGCTTCGAACGGGGAACCTTGCCGCGCCTTTCCCGGAGGAGGGGAATCGGCAGATTATCTCCAGGGTTACGGACTTGCATTTTGCCCCTACGGCTCAGAATCGACGGGCACTGATTGAGGAAGGTGTCAACGCTCAAAGGATTCACGTTACCGGAAATCCGGTTATCGATTCCCTGCTACAGCTGGAACAGCACTGGCGTAGATCACCGGCCGTCAAGCTTGACCTGGCCCGCGATCTGCAAGCACGACTTGGTCAGCACCCGGATCACCCCTTCATTCTGGTAACCGGCCATCGCCGCGAGAACATGGGGCAGGGTTTTCGCAATCTGGCGCAGGCCTTGAATCGGATTGCTGTGCACCACCCCAAAATTCCGATCCTCTTTCCCTGGCACCCTAACCCGCGGGTAAGGGCAGATCTTAGCGAAGAACTTGAGATCTGGCCTAGCATCAAGCTTTGTTCACCATTGCCTTACACGGATTTCGTTTACACCCTGAGCCGTGCTTCAATTGTGTTGACCGACAGTGGTGGTGTTCAGGAAGAGGCACCGGCCTTTGCTAAGCCTGTCCTGGTCTTGCGTGAGACGACGGAAAGGCAGGAAGCGGTTGAGGCCGGAACGGTCAAACTTGTAGGCACGCGACCTGAGACCATCCTGGCTGAAGTCAACAAGCTTCTGCAGCAACCGGACTACTACCGAAGCATGGCGAAGGCGGCCAACCCTTATGGTGATGGAAAGGCTGCGGTTCGTATCGCTGACATAATCCAACAGAGCTTCGGGCCTGTCCAGGGAGAAGCAGCCCTGGTTGGCTGAGCCAGCATGGCAAACCGCTCAAACCAGCTTCAATGTACTGCCTATTCGAAAAGCACCTGATTGTCGCTACTATGGGCAACCAGAACTGTCTGTGAGTGTGATTGCGGAAAGCCATGACTTCGGAAAATCAATCAGCAACTCTGCCCGGTCTTTTCGAGCAAGAAAGAGCGGTGGACGAAATATACAACTTTGCCCAGGATTCTACTTTGTTGCGCAATTTCGTGGGCAACCAGGACCACCAGATTATAGCCCTCATAGAACAAATCACGGAGCAGGCGCCGTTTCGAAGAATGAGCACGCCTGGCGGTCGGCAAATGTCTGTGGAAATGAGCAATTGCGGACATTTCGGATGGGTCACAGACAGGAAAGGATATCGTTACTCCGCTAAGGACCCCCAGAGTGAAAGCCCGTGGCCCGCTATGCCAACAGGCTTTCAGGAATTGGCGACGGCGGCGGCCAGAAAGGCAGGCTTCGAAGGCTTCCATCCTGATTCCTGTCTGATCAACCGTTACCAGCCAGGTGCTCGCCTGGGACTTCATCAGGACCGGGATGAAAGAGATTTCTCCGCACCCATCGTGTCGGTTTCCCTGGGCCTTCCGGCCATATTCCTGTTTGGCGGTGCAAAACGCAGCGAGAAACAGACACGCATTCCGCTGGAACATGGCGATGTTCTGGTCTGGGGTGGGACCTCTCGCCTGAACCATCATGGCATACAGCCTTTGGAGGAGGGTCGGCATTCCCTCTTGGGGGCATGCCGCATCAACCTGACATTTCGAAAAGCCAGCTAGAGCTGACCGGATCAACGTGCAAAGTGGATCTTGTTGAAGGGCCTGCGGAATTCGGAAACATCCTTGGCGACGGTCTTGACCGGACGCCGTTGTGCCAGGATATCGGCGATGAAATCAGCCAACTGCGGCATATCCCGTTCCTTCATTCCCCAGCGTACAATCTCGGGACTACCAAGGCGAAGTCCATTCATGTCTCCGGGCAGGGCTTCTATGGGCAACCCGATACCGCAGGTCAGAATATTGCCTTTCCTCAACTGTCTTGCAGCCGTCTGGCCGCCTCCCAGACTGGCTGCTTCAAGCGCAAACTGCTGTGATCTCGTGATACCTTTCTCCAACCCGAAGACAGGCAGGTTGCGCTCTGCCAGAGCGCGGGCCAAGGCTTCTGCTACCCTAACCATGGTTGCAGCATAGGCGCGGCCGTGATCTCTCCAGTCCAGGAGTGTCATGGCCAACGCTGCTGACTTGGCTGCATCGAAATTTGCTGTAAGTCCGGGGAAGGCTATGGAATCGAGTTTTCTTGCCAATTCACTTTCGTTCGTCAGGACCATCCCGGCCGGGGGACCAGCCAAGGATTTGTAGGTGCTCATTGTCATGACATGAGCTCCCTCCTGCAGTGGCTGTTGCCAGGCGCGTCCCGCAATCATGCCGGACATATGTGCCGCATCAAACAGGACCCATGCATCCACTTCATCAGCAATTGCACGGATTTCAGAGATTGGGTGGGGAAAAAGGTTCAGGCTGCTTCCAATCGTAATGACCTTCGGATTGACCTGCCGGGCCAGGCCTCTCAGTCCATCAAGATCCACAGTGTAGTTCCGGGCGTCCACCGGGGCGGGATGCGTCACGACGCCATAAAGTCCAGCCGATCCGTCCTTGTGATGTGTGACATGCCCGCCCAGCATCTCTGGAGATGCAATGATAGTGTCACCCGGCTGAGCCATGGCCATGAAGGCATAGAGATTGGCCATCGCCCCTGAAGGCACGCGAATCTCGGCATAGCGGGCTTCGAAAATCTGACTTGCCAATTCCGCGGCCATGACCTCGATCTTCTCGACGGCCTCAAGTCCCATCTCGTACTTGTCACCCGGGTACCCAAGGGAGGGGCGGGCTCCCAGTCCTTGCGACAGCAACGCCTCGGCCCTCGGATTCATGGCATTGGTGGCTGGATTGAGGTTTATGCATTCCGCTTCATGTATGATTCGATTCTGGCGCACCAGCGCATGCAGCTCCGCCTCAAGAGAATCGCTCGTTCTTTCCCCAAAATCCTTTGCAAGGACCTGTATGTAGTCTTCACAATCTTCAGGAACCCAAGGGCGTCTTTCCAGCATCTGCCACATTTCCTTTTCCAAAACCCGATTGCTGGATAGTGAAGCCAGCCTTCACTGCAAATTCAATCAATGATTTATCCACGAATCGGGATAGCATTCAGGAAAGATATTTCTTTCAAGGGGAAGCGGCGTCATGGCCAAAAGGGACACCGACATAGCGCGCGCAGAAAGATTCTGCAGCAGCCTGGGACTGCGTAAACCAATCCTGCTGGCACCGATGGCCGGAGCCTGTCCACCCCAACTCTCGGCAGCCGTTGCCGATGCCGGAGGGTTGGGGGCCTGCGGCGCCCTACTGATGCAACCCGACGCCATACAGAAGTGGGCCGCCAATTTCCGCTCACGCAGCAATGGTGGTTTTCAGATGAATCTCTGGATACCCGATCCCCCACCGGTGAGGAACAGTGTTCATGAAGCAGCAATCTGTCGTTTTCTGTCCGAGTGGGGGCCGGACGTAGAACCTGAGGCAATCGAGATCGCTGCACCGGACTTTTCAGAACAATGCGAGGCCATGCTGGAAGCCGGCCCCACAGTCATCTCCTCCATCATGGGGCTTTATCCACCGGAGTTTGTGCGTCGAATGAAGGAGAGGGGCATTCGCTGGTTTGCAACCGTGACCACTGTTGCCGAGGCAAAAGCGGCGGAAGAAGCCGGCGCGGATGCGCTTGTTGCTCAGGGCATGGAGGCAGGCGGACACCGTGGTGCATTCCAGGCGGATTCTGCCGAGACGGCCATGATCGGACTGTTCTCTCTGCTACCAGCCGTGGTCGATGCCGTGGAAGTACCTGTCATTGCCACTGGCGGCATAGCGGACGCACGCGGTGTTGCCGCGGCCCTACTGCTTGGAGCTTCCGCCGTCCAGATCGGTACGAGTTTTCTGCGAACTCCGGAAGCGGCATTGCCTTCTGGCTGGAGCGAGGGGATCGGCCAGGCCAACCCCGAGGACACCCGGCTGACAAGGGCTTTCTCCGGTCGGGCAGGGCGCAGCCTGGTCAACGACTACCTGCGCGCAGCCCACGCTCCAGATGCTCCGGAACCTGCGCCCTATCCAGTCCAGCGCAGCCTTACCCAGGCCATGCGCAGCCAAGCGGCAAAAAGCAATGATCCTTCTCGAATGCAGAGCTGGGCCGGGCAATCAGCGCGCCTGGCACAGGCATGTCCAGCAGCGGATATAGCTGACGCTTTATGGAATCAGGCTGAGGAAATTCTTTCCTGATATCTCGTTTCAAGGAATGAATTTTGAATGGAGAGACTGGGCTCCAACACTTTCTGGTGGCGAGACCAGGTTGTACTGTCTGGCACGTGGTCTGCAGGAAATGATTGTCACTTGCGTATGACTGACCATGTCAGTTGCGTGCCGCAAACAGCACCAGAAGACCCGCCGCCATTACACCAGCCAGCACCAGCCACGCTTCATTGGTTGCCATCGTGAGAGCGGCAGCTTCGACGAGGGGCTGGGCCATGGCAATATCTTGCGAGGATGGTGCCCCTCCTGACGGCGGAAGCAGATCGAGCGGTACGCCAACGAATTTTGCTGTCTCGACGTCACCTGCCATTAGCTTGCGTCCAAATGCATCGGCATGATGTGGCGTGCGCTGCCATAAAATTGTATCCGTCATCGCGATACCGATGGCACCACCGAGATTGCGCATCAGATTGAACAGTGCACTGCCATCGGGAACTCGAGCCATATCAAGTTTTCCCAGAGCCAATCGTGTCGGCGGTATGAGGCACAACATGATGCCAATGCCACGGACGACCTGTGGCCAGAACATCTCTTCATAATCGGTTGTGGGTGTTTGCCAACCGCTCATGGCGAGTCCCGCCGAGAAGATCGCGAGGCCAGCCGCTGTTAAAAGCCGCGCATCCACCCGCAGTTCGAGTTGGACAACTGCAGGGGCGGTGATGAGCTGTGAGATACCTGTCACCATCATCACCAGCCCGATCGCCAGGGGATCATGATGCCGTACGAGGCCAAGGAACATCGCCATCAGATAGACGGCCGAGAACAGCCCGATTCCGAACAGGAAACTTATTACGCTCGCAACGGCAAAGTTCCGCTCTCCAAAAAGTTGCAAATTAACGACGGGATCGCCAGAGCGTAGCGATCGTACCAGGAACCCGAGGCTCGCGAGCAGGAAGATGACTGCAAGTGGTAGTGCTGGAGCCGTCAACCAGCCCTGTTGCGGCCCTTCCTTAAGTGTGATTTCAAGAGCCGTCAGCCCGATGGCGAGGCAGCCAACGGCAATCCAGTCGATCCGCCACACCACGCCCCAGCAGCCGCGCTCGCGCGGTGCCAGGAACGCGACCACCACCACCGCCAGCACACCGGGCCCAACGTTCACGAGGAACAGCCACATCCAGCTGTAAGTCTCTGTAATGTAGCCGCCAATTGTCGGTCCAAGGGTCGGTGCCAGAACCGCCATGGCGCCCGCAATCGTGGTCGCTGCTCCCTGGCTGGATTTTGGAAACATGAGGAAGACAGAAGAGAACACCAGCGGAATCAGGCAACCGCCTGCGAAGCCCTGTACGATGCGTGCAGCCACCAGGCTCTCGAAACCCGTTGCGAGCGCACAGGCACTCGAGGCGAGCGTGAAAGTCGAGAGCGCGATCAGGAACAACCCCCTGAGCGACAAGGCGCGCGTCAGCAACCCGGTCAACGGGATGGCGATCACCTCGGCAATGAGATAAGCTGTCTGCACCCAGCTCATCCGATTATCTGGGATATCGAGGGCCTGGGCAATTGCTGGAAGCGATGTCACCACGATCTGGATATCGAGGATTGCCATGAACATGCCCAGGCACATGGCAAGAAAACAGATCCAGACAGCCAAGCCGGCAGGCGGAGCGGCACTTTCTGTCGGCGTAGACGGGTCAGTCATCGGTGCATTTCCGCTTCGGCCAACGCCAGCGTCTCGGCGCGAATGCGAACCCAAAGCACTGCCGCATTAAGTACGGTAAAGGCAATTGCGATCAAGGGGTGGCCGAGCGCCATCGGCAGCGCGATCACCTCGGCTATCACAATCAAGTAATTGGGATGGTTGACAAAGCGATAGGGGCCGCGACGCACCCGCGCCTCGCCCGGCACAACGATAATCCGAGTTGTCCAGCGTTCTCCAAGTGTCGAGATGACCCACACCCGCAACCCTTGCAGCACACCAAACACAGCCAGCCATACCAGATTGACGGGCGCACTGGCAGCCATGATCCACAACGCCGACAGCCATGCCGCATGCAGGATAACGATTGCCGGGTAATGACCGGGCGACTTCTCGATGCCACCACGTGCGAGCAGGCAGGCTGTATTACGGTTAGCAAGTGCAAGTTCAGCGAGGCGCTGTAGTGTGACAGCAGCCAGAACGACTGTGGCGAAAGTCATCATCGGCCTCTCAGGACCGGACGGTGACGGGGACGGTAACAGCGCTGAATCCAGGCCCCAGTGCTGACATCAGGTTGAGGCCGGCACTCGAAGGTTTTGCCAACAAGCGATCGAGGACGAACAAGACAGTCGGCGCGGACATGTTTCCATGGTCGCGAAGTACGTCGCGCTCAAGATCAAGCGAACCCGGCTCGATGCTAAGCGCAGCCTCCAGTGCCTTCAGCACTTTCATCCCACCAGGGTGGAAGCCGAAGCGAGCAATGTCCTGGCGTGTCAAAGACAATCGATCCAGGGAGTTATGCAAAACGTAGGAAAATTGATTCCGTACGAACGACGGAATGTCGCGATCAAACACAACTTCAAGTCCTTCGCTAGTGACGTCCCAGCCCATGATATGAAGCGTCTCAGGCCATGTGTAATGACACCCTGACCCCACGATGTGCCGGTCATCCGGCCGCGCTTCAGTGAGCACTGCAGCGGCCGCGCCATCTGAGAAAAGGGCTGTGGCAACAATGTTTGCCTTGGTCAGTGTGTCCTTGCGAAATGACAGTGTGCAGAGTTCTACGGCAACGACCAGAATGCATCCACCAGGATTGGCACGAGCCAATTGAACGCCTAGCGACAAACCGCTGAGGCCTCCTGCACACCCCAGTCCGAAAACGGGTATTCGAAGGACGTCTGGCCTGAATCCGAGTTCGACAGCAACCTGTGCTTCCAGTGTCGGAGTGGATATCCCTGTCGAACTCACCGTTATGATGGCATCAACATCAGCAGCCGTGATGTCCGCGGCTGCCAAGGCGTTGCTGGCAGCCTGAGCGAAAAGCTGGCTTGCAACATTGACGTAGGCTGCATTCCGCTCATCCCACCCATGCGATTCAAGATACCAGTCGAGCGGCATCGCGATCGGCCGGCTATCAATCCCCGCATTGGCAAACACCGGTGAAAAACGATCGAAGTCTGGGAATCGGTTTTCAAAAATGTCGCGCGCCAGAGTGAAGGCGTCGGATTGCAACAGCCGGTGCTGGGGCAGGGCCGTGCCAAGCCCTATCAGGGCAATATCAACCATTCCGAAGGGCCCCTGAGCTTATCGGCAGATAGCTGACAGTCTATTCTGATCACATGGTTTACGCATCAGGTGACTTGGGAGTGCCCAGAATGCCTCGGCGAATATGTGTAACCCATGTCTCGGGTATCAAATGTAAACCATCTGTCCAGAACGGACCTCAGGCAAGTGGCGGAGGGGGTGGGATTCGAACCCACGAGGGGCGTTCACCCCTGCCGGTTTTCAAGACCGGTGCAATCGACCACTCTGCCACCCCTCCGGCACCACCTTTCTAAGCAGCTCACCCCAGTTCGACAAGAGTATCGAACGGTGAGGAAAGATGTTTCCTATCCTGTACGTTTTGCTGCGGCTTCGTCGGCAAACTGCATGATACGAGAGTTGGGCAGTAAGATGCTTACAATGGTCCCTTTGCCCGGGGTCGTATCGATCTTCAGTTCACCATCATGCAGCTCGACGAGCTTCTGCGCCAGGGGCAAGCCAAGACCTGTGCCTTCAAATTTGCGGCTCAGTGAACTGTCCAGCTGGGTAAAGGGGGCGAGGGCATCTTCGACCTCCGCCGGTTCCATACCAACTCCCGTATCCTGAACATAGAGACAAAGATCTCCGTTAGCCTGCCGATAGGCGCCAACTTCGACCCGCCCTTCGGCCTCGGTAAATTTGATCGCGTTGGACAGCAGGTTCAGGATGACCTGACGCAGACGCAGCACGTCACCATCGATCAGGGGCAATGAATCCTCAATCTGAACAGTTAGATCAACGCCGCCACTTTGTGCTCGGTCCGACATCAATCGCACCACAGCCCGTATCAGGCGTTCGAGATCTACCGGTGCATGATCAAGCTCAATCTTTCCTGATTCAGCTTTCGCCACATCCAGGACATCATTGATCAAGGCCAGCAGATGCTGGCCGCTGTCATTTATGTCCGCCGCATATTCCCGATAGCGCGCATTGCCCAGAGCTCCGAACGTTTCGTTACGCAGCAACTCGGAAAAACCGATAATGGCGTTCAGCGGTGTACGCAGTTCATGGCTCATGGTCGCAAGGAATTCCGTCTTGCTGCGGTTGGCGCGCTCAGCCACATCCCTGGCCTGCGCCAGTTCTGTAGTCCGCTCAGCCACGCGTGCCCGGATCAGGGCATTCTGCTGTAGAAGTACGCCGATCAAGAGAGAGATAAGAAGGCTGAGCAGGGATCCTGTAGCAGAAATAACCCAACCGAGTTCTTCGCGTACCTGTTTTTCGAATTCGGGCAGCATATCCCAGCGAAAGCGCAAACTGGCTTGCCCATGAACCAACCCGTAATCGAAAGTTGCGATTGTATCCTGAGGTGGCGCCTCCGGCCCCTCGAGCAGATTGTTTTGAACGGATGTTCCCTGTGCATTGCCCCGCTGCTCCAGCCTGAAATCCAGCCCTTCCGGTGCTGCATTCTTGAGGTTATCGAACAGGTTCGAGATATCCAGCAGGCCAACCAGAACGCCCTCCGCGCCTCCGTTCTGAACAGGTAGAGTCATGATGCTCCACCAGCGCTCGCTATGGCGAAAAATGCGGCTCATCACGGCTTCGCCTTTTCCGCTCAATGCCTGATAGATGGCACTGCGCACATGCTCCTCGCTGGCCAGATCGGTACCACGCAGAAAGATGCTGGGAATGCCCGTCGTCATAGTGATAACGGCATGCTGTCGTTTGCGCGGGGCGCCTTTGGCTGGATTCAGGAAGGAAATAAGCTCGAAACCCAGTTTCTCTTCCAGTTCACGCCGCGCCCCCAAAGTGACGATCTCGGCAAAGGCAAGATTATCAAAGCCATACGCCAATTCGCCACGGTTCAAGCTGTGCTCAAGCCTCGCGAACTCTGCAATCGTAACGTCATCTGAAGCATTGAACAGTGAAGAGGTGGCTATGAGAAAGCTTTCCGCTTGTATCAGGGTCTGATCCACCAGTGCCACAAGCCGAGAAGCTTCTCTATCCGCCCTGGATTTCCACTGTTGTTCAACGGCTTCTTCAACCCGGCCCCCAATGAAGAAGGACAAGGCCGTGCCGAGGATAAAAAGTGAAAAGGCGGAGAGCCACAGTAGCCCCCGCTTGCGGTTGTGCGAAACGATCATGCCCAGACTTTAACGCAAAAAACTTATCAATCCTTACCTAAATCAAGGTTTATCACTGAGAATACCGCAGTTTCAGCGAATGCAGCGTTGCCAGGAATCCAGCTTTCATGGCACTAAGAAGGGGCAGTTCATTCAGGCAGGGGTTCCATGATCAATCTTGTTCCGCAGTTGCGACCACTTATTTTGTTTTCCTTCCTTGCCATGGTTGGGGGAGGCTGCAGTGCGTCTGCCGTTGATGAACAGTCACGGGGCCAGACAGCGGCAACGTCAACAAGTACGTCGTCACTCGCAACCGCTATGGATCCCTCATTCAAGGAGTGGGTCGCCGAACTGCGCGACCAGGCGTTGGATGAGGGCATTTCCCCGAACACCTTTGATCGGGCTTTCGAGCGTGTCCGTCCATTGGACAGAGTGATAGAGCTTGACCGCAGCCAGCCGGAGTTCACTCTGAGTTTCTGGCGATACATGTCCAATGCCGTGAATGACCGACGTATCGAACAAGGACGCGAACTCCTGCAGCAACACCGCCCACTGTTACAGAGAGTCGAGCAACGCTATGGCGTACAGCCACGTTTCCTGGTGGCATTCTGGGGCCTGGAAACCAACTATGGCGGGACATTCGGCAATTTTCCGGTCATTTCCGCCCTGGCAACCCTTGCTTATGACGAGCGTCGCAGTGCGTTCTTCCGCGAAGAACTCATGCATGCCTTGAAAATTCTGGATTCCGGGGACATCAGCCCCGAGCGCATGGAAGGATCCTGGGCCGGAGCCATGGGGCACCTGCAATTCATGCCTTCCACCTATACAGCCTACGCTACGGATGCGGATGGCGACAGTCGACGGGACATCTGGGGCAGCATGCCGGATGTTTTCGCTTCGGCCGCCAACTTCCTGAGCTCCATAGGTTGGCGTGGTGACGAAACCTGGGGGCAGGAGGTTCGTCTTCCAGCAGATTTCGACTGGTCTCTGGTTTCCATAGAAACCATGCCCGAAACACTAAAGACGATCGACGAATGGAAAGCTATTGGGCTACGCGGAGCCGATGGGGCAACCTTGCCGGTCGATAATCGTGAGGCTGCCGTGATTCTGCCGGCGGGAAGCGATGGCCCAGCCTTTCTCGTCTATCACAATTATACGCGTATCCTTCAATGGAACCGCTCCATCCTATATGCTGTTGCCGTGGGCTACCTGGCAGACAAGCTGGTTGGTGGGCCAGACCTGACTGTATCTGCCCCCCAGGAGGATGTGCGCCTGAGCGTTGATCAGGTGGAAGAAATACAGTCTCGGCTTGGACGGCTTGGCTTCAATGCTGGGCCTGCGGATGGCAAGGTCGGGCCCATGACCCGCAATGCAATTCGGGAATACCAGAAAAGCCGTGACATACCCGCAGATGCCTTTCCCAGCAGGAAGCTATTGCGGCAAATCCGCTCTGAGGAATGAAGTGATCGGTTTGGTGTATTCTATGCAAGAATGTACTTACTCTGCCTCCACTGAGAGGTGAATCGGGGGATTTCGAGGATGTCATACAAACGCTTGCCTCTTGCTTTTCTGGTTCTGGGCACCGTCGGGCTGATTGCGGCAGGGTGCTCCGAAGTCCAGATGGCTGCACACACCGCCAAATCTGTTCGAGACGGTGGTGGTTCCGGGCAAATCGGATCATACAAGGTTGGTCAGCCTTATCAGATCAGTGGTGTCTGGTATCACCCGACGGTGGACTACGAATACAACGAGACCGGGATTGCCTCCTGGTACGGTCCCGGGTTTCATGGCAAGGCCACAGCTAATGGCGAGCAGTATGACCAGAATTCACTTACGGCTGCGCACCCGACCCTGCCGCTTCCCAGTATGGTACGGGTGACCAACCTTGAGAACGGGCGCTCCCTCAAGCTGCGAATCAACGACCGCGGCCCATTTGCCAATAATCGCATCATCGACATATCAAAACGCGGCGCCCAGCTCCTGGGCTTTGAAAAACAGGGAACAGCAAAGGTTCGCATCACCGTTCTGGAAAATGAAAGTCGTCAACTCGCCGCAGCAGCACAGGGGAAGAAGGCACCTGAGCCCGTTGTCCAGCAGGCTGTTTATAGGCCTGAGGATCTTCAGCCAACCAAACAGCAGGTGGCGGCTGCTCCGGTGTCGCGTGTCAGCACTGAGCGTCTTTCCTCGTCTTCAAACCAGGAGGAAGCGCCCGAGCCGGATGGAATCGTTTCCCAGGAATCTGTCAGCTCCAGCGATCTTTACATTCAGGCAGGTTCATTCACCGAGTACACCAACGCCACACGCCTGGCAGATCGTTTGTCGACCCACGGGGACGTGCGTATAGCGCCCGTTTCAGTCGATGGCCGTGATTTCTATCGCGTGCAGATTGGACCTGTCGCTTCGGTGGGGGATGCGGACGGCCTTTTGGAGAACCTGATTTCCAATGGTTACAAGCAATCCCACGTCGTTGTTCAGTAGGTCACATTTCAGACTGTTTTTGTGAGTAGGCTTTCCGTTCCGATGGGAACAGAAGCCAAAGAGGAATAATTGATGCCAGCCTTGCCTCGGTATACCGCTCTCATATCCGGACTCTTTCTGCTTTCATTCGTCATTGCGCCCTTGGCAAAGGCGTTTGAAACGGAAGCACGTGAGGCCATTCTCCTGGATCATGAAACCGGCAGCGTCCTTTTCGAAAAGCAGGCTGACAAGGCGATGCCACCAGCGTCCATGAGCAAGATCATGACGGCTTACATGGTCTTTGGTCGACTGGAGGAGGGACGCCTTTCCATGAATGACACACTGCCCGTCAGTGAAAAGGCCTGGCGGAAAGGTGGCTCCAAGATGTTCGTCGAAGTGGGCGAAGAGGTCGCGGTCCGGGACTTGCTGCGCGGCGTTATCGTCCAATCCGGGAATGACGCCTGTATCGTTCTCGCCGAAGGCATTTCAGGCAGCGAGGAGGCTTTCGCGCGTGAAATGACCGAAGTGGGCCGGGAAATAGGACTGCAGAACAGCACTTTTGCCAATGCAACCGGGTGGCCCCATCCTGATCATCGCATGTCAGCACGTGACTTGGCCACTCTTGCAAGCCACATCATCGAGGAATATCCCCAGTACTATGAAATCTATTCGGAAACGGAGTTCACTTGGAACGACATCCGTCAGGGAAACCGTAATCCGTTGCTTTACAGGAATATCGGTGCGGATGGGCTGAAAACAGGACACACAGAAGAAGCCGGCTACGGCCTGACGGCTTCGGCTGTACAGGATGGTCGCCGTCTGATCATGGTGGTGACTGGCCTGGACAGTGTGAACCAGCGCGCCGAAGAGGCCAGCCGCTTGCTGTCCTGGGGATTTCGCGAGTTCGAAAACTTCAATCTGGCGGAGAAGGACGAGCCTATCGATGAGGCCGCTGTATGGCTGGGTGCCGAGGCGACGGTCCCCCTGGTTGCCGAAGACGAACTCGTTGTAACCTTGCCGCATGCGGCCCGAGATGAACTGGAGGCCCGCATCGTATATGAAGGCCCTGTGCCTGCGCCGATAGAAAAGGGCCAGATGATTGGAACCCTGATATTGTCCGCACCGGGCATGCCGGAACAGGAAATACCGCTGCTTGCCGCAAAGGATGTGGACAAGGCCGGCTTGTTTGGGCGCCTCTTTGCCGCGGGGAAATATCTTGTCCTTGGAAATCCGTAGAATTTTATGGAGCAGGGGCGGTTCATATCGATTGAAGGCGGCGAGGGTGCAGGCAAGTCAACACAGATCCAGGCACTCAGCCAGAAGCTCGACAGCCTGGGATTGGCCGTCAAGTGCACACGCGAGCCTGGCGGCAGTGCAGGAGCCGAGGAAATCAGGCGACTGCTTGTTGAAGGCCTGGCCGGACGCTGGGATGCCACCAGTGAAGCTCTTCTGGTCCTGGCGGCGCGAAGGGATCACTTAACCAAGACTGTCTGGCCAGCCATGGAAGAGGGAACCTGGGTCATCTGCGACCGTTTCCTTGATTCCACTTATGCCTACCAGGGGTACGGTCACGGGCTGCCCCTGGACAGTCTGGACCAACTACATGCATTTACGCTGGGAGCATTCCGGCCGGATTTGACGATTCTGATCGATCTCCCGATCGAAGATGGCCTCAGGCGGGCCCACAGCCGTCAGGATCGGGAAACCCGTTTCGAAAGCCTGGAGCGGGCGTTTCACGAGCGGGTGCGCCATGGATTCCTGGAGAGAGCTCAGCAGGATCCGGCGCGCTTCATCGTTCTTGACGGCTCTCAATCACTTGAGCAGGTCTCCGATCAGATGATTCAGGCTGTCCTGTCCAGGTTCGAACTGTTTGTTGAAGAATGAAAAAAGGCAGCAGCACGCCAGACAAGGAAGAGGCGGAAGCCCTTCATCCACGCAACACGAACGCTCTGTTGGGTCAGGAAACAGCGGAGGATACCTTTTGCAAAGCCATGGAAAGTGGAAGGCTCCCTCATGCCTGGTTGATCTCCGGCCCGAGAGGAGTCGGCAAGGCAACCCTTGCCTATAGGGTCGTCAGGTATCTCTTTGAGGAAGACAACACCGAGGACGCGGGCTTGTTTGGAGGGGGCGTGGAACCAGGCGCTCAAGCGTCAACCGGATTGGAGTTTCCAGAAGACAGTCCAGTGTTCAAGCAGATTGCCTCGGGAAGTTTCCCCGACCTTCGTGTGCTGGAACGCCGTCCGGACAAGGATGGACGAATCAAGCGTGATATTCCGGTGGATGAAGTCCGCCAACTTGGGGCATTCCTGCACATGACGGCAACGAATGGAAGTTGGCGCGCCGCCATCCTGGATCCGGTAGACGAACTTGGGCAGCAAGGGGCGAATGCCTTGCTGAAGAGCCTGGAAGAGCCGCCGGAGAAGACGCTGCTTCTGCTGATCAGCCATAACCCCGGTCGCCTGTTGCCGACCATTCGTTCCCGTTGCCGACAGCTCTCCCTGCCGCCGCTTGAGGCCACGGTTGTCGAGCAGCTTCTGGAACGCCATCTGCCAGATCTGCATAAGGACGAACGAATCCTGCTGACTTACCTGTCCGAAGGCAGTATCGGTCGCGCCCTCGACCTGAATCAGGCTGGAGGTGCCGATCTCTATATCCAGATGGTTGAGATGATGGGTCAACTTCCCGCCTTGGATAGCCACAAGCTTCACGCGATCGGGGACAACCTGGCAAGGGACAGCCAGGGTATCCTGTTCCGGACCATGAGCGAACTTATGCTCTGGTGGCTGGGGCAACTCGTCAGGCTAAGGGCAACAAGAAGTACGCCTATCGGTATCCTGGAAGGGGAAGGTGAGATCATGCAGCACCTTTCCTCGAGACGCGAACTTGCGGACTGGATGAGGCTATGGGAAAACCTCACCCAGCTCTTTCAGCAAACCGAGCAGGCAAGCCTGGATCGCAAGCAGGCTTTCATAACGGCTTTTGGACGCCTGCAGGGCATGGCAGCCTGAAACATGTTTTGGGCTGAACGTTTGAGTTCGTGCTTTAGCCAGTCGGGAGTCGACAAGAAGAAATGACGCGTGATCAGGATCGCTACTACGTCACTACACCTATCTATTACGTGAACGATGTTCCTCACATCGGGCATGCCTATACAACGCTGGCCTGCGACGTCCTGGCCCGTTTCATGCGCCTCGATGGACGAGAGGTCCACTTCCTGACCGGCACTGATGAGCATGGCCAGAAGGTCGAGAAATCGGCACGCAAGGCCGGCGTGGAACCCCAGAAGTTCACGGATGATGTCAGCGAGAACTTCCGCGCCCTTGCGCGCCAGATGAACTATTCGAATGATGATTTTATCCGTACGACGGAATCCCGCCACAAGGAAGCCGTGCAGGCTATCTGGAAGGCCCTTGTCTACTCCGGCGACATCTACCTTGGCAGCTATTCGGGATGGTACGCCGTCCGGGATGAGGCCTTCTACAATGAAGACGAACTGACGCGGGACGAGGAAGGGCGCATGATCGCGCCTTCAGGCGCAGAAGCCGAATGGCTGGAAGAACCTTCCTATTTCTTTCGTCTGTCGCGCTGGCAAGAGCCACTGCTGAAGTTTTATGAAGAGAACCCTGATTTCATCGGCCCGGAGAGCCGCCGAAATGAAGTCATGTCCTTCGTAAGGGGCGGCTTGCGCGATCTTTCAGTAAGCCGGACGACCTTCAACTGGGGAATAACTGTGCCGGACGATCCCGATCATGTGGTCTACGTTTGGCTGGATGCCCTGACCAACTACATCACGGCCGTCGGTTATCCGGATACCGACTGCGAGTCCTTCCGGAAATTCTGGCCCGCCGACGTTCATATGGTGGGCAAGGATATCCTGCGCTTCCATGCCGTTTACTGGCCGGCTTTCCTGATGGCGGCCGATCTGCCCTTGCCGCGCCGCATCTACGCACATGGCTGGTTGATGAATCGCGGGGAAAAGATGTCAAAATCGCTGGGAAATGTCCTGCGGCCACAGGATATGGTCGAGCGTTATGGCCTGGATCCCGTGCGCTATTACCTGTTGCGTGAAGTTCCTTTTGGCTCTGATGGCTACATCAGCCACGAGACCATGGTGGCCCGCCTAAACGGAGACTTGGCCAACGATCTCGGAAACCTGGCGCAGCGTGTCCTGTCCATGATCCACAAGAATTGCGATGCGTCCGTGCCGACCCCCGGTGAATATCAATCGTCAGATCGTATCTTATTGGACAAGGCGGCTGGTGTCCTGCAGACGGTCCGGCAGGAATTTTCGCAACAAACCTTCCACCGAGGTCTCGAGGCCATATGGCAAATCGTGGGTGATGCCAATCGATACGTTGACGAGCAAGCTCCCTGGGTGCTGCGCAAGACCGATCCTGAGCGCATGGGAACCGTGCTCTACGTGCTTGCGGATACAATTCGCCGACTGGGACTGATGATCCAGCCCGTCATGCCGGATGCCATGAGCCGTCTCCTGGATCAGTTGAATGTCTCTGGAGAGCAACGCAGCTTTGCTTACATGGAAGCAAGCCTGCAGCCAGGGGAAGTGCTGCCCAAACCGGAAGGCATCTTTCCGCGTTATGTTGATTCTGAAGAAAGCCAGAAAACAACCTGATATGCTTGTAGATTCACATTGCCACTTGGATTACCTGGAACACGATGGCGCAGCGCTGGACGATATCGTTGCCCGTGCGCATGCAAATGGTGTCGAGCGCCTGGTAACCATCTGTACGAAGCTTTCCGAGTTTGACCGGGTACTTGGGATCGCACGGCGCTATCCCGGTATCTACTGCTCGGTTGGTGTTCATCCCCATGAAGCCGGCCAAGAGGGCGTAGAACATGCCGATCGCCTGCTTGCGTTAACAGACGATCCCAAGGTGGTCGGAATTGGCGAAACAGGACTGGACTACTACTACGAAAACAGCCCGCGCAAGGCACAACAGGTATCCTTTCGCGCCCACATCGCAGCTGCACGTGAAAGCGGCTTGCCCTTGATCGTCCATGCCCGCGATGCAGATGACGATACAATCGCCATCCTGCGCGAAGAGCACAAGGCCGGTGCCTTTCCCGGTGTGATTCACTGCTTTACGGCTGGACCTGCGCTTGCAGAAGCTGCATTGGATATTGGCTTCTATATCTCCCTTGCCGGTATCGTGACCTTCAAGAAAGCGGAGAATCTGCGTGAGACTGTTCGCAATGTTCCCATAGACAGTCTTCTTGTCGAAACGGATTCGCCTTTCCTGGCACCGATTCCCAAACGCGGAAAGAGAAATGAACCTTCCTATGTGGTTCACACGGCGGAGAAACTCGCTGAAATCAAGGATATGACACCCGAAGACTTGGCAAGGCGCACCACCGAGAATTTCGATTGCCTCTTCAGTAAGGCATCTACCAGAGAGGCCAGTCCTTCCGCATGAAGGTGAAGATTCTTGGGTGTGGCGGCTCAGGTGGCGTCCCTCTGGCGACTGGCAAGCCAGGAGGGGATTGGCGTTCCTGCAGCCCGGACAATCCCCGGAACAGGCGCCGCCGCTGTTCGGTGCATCTCGAAACCGGGCAGGGGACGGGCATATTGATCGATACGGCGCCCGATCTCCGTGCCCAGGTACTCAGTGAAGGCGTTCAACGGATCGACATGGTGCTCTTCACGCATGATCATGCCGATCACACACATGGCCTCGATGACCTGCGGGCCTTCGCCTATGGTCGGGAACATCCTATCCCGGCCTACATGTCACGTGACACACATGAAAGCCTGACACCAAAATTCTCCTACGCTTTTGAATCCACACACACAAATAGCCGTCTTTACCCGGCAATGCTTTCGGACAGAGTCTTTGACTACGGTGAGTTCGAGGCAGAAGGAATCCCGATCACGGCAATCCGGCAGTCACACGGAAATATCGAGACGACGGGCTTTCGAATCGGCAAGTTTGCCTATTCCACCGATGTGGTAGATTTCCAGGATAAAGAACTGGAAAAACTGAAAGGTATCGATGTCTGGATTGTTGACAGCCTGCGCCAGGAACCGCATCCAACCCATGCCCATTTCGAAAAGACACTGGAATGGATCAGGCAGATACGGCCACGACAGGCCGTACTGACCCACATGAATCACACGATGGATTATGAGCGCGTGAAACAGCTTTGTCCCGAGGGAGTGGAGCCAGCCTATGACGGCATGGTTCTTCAGTGTGACGGGTGACAGCTGGAGCGCTCAACGACATTGAGGCACTGGAGCCGCCATCCAGTCCGAACTGGCACTTTGCAGGTCCTCAAGGACTTCGGGAAGATATCAGGGGTAGCACTGTTCCAACCTACGGACTTGATGCCCATACGCTTCGGGACAGTTTCAGGACCATCGTTCTCGGAAAGCCACGGACACTCTGTTTATATAGCGCCAACAGCAATGACGAAGCCGACGTTTACGAACAGAGAACCATGTTGTTCGGCTTCAAGGATATTATCCAGGTCTGGAATGTGCAGGTGAATGAGAATCCCGTCTCATGCAGTCTTGTGATCTTCAGCCGTTCCGTTACTGGACACTATGATTTCGGAGTTAACCGAAGGCGCGTGCGCAACTGGTTGTCCGAACTGCACAGGGCACTAGCCTAAGGAAAACTGTGATGAAAGTATTTTCCATAATATACATTATGCGAAAAATATATGATGGCATGCGCAGCGTTTATCTCGACATGAGAATGCCCCTCTTCGTTATGCTCCTCGTTCTGTGCAGCACGCAATTCCAAAGCACTTCTGCGCAAGACAGCCTTTCACTACCCGGAATCATAGGCAGCGATAATCGTGTTCCAATCGACAGCTCGGCTTGGCCCTGGACGTCCATAGGGCGTGTCAATCGAACCGTTGGCGGCTTTTGCACAGGTACCCTGGTAGCCCCGCGTCATGTGCTGACGGCCGCACATTGCATGTTCGATTCCAGGAACGGTCGTCCATTGGCACCGGAAGAGGTTCATTTCGTCGCCGGCTACAAGAGAGATAATTATGTCGCCCACTCCAAGGCAAATCGCATTCACCTTGCGGACGGTTTCCAGTATGGAAACTCGGACGGAGATACGCTTTCCAATGATTGGGCACTAATAGAGCTGCGAGAAGACATCCCGCTTCGCCCATTGTCTTTTCACGAATTCACGCGTGAAGGACAGAACCTTCGGCTGCCGGCAAATCCGTCCATTCTGAGAGCCGGATACAGTCAGGACCGAGCCCATCTCCTCGCCGCTCATAGTGGATGTTCCGTTGAAGGCACGGCCGAGAGTGGACGTATCCTCCTTCATAACTGCGACGCGACTCGCGGAGATTCCGGTTCTGCCCTTTTGTTGAAGTCGCAGGAGGGCGATTACAGGATCCTGGGTGTCAGCGTGGCGGTGCGCCAGTATGGAAACCAGAGTTATGGCGTTGCGGTCCCTTCCCTCAATTTCAGTGAAGAGTTGAGTGCCAGGGGGCTGTTGCCCTGAATGACCGCCATGACTGGAAGAAAGGTGTTCACGTGAACCGCAACTCACCCCCCTATTCGTGTCATAAGTCGAACATAGAGCGGCTTCTTCAAGTCATGGCAGAACTACGGAATCCCGATACTGGATGTCCCTGGGATCTGCAGCAGACATTCAAGACCATCGCCCCCTATACACTCGAAGAAACCTATGAGGTGATCGAGGCCATAGAAAACAACGATATGATCGCCCTGAAAGAGGAACTGGGCGATCTGCTGTTCCAGGTGGTGTTTCATGCGCGCATGGCCGAAGAAACCGATCACTTCACATTCGACGATGTTGCGAGAACGATTGCGGACAAGATGCTTGCGCGTCACCCCCATGTTTTCAGCCCAGAGGAAAACGGCATGGGCAATTCCCCTTCCTTGGATCAAAACTGGGAAGCGATGAAAGCTGCTGAACGACAGGAGAAGGGGCAACTGGAACTCTTCGATGATATTCCAAAGGCCTTACCGGCCCTTGTTCGTGCCCGGAAAGTGCAATCGCGCGCAGCTCGCACCGGTTTTGACTGGCCAGAACTTCAACCAGTTCTTGATAAGATAATAGAGGAATGTCATGAACTTAAGGATGAAATTTCTTGTGATTCCTCAAGAGAGCGTATCGAAGAAGAGGCAGGCGATTTGCTGTTTTCTGTCGTCAATCTGGCACGACATCTGAAAGTCGATCCGGAAAGCACGCTGAATCGAGCCACTGCGAAATTCCAGAAACGTTTTCTTGCAATGGCTGCTCTTCTGGAATCACAAGGCGTCGATCTTTGGGAGACCCCCCTCGGTACCATGGAAGCGGCCTGGCAAAACATAAAGAAACAGTCCTGAAGTCACCCTCGACAAGCTCGAGCACATCCAAATCATCTGTATGGATAGCGAAGAATGTATCAAAGACATAACGCCCGGAATCTCGTTGCCTTCATTACTGGCGCCACAGCCGGCTTTGGAGAGGCAATTGCACGCCGCTTGGTGGCTGAAGGCGCCAAAGTCGTCATCACGGGACGCCGGCAGGAGCGCCTCGATTCCCTGAAGGAGGAGCTTGGTGACCAGGCCTGCGCCCTGCCCCTCGATGTTCGCGATGAAGCCTCGGTGCAGGCTGCCGTTACAGCCCTGCCCCAGGAATTCTTCCGCATCAATCTGCTGGTCAACAATGCCGGCCTTGCACAGGGCGGAGAATCTGCCCAGGACGCAGAGTTGAAGAACTGGCAGACAATGGTGGAAACAAACGTTACAGGCTTGTTGCAGATCACACACGCCTTGCTGCCCGGAATGACCGAACGCAACGAAGGACATATCATAAACATCGGCTCCGTTGCAGGGAATTACCCAGCCCCTCGAGGAAATGTCTATGCTGCAACCAAGGCCTTTGCCAATCATTTCTCGCTGACTTTGCGCGCGGATCTTGGGGGAACGGACCTGAGGGTTACCTCCATCGAACCCGGCATGGCCGAGACAGAATTCTCGAAAGTCCGCTTCAAGGGCGATGAAGATAAGGCTCGAGCCACATACGAAGGTTTGAAGGTGCTCAGTGCGGAAGACATCGCCGAAGCCGTCTTCTGGTCCGCAACCCTGCCGCCGCACATGAACATCAACCGTATAGAAGTCATGCCCACGGCACAGTCGTTCAATAACTTTGCCCTCTATCCATCCAGCCAATAACACTGGATGCACAGTATCTATCCGGAAGAAAGCAGACTGTCTTTCAGACTGTTCCAGCTTGATTGATCCGAAGCCAGCAGAAGTGGGCCCGGGTCGGTTTCGCCGATATCATAGGCCTTTCCAGTCGGCAGGTGCCGGGCATGCCCGCCCAGTTCTTGGTAGACTAGGACGCCAGGCGCATGATCCCAAGGCTTTGTTCTGGTGAAAAGGGAAAAACTGCTATTGCCCTTCGCCAGCCTGATATACTCATGGCCAGCACACCGCAGGCTTTTCAGGGTTTTCAGTTTCGCGCGGTTTCTTTCAAAACGCCGGCGCAATTCCGCATTTCCATGGTGTCCGAAGTGCAGACTTCCAATCAAATTCTGGGGGTTTGAAACTGGCTTCAGGGCTGGGAGCTGCATCCCATTGATCCAGGCCCCCTTGCCAGCCTGTGCCTGCAGCAGGACATCCTGGACCGGTGCATAAATCCAAGAGGACTGCAAAGCTCCCTGATCGGCAAGCGCAACCATCACGGCAAAGCACTCATTGCCCCGGGCGAAGTTCGACGTGCCATCAACAGGGTCGATGATCCAGACAGGCTTCTGAGTAGACAGCTCGTCCAAACCCTCCGGTTTTCGCTCCGTTGCCTCTTCTCCGACCACGACCGAGCCTGGCAAGAGCGAGACCAGCCGATCGGAGAGGAAATCCTCCACTTCCTCATCGGCAATCGTCACCAGGTCGCCTTTCACCTTTTCACGAATATCCTCCTCCCGAAGCTTGCGAAACCTGGGCAGGATCAACTCTGCAGCCGCCTGCCGCACGAGTGTCGTTACCTTGTCTGGATCGGAAAGAGACATAAGAACCGTTTTCGTGTGAGCTGTCCAAAAGAAACAGAGCCGCAGGATAACTCCTGCGGCTCTGCATAACCAACGGGTGCTGTGAGAAAAGGCTTAGAAGCCCATGCCCATGTCACCCATGCCGCCCATTCCGGGAGCACCGCCGGCAGCGGCACCGCCGCTGTTATCCTTGGATTCCGGCTTCTCGGCAATCATGGCTTCGGTTGTGACCATCAGGCCAGCGATGGAAGCTGCATCCTGCAGGGCCGTGCGCACGACCTTGGTCGGGTCGATGATGCCGGCCTTCACCAGGTCGGTGTATTCACCCTTGTAGGCATCGAAACCGTAGTTCTGATCCTTGCTTTCAAGAAGCTTCCCGGCGACCACGGCGCCATCAACGCCGGCGTTCTCGGCAATCTGACGAACCGGACCCTGCAGGGCCTTGCGGACGATGTCCACGCCGACCTTCTGGTCATCGTTGGCCACCTTGACCTTGTCGAGGGCCTTTGTGGAGTGAAGAAGCGCGACACCGCCACCCGGGACAATGCCTTCTTCGACGGCTGCGCGCGTGGCGTGCAGGGCGTCGTCGACGCGATCCTTCTTCTCCTTCACCTCGGTTTCCGTAGCACCGCCGACGCGGATCACGGCAACGCCTCCGGCCAGCTTCGCCAGGCGTTCCTGCAGCTTTTCACGGTCGTAGTCCGAAGATGTTTCCTCGATCTGCGCCTTGATCTGATTGACGCGGGCTTCGATCTGCTTCTTCTTGCCGACACCATCGACGATGGTGGTTTCGTCCTTGGTGATGGACACGCGCTTGGCGCTGCCCAGCATGTCCAGGTTCACGTTCTCGAGCTTGATGCCCACATCCTCGGAGACAACCTGTCCGTCGGTCAGGACGGCGATGTCTTCGAGCATGGCCTTGCGACGATCGCCAAAGCCCGGTGCCTTGACGGCCGCGACCTTTAGGCCGCCGCGCAGCTTGTTGACCACCAGAGTGGCCAGGGCTTCGCCCTCGACGTCCTCGGCAATGATCAGCAGCGGTCGGCTGGACTGAACCACCGATTCGAGGATCGGAAGCATGGCCTGCAAGTTGGAGAGCTTCTTCTCCAGAATGAGAATGTAGGGGTTCTCCAGCTCGCAGAACATCTTCTCGGAGTTGGTGACGAAATAGGGCGAGAGATAGCCGCGATCAAACTGCATGCCCTCGACGACCTCGAGCTCGGTCTCGAGCGACTTGGCTTCCTCGACCGTGATGACGCCTTCGTTGCCAACCTTCTGCATGGCCTCGGCGATCATGTCGCCGATTTCCTTGTCGCCGTTAGCCGATATGGTGCCAACCTGGGCAATCTCGCTGGAGGCGGAAATCTTGTTGGACTGCTTGCGCAGGCTTTCGACAACGGCCTTCACGGCCTCGTCAATGCCACGCTTCAGGTCCATTGGATTCATGCCCGCGGCCACGGCCTTGGAACCTTCACGCAGGATCGATTGCGCCAGGACTGTCGCTGTCGTGGTACCGTCACCGGCCGTGTCGTTGGTCTTGCTGGCGACCTCACGGACCAGCTGGGCGCCCATGTTCTCGAACTTGTCGGAAAGTTCGATTTCCTTGGCCACGGAAACACCGTCCTTGGTGCTGCGCGGTGAGCCGAAGGACTTGTCGAGGACCACATTACGGCCCTTCGGGCCAAGGGTCACCTTGACCGCATCGGCCAGGGTATCAACGCCGCGCATCATGCGCTGACGTGCATCACCGCCGAATTTCAGATCTTTGGCTGCCATTCTCGGTTTCTCCTTGAGACTTGTTGGTACTGATTATCTGTGTTGGATGCGATTCTTCGGGTGGGCGGTCAGCTCATGACGCCCATGATGTCGTTTTCCCGCATGATCAGCACATCCTTGCCGTCAACCTTGACTTCCGTACCGGACCATTTGCCATAGAGCACGGTATCGCCTTCCTTGACATCAAGCGGGACAGCCTTGCCGTCATCGCCACGGGCACCAGGCCCGACCGCGACTACCTTGCCCTGCATCGGCTTTTCCTTCGCCGTATCGGGAATAATGATCCCGCCTACGGTTTTCTCTTCCTGGTCTAGCGGCTCGACGACGACGCGGTCATGCAGCGGCCGAAATTTCATCTGCTTTTCTCCTCGTTAAGGATTTGTGGTGACGACGGTTACCTAATGAATGAAAGCTTTAAGCACTCATCCGCATAGAGTGCTAACAAATCCGGCATACTATTCAGACCCAAGGGTGAGTCAACCGTCACAGAAGACTTTAGAAACCCCTTGTGTCAGGCCCTGTAGGCCTTCAGGCGAGCAGCGTTTGCCGGATCAAGTGACACGCGGATATGTGCTTTGCTTTCGTCATCATGACGGGACACGACCCTCCCATGCTCATAGCACCAAGCCAAGGTCGCACCGTCCTTCAGATCTATTGCGAGAGATAAGAGCTCATCCTGCTCACGCAACCTTTGTTCTATAATTTCCTGAAGAAAATCTGTGCCCTCCCCCGTCACGGCCGAGACCATGACTTGGCCAGGCCCACGATCGGCCAGGGCTTGCCAGCTTTCGCGTTGCTCCTGGTCCAACAGGTCGATCTTGTTGAAAACCTCGATCAGGGGCTTGGCGTCTGGGGCATCCTCTCCAGTAACCCCCAGGTCGTGCAGCACCTGAAGGACACTCTGCTTATGTAATTCCGTTTCAGGGTGGGAGACATCACGCACATGCAGAATGACATCAGCAGCCACCACTTCTTCCAGCGTGGCCCGGAATGCCGCGACAAGATCGGTCGGCAAGTCGGTTATGAAGCCAACCGTATCCGACAGTATGGCCTCCAGCCCGGATGGCAGTTGTATTCCACGCATGGTGGGGTCAAGCGTGGCGAACAACTGATCTTCCGCTTTGACTTCAGCCGAGGCCAATCGATTGAAAAGCGTCGATTTCCCGGCATTTGTATAGCCGACAAGCGCAATCACCGGATAGGGAACGCGCTGACGTGCAGAACGGTGCAGCGATCGCGTACGGCGCACCTGCTGGAGCGCTTTCTTCAAGCGAACGATTTGCTCATCCAGCATACGCCGATCGAGTTCGATCTGGCGCTCGCCAGGCCCGCCCATGAAACCGGCCCCACCCCTTTGCCGTTCCAGGTGTGTCCAGGATCGTACAAGGCGTGATCGCTGGTAATTGAGCGCCGCCAACTGTACTTGCAGTCGCCCTTCCTTCGTGCGGGCACGCGCTCCGAAGATTTCCAGGATCAGTCCGGTTCTATCGATGACCTTGCAATCCAGCTCGCGCTCCAGGTTGCGCTGCTGGACAGGGGTCAGAGATGAATCGACAACGACGACAACGGCGTGTGTTTCCTGCACTGTATCGCGCAGTCGTTCTATGACACCCATGCCCAGCAGCGTGGCTGGTCTGGGCTTGTCCAGACGAATCACTTCCGCGTGCGCCACCTGAAGGTTGATCGCGGCCGCCAGGCCCACTGCTTCCTCCAGGCGCGCATCTGCATGGCTCTGCGCCATGCCAGACTTCTTCTCGACAGGATGGACAACAAGGCAAGTTTCACCCTCAATCACCCTGTCTTTCGCGGGGCCGCTTTCCTCTTTACGTACCCTTTCTGTCAAACGCGTTCCTTGTCAGGCTTCCTCGCCGCTTTCCTCGGCTTCCTTTTCAGCTGGTTCAAACAGCTGTAGTGGGCCGCTCGGCATGATTGTTGAGATGGCATGCTTGTATACAAGCTGGGAATGCGCGTCGCGGCGCAACAACACACAGAAGTTATCAAACCAGGTAACGATCCCCTGCAGCTTCACGCCATTTACCAGGAAGACTGTGACCGGAATCTTGTTCTTTCGGATGCTGTTCAGGAAAACATCCTGCACATTCTGGGACTTCTCGCCGGCCATTGGTATTTCCCCCTTTCCTTAGGTCAATTGATTTTCTTTCACGGGGTTTGCTGCTTATATCTGTCAGCGCTGTCAACGCATCGTTTACCAGATAATGGTCATTCGCGATATGGCAGAAACACCTCCGGAAATCGCCGCGTAAGTCCCTAGATAGGGATTTATTCCAGCAGCGCCAATAGACAGCGGTAATCAGAAACATGAAAGTGGGGTTCAGCCTGAGGGAATTCTCCCTCGGCCGGAGGCTCCGGGCGCAGGAGAATCCCCATGCAGCCTGCATTCCCGGCGCAAAGCAGATCCACATCGGTGTCCCCGATGAACCAGACATCCCTTCCCGGAGAGATTCCGGAGCCTTCCAGCGCCATCTGGACGGGATCGATGGCCGGCTTGTCCCTTTCCGCGTCCGTTGCCCCAATGACCTTCGAGAAAAAGGGGGACCAGCCGAGGTGCTCGACTTCACGACGCAGCAAGGGGCCTGATTTGTTGCTGACAATACCCAGGTAAAGTGCGCGCCCGTGAAGATCTGCCAACAGATCTGTTGCACCTTCTATCGCTGTCAGCTGCTCCAGGTGCTGCGCCTTGAAGGCATCATAGAAGACATCCAGCGCTTCATCGGAATGCGCGCCAAAAAGACCTGGAAATGCCTCACGTGCAGAGACACGCACGTTCTGTCGCACTTCCTCCAATGACCATGGCGGCAGACCAAAGTTTTCAAAGGTCACATGCAGTGCAGCGTGAATGGTCGGCCACGTATCGACAAGCGTATTGTCCCAATCAAAGAGCAACGCCCGTGGTAGGTTCTGATCTCCAGCCATGCCTCAGGCACTGGTGATGTGATTCAGATAGGCTTCGCGGAGATTCAAGGTCACGGAACCGGGCTTGCCGTTTGCGACAGAGCGTTCATCTATCCGCGTGATGGGTGTTATGTGATTCGTGCTGGACGTCAAGAAGGCTTCGCGTGCTTCATAGGCCTCTTCAAGCGTGAATGGACGCTCTTCGAACTTCACCCCTGTTTCCCCTGCCACATCAAGAACCCCTAACCGGGTAATGCCGTTGAGGATGTCATGATTGGCCTTGCGCGTAACGAGGACACCGTCTTTGGTCACGATCCAGGCATTGGTGGAAGAGCCTTCCGTTACCGTTCCATCTTCCTCCACCATCCAGGCCTCGAACGCCCCTTCTTCAACGGCAGCCTGCTTCGCCATGCAATTCGGAAGCAGGGAAATCGACTTGATATCGCGGCGGCGCCAGCGGATATCCGGCACGCTCTTGACCGACACGCCTTCCTCGAGAACCTTGGCGCCTTGAGGCTTCGTCTGCTTGGCGGTCACGACGAGCGCAGGTTTCACGTTTTTCGGGTACTTGTGATCCCTGGGAGCTACCCCTCGTGTGACCTGCATGTAAACGAAACCATTGGTCAGGCGGTTGCGCTCGATGACCTTTGCACAAACGAGCTGGAGTGCACGGCGGCTCATGGGCATGGGAATGTCCAGCTCCGAGAGCGAATACTCCAGACGGTCCAGATGGCGCTCCTCATCGACCAGTTTTCCGGATAAGACGGGCACCACTTCGTAAACGCCGTCGGCAAACTGATAGCCACGATCTTCGATATGCACGAAGGCATCGTTGTGTGGCACGTACTGACCGTTGACATAGGCTGTGCGAGGCATGGCTTTTCTATCCCAGATACAACTTCTGTGGTTCCCCGGAGGGCTCAGAAGAATTCGAGCTTCACGGAGAAGAGACGTTCAACCTTCTTCACGGCGGCCGGCTTGGCAAAGAGCACGACGAGGTCGCCTGCTTTTATGACCGTCTTGCCCCGCGGAATGATGACTTCTTTATTGCGTAAGATGGCACCAATCACAACACCATCCGGAAGCGGCGCATCGCGCAAAGCTTGATTTGTCAGCGCCGAGGTCTCCAGAACCTCGGCTTCCAGAACTTCACCGACACCGTCGGAAAGCGAATAGGCCGAGCGAATCCGGCCCCGGCGAACATGCTGAAGAATCGTGGACACCGTGATGGCACGCGGACTGACAATGGTGTCGATACCAAGACCGCTGACCAACTGGTTATAAGAGCTGGAATTGATCAGCGTTATGGCCCGGTGGCAGCCCTGTTTCTTGGCCAGAAGTGAGGCCAGAATATTGACCTCGTCCTCGTTCGAAACGGCAATCACGGTTTCCGCTGTGCTGATATTGCTTTCGTTCAGTATGTCCAGCTCCACGGCATCGCCGTGGATGACGACAGAACGGGAGAGGCTTTGCGCAACGCGTTCTGCCCTGCCCTTGTCGATTTCAATCAGCTTCAACTGTACCTGACGGTGCTTGTCCTCAACACGCTGAGCCAGGTTCAGGCCGATATTGCCGCCACCGATCAGGACGACACGCCGCGCTTCCTTTTCTTCATATCCAAAACTCATCATTGCCCGGTCGAGATGGTCATTATGGCAGACGAAGTAGACATCGTCGCCGGGCTGAAGCTGATCGTCGCCTCCCGCCACAATCACGCTGCCATTGCGATGAATCGCCAGAATCAGAATATGCAGTTCCGGGAAGAGTTCGGTCAGCTGGCGCAACGGCGTATTGATGATCGGCGTTTCATCGCGCACATGGACACCAATCAGACTGATTTTGTCCTTCAGCATGGAAAGTGCGTCGAAGGCGCCGGGAACTCTCAAACGCCGCTCAATGGCCTTGGCCACCTCAAGCTCCGGCGAAATGATGACATCGATTGGCAGATTGTCCGTCGAAAACAGGTCCGACCAGACAGGGTTCAGGTAGCTCTGGTGCCTGATGCGGGCAATCTTCGTCGGAATCTCGAACAGGGAATGGCCGATCTGGCAGGCCACCATGTTCACTTCATCGGCATAAGTGACGGCCACGATCATGTCGGCATCCCGCGCCCCAGCCTTCTCGAGGACATCGGGATGCGACGCGAAGCCAACCACCCCACTCACATCAAGAAGATCACTGATCTTCTGAATCAGCTGCGGAGACTGGTCGATTATCGTCACATCCGCATTCTCGCTTGCCAAATAGCGCGCGATATTGAAACCAACCTGGCCGGCGCCACAGACAATCACTTTCATGGGCGAACCCCTTCATTATGCCGGTTCAAGTCGCTAGCGCTCGGGATTGATGCCCAGAAGCCGAAGCTTGCGATGCAGTGCCGAGCGTTCCATCCCGACGAAGGATGCAGTGCGCGAGATGTTGCCGCTAAACCGATTGATTTGCGCTTCCAGGTACTGTTTTTCAAATTTCTCACGCGCCTGACGCAAAGGCAGCGCGAGAATATCGCTGTTGCTCGCACCGGACAACACGGCAGAGGATTTTGAGGTGATTTCAGATGGCAGCATGTCGGCTGCAATTGGCTCCGATGCACTGCCGGGCGCCATGATCAGCAACCAGTCTATCATGTTTCGCAACTGCCTGACATTTCCCGGCCAATCATAGGTCTGAAGCATGGCCATGGCATCTTCACTGATTTCTCGTACGGGCAGTCCTGAATTGTCCGAGGTCCGCGACATGAAGTAGCTGCTTAGATGCGGTATGTCCTCCCTGCGCTCGCGAAGTGAAGGGACCTTCAGCGGCACCACGTTCAATCGATAATAAAGATCTTCGCGAAAGCGACCTTCCCCGATCAATTCCGAGAGATCACGATTGGTCGAGGCAATCACACGCACGTCCACCTCTACCCGGCGGCTGCCACCGACTCTTTCAAAGGTCTGCTCCTGAAGGACGCGAACGATCTTGCCCTGGGTTTCGAGAGGCATATCGGCAACCTCGTCAAGAAACAGGGTTCCGCCATGTGCGCGTTCAAACGTACCAACCTTGTTGGCACTGCCTTCCCCTATACTCTCGCCTTCCTGACCGAAAAGCTCGCTTTCCATTCGGTCCGGATGCATGGTCGCGCAATTCAGCACAATGAATGGCCCATTGGCACGGCGTGAATTGGCATGAAGCTGGCGGGCCACGACTTCCTTTCCTGTTCCGGCAGCACCTGTAACCAGGACTCGGCTTCCGGTGGGAGCGACCTTCTGAACGGACTGGCGTAGCTGGTTGATCGCCGAGCTCTTGCCGATCAATTCCGTTTCCGGCACCCCGCGCAGACGCAATTCCTCATTTTCACGCCGCAAGCGTGAAGCCTCTATTGCGCGCTCCACAATGAGTAGCAGGCGATCGGCCTTGAAGGGCTTTTCGATGAAGTCGTAGGCACCGATCTTGATGGCCTTGACAGCCGTCTCGATCGTGCCGTGGCCACTGATCATGACGACTGGAACACCGCTGTGCTCTCGTTCGATCGCCTCCAGCAATTCCAAGCCATCCATGCGAGAGTTCTGCAGCCAGATATCAAGGATAACAAGATGTGGGCGGCGTGTGCGGAGCGACTCCAGTGCCGCGTCACTCTCTGCCACGCTGCGGGTCTCATAGCCCTCGTCCTGCAGGACGCCTTCGATCAGAAGGCGAATGTCAGCTTCATCATCGACGATCAGAATATCGTGAGCCATGTCACATCCTTGCCAAGTTATCCGATGACGGATCAGTCGAGTGGAGCGCCTGGCCCCGTCCTTGCTCTGGTTTCGGGAGTTGCAGCCTGATCAGGGCACCTCCCCCCTCACGGTCGCTCAGGGCGATATCTCCCCCGTGATCCTCCAAGATCTTCTTCACGATTGCCAAACCAAGCCCCGTGCCACCATCACGCGTGGTGACATAAGGCTCGGTCAGTCGTTCTCGCTGGCTTGCCGGCAGACCGCGCCCATTGTCGGCAATCGTTATCACCCAGTGCTCGTTCTCACCACCAAGTGTGATCTCTATGCGCCCAGGTTCAATATCCTCTCGGCCATCCTCCCGATTCTGCTGCTGTCGTTCGACAATGGATTCGGAAGCGTTCTTGATCAGGTTGGTCAGGACCTGGCGCACCTGTGCTGGATCAACCTGACAGCCGGCCGGTTCCTGGGGAAGTTCTGTTGCAATCTCGATTTCGCTGCCGGATGCCTTGTAGAGATTGATTGCCTCCTGAATCAGCTGCCGCAGATCATGTTCGGCCATGGCCGGTGTTGGCATCCTGGCGAAGGAAGAAAACTCATCCACCATGTGTCCGATATCACCGACCTGACGCACAATGGTCTCGATGCAGGCGTTGAAGGTCTCGGGATCCTGATCGATCTGCTTCAGGTATTTGCGCTTGAGGCGTTCTGCAGACAGCTGGATCGGTGTCAACGGGTTCTTGATTTCATGCGCAATTCGGCGCGCCACATCGGCCCAGGCCGCCTTTCGTTGAGCCGACAGCAACTCAGAGATGTCATCGAACGTCACCACATAACCGATGATATTTTCGTCATCCTGTTCGGCCGCGATGCGGACAAGAAAGGTCCGGCTGTAGCCATCCCGACGCGTCAGGGTTACCTGCCGTTCATGCACCTTGCCAGGACGCCGGCTGGCAAGGTCGATCAGGAAACGGACATCCCGGGACAGATTGCTCAGGCGGCGGCCATGCAGTTGAGTTTCACTAAGCGACAACAGCTCGCAGGCTGAACGGTTGGCCACGGTTACGCGGTGATGCCGGTCCAAGCCGATCACACCCGCCGACACACCGGACAGGACCGTCTCAATGAAGCGCCGACGCGCCTCGATCTGCCAGTTTGCCTTGAGGAGCTCTTCCTGCTGGTGCTGGAGCTCAGATGCCATGCGATTGAAGGCCATGGCCAGTGAGCCAACCTCATCATCGGGATCGAAACGGTCCACGCGTGCACTCAGGTCACCGGCGCCCACCTTGTCCGCCGCCAAGATCAAATGTCCGATTGGCTTGCTCAAGCGATCGGCAAAAGCCAGTCCCACCCAGGCCGCAGCCAAGAGCAGCAGGATGGCGACGATAAAGAAGATCAGCGCGAAGGTCACAAGAAGGCCTGCACGCTCGCCTTCCAGCTGTTCGTAGAGCTGAACGGCTGTGGAAGTCTTCTCCAGGTGCGCAAGAACCTCAGGGTCTATCAGCCGTCCGATCAAGAGGTAGGTGTCAACATAGATGTCCAGCTTGATGAGCGCGCGGACACGATTGTCATTCTCATCGGTCAGGATGACGGCACGGGCTTCGCTTGCTCTCTGGAATGCCGATTCAGGAACGTCGGGTTTGACCTGGAACAGGGATCCCACCCCGACCTGGGCCATGATCCGGCCCGAGGGCTGGAAGACGGTTGCCTCTGTCAGCGAGCGTACAGCCGCCTGGTTGGCCACGAACTGGGCAAACTGATTTGGGTCCATGGACAGCATGCGCCCCGATCGGTTCAGATCGCTCGCCATGGCCTGAACATCAGACATGATGTTCCGCTTGTGCTCTTCTTCATAGGCTTGGGCAACCTGCAGGGATTCCCGGATTGCTGTGCTGACACGATCACTGAACCAGGACTGCAAGCCAAACTCGAAAAGCAGGACGGCAAAGATCACAATGATCATGCTGGGCAGGACGGCAACCAGGGCAAAAAGGCCCACCAGTCGCGAATGCAGCCGCGCACCTGCAACCGCACGCCTGCGCTGGACCCAAAGCTGGACCAGGCGGCGTATGATCAGAACTCCCAGAAAAACCAGGAAAACAAGGTCGAGGACAAGCAGGAGCAGGATGCTGCGCGGATCCCCTGCCCCGGGCAACCGCCCGGTCATCGCAGCAAAGGTCGCGATGCCGCTCAGCACGGCCGCGACCAGCAGGATTATCGATAGCTTGCGCTCCAGGCCATGACGACGTGCCCAGGCCCTGAAGCCCTGATACAGGCGGGCCGGAAGCTTGCGCTTTTCCTCAGGCAGGGAATCGGATTCGTCCATACAGCATCCTTAAGCCATATAAGCGGATGCCTTCAAGCAATTGTTGCAGTGAAGCAACAGTCTATTTCGCCCCCTTGACGATCTCGATCTCGAGATCGCTGATCTTCTTGCGCAGTGTATTCCGGTTCAGTCCTAGAACCTTTGCCGCCTTGATCTGATTGCCGCGCGTTGCGTCCAGTGTCAGTTCTATCAAAGGCCTTTCGATCTCACGCAGTACACGATCATAAAGACCCGAAGCCGGCAACTCCTCGGCATGGGCATCGAAATAGTCCCGTAGCACCTGTTCAACGACACCACCGAGTGATTTGGATGTCGCAGGCTGTGTATTTTCGGACACGGCCAATTCACTGAGTTCGTCGCGTACGATCTCGGCGGTTATCACATCCTGGCTATAAAGTGCCATCAGTCGGCTGACGAAATTCTCAAGCTCCCGCACATTGCCCGGCCACTTGTGGGACTTGAGAAGCTCCATGCCCTCCGCCTCGATCGCCTTGGCGGCCAGGCCCTGTCTTTCCGCTTCCTGCATGAAGTGATGGACAAGTTCGGGAATATCCTCCCTGCGTTCACGAAGCGGCGGCAGGCGTATGGGAACAACATTCAAACGATAGAACAGGTCATCCCGAAACAGGCCGCCTCGAACCATCTGCCGTAAATCGCGGTGGGTCGCTGCAATGATTCGTACATTGGCACGAATGGCGGTGCGCCCGCCCACTGTCGTGTACTCACCCTCCTGCAGGACTCGCAACAAGCGGGTCTGTGCCTCAAGGGGCATGTCCCCGATCTCGTCCAGGAACAACGTGCCCCCCGAAGCCTGCTCGAAACGGCCGGCAGAGCGCGTGGTTGCTCCGGTGAAGGCGCCCTTCTCGTGGCCGAAAAGCTCACTTTCAATCAGCTCCCTGGGTATTGCAGCCATATTGACCGGCACAAAAGACGCATGACTGCGCTTTCCATAGTCATGCAAGGCGCGCGCAACCAATTCCTTGCCGGTCCCGGATTCGCCATAGATCATCGCGGTCAGGTCCGTGCTCATCAGACGGGCGACAACGCGATAGACTTCCTGCATGGCTGGAGAACGGCCGATAAGCGGCAAGTCTTCCTCGGCCTGGCCACTCTCTTCTGACAGTGCAGATGCCGCTCGTGGTTCTGTCAGTGCGCGATCGACAACCTGTATCAGTTCTCGCAGATCAAACGGTTTCGGAAGATATTCGAAAGCCCCTCTTTCAGTGGCCTTGACTGCAGTCAGCAGGGTTTTCTGCGCACTCATAACCAGAATGCGCAGGTCAGGCCTGAGTTTCTTGATCCTGGGAATAAGATCCAGGCCATTTTCATCCGGCATGATAACATCGGTAATGACCAGATCGCCCTCGCCCGCCTGGACCCACTGCCACAGGGATGCGGCCGTACCGGTTGTGCGGACCTCATAGCCTTCCCGGCCCAGTGCCTGTGTAATGACTGTCCTGATGGCACGATCATCGTCCGCGACCAGCACCGTTGCCTTGGTCATGAGGCGGGCTCCTGTGCATCGGCCATGGGCAGCATCATGCGAAACAAGGTTCGCCTCTGTTCGCTATCGACTTCGATCATGCCGCCGTGGTCATCAACAATCTTTGCCACCAAGGCCAAACCCAATCCCTTGCCGCCTGGCTTGCTGGTCACAAATGGGTCGAACAGGCTTGATTTCATATCTTCGGATATTCCTGGACCATTGTCCTGCACCCCTACCATCAAGGGCAGGTCCACGCGTGCCTCGCCACCGGGAAGTGCCAATCTGACGCCCTGTTGATAACCTGTGCGCAACTGTATTTCAGGCGCCGCAGGATCTGCAGCTTCGGCGGCATTTTTGACCAGGTTCAGAAGGGCCTGGATAAGCAGGTCCCTGTTCCCGAGAACCGGAGGGAGCGACGGATCGTACCTTTCGACAAAACGAACCTGATGCGCAAATCCGTTTTCGGCCAGGCGTCGGACGTGCCCCAGCACTTCATGAATGTTCACGGGCTTGCGCTCGATCGGTTTCTGGCTGGAGAACATCTCCATACGATCCACGAGGCCAACAATCCGATCCGATTCCTCGCAGATGAGACGTGTCAACTCCCGGTCTTCTTCTGCAACCGAAGTCTCCAGTAACTGTGCCGCACCTCGGATACCGGACAGAGGATTCTTTACTTCATGCGCCAACATGGCGGCCATGGCGGTCACGGATCGCGCTGCATTGCGGTGAACCTGCTGATCCTCCATGCGACGGGCCATGGACCTTACCGACAGGCAGACCGCAATTGCACCCGGCTTTTCGGGGATAGGGGATAGTTCCGCCGCAACCAGGTGCGAGCCGATCCGTGGCGATTCCAGTGTTATATCGGTTTCGGAAACGGAATAGCCTCGATTACGAACCTGCTCGGCCAGACTGAGCAAGGGGCTATCCGAGGGCAGAACCGAGGTGATCGGCTGGCCCGTCAGAACTGCGGCCGAGGTGGCCAGCAATTGTTCAGCAGCCAGGTTCAGTGAAGCCACGCGATTATCTGGCTCCAGGACGAGAACCGGAAGCGCGAGCGCACTGAGAACGGCCGAGGAATCCAATTTCCCGGTATCGGGGCTGATCTGAACCTTCGTGCTTTCAGTCATCAAGCCGCAATCGCTTCCATATTGTCCGCAAAGAGCTGGTGGATCTCTGTATGGACCTGGGAAGGGTCTGATATCTTGTTGATCCGCTCGCGGCAGCTGTTGGCGCCGCGCAGGCCATGAAGGGACCATGCGATATGCTTGCGTGCAATGCGCACACCCTGCTTCTGGCCGTAGTGGGACAGAAGGGCATCGTAGTGCGTCATAAGGGAGTCCCGTCTCATGCCAAGATCGGGTTCATTTCCATAGCTTCCTGTCCGCAGGTAGTCCTGGATCTGGCTGATGAGCCAGGGGCGGCCGCAGGTGGCGCGGCCAACCATGACTCCCTGTGCCCCGGATTTGTCCATGGCAACGCGCGCGTCCTCAGGACTGGCGATGTCCCCGTTCACGATCACCGGCAGCCGAGTGGCGCGCACCACCTCTCTTACGGCCTGCCAGTCTGCTTCGCCGTTATAGAGCTGGCAGCGTGTCCGTCCATGAACTGTTATCAACTTGATGCCACAGGATTCGGCGATGCGCGCCAGGTTTGGTGCATTGCGATTATCGTCATCCCAGCCCAGCCGCATCTTGAGGGTCACCGGCACATTCACGGCTTCCACAACAGCTGACAGTATGTCCCCCGCCAGCTTCTCATCGCGCATCAGCGCCGAGCCCGCCAGCTTGTTCACCACTTTCTTGACAGGACATCCGAAGTTGATGTCGACCAGGGCAGCGCCCCGATCCTGGTTCAGGCGCGCTGCCTCTGCCATTGTCGACGGGTCGCATCCGGCCAGCTGAACCGCCATCGGGCTTTCCTCGTCGCACCCCGTGGCCATCTTCATTGACTGACGGGTCTGGCGGATCATGGCCTCGCTGGCGATCATTTCCGAGAAAACCAGGCCACAGCCCCACTGACGAACCAGTTGTCTGAAAGGCTGGTCGGATATTCCAGACATGGGCGCCAGAAAAACCGGGTCCTGAATAGTGATCTTGTCTATGGAAATGCTCATTGGATAGGCAATCTTGTCCTGTGCCTAAATTCTGTGCGAATTGATAGGCATTCAATCGGGTCCTGTACAGATGATTCTGAGTTCCAGGAACTCAGACCAGCAGCACTCCCGTCACAAACTTCACCCCTGGATAAGCCAAGCTCAACAGAAGGTACCCCAACAGGACCCAACGGCCGGCGCGGCGCCCTCGGAGACCAGCATACCATTGCAGGTAAATCACGATTGCGATCAAGGCGAATGCTGCGAGCGAGAAAAGCGTCTTGTGATTCGAGTCCAGCAGGTAGCCCCCATGAATGTATTGCAAGGCCATGCCGCTGAGTATGCTAAGGCCCAGCACCACTTCGCCAACTACAAGAAGGCGCCGTTCAAGCCACTCGGCTTCAGCCAGGGCTGGAAGCCGACCAGATAGTGTCCCGGCCTGCTTCTTCTTCAACCCGCGTTCCTGCAGGAAAACCGCCAAAGCGGAAACAGCCGCCAGAGTAGCAAAGGCATAAGCTCCCAATGCGCCAATGATATGAACCAGTAACCAACTTTCCAGATTTGCCGAATAGGCAGAAGCAGTGCTGACCTGGTCGATCAAGAGTGCGAGCAGGGCAAGGCCCAACAGATAAGGCAGTAGCAGAACCGCCAGTTGTTCCGCTTCCCTCCGACAGATGCAGAGCAATAGGTATACGAGAAGACTCGACGCAACCGAAACCCAAAGAGTAAAAGAAAAGCCGCTATCCCAGCCATCCGATACGCGAAGGATCAGATAGCACGTTACCGCGCTGAAGGCGGCGAGCAACAAGACGAGGAACAGCAGGGAGTTCTCCTGCTGCCCCCTGCGCCACGATAGTAATGTGACTGGCAGCAGTGAGAGGACTGCAACAGAAGAGATCAATGACAGATTCGACATGATTGCCATTCATACATCATTCAGAGGCCAGAGCGACAGCCCGCGATCGAATTGGGTCATCGAAAGTGGCTAAGTCTGAAATGCCCAAGATCGCCGTTCTTGTCGTCGCCGCTGGACGCGGAGAAAGGCTGTCCCAGGAAAGACCGAAACAGTACCTGCCGCTCGGTGACGCCTTGGTCCTGACACATACACTGCGTTGCTTTACTGAACACCCTGGAACCGCGCAAATCCAGGTCGTCATTAATCCAGACCATCAGGACCTTTATGAAAAGGCCAGCCAGGGCTTATCACTGCGCCCCGCCATAGCGGGCGGGAGAACGCGTCAGGATTCGGTTCGAGCCGGACTTGAGGCCTTGCGTGATCTTGAACCCGACATCGTGCTCATTCACGATGCAGCACGTCCTTTCGTATCAGGGTCTCTGATCGAACGCGTCTTGAGCGGCCTGGACCACCACGCAGGCTGTATTCCTGTTGTGCCGGTCGCGGACACCCTGAAGCGGCGCAGTTCGACGAACGAGTTGTCATCGGGACCGGAGCGAACAGAACTTGTTGCCGCCCAGACACCGCAGGGCTTCCAGTATGCGGAGATTGTTGCTGCGCACAGCACGTGTGACTCAAGCAACCTGACAGACGATGCTGCCGTTGCAGATGCAGCCGGACTGAAAGTGACTTCAGTCCGGGGAGATCCGGACAACTTCAAGATCACCCTTCCTGATGACCTGCAACGAGCGGAAAAGATGGCCAAGTCAGGCAGCGAGACACGAACCGGATTTGGATTCGATGTTCATCGCTTTGGTCCAGGTACGGCTGTGGTTCTTTGCGGCTGCAGCATTCCGCACGATTCCGGGCTAGTTGGACATTCCGATGCGGATGTTGCCCTTCATGCCGTAACAGATGCTATTTTCGGTGCCCTGGGTGACGGTGATATCGGAAGCCACTTCCCACCCGATGATCCACGCTGGCGCTCTGCAGACTCCGCGCTGTTTCTTCAGGAGGCCGACCAACACCTAAAGCAACGCAAGGGACGCTTGATTAACCTGGACCTGACACTCATCTGTGAAACACCCAAAATCGGCCCTCACAGAGACAGAATGCGTGCCAATCTCTCCCGTCTGCTCAACATATCCGAATCACGTATTGGCGTGAAAGCAACGACAACCGAGAAGCTCGGCTTCACGGGGCGCAAGGAGGGAATTGCCGCTCAAGCAATCGTAACCCTCGAACTTCCAGCTTTGGCATGAAAGACGTGACTCCTTTGAACAACCAGTTGCGCCATCGCACGGCCCACTGCCTGGCTCTCTGGTTTGGAGCGGGACTGCTGCGCCCGGCTCCAGGGACCTGGGGGGCGCTTGCCGCCCTTCCCCCCGCAGCCCTACTGGCTTGGTTTCTGGGCTGGCCGGGGCTGCTCGTGGGCACCCTGCTTCTTACCGTACTGGGGTTCTGGGCTTCGGGACTCTATATTCGGGACACGGGACGTCACGATCCCAAGGAAGTGGTCATAGACGAGGTGGCCGGCCAGTGGCTGGCTCTGATACCGGTTGCCACCTACTGGGAACTATATCCAGCGGCGTTTCTGTTCTTCCGCTTTTTCGACATCGCCAAGCCATGGCCGGCCAGTTGGGCGGATCGAGACCTTCCTGGAAGTCTTGGTGTCATGACAGACGACCTCTTTGCGGGTGGATACAGCTTTATTGCCTGCCTACTTCTAATGCTGGCAATTGGATGATACCCCATGTTCGACAATGACCTTCTGACGGCAGCCGCAAAGCTATTGGATGACTGCCGAACTCAGGGAATTCGCATCACGACAGCCGAATCTTGTACAGGCGGACTGTTGGGGGGTCTCTTGACGGAAGCTTCCGGGTCATCCGATGTCGTCGACTGTGGCTTGATTGTCTATTCCAACGCCGCAAAGGAACGTTTGTTGGGCGTGCCCCCGGAGGTAATCGAGAGTTTCGGAGCCGTCAGTTACGAAACCGCCGTCGCAATGGCAGAAGGAGCCTTGGACAAAAGCCCCAATGCACAGCGGGCCATATCGATTACGGGAATCGCTGGACCTGGAGGCGGTAGCACTGAAAAGCCGGTGGGCTTGGTTCACTTCGCTCTGGCGGGAAGCCAGCTGCAGACATGGGCGATGCATCAGGTGTTTCCGGGGAACCGTCATGCCGTCCGACATGCGAGCCTGAGGCATGCACTGTCACTGCTTCAGGAATCGATCGCTCAGGCATGAAGGGATATCACGAGCTTTACAGGGTCACACTGGCGGACACGCTGCTATTTCTGATCGCTGTCCTGGCAAGCGTCCGATTTGTCCTGCCCTGGTTGTTGCAGACTTTTTCTCAAGGTTTCAGAGCCCTTCCGGAATCGACGGGATCACAACTTCAATTGGTGCTGGTTGGCTTCCTGTTGCAGTCCCTGATCATCCTGCTGATCCTGTTCCTGGTCATTATCCTTCGCCGCGGGCTGTCCCTGAAAGCCCTTGGTTTTGTTCCCAGCGATCAGAGTTGGATTCTCCGTGGCGTTTTGCTGGCCATCGCAGCGATTCCAGCTGTTGCGGTCGTGAACATCATTGTCAGCAGCTTCAAGGGCGCACCTCTGGATAATCCGCAAATGGACCTTCTCAACCCAGGTCAGTTGAGTGTAGGCTCGATTCTGCTGACCCTGGTCGCTGCCGGACTGGTCGCGCCCATCGTCGAAGAGGTCGTCTTTCGAGGGTTCTTCTATGGCTGGCTGAGAACACGCTATGGGCAATGGGTTTCGATGGCTGTCAGCGCAGGCCTCTTCTCCATGCTGCACGGAATAGCCATTCTGATCCCTGCCCTCTTCGTGGTCGGCCTCATGTTGGCCTGGATCTACGAGAAGAGTGGTTCCCTATGGCCTGCCGTTGTCATGCACAGTGCATTCAATTGCATCATGTTGGGACTGCTGTACTCGGCCTTGTTCAGCGGTGCTGCCTAGATAGGCCTATCAGCCGTAAAGTTCTTTCGCCCGTCCCTCGAATGCGGCGACCATCCTGCGGACGGCCTCGTTGAACAGCGGCTGCATGACCCGCTGGAGCAGGCGAGAACGAAATTCGAAGTCCACATAGAAATCGATCAGGCAACCCTCTTCATCGGGAATAAACTTCCAGTGATTGTTCAGGTACTTGAAGGGGCCTTCCACATAACTGACATCGATCGTCAGGTTTTCTGCATCTTCTTCGTGCAGTTCCACGCGGCTGGTAAAACGTTCGCGCAGCATTTTGAAACCAATCACCAGATCGGCATAGATGACGTTGCCTTCCTGCGACTTGACCCGTGAAGCCAGGCACCAAGGCAAAAATTCCGGATAGCTTTTTACATCCGCCACCAGATCAAACAGCTGACGCGGCGTGTAAGGCACTTTCCTTTTTTCCGCATGAACGGGCATGAAGGCGCAATCCGGGTCAATCAGGGTTCAGGGAACAGCTCGGAAATACAGGGATCGGGGCCAAGCCCAGCATTACCGGGCATACTGCATCGGGGGCTTCGACTCCGGGCTAGGCAGAAAGCGCAAGACGTTCCTCTCGTGCTTTCCGCAAACGCTGGAAATCTTCATCGGCATGATAGGAACTGCGTGTCAGAGGCGACGCCGAAACCAACAGGAAACCCTTGTTGTAGGCACGACGTTCGTACTCGGCGAATTCATCAGGCGTAACAAAGCGATCAATCGGATGATGCTTTGCCGTCGGTTGCAGGTACTGACCAATGGTCAGGAAGTCCACCTCTGCTGAGCGCAGATCATCCATGACCTGAAGAACTTCATCGCGCCCCTCACCCAAACCGACCATGATGCCGGACTTGGTAAACATCGAAGGGTCAATCTGTTTTACCTTGTCCAGCAGGCGGATGGAATGGAAGTAGCGCGCACCTGGCCGGACTTCCGTATAGAGCCGCGGGACCGTTTCCAAGTTGTGGTTGAAAACGTCAGGCTTGGCCGCAACGACAACTTCCAGGGCATCGTCCTTGCGACGGAAATCAGGAGTCAGAATCTCGATTGTCGTGCCTGGAGAAGCCTCACGAATGGCCTGAATGGTGTCTGCGAAATGCTGGGCACCACCATCCTCCAGATCGTCCCTGTCCACGGATGTGATCACGACATGCTCGAGACCCAGCTTCTTCACGGCCGCTGCAACATTGAAGGGTTCAAGCGGATTCAGATTGTCGGGTCGGCCGGTCGCGATGTTGCAGAAACTGCAGGCACGCGTACAGATTTCGCCCATGATCATCATGGTGGCATGTTTCTTTGCCCAGCATTCCCCGATGTTCGGGCAGGCCGCTTCTTCACAGACGGTGGTCAGCTTGTGTTCACGGACGATCTGACGCGTTTCGTTGTATGCCTTGGAGGTTGGCGCTTTGACGCGCAGCCATTCAGGCTTGCGTCTTTGCACCGGATTATCCGGCTTATGCGCCTTCTCGGGGTGACGTTCGCGGGATTTGGTTTCCAATTCAGACATGGCTCTAGAAGTGGATGGCTTGACCGTAAGCGTCAAGCACACTCTCGTGCATCATTTCGGAAAGCGTTGGATGCGGGAAAATGCTGTGCATCAGTTCCTGCTCCGTCGTTTCCAGGTTCATGGCAACTACGTATCCCTGGATCAGTTCTGTAACTTCGGCCCCCACCATGTGAGCACCCAGCAACTGACCCGTCTTCGCATCGAAGACGGTTTTCACCATACCCTCTGTTTCGCCGAGGGCAATGGCCTTGCCGTTGCCGATAAAAGGAAAATGGCCAATCTTGGTCTCGTGCCCGGCCTCCTTGGCTTGTTCCTCGGTCAAGCCGACACTGGCGATTTGCGGCTGGCAATAGGTGCAGCCGGGAATGAGGTTCTTGTCCATGGGGTGTGGATTGTTACCCGCGATCTTCTCGACACAGATGACGCCTTCATGGCTGGCCTTGTGTGCCAACATTGGAGGCCCTGCCACATCACCTATGGCATAGACACCCGGCTCGTCGGTGGCCCCATAGCCATCCGTCTTGATCAATCCGCGATCCGTCTTGACCTTGGTGTTGTCGAGACCGAGGTTCTCGATATTGCCCTGAACACCGGCAGCAGAGATCACGCGGTCCACCTTGATCTTCTGAGACTTGCCCTTTTCGTCCTCGACGGTACAGGTCACATCGTTCTTGCCTTTGTCCGCTTTCGTCACCTTCGCACTGGTCAGGAACTTGATGCCTTGCTTCTCAAGCTGCTTGCGCGCGAAGGCGGATATCTCCTTATCCTCCACCGGAAGGATTTCGGGCAGCACCTCGACCACGGTTACCTCTGCGCCCATGGTGCGATAGAAGCTGGCAAACTCAATGCCGATCGCGCCGGAGCCGACGACAAGAAGGGATTTCGGCATGGTCTCGGGAACCATGGCTTCGAAATAGGTCCAGATCAGCTTCTTATCAGGTTCAATACCGGGAAGAACTCTGGGACGCGCGCCGGTTGCCAGGAGGATGTGCTTGGCCTGATAGTCCCCTACCTTCTTGCCGTCCTTGCTGACATCGATCTTGCCATTCCCGGCCAGCTGACCTTCACCGTCTATGACGGTAACCTTGTTCTTATTGAGCAGATGCCCGACGCCGCTGTTGAGCTGCTTGGAAACATCGCGAGAGCGTTTGACGACTTTTGCAAGATCAAACCCAACCTTGTCAGCCGACAGCCCGAAATCTCCGGCATGGTTCATGTGCCCATAGAGTTCCGAGGTTCGTAGAAGCGCTTTGGTGGGAATGCAGCCCCAATTCAGGCAGATGCCACCCAAGTGTTCACGCTCTACCACGGCCGCCTTCATGCCAAGCTGGGCAGCGCGAATAGCAGCAACATATCCACCCGGCCCACTGCCTATGACGATCAGGTCGTATGAATTCTCCGCCACGGCTTTATCCTTTCTGCCTTATAGCAGCATTGTCATGGGGTCTTCGATCAGCTTCTTGAAGGCGGCCAGGAACTCCGCCCCCACGGCACCATCGACGGCGCGGTGGTCCACGGAAAGCGTGCAGCTCATGACCGTCGCGATGGCAAGCGCACCATCCTTGACCACTGGACGCTGCTCGCCGGCGCCTATGGCCAGAATACAGCCCTGTGGCGGATTGATAACGGCATCGAAATGCTTGACCCCGTACATGCCCAGGTTGGAAATCGAGAAGGTGCCACCCTGGTATTCTTCGGGTTTCAACTTGTTGTCGCGGGCCTTCTGAGCCAATTCCTTCGCTTCGCGGGCAATGGTCGAAAGTCCCTTGCCCCCGGCATTCTTGATGATCGGCGTGATCAATCCGGCGGGTGTGGCCACCGCCATGGAAATGTCGGCATGATCATAATAGAGCATACCGGACTCGTCATAGGAGGCATTGGCCGCAGGGACCTTCTGCAAGGCCAGAGCAACCGCACGGATGACGAAGTCGTTGACCGAAATTTTCCCGTCTTCGTTCTTCTCGTTCAGCTCCTTGCGGACCTTCAGCAAGGCATCCAGTTCGCAATCTATGGTCAGGTAGAAATGCGGTACCGTCTGCTTGGATTCCGTCAAGCGGCGCGCAATCGTCTTGCGCATGCCTGAAAGCGCTTCCTGCTGGTAGGATAGGCCAAGCATGTCCGCCATTTCCTTGGCGCCCGGCCCCGCAGCTGCAGCAGGTGCTGCAGCGGTCGGTGCAGCAGCTTCCCGTGCGGGTGCAGCCTCTGCTTTCCCAGCACCGGTTTCCAGCGCCTTTTCGATATCAGCCTTGACGATCCGCCCATTGGGTCCGGAACCCTTGAGTTGCGCCAGATCAAGTCCCGACTGTTCAGCCATGCGCCGCGCCAAGGGACTGGCAAAGATCCGGCCGCCCTTATCGGCACCTTTTTCCTGATTCGTTCTCTTCTTGGAAGCGGCTTCCGGAGCCTGCTTGGCCGAACTCTGGTCATCCTCGGCTTTGGCCGTGGAGCTGTCCTTCTTCTCTTCCTTCGCCTGTTCTTCCTTGGCCGGTTCCTGTCCACCCCCCTGTTGGGCCTCCTTGACGGCACCTTCCAGGGCCGATTGATCCTCACCCTCATCCAGAAGGATGGCGATAACATCGTTTACGGCAACATTCTCTGTGCCATCCTGCACCAGGATCTTGCCCAAGGTGCCTTCATCGACGGCTTCGACCTCCATGGTCGCCTTGTCGGTCTCGATCTCGGCAAGCACATCGCCTGCCGAAACCTCATCCCCTTCCTTCTTGTGCCACTTGGCAAGCGTACCTTCCGTCATTGTCGGTGACAGCGCCGGCATCAGTATGTTCGTAGGCATTTCCTGGTCTTCCCTTCCGGCCCGTTATCAGCGATAGCACACACCCTTTGCCGCATCGAAGATAACTCCGGATTGCGGCAGGGCCAGTTTCTCGAGATTTGCAGCATAGGGCAGCGGCACGTCCGCACCTGTTACCCTGACGACAGGTGCATCCAGCCAGTCGAAGGCCTCTTCCATCATTATGGCAGCGACCTCCGAGCCCATACCCGCAACCGGCCATCCCTCTTCGGCCGACACTATGCGATTTGTCTTCTGCACGGACTTCACGATGGTTTGCGTGTCCAGAGGCCTTAACGTCCGGAGGTCAATGACTTCAGCCTCCAGCCCTTCTTCCTCCGACAAGCGCTCTGCAGCCTCCAGCGCCCGGCCGACCATGATCGAAAAGGCGACGATCGTGACATCGCTGCCTTCGCGCACCACCTTGGCCTTGCCAATCGGAACGGTCCAATCGTCGCTCTTCGGCACCTCGAAGGATTGGCCATAGAGAATTTCATTCTCCAGGAAAACGACGGGATTGGGGTCACGGATTGCGGACTTCAACAGGCCCTTGGCATCCCCGGCCGACCAGGGCGAGACCACTTTCAGTCCAGGTATGTGAGCGTACCAACTGGCATAGCACTGGGAATGCTGGGCGGCCACGCGCGATGCCGCACCGTTGGGACCTCGGAACACGACCGGGTTTTCGATCTGGCCTCCAGACATGTAGAGCGTCTTGGCTGCCGAGTTGATGATCTGGTCCATGGCCTGCATGGCAAAATTGAAAGTCATGAACTCGATGACTGGACGCATGCCATACATGGCTGCACCAACACCAAGGCCGGTGAAGCCATGCTCGGTAATCGGCGTGTCGATCACCCGTTTGGGTCCGAACTCAGCCAACAGGTTTTGGGTGACCTTGTAGGCACCTTCATACTCAGCAATTTCCTCACCGAGCAGGAAAACGCGATCATCCTGACGCATCTCCTCGGCCATGGCATCGCGCAAGGCTTCACGAACCGTCTGCTTTTCTGTTGGGCCGTCCCACTCGGGTTCCGCGGCCGGCGCCTCCTCCTTCCGGGGCTGTGCCGGTACCTTTTGGTCAGCGTCCTCATCCGAGGAATCAGGCTCCTGCGCTGCAGGCTTGTCATCCCCGCCCTTTTGCTTGTCAGCACCACCTGCTGTTGCCTGCTCAAGTGCAGACTTGTCCTCGCCCTCATCCAGCAGCAGTGCAATGACTTCATTCACTGCAACGTTATCCGTGCCTTCGGCAACAAGGATCTTGCCAAGTGTTCCTTCATCGACGGCTTCGACCTCCATGGTCGCCTTGTCGGTCTCGATTTCCGCCAGGACATCGCCGGCTGAAACCTCGTCACCTTCTTTCTTGAGCCATTTGGCCAGCTTGCCTTCCGTCATGGTCGGGGAAAGTGCTGGCATCAGAATCTCTGTGGGCATGTTATCGCTCCGGAAATGCTCTGCCGGGCCGCTGTCAGCGGCCGCGTTCCTGTTTATTCAGCCGCTACAGCTTCGATATAGACATCCGTCCAAAGCTCTGAGGGATCGGGCTCCTCACTGTTCTGGGCGAATTCGGCAGCCTCGCCGACGACCTCCTTGACCTTCTTGTCGATCTCCTTGAGGTCGGCCTCCGAAACGATCTCGTCCTGAAGCATGACCGTACGCAGCCTCTCGATGGGATCCTGCTCCGTGCGCATCCTCTGGACTTCTTCCTTGGACCGGTATTTTGCTGGATCGGACATGGAATGCCCACGATAGCGATAGGTCAGCATCTCCATTATGTAGGGGCCCTTTCCGGAGCGGACGTGTTCCAGGACCTTGTCGCTGGCTGCCTTGACGGCAAGCACATCCATTCCGTCCACCTGAACACCCGGAATGCCGTAGGCCTGTCCCCGATTGTAGAGTTCAGTGGACTTGGCTGAAGAGCGTTCGATGGAAGTTCCCATGCCGTACTTGTTGTTCTCGATCACGTAGACGACCGGAATTTTCCAGAGAGCAGCCATGTTGAAGGATTCATAGACCTGTCCCTGATTGAGGGCACCGTCGCCAAGATAGGTTACACAGACACCGTCCTCTCCAGCATAATTCATGGCAAATCCTATGCCGGTTCCGATCGGAACCTGGGCACCGACAATGCCATGTCCGCCATAGAACTTCTTGTTGCGGCTGAACATGTGCATCGAGCCGCCCTTGCCCTTGGAGTAACCGGTACGACGGCCTGTCAACTCGGCCATCACGCCCTTTGGATCCATTCCGGTCGCAAGCATGTGACCATGATCGCGGTAAGAGGTCACGACAGCGTCTTCATCGCCCTGGGCAGCCTGCATGCCAACAACCACGGCTTCCTGGCCGATGTAGAGATGACAGAAGCCTCCAATCAGGCCCATTCCGTACATCTGCCCCGCCTTTTCCTCGAAACGGCGGATCAGGAGCATCTCTTCATAGAGATTCAGCAGACTCTCCTTGCTTTCCTTCTTCGCGAGTCCGGCCTGGCGTGAAACACCGCCCTTCTGGGAGCTACGAGTCTGGGAGCTGCGAGCCGTTGTCGTTTTCTTCCGGGGAGATTTGCTCTGGGAACTCTTGCTGCTCTTGCTTCCCGAATCAGAGGAGGAAGCGGACGTCGATGTTTTACGCCCTTGTGATGCGCGGGTGGCCATTTGCGTTTCCCCTTGGTCGCCTTTTGTCAGGGTCTGTCTTTCAAGACACTTTCAAACCAAGGTAGGGCGAAAGATTGCCAGAGGCAAGTTATTCATCAAGCCATTGAAAAGTAGTTATATTATTGTTTTTAACTGGAAAACAGTTAATCAGCGTCTGTACGTGTACGCTCTTCTGGCAGGTATATGACCACTTCATCATCGCGTAAGTAGTTCAGGACGCTGCGTGCTCTTTCTTCAAGCATGTCAGGATCGAGGCTACCTGGCTTTAGCAATGAAACCTTATGCTCCCATGCCATCCGGCGATCGGCTAGATCCTGAGCGACAACTTCGGTTTCCTCAAGCTGCTGGGTGAGCTGCAGGTAGGCAAGAAGACCGCGATCGCCCTGTATCGCATGAAAAACGAAATAGGCGACAACACACGCGGCCAACACCTGAGGGGCCACCTGTCGTATCCGGTCACGAATTTCGTTTAGAACTGCCATGGAAAGATGGAATCATGCGGCGACTCGGTCGTCAAAAGGAAAATGCGTTCCTCAGCAATTTCCTCCCTAGACCTGTGACCAGAAAGACTCGAAACCTGCGGCAGTGTGTGCTGTCAGCGCAGATTCCATGCTTCGCGCTTATCAGCGGAAAACGCTTTTCCCTGGAAAGCGGGCCTGGCGTCCTAGTTCTTCCTCAATCCGGATCAGCTGATTGTATTTGGCCAAGCGGTCCGAACGAGAGAGCGACCCCGTCTTGATCTGCCCGCAATTGGTGGCAACGGCCAAGTCAGCGATAGTCGTATCTTCGGTTTCGCCCGAGCGATGCGACATGACAGCACCAAAGCCATGACGCATTGCGGTCTCTACGCAATCGAGCGTTTCCGTCAGGGTTCCAATCTGGTTGACCTTCACGAGGATCGCGTTACCAGCGCCGTCCTGTATTCCCTGCTGTAGTCGACGTGTATTCGTGACAAACAGATCGTCGCCGACCAGCTGAACCTGGCCGCCGAGTTGCTCGGTCAATAGGCGCCAGCCCTCCCAATCATCTTCAGCCATGCCGTCTTCTATGGAAGCGATTGGATAAGCTTCGACCAGTTCCTTCATGTAATCTACCATTTCCGAAGCCCCGAGGCGACGTCCCTCACCACTCAGGTTATAGCCCCCCTTCTCGAAGAACTCCGTTGCGGCACAATCCAGGGCCAGGACAACATCATCGCCGGGCTTGTACCCAGCCTGCTCGATCGAAGCAGTGATGAAATCCAGTGCTTCACGACTGGACCGGAGGCCTGGTGCAAAACCTCCTTCATCCCCGACATTCGTATTGTGTCCTGCGCGCTTCAGTGCCGCCTTGAGCGCCTGGAAGACCTCTGCGCCTATACGAACGGCTTCACGAATGCCAGCAGCGCCGACCGGGGCGATCATGAATTCCTGAAAGTCTATCGGGTTGTCGGCATGCGCGCCGCCATTGACGATGTTCATCAAGGGCAGCGGCAGGTTCGAAGCATAAGCGCCGCCAACATAGCGATAGAATGGAAGCCCGCTGTCCTGTGCGGCCGCCTTGGCTGTCGCCAAGGAAACGCCAAGAATTGCGTTGGCCCCGAGGCGGGCTTTGTTTTCGGTCCCGTCTAGCGCAATCATGGTGGCATCGATCTCGCCCTGGTTGCTGGCATCCAGGCCAGATACGGCATCGAATATCTCGTGATTGACGGCATTCACGGCATTCTGGACGCCCTTCCCGAGATAGCGTGCGCTGTCCGAGTCACGAAGCTCCACAGCCTCGTGAGCGCCCGTCGAGGCCCCAGAGGGTACGGCCGCGCGACCAAAGGCCCCCGTTTCCAGGATCACATCCACTTCGACGGTTGGAGTGCCGCGTGAATCCAGGATCTCGCGGGCATGAATATCGGTAATGGCGCTCATTATTGTCCTCTGGATAGCTTATTTCGACTGCACGACAGCAAGGCGCTGGCAGATCGCTTCAGGTCAGTTCGACCGGATTGTCCTTGGCCAGCCGGTCAAAGGCAACAAGTGTTTCCAGCAGTCCGTGAAAGTCCTTCAGGTGAACCATGTTCGGTCCGTCGCTCGGTGCATTGTCCGGATCCTGATGCACCTCCATGAAGACCGCCGAAACACCGACAGCTACTGCGGCACGGGCAAGAACGGGAACGAACTCCCGTTGCCCCCCCGAGGTTCCGCCCTGACCGCCTGGCTGCTGAACAGAATGCGTTGCATCAAAAACAATCGGGCAACCGGTCTGCGACGCCATGATCGGCAAGCCACGCATATCCGAAACAAGTGTATTGTAGCCGAAGGAAACACCGCGCTCGGTCAGGAGTACACGATCATTGCCACTGGCACGCAGTTTCTCTGCAACATTGCGCATATCCCACGGGGCAAGGAACTGCCCTTTCTTGACATTCACGGCGCAACCGGTTTCTGCGGCAGCAACGAGCAGGTCCGTCTGCCGGCAAAGAAAGGCTGGAATCTGAAGGACATCAACTGCCTCTCCGACGGGCGCGCACTGAGCGGCATCATGCACATCCGTCAGAACGGGACAGCCGAGCGTTTCCCGAACCTCTGCCAGGATAGGCAATCCCTCCGACATACCGACACCACGGTTGGATTTCAGGCTCGTACGGTTCGCTTTGTCGAAGGACGACTTGTAGATCAATCCGACACCAAGAGAATTAGTGATCTCCTTGAGCGCCTGGCTCATTTCCAGGGCATGTGCACGGCTTTCCATGGCACAGGGGCCGGCAATGACGCTCAGGGGGCGGTCATTTGCAATGTTCAGGTCGCCTATGGAAACGGTATTTGGCGCAGACATATCGCTTTGGTCCTTTCCGGCTACATGAGGCGCGATTGCTCAACAGCCGCCTTGATGAAGGATGTGAATAGCGGGTGTGGGGCAAAGGGTTTCGATTTCAGTTCAGGATGAAATTGAACGCCAATAAACCAGGGGTGGCTCGGTAGCTCGACAATTTCAGGAAGGCTTCCGTCCGGTGACAGTCCGGAGAAGACCAATCCGGTCTGCTCGAGAGCCTGCCTGTGGTAGACGTTCACTTCATAACGATGCCTGTGGCGCTCACTGATCTGCTGAACCCCATAGATGCTTTCAACCTTGCTTCCGTCCTGTAGCACGGCCGGATAGGCTCCAAGGCGCATGGTTCCACCCATATCTCCGGAAGCTGTACGCGTTTCAACTTCGTTGCCACGAAGCCATTCGGTCAGCAAACCGACAATCGCAGGATCGGCAGAACCAAATTCACTGGACCCGGCTTGGGGCATATCGGCCATGTTGCGTGCAGACTCGATAACCGCCATCTGCATGCCTAAACAGATTCCAAAATAGGGCACTTTGTGCTCACGCGCAAAGCGCACCGCCTCGATCTTGCCTTGCGTTCCACGCTCTCCAAAGCCTCCAGGAACCAGAATACCGTTCACATCCTCCAGTTCGTGAATGCGAGTCTTGTCCTCGAAAATCTCTGCATCCAGCCACTTGATCTTCACACGGACACGGTTGGCGATACCGCCATGGATCAATGCTTCATTCAGTGACTTGTAGGCATCGATAAGGCTGGTGTACTTGCCCACGACACCAATCGAGATCTCTCCGTCTGGGTGACGTACGGTATCCGTGATCTGGTCCCAGATGGACAGGTCAGGCTCCTCATCACCCAGCCCGAAGTGGCGGCAAACGACGGTGTCCATGCCTTCCTCGTGATAGGCACGCGGCACGGCATAGATGGTATCAACGTCAAGCGCCTGGATGACGGCTTCTTCGCGCAGGTTGCAGAAAAGCGCCAGCTTGCGCCGGGCATCCCAATCAATCTCATGTTCGGAACGACAAACCAGAATATCAGGCTGGATTCCCACTGCCTGCAGTTCCTTGACAGAGTGCTGGCTGGGTTTTGTTTTCAATTCACCGGCTGAAGCAATGTAGGGCACGAGCGTCAGGTGCATGTAGAGCGTGCTGGATGGCCCCAGCTCGTTGCCCAATTGTCTGATGGCTTCCAGGAACGGGAGGCTTTCAATGTCACCAACGGTTCCACCGATCTCACAAATGATGAAGTCTTCGCCCTCGATATCGCTGCGGATGAATTCCTTGATTTCATCCGTTACGTGCGGAATGACCTGAACTGTCGCTCCCAGGTAATCTCCGCGCCTCTCCTTTGCCAGGATGCGAGAGTAAATCTGGCCAGTCGTCACGTTGTCCGTTCGCCGGGAAGACACGCCCGTGAAACGCTCGTAGTGCCCAAGATCCAGGTCCGTTTCCGCACCATCATCGGTGACATAGACCTCACCATGCTGATAGGGACTCATGGTCCCAGGATCCACATTTAGATAGGGGTCGAGCTTGCGCAGCCGGACCTTGTATCCACGCGCCTGAAGCAACGCACCGAGCGAAGCTGAAGCGAGACCTTTGCCGAGGGATGAAACCACGCCGCCGGTGATGAAAATAAACCGCGTCATGGGCCTTTACTATCTTCGCAATGGCCCTTTACGGCAAGGGCATATTGATAACCACTTGCCGAGGGCACGAGTTGTTGAACTTTAGAGGATGACGCAACACACTGGTCGCGTCGAATGACAAGCTACGGCGCCCTGGCCGACACAGAACTGGAACCTACTGGATCGGAACACTCGGGTCAGAAGAACCGTCGCCACCATCATCCGCTTGTCCGGTAGCTTCGCCTTCATCTCCAGTGGCACCCTCATTCTGCAAACTTGGCGTATCGCTGTCCTCGCCGATATTGTCGAGAATGGACGTTGGCTCGGTTTGTGTACCCGCCAGAATGCTCAGAGTTATGCTGGTCGCCATGAAACAGACCGCAAGCACGGCGGTCGTGCGGCTAAGAAAGTTGGCGGACCCGCGGCCTGTCATGAAGCCGCCCATGCCGCCGCTGGCGCCACCGCCTCCACCGCCTCCAATACCCAGTCCGCCGCCTTCGCTTTTCTGAAGCAAGACGACGCCAATCAGGGCCAATACGATCAGGAGGTGTACGATCAACAGAATCTGCATCATGACGGAAAAGGGTCCATCAAATTGTGAAGCGGGTTTGGCTATGTGCGCGGGCAGCTATGTAACCTGTCAGGCCTGTGGTTTCTAGGGACAAGATGTGGCGATCGCCCAAAAATCTTCCACTTTTAGGCTCGCGCCTCCAACAAGTGCACCATCCACATTGTCCAGCGACAGCAAATCAGCTGCATTTTCCGGCTTGACGGACCCTCCGTAAAGCACGCGGACCCCTTGAGCAAGGCCAGACCCGTAACGTTCCGCCAAATGGCTGCGAATCCCTTCATGTGCATCAATGACGTCCTGAACAGCAGCAGACTTTCCGGTCCCAATCGCCCAGACCGGTTCATAGGCAATTACCAGTGATGTTGCATCTCGCCCCTTCATATCGGGCAGGCTGCCTTTCATCTGGGAGTGCAAGACATCCTGGGTCTGCCCCTGCTCCCGCTGGGAATCCGTCTCACCAATACAGACGATGGGAGTGAGCCCGGCCTGCAGAGCCGCGTTTGCCTTGGCACGCACAATGGCGTCGCTTTCTCCATGGTTCTGCCGACGTTCGGAATGCCCGACAATCACGTATCCACAGCCAACATCACTCAACATCCCGGCACTGATGTCACCTGTATGCGCGCCGGAAGTTTCCGAATGACAGTCCTGGGCGCCAAGCGCAATTCCGGTTCCTCCCAGAATGGGACGAATCTGCGACAGGAGCGTGAAGGGCGGGCATATCAACAACTCGCAGGATCGGCCTGTTTCATTTCCGAATTCCATGGCGCGAAGTCTGCGGTCGACAATACCCTCGGCCAAACGTAACCCTTCGTCGCTCAGGCCATTCATTTTCCAGTTACCAGCAATCAGCTTCTGCCTCATTGCAACTCCCATGTGTTGTCGTGTTGCCTGTCTAGCACGCAGCTCTTCCATTCACCAGAACATGGATATGATATTGCTCCGTAGCAGCACCCTTTCTAAGATGCCGCGCCATTGCCGAGACAACAGGATCGGCACCCGATCACAATACCTGGCCGTAACTGGAATCCTGATTCATGGGCAAACTGCGTGGCATCATTGCCAAGATATCTCTCTTCGTGCTCCTTGGACTTCTGATCCTGAGCTTTGCACTCTGGGGCGTGGGAGACATCTTCCGCGGACAGCAAGCCTCTGACAACGTTGCCGTTGTCGGCGAGCGCGAAATTTCCAGCAACGCCTACCGCCAAGCCTTCATGCAGGCCTACAATCGGCAAAGGCAGATCCTGGGGGAAGACTTCACGATTGATATGGCCAGGCAGATCGGACTGGACCGCCAGGTGCTGGAACAATTGATCGCAGATGAACTCTTGATTCAGCATGCAGCCAAGCTCGGTCTGGTCACCACGGACAAGCAGATACAGGAAGTGATCGTATCCACGCCGTCATTCCAGAACAGTGAGGGCGAGTTTGACCGACTGCAATTCCAGCAACTCCTGCGCAGCAACCAGATGAGTGAGGCGCAACTCGTTGCGTCATTGCGTCAGGACATTCCTGTCAATCAGATATCCTCAGCCTTGGCTGCACCACTGAGTGTTCCCCAGGCACTTAAGGAACAGATCAAACAGTATCGAGACGAGCGGCGTATCGCGGATTACATCGTCATTCCTCGCGCAAGCATGAGTGACGTTGAGGCGCCCGATGAAGAAACGCTGCGCAGTTTCTATGAAGAACGACGCGATGAATTCATGGCGCCGGAATATCGGCGGATTTCCTATATCCACCTGTCGCCTGATGTTGTGCGAGACACCATTGGTGTTGATGAAACCAGGCTGCGCGACGAGTTTGAAGCCAGGAAGGACGAGTTCAGCGTTCCGGAAGAGCGCTCCGTCGAGCAGGGTCTCTTCGATAACCAGGAGGCAGCCCGGGAAGCCTATGAAGCACTAGAGGCGGGAGGGGACTTTTCGACCGTCATTGAGGAAACCAGTGGAGATTCCCCCATCGAATTGGGGTTCGTTCGCTCGGATGACCTGCCTGACAGCCTTGCCAATGACGTCTTCGATCTTGAGGAAGGAGAGGTTACACCACCGCTTGAGAGCTCTTTTGGCTGGCACATCATTCGCGTAAACGAGATTCGCGAAGGCAACGAGCCCGAGTTCGAAGAGGTTCGCGATCAACTGCGTGAGGAAGTCATCGAATATGAGGCTGTCGAAGCGACAGTCACCCTGGCGAACGACTTGGATGACCTGCTTGCAGGAGGGGCTCCCCTGGAAGAAGCCGCTCAGGAGATGAACCTGGATGTCCAGGTTATCGAAGCCGTTGATTCCGAAGGACGCAACCGGGAAGGCGAAACTATCGAGAACCTGCCTGATCGCGAAAACTTTCTTTCGGAAGCTTTCAGCCTCTCCGAGGGCCAGGAAAGCCTGTTGATCGAAACCTCCTCGGGGGACAGTTATTTTGTCCTGCAGGTCGATGCTGTTGAAGACCCTGCTCCCCGCCCCTTCGAGGAAGTTGCCAATGAGATTGAAGGCCTATGGATTCGTGAGCAGCGCGAGGACCAGGCCTATGCGCTTGCAGAAGAGTTGGAATCACAGGCCGCAGCAGGTGAGTCGCTTGAGGACCTTGCAGTAGAAAACGATCTGGAAGTACAGGAAACCACAGCCCTGCTGCGCTCCGATGATGGCCCCTCACGCGATCTTGTTTCACAGCTCTTCTCGCTTGCTGAGGGAGAGATTACCCTCAGCCAGGGATCGCGAGGTCCCATCGTTGCCCGTTTGAAAGAAATTGTTCCGGCTGCAGCCGAAAACGCGAATGAAGAGGACGGTGTAGAGCTTGAGACCGAATTGCAGCAGGGACTGGGCAATGACCTTGAGACGCTTTTCCGCCGTGGCCTGGAGAATGAGTATGAGGTCACGATAAACGAAGACCGCCTACAGCGTGCCATCCCATCCTATTGATTCGTGAAGGAAGCCCGTTCCATGCAGACCTATCCCGCGTTTGAAGAATTCAGGAAGAACCTGGAAACCGGGACACCGCAACTCGTTTGGACGACTCTTGTCACGGATCTCGAAACACCTGTATCGGCGTTCCTGAAGCTTGCTGATAGCCTGCCCTATTCCTTCCTGTTTGAATCCGTGGAAGGCGGCTCGACCATTGGCCGGTATTCCTTCATCACCTTGAAGCCGGACCTGATATGGAAAGCCTATCAGGGAGCATCGGAAATAAACCGCCAGGCACTTGAGAAACCCGATGCCTTTGAGCAGGAAAGTGGTAATCCGCTGGACAACCTGAAGCGCCTGGTTCGCGAATGCGAAGTCGATCTGCCCGAGCATCTGCCGCCCATGGCGACCAGTCTGATCGGCTACGTCGGTTACGACATGGTACGTTACATGGAAAAGCTGCCAGAGGAGAACCCTGATACTCTAGGGCTGCCGGAATCCTTCTTTGTCAGGCCTACAGTCACTGCCGTCTTCGACCGGGTTGAGGATGTTGTGACGATCCTGACCCCTGTCTGGCCGGCGGAGGAAATCAGTGCGGAAGAGGCCCATCAAGGAGCTCTTCAGCGGCTTCAAGCAATCATGGAGGATTTTGATAAGCCTCTAAACCGCAAGACAGAGCAAACAGACTTGCCACCGGTAACGCTGGATGTTGATGCCAACATCCCCAAGGAGCGCTATCTGGAGATGGTCGAGCAGGCGCGCGAATACATCGCGGCTGGCGATATCTATCAAGTTGTGCTTGGACAGCGATTCTCGGTTCCCTTCGACCTTCCGGCCTTTTCGCTCTATCGGGCCTTGCGGAGACTGAACCCCTCGCCTTTCCTGTTTTACCTGAACTTCGGTGACTTTTCCCTTGTTGGATCGTCCCCGGAGATACTGGTCAGACTGCGAGATGGAACAGTCACAATCCGCCCCCTTGCCGGCACACGCAAACGCGGCGCAACGCCGGCTGAAGACCGGGCCCTTGCAGAGGATTTGTTGAGCGACCCCAAGGAACGGGCAGAGCACCTGATGTTGCTCGATCTGGGACGCAATGACGTGGGACGCGTCTCGAAGATTGGTTCAGTCAAGGTGACCGAGAAATTCCAGATCGAATATTACAGCCATGTCATGCACATATCCTCGAACGTCGAGGGTCAGATTGCACCGCAGTATGATGCCATCGATGCCTTGATGGCCGGTTTTCCGGCCGGGACGGTTTCCGGCGCTCCGAAAGTTCGGGCCATGGAGGTCATCGAAGAACTGGAATCGGACCGTCGGGGTTTCTTTGCAGGTGCCATTGGATATTTCGGCGCCAAGGGCTCGATGGACACCTGCATTGCTCTCAGAACGGCATTGGTCAAGAATGACCGCATGTATGTTCAAGCTGGCGCCGGCGTCGTGATCGACAGTGATCCTGAATCCGAGTATCAGGAGTGCAGAAACAAGGCGCGCGCCTTGATACGTGCTGCCGAGGAAGCCTTGCGCTTTGCACAGAAAAACTGAGCAGCACATTGCTAGTCGGTTGCGCGTCAAGGGGACTGATCTATATGACTGGAATATGATCGAAACGCTGCAATCCCCTCCTCTTGAAGAGAACGAATCCGGTCAGATTCGAAATGTCGGTGTTGAACTCGAGTTCAGCAGTCTTTCTGCACTTCGTTCGGCCGAATTGATCCAGAAGCGTTTCGGTGGGGAAATCATCAGTCAGGACCCACATTATTTTGAAATCAAGGACACAAGTATCGGCGATTTCGAATGCAAACTCGATGTCCGCTATGCCCATCATTCCGAAGATAAGGAAGGAACGGCAAAAAGACTTCTGGGCGGCCTGGTCAAGGAAGAGAAACTTGACGACATGTTACGGCGTACGGAGGCATTTATCGGGGATCTGAGTGAAGGTTGGCTGCCGACAGAGATCGTCGGACCACCAATTCCCTATACAAAGATTCCGCAAATGGATGAATTGGTCGGTGACCTCATCGACGAAGGCGCAGAGGGTACGGAAGGCTCCTGGGCCTACGCATTCGGCGTTCAGTTGAACCCCGAAATTTCGGCCAGCGATGCAGACTATCTTCTGAGGCATCTCCAGGCCTATTGCCTGCTGTCGGACTGGTTGCGGGAAACCATAAGCATCGATGTCACCCGGCGTATCCTGCCCTTCGTCGATCGCTTCCCTGTTGCTTACGTTAAATTGATCCTCCAAAAAGATTATCAACCTTCGCGAGAGCAACTGATTGACGATTACCTAGAGTACAATCCGACCCGCAATCGTGAACTCGATATGCTGCCGCTCTTCCGCTACCTGGACGAACAGAGGGTCATGAGGCAGATAACAAGCTCACTGGTGAAAGCCAGACCGACCTTCCATTACCGACTTCCAAATGCATCATTCAACAAACCGGGCTGGAGTGTGACTGGCGAGTGGAATCGATGGCTGAAAGTCGAAAAACTGGCCCATGCAAGAGACAAGCTTTCCGATATGGCCCGGGCCTTTCTGGAAAACCAGAATAAACTGTTTCACAGCAACTGGGCCAGAATGTCGGCGCAGTGGCTGGAACAGTGAACTGCCGTGAAAAAACCCCTTATAGCTGTTACCAGTTCCCGTCGTCGTGCCCTGTTTACGGCAAACCTAAACAGATTCGCTCTATGGCGTGCGGGCGCCTCGTCCATCCGTCTGTATCCAGGCAAGAGCTGTGATCCACATCAGATTGACGGCTTACTGATCGGTGGCGGGGACGATATTGATGTCCGTCTCTATGACCATGACCTGTTCCTGGAAACACGTATAGATCCGGAACGCGATCGTATGGAAATCAAGCTGCTTGAGTATGCCCTCAAGCACAGTCTGCCGGTGTTCGGAATTTGCCGAGGCGCCCAGATCCTTAACGTTTTCCTGGGCGGTAATCTAATCCAGGACATCTACCAGAAGTACGAAGGCCTTCGCAGGCAAAGCACAACTCTGCCCAAGAAGTGGATCGACATTCACAAGGAAAGCAAGCTTGCTGCTATCCTGAAACAGGATCGTTGCCGCGTTAATTCCTTGCACCATCAGGCCATAGATCAGCTTGGTCGCGGACTGACGACCGTTGCACATGACGAAGCCCGCATTATTCAGGCCGTAGAGAACAAGGCTGAGCGTTTCCTTGTTGCTGTCCAGTGGCACCCTGAACTGTTGGTCTTCGACAGCGCCCAGCAGAATCTGTTCCGAACTTTCGTTGGGGCCGCACGCCAGTACCAAGAGGCACGTCAAAAGCTGTGAGTGAGATTCGCAAATCGGCAGGACAATCGCTGCTTCTCTGGTTTTATCGCAATCGTGGTTGGCTCAAGAAATCAGCAACAGCATTGCTTTTGATCAGCGGGCTCGCAGCGTATTTCCTTTCCGGCCTTCAGGAAAAACTGACGCTGGATTTCTTTGTCGAGCATCTTGAGCGTATGCAGAATTTCGCCCGCGCGCACCCGATAAAATCCGGATTCTTGTACCTCGCTTTCCTGATTGTGGTGACAGCCTTCAATGTGCCAGCTGTCGCTGTCGTCACCGTTACCAGCGGCGCCGTCTTTCCGATCTGGCAAGCCGGTATCTATTCTTCCTTGGGCCCCACTCTGGGCGGGCTTCTGCCCTATTGGGCGGCTCGCTATACCTTCCGTGATAGTTTTTCGCGAATAGCCGGAACAAGGGCGCAGTCCCTGGAGGGCGCATTTCGAGAAAACGCGCTGTTATACATGATTGTTCTAAGGTTGCTGCCTGTAATGCCGGTCTGGCTGGTCAACATTATTGCCGGATTGTTGAACGTCAGGCTCAAGACCTATGTGATCGGAACCGCGATAGGTGGGCTGCCCTGTACACTGGTTTGGGTTATTCTTGGCGACGGAATTGGACAGACTTTGAAAGACGGACAAAGCATTACACCTTCGGCCCTTCTTGAGCCAAAGATCGTGGCAGCTCTGACAGGCCTGTCACTACTGGCGCTTGGTGCTGCTTTCTTCAGGCACTTCCGGGGGCGTCGCAATGGATAAACCGGCAATTCGTTCATAGGTATCGGTCACTATCGAACTGACCGGAACAAGCGTGAAGCCGCGTTGCTTGAGGTCTTCATGCCATTCGGCAAGAACCTCCAGTGTTACTTCGTGCGGATGCCCGATCCCGACCGCACTGCCATGCTCGAGTGCTATATTCTCCAACAGCGCCAGCTGAGCTTCTACGAACGATCGAGTTTGTTCGTGATCGAGAAAAACATCGCGGCCGACAGAGGGAATGGACAGTTCGCGCGCAACCTCCAGGGCAACCGTATCCGAAGATGTTTTCGAATCGACAAACAGAAGGCCACGCCTTTTGATTTCCCCCAGAACTTGCTCCATGGCTTGCCGGTCAGCTGTCAGACGGCTCCCCATATGGTTGTTTACGCCCACGTATTGCCCAAAACGTTCTAATGCCCATTCCAGATCCTGCTGTCGCTCTTCAAGAGCCTGATCAGATTTCAGTGCCCGTGGACCGGGATCGATGTCGCCATTCATCGGTTCCATGGGCAAGTGGAGCATGATCTCGTGGCCATTTACCTGGGCCTCGGCAATCAATTCCTCCACGTTATCTGCGTAGCTCAGATAAGAAAGAGTGAAAGGCGGAGCCAGCTTGGCTGCCTTTCTTGCCGCAGGCCTGTTCACCCCAACATCGTCAATGATGATTGCAATGCGTGGTGTCCCATCCGGCTTTTCCGCAGCTACGCTGTAAGTCTTCCATGGGGAAGCACTCACAGCTGCCGGCTTGGTCCCACCTAAATCGGGGGGCGGCAACACTTCAGGTCTATCCGGTTGTTTGGCTTCGGGGATTGGCCATATACCAGCCACTTCACCAGGCGATGCGACCGGGTTCAATTGCTCGGTCCGACCTTCGACTAGATTCTGACTTTCCCGATCCGGTACTTCGTTTCCGGGAAGGCCAAATGCGACCGCCACTCCCAGGGTAAGCAGGATTCCTAAGCCAAAAATGGTGATACGCTTACCCGTCATGAGTATCGGTCTCCGATAGGAACTTTATTGACGCAGCTTATGTAGAGCTTAACGCCCGCCAAGGCGCCGGGTAAAGCCCGGGACAGCTTGCCGTCTCAGGTTTCAGCCTTCTTTCCGCCTACGCCATCTTTTGCAAGCTCTTTGAGAATTGGACAATCCGGCCTTCCATCTCCATGGCATTTTTCCATCAAGTCGAACAGTGTGTCACGCATGTCGCTCAATTCCTCGATTTTCAGTTCAATCTCCTGCAAGTGAAATCGGGCAAGAGCCTTGACCTGGGCGCTGCTGCGCTGCCTGTCCTGCCAGAGGGCCATAAGTTCCGAAACCTGTCGAACGGAAAAACCAAGGCTTCTGGCGCGTTGTATGAATCGAAGAATTTGCACTTCCCTGCCGGAATACACACGATAGCCGCTTGATGTGCGCTCTGCCGGATCAATCAGGCCCACGGACTCATAATAGCGGATCGTTTTTGCAGGTACGCCGGATTTCCTGGCAGCTTGTCCGATGTTCATGACTTGCCTTCCCTGCATGATGAATGGTGGTACAAAGGTAATACATTGAGTTCACGCGTCTAATAAGGTCAAATGCAGCCTGGTTTGAATACGGTGCCCCCTGTCTGCGCCGGCCTTTGAATTCGTCACAATGGGTTCCAAAACGCCATGTTCGTCCTGATCGATAATTACGACAGCTTTACTTACAATCTGTACCACTATCTCGGGGAAATAGGGGCCGAGTCCGTCGTCTATCGGAATGACGCGATCTCACCGGACGAAGTCATGGCCATGGATCCGGAAGGAATCGTGTTGTCACCTGGCCCGTGCACGCCCAGTGAAGCAGGAATCTGCCTGGACTTGATCGCCAAGGCTTCCGGACGCATTCCCATTCTGGGTGTTTGTCTGGGACACCAGGCCATCGGCCAGGCCTTTGGTGGAAGAGTTGTGCGCGCACCCATGCCCTTGCATGGAAAACTCAGCAGTGTATCCCACAAGAACAGCGATGTTTTCGAGACATTGCCCTCCCCCTTCAACGTTACACGCTATCATTCCCTCCTGCTGGACAGGGACAGTATGCCGGATGAACTTGAGATAACCGCCGAGACGGATGACGGGCTGGTGATGGGCTTGCACCACCGCGACAAGCCCTTGTATGGCGTACAGTTCCATCCGGAATCCATCGCTTCGGAATACGGACATGAATTGCTTGCCAATTTCGTGAAACTGGCTCGCAGAACCAACGCTTGAAGGACGACTCTGTGACGAAGGACATGACGGACTTAAAGCAGCTTATCGGAACTGTTGCCGAAGGCGTACCGCTCGATGAAATCCAGGCGGAAACGGCTTTTGATGTCATAATGTCGGGGGATGCCACTCCGGCCCAGATCGGTGGATTTCTGATGGCTTTGCGGGTGCGCGGTGAAAGCGTCCCCGAAATCATTGGTGCAGCTCGGGCCATGCGCGGGAAAATGCACGCAATCGATGCGCCACCTGATGCGATTGATACCTGCGGCACGGGCGGAGATGCCAAGGGAACCTTCAACATCTCGACAGCAGCTGCCTTTGTTGTCGCGGCCTGCGGTGTACCTGTGGCCAAGCATGGCAACCGCGCACTGTCCTCGAAAAGCGGGGCCGCGGACGTTCTGACAGCGCTTGGTGTGAACATTGAAGCCGAGACTGAACTTGTCAGCCATGCTCTGAGAGAGGCCGGAACCTGCTTTCTCATGGCGACCCGCCATCACAGCGCCATGCGTCATGTGGGGCCCGCACGTGTGGAACTGGGGACACGGACCATATTCAATATCCTGGGTCCACTGTGCAATCCAGCGCGCGTCAAGCGACAGATACTGGGCGTCTTCAATCAGGATTGGTTGATGCCCTTGGCCGAGGTCCTGAAAGGACTGGGACATGAAAAGGCCTGGGTCGTCCATGGTGAACATGGCTTCGACGAATTGACTTCGGCAGGGCTCACCCACGTGGTCTCTCTGAATTCAGGACACATCGAAGCGTTCGACATCGACCCCAGGGATTACGGCTTGCGTTCAGCAGCCCCTGAAGAACTTCGAGGCGGGGATGCAGAGCAGAATGCCCAGGCCTTGCGTGCCTTCCTGAAGGGAGCGCCGGGAGCGCTTCGGGACACCATCCTGTTGACGTCTGCAGGGGCTCTGGTAGTCGCGGACAAGGTGGAAACCCTGTCCCAGGGCCTCGAGATGGCAGCCGAAGCCGTAGACAGTGGACGGGCCGCATTGGTTCTGGACAGGCTCGTGTCAATTACCAACACGGAGCCTAAGCAGTGAGCGACGTTCTTGAACAGATTTGCAGTGAAAAGCGCAAGCACATAGAAGAGCGAAAGCAGCTTCTATCTGTGGACGAGCTTGACAAGATCATAGCTGCCAACGGGAAAGCCCGTGGCTTTCACCGCGCTTTGAAGGAGAAGGCCGCCGATTCAGGCTATGGACTGATTTGCGAAATCAAGAAAGCATCTCCCTCTAAAGGTCTCATCCGCAAGGATTTTGATCCTGCGGAACTTGCTGAAGCCTATACGCGTGGTGGCGCAACCTGCCTGTCCGTCTTGACGGATATTCCCTATTTCCAGGGCAGCGACGATCATCTGAGAATGGCTCGTACGGCAAGCTCCCTGCCCGTCTTGCGCAAGGACTTCATGCTTGAGCCCTACCAGATCCTCGAATCCCGTGCACTCGGCGCCGATTGCGTGCTTCTGATCCTGGCGGCTCTGTCCCAGAAACAGGCCGAGGAACTTGAGCGACTGGCCATAGATCTGGGTATGGATGTATTGCTCGAGGTCCATGACGAACTGGAGCTGGATCGGGCTCTCAACCTTCATTCTCCGCTGATTGGCATCAACAATCGTGATCTCAAGACTCTGGAAGTCGATATTGAGACAACAGAAAAACTTGCGCCGAAGATTACAGAGGATCGTTTCCTGATCGCGGAAAGTGGGCTTTACCAGGCCAGTGACCTGCACCGCCTTGCCAAGGCCGGCGCACGCGGCTTCCTGATCGGGGAATCCTTGATGCGGCAGGATGATGTAGAGGAAGCCGCACGCGCCTTGCAGCCCGAGGAAGCGGGACGTCCATGAACAAACTGACCCACTTCGATGATGAGGGGCGGGCCCGCATGGTCGACGTTTCCGACAAGGCGGAAACAGAACGCATTGCGACCGCCATGGGGGAAATCCAGGTCTCTGCCGAAACGGCGCAACGCATAGCGGAAGGCACGATCGGCAAGGGCGACGTTCTTTCCGTCGCACGCCTGGCCGGCATCATGGGGGCCAAGCGCACACCCGACCTCATACCACTATGTCACCCCCTGTCACTCAGCTCCGTATCAGTGGAACTCTCCCTGGACCAGCAGCAGAGCAAGGTGCTGATCGAGGCAACCTGCAAGCTTAAGGGACGCACAGGCGTCGAAATGGAAGCCCTGACTGCCGTTAACGTTGCTGCCTTGACTGTTTATGACATGTGCAAGTCCATGGATCGCGGCATGGTCATTGGAAACATACGGCTGACCCACAAGTCAGGAGGAAAATCAGGTACATATGAGGCCAGCCGATGATTGCAGTCGAGGAAGCTCTAGAGAGGATCCTCGAGAATATAGCGCCCCTGCCGGCGGAACAGGTCTCGCTTGAGCGTGCACGCGGTCGCGTACTGGCGCATCCCGTAAAGGCGCGTGTCAGTCATCCCCCACGAGCTGTATCCGCGATGGATGGTTATGCCGTACGCGCTGACGACCTGCAGAAATGCCCCACTGAACTGGATATCATCGCTCACATTGCCGCTGGCGAAAGCTTTGACGGCACGCTTCAGGCCGGACAAGCCGTTCGCATATTCACGGGGGCCCAACTTCCTCCTGGTGCCGACGCCATAGTGATACAGGAAGACACCGAGGCGCTGGAGCAATCAAAAGTTCGAATCCACCAGAGCATTCCCATCGGCCATTACGTTCGTCCCGAGGGCCTGGATTTCCAGGTTGGCGATACGGGAATTACCACGGGAAAGCGCCTGAATGTCCGCGATATTGCATTGACAGCCGCCATGAACGTCCCCTGGCTTCATGTCTACAGAAAGCCCCGGGTTGCGGTCCTGGCCACCGGTGACGAAGTCGTCATGCCTGGCGAAATTCCGGGGCCCGCACAGATCGTAAGCTCCAACGGGTTGGCACTGTGCAGCTTCATAGAAGCCTGTGGTGGCACTGCGTTGAATCTTGGTATAGCACCGGACAACGCCGACACACTCAACAGCATAATTGCGGGCGCCAGAGGAGCTGATCTTCTGGTGACGACCGGCGGCGCTTCGGTGGGCGAGCATGACCTGATTCGAAGCGGCCTGAGTGATTTGAAGATGGATTTCTGGAAGATTGCAATGCGTCCCGGAAAACCTCTTCTGTTTGGGCAGCTTGGTCCAGTTCCGATGCTTGGACTGCCGGGCAATCCTGTTTCAACACTGGTTTGCGCCATGGTTTTCCTGAGACCATGCCTGGAAAGGCTTCAGGGGCTAGAGGGCCATGATTCCTTCCAGGAAAGGGCCATTCTGGAAGAGGACCTAAAGGCCAATGACCGACGCCAGGATTATGTCCGTTCAAGCCTTGGACGGGATGCTGACGGCCGGCTCACAGTCAGGCCAGCTTCACGCCAGGACAGTTCGATGCTTTCAACCCTGGCACAAAGTACAGCCCTGATCGTGCGCCCCCCCCATGATCCAACACGCGAAAAGGGAGAAATGGTTTCCATTCTACGTCTGGATAACCAAGTCTATCCGATCTGATAATCATACTCTGACAACAACCAAGGGAGGCTGCCATGGAAATGACCGGTGAATATCGTATTGAAGCGCCCCGCGATATAGTGTGGGAGGCTTTGAACGATCCGGATATCCTCAGGAATTGCATTCCTGGATGTGAAGAGCTCGAGAAGACTGATGAGCATTCCTTCGAAGCCAAGGTCAAGGCGAAGGTCGGCCCCGTGAATGCCAAATTCACAGGATCGGTATCCTTATCGAACATGAATCCGCCAGAGAGCTATACGATCAGTGGCGAAGGAAAGGGCGGCGCTGCAGGCTTTGCCAAAGGCAGTGCCGATGTCCACCTTCAAGCTGAAAGCGACCAGGTGACCACACTGACCTACAAGGCGGAAGCAAAGGTGGGCGGCAAGCTGGCACAGCTCGGTTCCCGCCTGATCGACGGGACCGCACAGAAGATGGCGAGTGAATTCTTCTCAGAGTTCGAACGCCAGGTCTCCGAGAAATATGCGCTTTCCACTTCTTCCCAGGAAGCAGCTGAAACCACAACAGACAGTGGCGCCGCAGCAGGTAGTGCGGCAGATGAGAAGACTGTCCCTTCCCCAGATTCAGGGGCAGCGGCTGAGTCGACCGCATCTGCCGGTTCGGTTGAAGAGACGGCAGCCCCAGCCCAGACATCACACACCAAGGCAGACAAGGATGAGAAACAGCAGGATGCACCATCCTCTTCACAGACGCCTGGCGGGCTGCCTCCGGCCGTCTGGATTGGGGGCGCAGCCATCATTATCGTCCTTTTGCTCATCCTTTTCGTTTAACTCACCAGGCAGCACCCTGCCCCACTTGACCGCCTAAGAGAGGAAGCACAAACTCATTCTCACAATGCCCCGTGATGGAGGGCCAAACCGCAAGGTATAGCGGGATAAGAATACAGGCGGCTTAACCATTACCGCAAAGAACAGCTGGAGAGACGTCAATGCTCACCGTTTCCATGACCGTCAACGGGACGGAAGTCACGAAATCCGTTGATCCGCGTACCCTGCTCGTCACCTTCCTGAGAGAACATCTGAACCTGACTGGAACGCATGTTGGCTGTGATACCAGCCAATGCGGCGCCTGCGTGGTTCACGTCAACGGCCAATCGGCCAAGTCCTGCACCATGCTGGCAGCTCAGGCCGAGGGCGCGGACGTCACCACCATCGAAGGCCTGGCAGAAGATGGCAACCTTCACCCCATGCAAGCGGCCTTCAAGGAGCATCATGGTCTGCAGTGCGGTTACTGCACACCCGGTATGGTCATGAGCGCGCTTGATCTGCTGAAGCATAATCCGGAGCCGTCTGACGAAGAGGTTCGTCACTGGCTGGAGGGCAACATCTGCCGCTGCACCGGATATCAGAACATCGTGAAGGCCATTCAGTCGGCTGCACAGGAAATGAGGAGTTGAAGCCATGCCAGACACAGGAATTGGCGCCTCCGTCAAGCGCAAAGAAGACTATCGCTTTCTGACAGGTAAGGGGCACTACACCGATGACATCAACAAGGCGGGCCAGGTCTATGCCTGTTTTCTGCGCTCACCGGTGGCCCATGCAAAAGTAACGTCCATAAACGCTGACGAAGCCCGCAAGGCCGACGGCGTCGTGGCCGTCTTTACAGGCCAGGACATGGCCGACGACGGTGTGGGCTCCCTGCCCTGCGGTTGGGTCGTCACGGACCGTCATGGTGAACCGCACAAGGCCCCTCCACACTATCCATTGGTGCGCGACAAGGTGCGCTATGTCGGTGATCAGGTTGCCATGGTGATTGCGGAGAGCCTCTCCCAGGCCCGTGAAGCCGCGGACTTGATAGAGGTCGATTACGAGGACCTTGATCCCGTCATCGACATGACCACGGCCGAAAACGCGGATCCAATACACGAAGAAGCCCCTGGAAACCTCTGTTTCGATTGGGAATTGGGCGACCAGTCTGCCGTGGATGAGGCCTTTTCAAAGGCCGATCGTGTGGCAAAGCTGGATCTGGTCAACAACCGGCTGATTCCCAACGCCATGGAGCCGCGCGCTGCCATCGGCGAATACGATTCCGGATCGGACAGCTACACCGTTTATTCGACGAGCCAGAACCCGCACCTGTTGCGGCTGATCCTCTGCGCCTTTGTCTTGAACCTGCCCGAAACGAAGGTGCGTGTCGTGGCGCCGGATGTGGGCGGAGGATTCGGCTCGAAAATCTTCGCCTACGCTGAAGAGACGGCCTGTACCTGGGCGGCCCGAAAGGTTGGGCGCCCCGTCAAGTGGACAGCCGAACGCGCGGAAAGCTTCCTGACGGATGCCCATGGGCGCGACCATATCACCCATGTAGAACTAGCACTCGATGAAGGTGGCAAGTTCCTGGGCCTCAAGGTCGATACCAAGGCCAATCTTGGCGCTTATCTTTCCAGCTTCTCGACCTGCGTTCCAACCTATCTTTATGCCACCCTACTGGCTGGCCAGTACACCACGCCCGCAATCCACTGCAACGTGAAGGGCATCTTTACCAACACAGCGCCCGTGGATGCTTATCGTGGGGCTGGACGCCCCGAAGCCACCTATGTTGTGGAACGCATTGTCGAGGTCGCGGCACGGGAACTCGGGATGGATCCGGCCGAGCTGCGCCGCAAGAATTTCATACAGCCAGACCAGTTCCCCTACCAGACGCCCGTGGCCCTGAACTACGACACGGGGGATTACGAGCCGACGCTGGATAAGGCGTTGGAAATGATCGACTACACTGGATTCAAAGAAAGGCGTGCCGAGTCCGAGCGAAATGGAAAGCTCCGCGGAATTGGCTTCTCGGCCTATATCGAGGCCTGCGGACTGGCACCGTCGGCTGTCGTCGGTTCTCTGGGAGCCGGTGTCGGCCTCTGGGAATCAGCCCAGGTTCGCTTCAACGCGACTGGCACTGTGTCCATATTTACGGGGTCACACAGTCACGGACAGGGCCACGAGACCACCTTCTCGCAATTGGCCGCCGACAAGCTGGGCATTCCATACGAGAATGTGGAGATCGTTCATGGTGACACCGGCCAGATTCCCATGGGCATGGGAACCTATGGCTCCCGCTCGCTGGCTGTAGGCGGGTCCGCCATATCAAAGGCCTGTGACAAGGTGATCGAGAAGGGCCGCAAGATTGCAGCTCATCTCATGGAAGCCAGTCCCGAGGATGTGGAGTTCAAGGACGGACAGTTCACAGTTTCGGGCACGGACAAATCGAAGGCCATGGCAGAAATCGCGTTCACCGCCTATGTCCCCCACAACTATCCGGAAGGCCTGGAACCCGGCCTGGACGAAACGGCCTTCTATGATCCCCTGAACTTCACCTACCCTGCTGGCGTCCATATCGCGGAAGTCGAGATCGATCCGGATACCGGCATCACGGAGATCAAGGACTGGGTCGCCGTCGATGATTTCGGGCGCATACTCAACCCGATGATCGTTGAGGGTCAGGTTCACGGCGGCATAGCTCAAGGTGTCGGTCAGGCGCTTTATGAGAACTGTGTATATGACAAGGACAGCGGCCAGCTGGTTACCGGGTCTTACATGGATTACTGCATGCCGCGGGCTGACAATTTCCCAACCTTCCGTGTTGGCATGACGACAAGTGAATGCACCCATAATCCACTTGGCGTGAAGGGCTGTGGTGAAGCAGGTGCCATTGCCGCACCAGCGGCCCTGATGAATGCCATTACGGACGCGCTGGATCAGGAAATCGACATGCCAGCAAGTCCCGAAAAGGTCTGGCGAATTGCCCAGGCAAAAACCAGACAGGCGGCTGAATAAGGGAGGCCAGACGGATGTACAATTTTGACTATCACCGCCCGAGTTCCGTGGACGATGCGGTGCGTGCACGAGGTGGCAGCGAGGACGCAACCTTCCTTGCCGGGGGGATGACCCTGCTGCCAACCATGAAGCAACGCCTGGCAAGTCCCTCGGATATCGTGGATCTCAGCGCCATACAGGATATGACTGGCGTTTGCGAGGATGACGGACGTATTGCGATCGGGGCCATGTCAACTCATGCAAGCGTCGCTTCCAACGCGCTCGTCAACCAGAAGATACCTGCCCTGGCGAAGCTCGCCGGTGGAATAGGAGACCCTCAAGTCCGCAATCGCGGCACTCTGGGCGGCTCCATTGCCAATGCGGATCCCTCGGCTGATTATCCGGCCGCGGTCCTGGGGTTGGGCGCCACGGTAAAGACGAACAAGCGCGAGATCAGCGGCGACGATTTCTTCGTGGATATGTTCGAAACCGCGCTCGAAGAAGGCGAGCTTATCCTTTCGGTGAATTTCCCCGTCCCGGATAAGGCCGCCTATGCCAAGTTTCCAAACCCCGCGTCTCGCTATGCCATGGTTGGTGTCTTCGTAGCCGTTGTCGGAGGGGAAACCCGGGTCGCCGTTACAGGAGCCGCTCCAAGTGCGTTTCGCGTGCCGGAGATGGAGGCTGCACTGAGCAACAATTTCTCTGAGGACGCCATACGCAATGTTAATGTCCCTGCTGATGGAATGAACAGCGATCTGCATGGTTCAGCTGAATACAGGGCACACTTGGTAAACGTCATGGCCCGCAGGGCCATGAAATCTCTTTCCTGAACACTTGCACCTGCAGGAACGCTTTTACCAGGCCGGGCCCCTACAGGGTCCGGCCTGATTTCTAGGGCCTCGAAGCGGTATCATGTCCCGACGGAAGAAAGGTCTTTTCACTGTTCTGGCACTGCTTGGTGTCATCCTGATTGCCAGTGCAGGCACCGTTGCCCTGCGCAAGCCAGTCTTGCAATGGGCTGCGGATCATTACCTGCAGCAAGCTGGAATTCCTGCCAAGTTGACGGTTGCCGAGGTTGGTTTGAAGCAGGCTGTTATCGAAGATCTGCATATCCGCAACGAAATGTTGGAACGTATCTCAGCAGACCAGCTGATCATACGCTACAACCCGGGAGATCTGCTTTCCGGCGTATTACCCGAATTGGAGCTTCATGGCCTCGATGTCTTGCAGGAACACACCGACCGCCAAAACAATGGGTCGAGCGCAAGCCTCGATGGTGAAGGCGCCCCTCAAGAAGATTCGATACCTTCCCCCCAGGACCTCGTCGGAAACTGGGAAGTATCCGATATCCAGCTTCAAAATGCCGAGTACACCCTTGTTCATGAAGGAAAACGCTACAGTCTTTCAATGGATGCTCTTCTGCGCAGGACCAGCTCGGGAAAGCATGACCTGCAGCTGACTTTTCACGAGATCGACGACAGTGAGTCGCGTGTCACTGGGACTATTGCGCTGAACCTGACTGACCTGCTTCCGGTGGCCATGGAGGGCAACCTGGAAGTGGCCGTGCCCAAGATGGGTATAGAGGGAGAAATGTCCTTCTCCGGCCGGGAAATCTCCGACTCCCCTGACCTGAATCTGAACGGCACGGTGCAAATCACAAAGGGCGAGTGGGAAGATTGGGTGGACGACCTGCCTATTCAGGATGAGCAGATGCAGGGTATTCTTTCCCTGAATGGCAATCTGCGCTTACCGGAGGCCACAGTCCTGGCTGGTGCTTCGGAAGGCATTGAAGACTGGGTTAAAGCTATCTACGCAAAGGGAAAGATCGGTCTGGAGGTCTCGAAGCTTTCAACGCCCATCGACCGCCGTTTCATGGACGCTTCAATGTCTGCCGACTTCTTGCTGGAGGGTGCAAAGTACGCCCTCTTCCCAAAGGATCCGGCGCGACTGTCCCTGACGTCCAAGAAGCACAAGCCGGGCCTCAGACCTGATGGCGCCAAATCGGGAACTGAGGAACTTCTTGCGGATAGCTATAGCCTGCACTTGTCGGAGGCCCCGGGGGATCGAGCTTTCATTGAAGTAAGTGGGCTGGACGGAACGCCCCGCATCGAATTTTCAACAAATGCTGAACTCGAGGGAACACAAGGCGAGCAACTTTCTGGACGTTTGTCCGGGCATATCCTTCCAAAGGAGAAACAGCTTAAAGCCAGGGTTGAGAACCTTCTTGTCGAGAGCCTTCCCCTCAAGCAGCTTGGAACACACAGGATCAGTGGATCTGCCAGCCTTTCAGGTACCTTTGAAAGCTACAATGGACATGCAACGCTGTCAGCGGTGAGTGAAGGCTTCAGCACGCCTTATGCCAGTACTGGAAGGAGCACAGCCGAACTGTCCATAGAATTCAGCGGCGAGACGAGCCGGAAACTGGAGGTCGCTGTCCTGGAACCCGGGACAGTCAATGCAAAAGGTCTATCGCTGCCGGCCGGCCTGGAGATTCCGGAATCAGAGATCAGGATCGACCAACTGACCGCACTGTTCCTGCGTAACGAGGGGGATTCTGATTTCAACCTGGGAATCAACGGTGCAGCAGAACTCAAGGAACAACGGTTCCGGCAGTTCCGGGCAAATGGCGCCCCTCTGACGGGTCAACTGCAGCCCTTGTCCGTTGATTTTGAAATGACGCACGACACCAGCTTGCCGTCCGGACAATCCCCTGCTTTCAGTGCCACCGGAAATCTAGAGGAGACAACCCTGGATGAGCCTGCGTTGAGCCTTTCAGGCTTGGACTTCGAAGCTCAATACCCTCTGCCACAGCAAGATACACCTCTGCTTCAAGTGAATAAGGGACTTATGAGCAGCACCGCTGATCCTCCCCTTTTCACGCCGCTGGAACTGACCGGGCAGGTGTTTCTCAGAAGCGAGTCTCTGGTCTATTCGCTTGCGGGCGAAAATCCGTACAGCAAGGCAAATATTATCGCTGAGGGATCACACAGTCTGGAAACCGGCAATGGTGGACTGAATTTGTCCCTTCCGTCCCATCGTTTCCTGATTGATGGACTGCAGCCTTCGGGATTGTTTCCAGTGCTTGATATGCTTGATGAAGTCGAGGGCGATGCTGCGCTCAACCTCAATATTTCCTGGAATGACTACGGACTGAACGGCCGTGGCCAGCTTTATCTTAATGGTCTTGATTTTGATGTTTTCGACACATCGATCAAGAACCTGGACAGTGCCCTCGGGGTCGGAAGCTTATTGCCTTTGCGAACGGCCGAACCACAGGCCTTCAGGATCGAAACCGCAAGCATAGGCAATATTCTGCTCTCGGAGATATCGGGCCGTCTTGAACTTGCAAAGGGAGAAACGAACCTTCCTGTCGTAATTATCGAGAATCTGCACGCCGCCTTTGCGGAAGGGGACCTGAGAATCGATAGCAGTGAGTTCGATCTTTCCAATAATCGCCACAACCTGGTTTTAAGGCTCGAAGATATCAGTATCGCACAACTGGTTGACCTGATTGATATAGAAGATCTGGATGCAGACGGGCGCTTTACAGGGGAAATACCTGTCACCATTAACGGCGGTACGTTCGAAATTGCAGATGGTCACCTGGAATCCTCCCAGAACGGCCAGATTTCATTCAAGTCTGAGAAGGTCCGTTCTGCCCTCGCCTCTGGCGGACAAGCCGTGTCCCTGATGATGGATGCTCTGGAGAATTTCCATTACGACAGGCTGCGCTTGGACATTCACAAGCCCGCTGAGGGGGAAAGCCGTCTGGCCATCAAACTCGAGGGCCAGAATCCGGATGTGCTCGATGGCCACCCCTTTGATCTGAATATAAATTTGAGTGGGAATCTCGCCCCTCTTCTCCAGGCAATCTCTGAAGGGCGGCGCCTCTCCCGCAACATTCTGGATGATATGCTTGAACTTGTGCAATGACCATTAAGCCACCACAATTAGAAGACAACCTGCATGTACTGCACAATCTTCAACGGAAGAAAGCTTTGAAGTGACCAGACTGCACAAAGACTCCTTCGGGATCCTGACAGCCGTACTTGCACTGGGGTTGCTGGCCGCCTGCCAGCCCACCGTAAGAGTCGAGGCCCCGAAAGACCCGATCACGATCAACCTGAACGTCAAGCTCGATGCCGATGTTCGTGTCCGCCTGGAAGAACAGGCGGAAGAGGATATCGAATCCAATTCCGACATCTTCTGAACGGACGAACGGTGGTATTTACGGGAAACAGAGCATGAATATGCGTAGGACTCTTCTTATTGCACTTCTGGCCATTCTATTGGGCAGCTTCAGTCCGGGCACCGGTGCCTGGGCACAATCCGCGCAGGAGCTTCGCAGCAGTGGGGATGCCGGTGAGCGTTGGGATGGCTTGATGGAAGCACGCACGCCCTCTGCGGAGCGTGCAGTGAACGACATCAACAAGGAACGCCTCGAGGTCTATAGGGAACGCGCTGAGCAACAGAACGCCCCTGTTCAGGAAGTCGGCAAGGTCTATTTTGAACAGATCATCCAGAAAGCCCCAAGCGGGACCTGGGTCAAGAAGCCAAACGGCGAATGGACACAGAAACCGTGAACGATAGTGCTAACCATTATTCCTCCCCGCTTCCCGATAGTGTCGAAGCAACGCTGAATCTTCTGGAGCAGGGTAATTACGTAGCGGGCAGAAACCTCGCCACCATGGTGTACTTGGCCCTTAAGCTGAAGCGCCCCCTGTTCCTGGAAGGAGAAGCCGGTGTTGGCAAGACTGAGTTGGCCAAGGTTCTGTCGGCGTCCTTGGGCCGGCGCATGATTCGCTTGCAGTGCTACGAAGGACTGGATTTGGCGAGTTCCGCCTATGAATGGAACTACCCCAGGCAGATGATCGAGATTCGCCTGGCTGAGGCAACCGGACATTCCGACGATCGGGCTTCGTTGGTATCGGATATCTTTTCCAAAGAGTTCCTGATCGAGCGTCCCTTGTTGCAAGCCCTGAAACCGGCCCCGGAAGGGCCACCTATCCTGCTGATCGATGAACTGGATCGCACGGATGAACCCTTCGAGGCCTTTCTTCTGGAACTGCTGTCCGATTTCCAGATATCGATTCCAGAGCTTGGGAACATAAAGGCGAGCGAACCGCCAATCGTGATCCTGACCTCAAACCGAACCCGTGAAATCCATGACGCGCTCAAGCGACGCTGCCTCTATCACTGGGTTGATTATCCGGACATGGAGCGCGAGCAGAAGATCCTGGCATCTCGAGCTCCAGGCGTTCCAGCCAGCTTGAGCCGTGAGATCGTTTGCTTTGTTCATGCGTTGCGTGACGCCAACCTGTTCAAGTCACCCGGCATTGCGGAAACCATCGACTGGGCCGAAGCCCTGGTTCAACTCGACATGATCAGTCTGGACAGCTCAGCCATCGATGACACGCTCGGTGTGCTTCTCAAGTATCAGGATGACATAGCCAAGATTGAGGGCAGCGAGGCAACCCGCCTGCTACAGAAGATCAAGCGGGATGTTGCCACAGCGCAGTAAGGCCTGGCCATGCAACAAAGCGGACCCTTTGCAGGAATCTTGAACGCGGGCCAGGTTGATTCCGAGACATCTGGCAGTTGGGAAGAGACCGGATCAGGACGACTTGCAGAGAACATCCTGCGCTTCCTGCGTGTCCTGCGCTCGGCGGGCATTCCGGTTGGAACATCTACAGCACTTGAGGTCTTTGAAGCCGTACAGGCGGTCGGTCTTCGGCAGCGGGAAGATTTTTACTGGGCGCTTCATGGAGTCTGCCTCACCCACCGGGATCAACAGGAGATCTTTGACCAAGCTTTCGAGGTTTTCTGGCGCAATCCGCACCTTCTGGATCGCATGCGTTCGCTTTTCCTGCCGACAATGTTCGATGAAACAAGCGAGAACGATCCGGGAAAACCGCTCAATCGTCGTGTCGCCGAGGCCATGCAATTCGACCAGAATGAGCAGGAAGAAAAGGAATCGGAAAAGCAGGAAATTGAACTTGATGCAGCCTTGACCTGGTCACAGAAGGACAGCCTGCAGAATCGTGACTTTGAGCAAATGTCACAAGAAGAGATCCAGGAAGCCAAGCAGCGCATAGCCCGCATGCGCATGCCGTTTGAAAGGCTTCGTACACGACGCTTCAAGGCAGCGGCCACACCCGGGCGCATTGATCTACGCAACAGCCTTCGGCAATCGCTCCGCAGTGGCAGTGAAACCATGCGCTTTTCCTGGCGAAAACGCCGCGAGCGGATTCCCCCTCTCGTCATCCTCTGTGACATCTCGGGCTCCATGAGCCGCTATTCACGCATCTTGCTGCATTTCATGCATGCCACCACGGGTGAGCGGGAGCGTGTGCATTCATTCCTGTTCGGAACGCACCTGACCAATGTGACCCGTTCGCTCAAGGAAAAGGATGTCGATATTGCACTCGATGATATCGGACACACTGCACAGGACTGGGATGGGGGGACGCGCATCGGAAGCTGTCTCTCCGACTTTAATTTTCATTGGTCACGTCGTGTACTGGCACAGGGTGCCACTGTCCTGCTGATCACGGACGGCCTGGACCGTGAGGACAACACCTTGCTGGAAAAGGAAGCCGAGCGGCTACACAAGTCCTGTCGTCGCCTGATCTGGCTCAATCCCTTGCTCCGTTACGATGGTTATCAACCCAAAACCGGCGGGGCCCGAGCTCTTTTGCCGCATGTCGATGACTTTCTGCCGGTTCATAATCTGGAAAGTTTGGGGCAGCTGGCTGATGTCCTGCAAAGCAGTGCCATGTCCCGGCCCAGCCCGGCAAAGATCTGGAAGGAGGACTTGGTGGGATGACGGAAAATCCACTCTATGCCGCGAGCGATGAAATCCTGGGACTCGCAGAAAGCTGGCTCGATCAGGGGCGGACTGCAGCCTTGGCAACAGTTGTCGGCACCTGGGGCTCTTCTCCCCGCCCCGTAGGAAGTCATCTTCTGGTGGACGAAGCCGGAGACATGATGGGTTCAGTCTCAGGTGGATGCATCGAGGGGGCGGTGGTTGAAGAAGCCAAACAGGCAATGAAGGACGGAGCGCCCCGCCTGCTAGAGTTCGGTGTCACGAATGAGGATGCCTGGGAGGTGGGCCTTGCTTGTGGCGGCACCGTACGCGTTTACGTGGAGAAGCTGGTGTCTGATCAATGAAAGGGTCACTTCTGAAAAGCTTGCGCAGGGCCATGCAGTCAAAGGTACCTGCCTGTCTCGTGACGAATCTGGAGTCGGGCCAACAATTGCTGCTTCTTCCCGAGCAGCTAGAAGGCGAGCTGAAGCTGCCCGATGGCCTGATGGAGGAGGCGCGAAACGCCCTTTCCCAAGGAAAAAGTGGCCTGATGAGTGACAAACGGCATTTTGCCGAATGTCATATGCCCCCAGCTCGTCTTATGGTTATTGGTGCTGTCCATATCGCCCAGAAGCTGTGCCCGATAGCGGACCAGATGGGTTATGAGGTCACACTGATCGATCCTCGGCAAGCGTGGGGAACCCAATCACGTTTTCCCGGCCTGAAGATTCTCCAATCCTGGCCCGATGAAGCTCTGGAAGGTCTCGACCTCGACAGCCGCTCTGCTGTCGTCACACTCACACATGATCCCAAGCTGGATGATCCCGCCCTACTGGTCGCGCTCGAGAGCCCTGCTTTCTACATTGGTGCACTGGGGTCCAACCGAACGCATCAAAAACGCCTCCAGCGTCTAAGTGAGGCTGGTATGGATCAGGACACACTCTCTCGTATACATGGTCCAGTTGGCCTGTCCATTGGCGCACAGAGTCCTGCGGAAATTGCTGTCTCCATTCTGGCAGAGTTGACAGCTGTTTTGCGCAATACTGCAATCCCCGGAAAATCCGGAAGGAGCGGATGAGATGAAATTTGGCCAGATGCCCGTAAGTCAGGCCGAAGGCACGCTGCTTGCCCATTCCCTGAAACGTGGCTCCGTCAGCTTCAAGAAAGGGCGTCGTCTCAGCAGCGAAGACATCGAGGCGCTTCGTCTGGCCCAAATTGAAGAAGTCACGGTTGCGCAGCTGGAGGACGGCGACGTTCACGAAGATGAAGCAGCCGAAGCCCTTGCCTCCTCGCTTTCTGGTGATGGCACTGCATTGACCAGTGCTGTAACGGGTCGCTGCAATATTATGTCCTCAAGTCGCGGGCTCCTGCGCCTTGATACCAAGCTGATCAACAGCGTGAACCGGATTGATGAAGCACTAACTGTCGCAACGCTGCCGGCGTATGAAGTGGTGGAACCACGGCAGATGATGGCGACCGTGAAGATCATTCCTTTTGCGGCATCCCGGCAATCCCTGCAGAGATGTCAGGAACTCTGCCAAGAAGCGGGTGAAGCGCCCGTACAGATTGCCTCTTTCCAGCGCAAGAAGGTCGGCCTGATCCAGACCAGTTTGGCTGGCATGAAGGAGAGCCTTCTTGATAAGACACAGTCAGCACTCAACCATCGTCTCCGGCAATTGGGCAGTCCCGATGTCCGAGAGATACGCTGTGTCCATGAGGAGGAAGAGGTTGCCGCCGCGATCTCACGACTGGCTGCAGAAAAACTGGATATCCTGCTGATATCCGGGGCCTCCGCGATTATCGACCGCAAGGACACCATACCAGCCGCCATCGAGCGTTCTGGCGGACAAGTCAATCATTTCGGTATGCCAGTTGATCCTGGAAATTTGCTGCTGCTCGCCGAAATCGAGGGAATCGATGTCATCGGTTTGCCTGGCTGCGCGCGATCCCCAAAGCTGAATGGCTTTGACTGGGTTCTACAACGCCTTTGTGCAGACCTGCCTATTAAACCCGATGATATTTCCGGGATGGGTGTGGGGGGCTTGCTGAAGGAAATTCCCTCACGCCCTATGCCCCGGACACAAGCTGTCTCTCACGACGAGACAGAACGCCTGCCCAAGGTCACGGCCCTTGTTCTGGCGGCGGGTCAATCACGGCGTATGGGACGAATCAACAAGCTGCTTGAAAAGGCAAACGGCAAAAGCCTTTTGGAAGCCACTATCGATACGGCCCTGGACTCCCAGGTGTCAGACTGCCTGGTTGTCACGGGTTACGAAGCCGACAAGATCCAGACCAACCTCAAAGACAAGGCGGTGCGCTTCATCCATAACCCGAAATACGCCGACGGGCTCAGTACATCTTTGCAGGCTGGCCTGGCTGGATTGGAAGAAAACACCGATGCCGTCATTGTCATGCTGGCCGACATGCCAGAGGTCAGCAGCGAAGTCCTGAATCGTTTGGTGACGAGCTACAATCCTGTCGAAGGACGTGAAATCTGCGTCCCCACCTGGGAAGGCAAACCTGGCAATCCGGTATTGATCGGAAAGGAATTCTTCCCGGAAATTATGGAGATTTCCGGCGATATCGGGGCTCGTCGTTTGCTCGGAGACTATCCCGACCGTGTGGCCGAAGTGGATGTCAAGGATGCCTCGGTGCTCGCCGATATCGACGCCCCCCAAGACTTGGAAGCATTGCGCCAGCGAATACAAGAAGCGTGAGATGTCACCATTGAAAAAACCGGCGCCCTAAGGGCGCCGGTTTCTTCTTGTGCGTTAAGCCGTATGGCTTACTGCATCACGATCTCAACACGACGGTTGAGCTGCTCGCGAACTTCCGGGCCAGTCGGAACGGCCGGCTCGGAGAAGCCACGACCGGCAACCGAGATTGCATTAGCCGGAACGCCGCGGTCCACGAACCAGTCGCGAACCGATTCGGCACGACGCAGAGACAGCGCCATGTTGTACTCGGCCGAGCCAACAGTATCGGTGTGACCGGTCAGAGCGAAGCCCTGAGCTTCTTCCGCTTCGGCAGTCTCGAGAACGTCGACCAGAGTTTCGGCCGCATCCGGACGGATGTTGGAACGATCGAAGTCGAAGTAAACCACGAACGATTCGGGGGCTTCGGGCTCGGGCTCAGGCTCTTCGGCCATCTGTGGTTCGCAAGGATAGGAAGAATCCTGGATCACGGCCTTGCCGTTGGAGGAGCGAATCACGTTCTCCGGCTGGATGTTCGTGACGACATTGCACCAGCCATGCTCGCGGTCATCGACCTGAGCGGAGAGGGCCGGGTTTGCCGCAAAGCCCATGGTGAGGCCGACGGCAGCTGCTGTAGCGAAGCAGGTGTTTCGAAGTAAGGTCATCTTTGGAGGTCCCCCTGGTTGGGTTGATAAACTCGTTTGCTCAGGGTTGCGAGGAACCCCATGCGGACGGATCACACCGAAAATCATGCAACAACATAACTTCTGAAGTCCACTAATGGAAGTTCCATTATTGAATTCCCGTATAGTGCATGGGGATGTGCGACTTTAAAACCACAGTCCCCTGTAACTTCTTTGCACTCTCTACCATAACCCGTGTTCAGAATCATCCGATTCTTGAGTTTTTAAGAGGGCTTAGCAGCCTCTACCCAGGATGGGCTCGTCGAGCGCAGGCAAGCACACTAAACGGCGTCGAACGCATCTGTCACCTTTGCGTAACACTTGAGTATCGTTCTGCAAGCCACGATCAGTGCTCCATCTTTCAGCGAACGCCAAATATTTAGGTAGGCATTCATGTATTGTCTAGGTCTCGCCAAAGCTTTTCTTAAGCGAACTTATAAATGCCATACCCAAGACAGCAGAATGGATCAGCTTTAGTTAAGAAAAGATGAGCGCCTAAATCCCGTGACGAGCTGTTCCTGATGAGAACGGACTGGCTGGCGCTGGCGTCATTCAAGGGAGGTGGTGTCCCCAACGGGAGACTAAGAAGCTATACCATGCAAGGCGTTGATATCACTGCGGAGTTTCGACTCTCGTAACCGGCTAATGTACGAAGCGGTGTACACTGAGGGCTACACGCAGTCAACGCGATTCGCGGTAACGAATCGGGTAGCTCACTCGTCGTCTGAGAGCCAGTCGTAAAAGTAGATTCTTACTTCTCCTTCTCGAATCTCGACATCATCAATGCAGTGCGGCCCGAAAACCCACCGCTGATGCAAATCCTGCTCAATTACAGCATCTGACAGCCCGCATTTTCGGGCCGCACTGATATACTGGAGTGCTTCACTCGCAAGCTCAGTATCACTGCTCATTTGAGCGGGAATCTCGTCGTAGCCGTATATACCGATGACATTCATGCCGCGCCCTCCCAATCATTGCCGTTGAGAGCCTGCAGGCACGTGCTAACCGTCGTCTCGTTGCCGGGCTGGATTTCATACCATTTTCCACCAGCCGATAGCAACAGATAGTGCTGCTCAAAAGAGCGCTTACGCTTCGTCAAGACTTTGTACACGCCGGGCGATGTCGGCATTTCAAAGTGCATGACACCACTCCGCTTTGAGTTCGAGCGATTGTCTTTAATCATGCGCATCTGATTAGAGTAAATCGACGCATCTCTCTCTCGAGATTTGACCTCGAAAATTCGCGTCCCGATCTCTGCATCTCCGCCGTTCACAATCTGAATCTCTGGAGTAGACGGCGGCTCACACTCGACAAGCTCATATTCTTTCTCCGCTTCCTCACGCATGCGCTCCATTTCTGCATGCGCGTCGATAGAATCATGCAACTCGTCAAAGCGGTCTTGCATGTCAGAGAACTTGCCTTCGAACGCGAGAGCGCGACGAATAGCATTCGTGCGATGCAGACCAGTTGAGATATCTCGCTCAGCGAGCGTGAGCCACTTCAGAGCTTCCTCGCGCTCTGAATCGAGCTTTTCGAGAACGCGAACCGGCTCGTAAATCACGGTCGTGCCGAACTTAGTTTTCTCGCTCTTATCCAGAACCTCGACGTTAGCAACGTCGTCAACCTGCAGGTCTCCCGACACGTCGTTGATGAGCACTTTTGCAGCTCTTTTGCCGACGCGACATGTAAACCACTTTCTGCCGCGCTTCGTGATAGTCAGCTTGACTTCACGTGTTCCATCAGTTGCTTCAATCACACTCATTTCACCTTTCCTCTTTACTAATGTGATCATAGTAATAGACCCCGACTGACTCGTCATAGTACACACGCCAGCCTCTTTGGCGCTGCGTATACGCGAAATCCCTCAGCCATTCCTCTGCTTCATCATGCGAAACGGGACCGTAGATCGGCTCGAAATCAGAAGCCTCGGAAATGTCTTTTAGCTTGAGCTTGCAGAGACAAGACCTGTCCGGGTTGTCGGCAATCACATAAGCGTCATGCTGGGCCGTATTCATGCCACTTCTCCTTATACTGAAAGTCGAATCGAATAGCCGCAGCGCCGCATAAGTGGCAGCAACAAGGCTTCTAACTGCTCAGCATCGAGCGCAGATACGACTCCCCAAAAAGTGCGCTCTTTGGAAAGCTCATCAGCGAGCCAAGCGTAATCCATCTCGTGCAACACGATCTGCAGAAGCACGATTTCTGTGGAAGACAGCACGCCGTGAAGATGTGTTGCTCGCTCCACGAATTCGCTGGAGCCAAGTTCATCTCGAAAAGCAAGCATGGTGTCCTGAAAGTCCGACCAGGTCTCGCACTCCGAGATATCCGCGCCCAGCCGCGATGTCATTTCAGCAGCTCGGCTTTCTCGGAATCGAATAAAATCATCTTTTGTCATAGCTTTTTTCCTTTCGGTCAAAACCGCAATACATGAACGCGTGATTGCGAACATACATAAATGAGACCATAAAAATGAAATTTGATCAAGAACTATTTTCCTTGTTACTTTAATTATGTTTTTCCTTACATGAGTCCTTAAATATTTTTACTTTTCCTTTCACTAAAGGATTTATAGAAATTTTCCTAAAGGGATTTTTTACTTTTCCTTGCCTTCACAAGGAAAACTCAAGGAATTGAGTTCTGCAGAATCCTTGTGAGCAAAGAATTATCCTTGTGACGGCAAGGATTCTGCGGTGAGTTTTGCCGTGCCGCCATTCGATATCATCGAACCGCCCGCCAAACCTCGGCAGCGGCGCCCCCGTGGGCCTCTGCTGCGATACCTGATTCCTCTCCGTCGCCCGCCATGCGGCGGGCTCGGAGAGTTTCGAGCTGCGGTTATCCTTAAAATGATCTGGATTTCAGGGCTTGCTGTTTCTGCGCATACGCAACGTAGTCATCGAATCCATGCACCTCTTTACCTTCGGCTTCACGCTCTTCAGCCCACGCTTCATAGGATTTCTGAGCTTGCGCGAGATGCCTACCGCTCAAGCTCTCTGTTCCGCCGCTCTGATGGAACCATGCGCTTTGCTGACCACGACCGCCGCCGCCATCAGAGCCGCCACCACCGGCTTTCGTGATGCCGCTTGCGCCGCCTTCACCGGGGCCGGAACCGAGACCGCCGCCAGAATCTGAGCCACCGGGGCCGCTCGATTTTTTGATACCTGGCAGACCGCCGCCGCCGCCATCAGAGCCACCGCCGGGAGCACCGGGCTTGCCACCGACAGCGATTGCAGCGCCTACAGCCGCACCCATAGCGCGCCCCTCAGTCGCGCCGTCGGCTGCTTGTCCGCCCCAATAGCGAAGCAATCTATCCGGAATCTCATGCACTGCCGACAGCACGCGCGTAACAACTTGCCATTGCAGCCAAACCATAAGCGTTAAGCCTACAAGAATGCCGCCGAACCCGAGCGTGAACCCGCCCTGACTGCCGATGAAAGCCGCCGCAAATGTACTGTTCACAAGGCCTAGGGCAACCGGCAGCAAGTAATAGCTTAGCATCAGCGCACCTACGGTGAAAATCGGCCTCAACACAGCGTTTGCGACTAAGATCAGCCCCGGCCTGAAAACCGCATGAATAAATTCGCGGCCATCGAGACGGACGGCAAGCAGGCACACGATCGGGAGAGCAATCGCGAGTTCAATTACCGCAAAGAAGAACGTCAGAGCAGCAAACACGACTGCAATGTAAGGCAGCATAGGCAGTAGATACGCGTAGACAGCACCGATCCCGTATGCCCACCAAATCCACGGTCTGACAAAGCCTTCGGCCCACTGATACGCGCCATCCAAGCCTGCAATGCTGGCGGCAGTGTTGTTGGCAGCGATGCTCGCAGCCAACCCTATTCCAATCCCTGCCTCCGCGCCGCCGGTAAGAATATGACCGAGGCTCATCATCGAGCCGAGCGGGTCGCTATCGCCAGTTTCTGTGAATCCCAGCATCACTTCTGCAAGCGGCCGCGTAAGAGGATTCAAGATCTTCGCAATGATTCCCGACGATTCGTCCCCCGGCACCGTGAGCAAATCGCCCGTGAGCATTGGCACGCGGCCTTCCTCATTCCACTGTGCATCGAGCCGGGCAGCGAGATTCTGCCACTCTTCCGGAAGCTTTTTGCCGCTCAGCCAGCCATCCGATGAATCCGGATTTGTGCGTTCTGGAGGCTCAGCAGCCAAAGCGGCGACTTCGCCGTGAGCCGCGCTCAGTGTGCGCCAGAGCGAACCGATCGCGGTCCAGCCCTGCTCCCGCACTGACTCAACAATCTCAATACGTGCCGCCCTCTGTTTCTCCGCGAGATACGTAGACGCCTCCTCCGTAACAGCCGAATCGTACTCCTCCGCAGCCGTCTGGAGCTGGGGAATCAGAGGCTCGGTCGGCCAGACGCCGCCGTTTGGCACGGAGCCAGCCGCCAGAGCGACCGGAAGCCCACTTTCGCGCACTGCCGACACGAGATCTGAAAGCGCTATGATCCGGGCATCTCGATACGTCTGCAGCGGTTCGGAATCCTCGCTTTCAGCCGGGAGTGCCAAGCTTCCGCACTGGCCCGGGTACTGCCAGTACATCGAGTCCGAAAGTCTTTCCTCGCGATCCTGCTGTTCAATATCTTCGTACAGATCGCCGCGCGAATCTTGATAGAGCCACTGCGCATCAGGATTCCTACTGCCGCCGACCGGTGGCAAAGGCATATCTGTGAAATCCACAGGCTTTTCGCTGCTCGAATGCCAGCCATGCACCAGAGCGCAGGATTCCGATTCAAGAATCTGACGCGCAAGTGTGATGCCACCGACCGTTGGCGGCACACCGAAAGACCCCACCGGCCCTTTTTCCTCACCGCCCAGCTCATCGACGCCGAGCACTTCGGCAACAAAAGTTGCGCCGAGATCCGTTGCAGTGTCTGACGACCACTGCAACACCTCTGACACAGCCACCTGCGCGCCGTTGAGCCCTGTCGGACTGGCAACCGGAACCAATGCCGCAAATGCGATTGCAAAGCGCGTAATGGCCCAAGGTCCGAAATACGCGCCATCCGCCGTTAATGTAGACTCCCCCGACTGCGCGGCGTGCACGATCGAAGCGAGTATCTGAAATCCCGTCACGCCCGTTGCGGCAAGCACGAGAAATGTACTGAGTTGCCTCAGCATCTCGCTGCCCGCCGTACTGTTCTCGATAGGAAAAATGAGGTGTATCGCCCGCAATGCGGCGTCAGGCTCAGCCGCTGATCCCGCGACAGCGGCATAACTCACGGCGGGCAGCAAGACGGCTCCGGCGGAGAGCATGACAAGGACCGTTGCCAGCCCCCTGCCCGCGCCCGGCTCACTTGGCGGCACGAATGCACCTTCCCGCCACCACTCAGCCCAGCCGCCCACGCGACCAGTTCTCAGATGATAGTGTGCGATCCCGGCGCGCATTGCGAGCAGCCCAGCGAGAGCAGATAAGGCCATGCTCACGAGCGCTATACTGAAAGCGGAATCATCGCCGCGCAGAGCGCCTGGCGCAGCCAGTATCCCCATGCAAGCCGTCAGGGCACCCCCGACCACATATGCCGACCACGCGCGCCAAATTGCCTGCAACGACGGTGCATGCCCTTTATCACGCGCACCACCGCGTGCACGCGCGAGCCGCAGGAGTGATCCGAGCGCCCAGCCATGATATCCCGCGCTTGCCTTCACAGCGCGCGCGGGAGCATCGGCAGCGACGGTCAGAGCAGCGATTCCACGCCCGATTTTTCCGAAAATAGACATGCTCACCGCCCCGCGCGCGGCGGCGCGCTGTCGTCAAAATCGATGCTGTCTAAGTCGATATCAGCGGTCTCGCTGTAATCCGGCTCTTCTTCCGGCTCCGGATCGCTCGCAAGCCGAATCCCACGCGGAAGCCCCGGCTCTGGCTTCCTAAGATCCGGATACTCCGCAAGCACTTTCTCACCGCGCTCCCGCAACAGCTTGAGCTCACGACGCTGCACAACAACGCCAATGTGCGAGCCGATTTTATCAATCCATTCAAGCGCTTGCTGCACCGTCGCTGCATTCACAGCGGCAATCAAAAGCATGTCGAGATCGTCGAGATGGCGGGGCGACTGGCGGTCAGGCTCTTCAGTAAAAGTTTTATAAGCGATGTATCCACGCAGAATCCGAGCCTGCGGCGACGCGGCTACCCGCCGATGTGCACGCCGTTTTTCCGCACGGTACTCTTGCTCCCATTCGCGAATGCCGTAGTGACCTGCTTGAAAAAAATTCAAGTTGTCATCCCGTTCCATTATCGCCCCCCGTTTCCTCCAGAATCTCAAACAAAGTGCCGCGCAAGCACTCGATATCTGTCTTGCGTGTGATGTGCGGCCGAATCAGTTTTTTCAGCTGCTCGACTTGCGACGCAGAAAGCGCTTCAGCAGCCCGCAACAGAGCCGCCCCAATCGTGATTTTCTGTTGCGCAGCGCGTTTGCGATCCATCGCATTCATCTCCCGCTTTAATTTTGAAACCCGTGCACGTGCTTTGCGCTCACGCTCGCGCGCAACTTCCAATTTCTTAGTCAGCTCTTCAGTGTTTTCGGTATTCGTCAACAAATTTTGCGTCATCACGAACCTCATTAGTTGCTCTACTTAAATTGTGGTGAGATTCGTTTGAAAAAATCAATGGTACCGTTGCAAAAAAATGAGAGCCGACCTTACAATAGATGACGCAAGAGATTTAATGATTACCAACTAGTCTCGCCTATATGTCGGAGTGACTTGCTTGCACAAGTAACACCGACAGCGAGCGGGGGCTTCGCCCCTCGACCCCCACAACAGGAGCCGCCAATGTCTGCACACCCCGAGTCTCTATTTCATGTCGAATTCGGCGCAGTGCAGCCTTCGCGCGGCGACAACTTGTGCAAAGTTTCCGCATACAACGCGTGCAGCAAATTGCGTGATCTCCGCGACGGCTCGGCCACTACATTTGACTTCACACGCAAGCAAAATGAGCACGAGGGCGGCTGCATAATGCTCCCCGATGGCGCCTCGCCGGAGCTTCAAGAACCTGAGAAACTTTGGAACGCCGCGCAGACTGCTGAGACGCGCAGAGATGGTCAGCCCGCACGGCTAATTGAGTTCTCAATTCCGCGACAGATTCCGCCAGAAGATCGCCTTGATTTTGCGCGTTCAGTAACACGGCCCTGGGTTGAGCATGACGGAGCAGCGGCGCAGATCGATCTTCATTGCCCGCTTGCTTCAGACGGCCAGGAACAGCCTCACGCTCACGTGATTCTGAGCCGACGTGCGCTCAACGAAGACGGCTTCGCAAAGAAGAAATTGCCGAATGATCCATGGACACAAAATCGTGGCCGCGACATGCGCGCAGCCGTGTCATCACGCATGAATCAATGGCTTGAGCAGCATGAGATCTCGACACGCGTCGATCACCGCTCGCACAAAGAGCGCGGCGACGACACCCCACCCGAACCGAACGTTTCGCGCCGCGCCGTCGAAGCTTGGAAGAACGCACCGGACGATGCCGAGGTATTCCCCGAGATCATCGCACAACGAGATACGCGCCTTGCCCTACGCGCTGAATCCCATGAGCTCACCGCCGCCGAATCTGAAATTTCGGATATCAGGTACGAACTCGGCAGCCGTGCTCCGGGCATGCGAAATCGCCGCCGAAAGCCGCGCCTTGACCCTGCCCGCCTGCCCAAGGTCGGTGGGCAGATCGTGGACGTATCGCACGACGATAAGAGCGCTGTGATCACGCTCAAATCCGGCTCGGAAATCCGGGTGCGACCGGAGCGCATGATCATTCGCGGCCGCGCAGATGACCGCGCTATTGCCGCCCTAGCCGACCAGGCCCGGCAGCAGGGTTGGCAGCATGTCGAGTTGACCGGAGACCAGAGATTCCGTGAGCGCCTAGCAGCAGCTCTTGAGCTACGAGGCATCGAGCACGACCACGACAAACAGCCGTCACAGACTGCGCATAAAGCCGCCGTTCTTCACTCACCGGAGCATCTGAAGAAAGTCCGCGCTCGGGACGCTGAAAAGCTGTCACCTGCGCCCGAATTTGTGCCACCGTGGGAACGAAAACGTCGGCGCGAAATGGGACGGCCCTAATTGGAGCAATTACAGCAATTATGAAAGAGGAACAGTATGTTAATGGATATTGTGACAGAGATTGCTATAGGGATAGCTATAGGAATTTTTACGGGGCTTGTCAGCGGCACTTACACGGGCCTTGTAGTCGCGCGTTACACACGATTCAGAGATCTGCGCGACGAAGCGCTAAGAGTTGTGCGAGGAATTGAGTACTGTTGCGTAGACGATGAATCAGTAAGAACAATATCAGGCTATAACCACCAAAGGATGCTTGATATAAGTAGCGACCTAATTGCGGCTAATCAAAAAAAGGTTAGCCAGAATTTCTTAGATTTGGACAAAGAATTACTCAGCACGATTTCCAGAGCTAAAAATAATGGTATTGCATTTTCAGAAATGAAAGATATTGATAAAAAAGCACAAAAAAAGGTCAGAAAAGCAACACCAAGCCGCCTCACACTCTTATCACCATGGCCAGAAATATAGCTTCTGTGAGATAAGACTTTGTGACAATAGAGCCACTGAGTTGACCCCGTTTACACACATTCATTTTCCGCCATCTTGCGCAATGGGGGGCGCGTCTGGCGGAAAATGAATGCTCCGCTTCGCTACGGTCTACCTGTCGGCAGACTGGAAAACGGGGACAACTCGGCTACGTCAGAGCCGAAATAATCCGGTCAACATTCCGGACAACTAATGTCCATCCAAGCGCCAAGAATCCCAACGGCAGGACAATCCCGAGCGCTGTGATCACCCCTACGACCGAGCTACCCCCGTCTATAGCCGCCGGAATAATCCAATGGTCAAACGGCAGCGTCAGACCGACCGCCAGCACTGGCACCAGCAACAACAGCAGTAGCACAGCCGACACCGCCCGGCAGTATCTCAGAATACTCGCAATCCTCATGATCCCGTTCCCATACAATTAAGGTTTCCTCAATTGTACGGCGTCGGGTTGCAAGCGAGGAAGAGGAAAGATTTTTGCGATTTCGGGGTGATTCTTTGACACGTGCCAGTCGATCTAAAAAAATTTTCGATCGTCATAGTTGACGTATGCAACTGATCCGGACGAGCATAATAGTAAAAGCCGCAATCAACGGGGCGGTAACCCCTCCTGCGGCTTTTACATCATCATCGTTTATGAGGTCATCATGTCAGCGCCGAATCCCAAAGTCAAGAGTAACAAAAATTCTCTAAGCGACAAAAATTGGCAAGAATATTATGATTCTAAATATAAGCATCACTCAGAACGCAATCGCGCACGTAAAGAAGATCGCCGCGCTCGCGAGCGCCGTCGCAAACGCGAGTTCATCGACCCCCTTGCAGCACGTGATCATGATGAACGCCGCGATCTTGAAGAAAAAGCAGGACTGCGCGATCTCGCAATTCAGAATGCACGGAGTAAAAACGATTCCGTACGTAGTCGACTAAAATACGGATTTCTGTGGCTAGGCGGCGCTGTCGGGGGGGATGCGCGCTATTATCAGCCGCGCTTCAGATATCATGGTCTGGTCAGTGATGAGCATGAGCTACTGAAACTTTTTGTGCAGTATACGCCGCGGGCTGGCGTTCATAGGGTTAAGCGTGATCGTCAAACTGGGGCTTTCATCAGTGAGCGTAACCAGCACACGCTGAGAAGCGGGCACACGAAAGCTGAATCTGAATCTGGAGATTCAAAACTCTTAGCGCTCGATGATGAATATATAACAGCAAATGCGCGTATGCGCGGACTCATCCGAATCGATCTAGACGCAGATTTCGCGACCACAGACGCTGTGCTGTCAGCATGCGATGCAGCGAAGATCCCGCATCCGAATATCATTGTTGGCTATGTTGATCGTGACGGACGCATGATGCATCCGCACTTGCTCTATATGCTGCATGACCCCGTCGCGTTCTGCGGCAAGGCAAAGAGCGAGTTTAAAGCTCTCTGGCATAAAGTTTCGCGCGGTCTCACGCACGCTTTGGCCCCTGTCGGGGCTGACTCTGGTGGTTTGAGTAATCCGCTGCGGACAAAGAATCCTCTGTGCCCTGCTTGGACACGCCGCATCGGTGCTCAGCAGCCGTATTCGCTGTCGCAGCTTGCGCGCTATGTAGATCTCAGCGTGACAGACGAAGCGCTGTTCAGCAGTCATCAAGACATTCCCGCGCGGTCAGCATGCACGATCACAGATCCCGAAAAGCCGTCTATGCAGCTTTTCAACGAATTGCGACTGTTCGCTCGCGATATCGCCCCCGCTCGCATCGCTGCTGGAGCCAATGAAGACGAATTCTATACTGAGATCATTATTACTGCGCTCGAAATCGCAGCGCGCACAGGTAGCACAGAAGCCGACGCACGCAAGACAGCAGCCAGCGTAGCAAAATACAGCTGGTATAAAGCACGCAATGCGAAGCCGACGCTGTCCGCTGAAGAGCTTCATTCGCGGCAGGCCACGGCAGCGCAGCGGACAGCTGAAGTTAAGCGCTCAAAGACGTTCAATGCAATCATGTCGGCTTACAATCAGTTGCAAGCTGACGGTGAACAACCGACTCAGAAAGCTGTTGCAGCGGCTTCTGGTAAGAGTGAACGGACAGTGCGGAATCATTGGCAAGCCATGCTTGATGCAGTTGCTGAGAACGCAGCAGGAACGGCAGTCGAGGAACCGGCAATTAGCTCTTCTTCTGTTAAAAAGAAGCGCAGCTCAGACGACTTTGAAAACCAACATCATGGAAACAATGAAACCAAAGTTTTTGCCGAAGGGAAACCCAAGCCGCCTGACTTCAACCTGATCACACTGAATCGGAATCCGAAACGGCCAACATCCCCCAGCCGTCGAGAGATGCTGTATCAGGCATGGCGGAATTCCAAGAATGCGGCTTAGCTGGGACACGGCCCACCGAAAACGGCCATAAATTGCCGCTGAGAGGAATTCCCTGCCTTCGGTGAGCATGCACCCGTCACATGGTCAGAATTCCTCTGAGAAAGGCTCTGACGGCCTCATAAGGCAAATCCATCTTCTGAACTACCGGCCTTTCAGGATTATTATCAGTATCTGGGAGGTCCGTTAGACATTAGCATCAAGGGTTCCCGGATTGTCGGCCAGACTGTCAGCGCCTTTCCTGGATCCTTTGGTCACGTCCCCACCCCCACATCCAACATTCAGAGCAGCCGCTCCTATTACAGGCTCAAAATTAATTGTATGCAGAAGAATATACACTGCAGGATCCAAGGAGCTGAAAATCGGGGACCGCTACTTCCCCCCCCCATAAGGGGGCTGACAGTGGCGCTCCGGGAACCCGATTTTCAGCATCGTCTCTTGTCATACTTCCTCGGGCCTTCACTCTTCTCTGACCGACCTAGCCGGTCGGACCAATTGTTCTCAAGGGATTACTGCCGCCAGAATTCAGGCATTACCAATATGGCCAGGGTCAGGACTTCGAGCCGCCCCATTATCATGCCAAGGCTGAGCAGCCATTTCGCTGCATCGGGTAGACTGGCAAAATTTCCCGCCGGGCCGATAACTGGCCCGATTCCAGGACCCACGTTGGCCACGGCCGTGGCCGCGCCACTAAAGGCCGTCTGGAAGTCCAGGCCCATGAGGCCCAGTGCCATGGCAAGCGCTGCAATTGTCGAGACAAAGAGCATCATGAAACTTGCCACGGAATGCATGATTTCTTCGTCGATGGGCTTGCCACCGAAACGCGCGAAGAAGACACCATGCGGCGTGATCATGCGCTTCTCGGATATGGAAAAAAGCTGTGCCAGCACCTGCAAGCGATAGATCTTGAAACCGCCCGCCGTCGACCCGGAACAGCCACCAACGAAGATCAAGAAATAGAAGGCGACCACGGCAAACGGCCCCCAGAGTGTATAATCATCCGTGGCATAGCCGGTCGTGGTGACCACCGAGGTGACATTGAAGGCAGCTAATCGAAGGGAGTCCAAAAGGCCCACGCCCTGGGCGAAGACAAGCCAGAAAGCCAATAGGAGTGTCACTCCCAGAAGGAAGGCCACCAGGGTACGGACCTGACTGTCCCGGTACAGCAGGTAGGGCCGCCCGCGCAACATCTGAATGTAGAGCACGAAGGGCAACGCTCCGGCCAACATAAACAAAGTGCCCAGCCACTGGATCAGCGGCTGCTGGAAATGCCCCACAGAGCCATCCGAGGTCGAGTAACCGCCCGTGGAAATGGTCGTCATGGCATGGTTGATGGCCTCGAAACCATTCATGCCCGCTGCGGCATAAGTCACTGCGCAGAGAAGGCTGAGGCCGAGATAGACCGAAATCAGCAGCTTGGCGAAGTCATTGGCGCGAGGCACTACCTTATCGGAACGATCCGAGGATTCCATGCGGAAAATCTGCATGCCGCCCACGCGCAGGAAAGGCAGGATGGCAATGCCCATGGCGATGATACCGATACCGCCAAGCCACTGCAGCATCGAGCGCCACAGCAGCAAGCTGGGAGCCATCTCGTCGAGTCCGGAAAGAACGGTGGAGCCCGTTGTGGTCAAGCCGGAGACGCTTTCAAAGACAGCATCCGCTGGTGAAAGCCCCAAGTCGGACCAGAGCAGTGGCAGGGATCCCATCAAAGGGAGTATCGACCAGGCCAGGCAGGTCAGTAGCACCGCCTGTCGACGGCTCAACTCGATCCGCTCGGGACGCTGGCTGAGGATCAGGATTCCCGCCAGGAATATGGCTGTTCCCAAGGACGCCAGGAACCCGAACCACTCACCATCTCCAGCCTGCAAAGACAGCAGGGCTGGCACTCCCATGGCACCCGCAAGCGCCAGAATCAGGAAGCCCAGGATGAAACCGACCGGGCGAAAGTCCATGTGCCTTACTCTGCTATCTGCTCATAAGCAGTAGAAGCTCTATACCCTAGTCACGGGTTTTAAAAGAGAAACGAAGAACGAGGAGAAGGCGCTGGCGCACAACCGTCGTGAGCCAGCACGAGTGATAATAACCGCACTACCAACACCTCTTACAGCGTCTGGACGGCAGAGGATTATTCCTCTGTCATCATTTTGGGATGCCGGGGAATCGGGGTCGTACGCAGATGGGTTTCGATCTCGGCCACAATCTGCTCGTATGTCTCGGGACGACCCTGAAGATTGAGTGTCCATGGGCGCCCGGGATGTAAAACATCCCACCTTGGCCGAAGACCGGCATGCCTTCCCTTCCCGGGATTGTGATTCCCGAAGCCATCGATGAATTTATTCCACAGCGGCGCGAATTTGGAGATCAACAAGGCCTCGCCAAGCGAAATGAAGTGTTGTTCAACGCTGAGGTACCGGCAGAAGAAGTCCCATGTCTCCAGATTCTCCGCCTGCTGGATGCTTTTCCGATGGTCCTTTAGGCGCTTGAACAGGACGGCTCCCGGAGGGTCATCCAGATTATCGGTCCCTTTACGCGAGCCCTTGGGCATGGCTTCGCCCACGTAAATGGGCCATTCGAAGCGTCCTTCTTTGTTACGCTCGGCCATTGGCCGGTAGGGCTCGAATGGGCCAGTGTAGTAAAGTGCGTACACTCCAGCGCCCTCAAAGGACTCGAGGTCATCCAGCCGAACAGGATCCCGTTCTAGAAGAGCCTCCGCGACACTCGCGCCGAGATTCCGTTTATCAAGAGGGTTGTAATGCTTTTGTGAACTCATGCGTTCCCCGCGACGGTCATTTCATCCACGGATGATCCGTCGCGTTTGGCGAGTCGTTCAAGTTGGAATCCGGCGAGTTTTTCAGCGACGGCCGATGTAACGACATGCGCCAAGGTCACGGGAACGGCATTGCCTAGTTGGCGCATCGTCTCTGTCCACGATCCGTGAAAGACGTAGCCATCCGGAAATGTTTGTAGGCGTGCGCTCTCTCTAACCGTGAAGTAGCGAACACTGCCATCCGCCTTCACCATCATGTTTTCCCCGCCGGGAACGCCATGATCGCCCGCCTTCAAGGTTTTTGCGGGAAGGTCCTGAGGGCTTCCCGTGTGTCCCGGATAAGACCGGGCCCCCTTCTGGTAGACATGATCTCGGTGAATGCCGCGTGATTTCTCGGGGTCCGGCAATCCCACGAGCGCATCACGCACCGTTTGCCACGGGAGCATGTCGGGAGGCGTGTTTCTGGACCGTAGACGTTCGACCTTGTTCGCGGTCGTCCTGTTCATCGCCGGGCGTTCTTTTCGGGCCACCTCGTGACGTTCCCAATAATCCCCCGTGACCCACTGATCCACGAACAGGGCTTCATGGGAATGCGTTTCGGTTGGAAAGTTCCAGCGAATCCCCAAGTCATTCCGAAAACCAACGATGAAGACGCGCTCTCGGCGCTGGGGAACGCCATAATTGGCGGCGTTCAAGACCCGGAATACAACATCATAGGTCAAGCCATGGTGACAGCCCGATGTCTTCTCCTGCTCTAGCCTAGCAAGGTGCTCAATCCAGTCCTCTCCGTCGCGTGGAGCTATCTCCGGGAACGAAAGCTGAAGGAGGATATAGTTAAAGTAGTTCGCGAAGGATTCCCGCGTAAGGCCCTTGACGTTCTCGACAACAAAGGCCTTTGGCTTGACTCGACGGATCACGTCGGCGGTTGCCGGGAACATGTCGCGATGATCCGAGTGAGAACGATGCTTGCCCCCCATTGAGAAGGGCTGACAGGGCGGACCACCGGAAACCAGATCAATGTCTTCCGGGATGCCCGAAAGGTCGAAGCGGCGAACATCCCCTTCCACCAAGGGCCAATCCTGCACAAGCGGATAACCACGCTCTTGGTTCTCTCGAATGGTGTCACACGCCCAGCGATCCCACTCCAGCACGCCCAAGGGCCGGAATCCCGCCAGAGATACCCCCATTGCCAATCCGCCCGCACCGGCGAACAATTCAAGCGCGTCCATTAGCTGTCCTCCCCGTCTAGAAACGCGATTATGCGGCGCGAAAGGGATGCGTCTTGTTTGGTCTCGCACTCCCAAATGACCAGCACGCCCCAGCCATCACGCTCCAAGGCCTCCTGATTACGTAAATCACGTTCCCGATTCTTTTCCAGCTTCGTTTTCCAGAATTCCTCTCGTGACTTCGGAAGGCGCGCGAGATGGCACCCTTCGTGGCGGTGCCAGAAGCACCCGCTCACGAAAATCACCTTTCCGCGCCCGGGGAACACCAGGTCGGGACAGCCTGGCAAGTCCCTTCGATGCAGCCGGTAGCGATATCCAAGCGCGTGAACCATGCGGCGCACGCGCATCTCGGGCTTGGTGTCCTTGCCTTTAATGCGCGACATCCGCTTGCTTCTTTCCTCACGCGATAGAGTGTCCATGAAGAGACATCCTTTTTGAGCAAGCGGCAGTGAGATTAAGTATATCCGGGGTATACTTGCCGCGTCCACTACTTGTGATAAGCTTTACACACAATTCAAAATGGTAGTGCGACGTTAGGAAGTACAATGACGGCAAGCCCGGAACTAGTAACTATCCTAAATCGGATTATTGAAGATGAGGGACTGGAGGACACAAAACGAGGGAACAGGATATATGAATGTCTTGAGGAGAAAATTGAATATTACGATATGATAGATGGATTACAAGTAAATATTTCCAGCGGATTTGAAGACATTCACGATCAACCATTTGTATCAATTGTCTCAAATTTCATCACAATAAAAGACTTCGATCAAAAAGTGAGCGAGTGTGGCCTACCAAAATCATACAAATCTCTCAGGTATGATCACTATACAGCTCTTTTTATCTTGGCTCTTGGCATATATTCAAAAAATACGGGAAGACAAGCAGAGCTCAAGCAATTGTGTGAAAATTATAAAGAATACCAGAACAAAGTTACCCAAGCCGTTGAAGGTAACTGGAGCTGCGAAAGGCTCAGGAACGAGTTGGACGGCCTTGAACTAGAACTCATCCCGCCCGCCAGCAGCACAGAACCATAGCCAACAATAGCGGCTCGAAGATCACCTGAGCGGCTTCAGTGGTGGCCAGACTTCGGCAATCTTCTTCGGAAGCGGCGCATCTCTCATGAGATGCATGCGGTCTTCCGGAATCCCGTCGGGTCCATACTCTTCGGCTACGCTCTCATGGGCATGTCCGAGAATCACGTCTACATCGCGCCGATCGAGATGCTGACGCAGCCAATCCTTCGCGCTGTGCCGTAATGAGTGAAAGACCTTCTGCTGACCCTTTGGAATCCCTGCGCCATCAAGGAGGCGAGCCATTCGCTTGCTCGCTGTGGCCGCTGGATCCTTGATCTGCTTATGCAGATGTGGAAACAGCCAGTTCGACTTCTTCCGCCGCTTCACCATGTCGATGAATCCCGCATCAACGAGAGTCTGATGTATCGGGATCCGCCGCACGGATTGTGCCGTCTTGAGCTGCCGTTCTTCTTCGGAATCATGCACTGTAATCAGCGTCGACAGATACAGATAATAGCTGCCACCCTCTTCTGAGAGCTTGAGATCGCGCGGTTGGAGATATGCCAATTCTCCGATCCGAGCGCCAGTGAAGACACCTAAGATCATCATCCACATATCGTCCCGCCGCTTCGCGTGATCGACTGTGTATGACAGGATTTGCACGATCTCAGCCGGAGTCAGGGCCGAGCGTTTTGGCGACTGCCGAGCCGATTTTGGCGGCCTGACAGATAGTCCGTCGAACACTGGCGGCAAGCGATGTTGCGGCAGCATATACTTGAATGCCGTGATCACTGGATTCTTATACGAACGACCTATCGTAGAAGTGGAAATCGTCTGATACGGCCTCTTCATTGACGCATTCTTCTTCGATGTTTCCGCAATGCTCAAGCCGCGAAAAGAACGAATCTTCTGATAATTGGCCGGAAGATGCGCTAATGCTTTCACATATTCACGCAAATCCGCAACATAATAATCATCAAGGGGGCGGTCGCCGCAGATTTCTAGAAAAGCACTCAAAGCTTTTGGAGCGTCGTAGCGAATATACTTGCTGTTATTAAGCTGCACACGTTGATATGCATAATACTCTTCAAGCGCTTCAGAAAGGAGCGGCACAGACTCTTTCTCTTCCTGCCCTCTGCCGCCAGAAGGCGCAGGAATCTCGGCAATTTCATCTTTCATGCGGTCTACAAGACCTGCATGCATCGCCTTGATATTCTCCTGTGTTTCATATAGCGCCCGCTCCGCTGCGCCGGGCTGACGCAGATCACTGAGTTCTTGCTGAATATGAAACGGAATCCGATAAGGTCGGCGTCGGAGCATCTCGCTATAATGCTGATAGAAACGGTCTTCCGACTTTGCAGCGATCTCACCGCTCATTTCCATAACATCTTGATATTCCGGAGAATCTTTAGACACATCGACGCCGGAGCGCTCGAGAATTCCGCGCAGTTCTTTGCGTAAATATGACCGCATCTCAGCCCGAATCTCTTCACGTAGCTGCTCAACCTCGGTTTTATCCATGTCCCCTCTTCTACCCATCAGCTCATCACAAAGCTCGTCGAAAACGGCAGAAAGCCGTCTCGCAAGCTTTTTTGCATGCGACGCATTAACGGCGGGTAAAGCTAGCCGAAGCGGTGATTTGCCGAGAATTATTTGAAGAGGGAGCGGAATCCGACGCTGAAATAACCAGCTGCCGGATTCCGTCCGAGTTACGTGCATTTAGCCCTCTACGCTAAGGTGTACATTTAGGTGTACAGTAGCCGCTTGAGAGCTAAAAAGTGCAGTGATATCAAGCACTTATTGGAATGGTGTCCCCAACGGGACTCGAACCCGTGTCTTCAGCGTGAAAGGCTGATGTCCTAGACCGCTAGACGATGGGGACGCCGTGGACGGTTGGTGAGATAACTTTACAGGCAGGCAAAAGCAACCCCCTGCGGAGCGTTTTCATTATTTTTCACTCCTGCTCTTTTCCTTTTCCTGCTCCAGTTACTCATTTGTGCTGGGAGAATTGCACACGAGGACCGGACTCATCGGATTCATCCATGGAAAGCGGTGCCCCTTCGAGTTCACGCAGAATCTTCTGCCGAATCGCATCCCCGAATTCTTCGAATCCAGGAGACGAGATGAGGAAGGCGCCTGCCCCCCCAATGACGTGCTGCTGGTAATAGATATCAAGCGCTGGCTCCTCATTGAGGATCGCCAATCCATTTATCGTGATGCGCTGCTCAAGTAGGGAGGCGCGCCCACGCGCAACCGGTATCCCTTTATTGGACTCACCATCCCCTGAGACATCGATCACTTGTCGCCGGCCTGCATACGGCGCTGCCTTCACCATGGCATGTGCAAATGCAAACATGTTGCCGATGGCTGTGCTGCCCCGTCGAACGTAACGTGGAGTCTGGTCCAACTGGTCGGCAAAGGCCACGGAATCCTCAGCCCCAACGAGCAGCTGCCAGTCCTGGGCGATAACCTGTTCGTCCTCGCCGGCCCAGTGTACCATCGCAACAGCGACACCAAGATCACCGACCCCGCGAATCGCGTTCTGCACTTCCTTGCTGCGGAAGGCCTCGGCGTAACCCCGCATCTGCAAATCGAATTCCCTGGCATCGATACTGGACGAAGAATCCACGGCCAGCAGAAGCTGCAGGTCGACCTGTTGCGTCGCATTCAACTCCTCAGCTGCCATCAAGGGCGCGAGAAGCAGAAAAGCGAGAAGCCAGAAAAGGTGTGGCCATGTTTTCATGTCGTGGACTCGAAGGGTGACCCGAAACCTCGGGGAACAAATCCGCTAGAACGCAATCCGTGCTGCATCCTCAATATGCAGTTGCAGGGCCTCAGGCCCTGCCCAGCTGTCTCGACGCAGTTTACCCGCAAGATGAATCGGGAAGTCCTTCGCCGACTGCAACAGATCGCCAAGCGGACGCCCCACGGAACGGAAAGCAATTCCCTTCAACCTTTCCCCTGTTTCGGTACGGGCAAAAACACGCAGATGATCAACTCCGACAACATCTGAGCGTAAAATCTGCACATTTGGTACGGCAAATCTGGGTTCCGGATTTCCTGTGCCGTATGGAGCCAACCGCTCGAGGGATTGATAGAAAGCATAGTGCCCGGCCTGGTACTGCAAAGTGCCATCCAGGCGAAGCGTTGGCTGATATGCCAAACCTGAAAGAGTCTGGCTGACACGTTCGCTCATGAAATTCTGCAATGCTTGCAACTGATCTTGCGCAACCGTCAAGCCAGCCGCCATTGCATGACCGCCGCCATTGATCAGAAGCCCTTTCTGCCTGGCAGCCAACACCACGGACCCCAGATCGACGCCGGGAACCGAGCGCCCCGAGCCCTTGCCGACACCTTCATCATCGATCGATATGACGATGGAAGGACGATCAAACCGCTCTTTCAGCCGGCTGGCGACGATCCCGATAACGCCGGGATGCCAACCCTGCCCCACAGCGATCACTAGATCTCCAGGCCCGTCCTGCCCTTCCACCTGCTGAATTGCCTGTTCAAGAACTTCGGCCTCAATTTCGCGGCGTTCATTGTTGTACTCATCCAGGCGCTGTGCCAGCTCACGAGCCGTTCCTGTATCGAGAGACGTCAGAAGTTCAGTCCCCAACGCAGCCTCTCCAACGCGCCCCCCCGCATTGACGCGCGGCCCGAGGATGAATCCCAGATGATAGGCACTGGGCATTTCATCCACACGAGAGACATCCGAAAGCGCCTGCAGACCGTGATTTCTTCGTTGCGCCAGGACCTTGAGTCCCTGTGTGACGAAAGCCCTGTTCAGACCAATCAGAGGAACAACATCACAGACAGTCCCAAGAGCAACAAGATCCAGAAGTTGCATCAGATTTGGTTCACGAACCCCCTGGTCTGCATACCAGTTGCGCTCTCTCAAAGCCCTGTTCAGGGCAACCAGCAACAGAAAAGTCACCCCTACAGCTGCCAGATGCCCCAGTCCACTCTCGTCATCCAGGCGATTCGGATTCACCACGGCCTGAGCGGGGGGCAATCTGGTTTCAGCCACGTGATGATCAACAACGATCACATCGAGTCCCTGCTCCGACGCCGTCTGCAAGGCATCATGAGCCGATATACCGCAGTCAACCGTTACCAGAAGCTCTATGCCCTTGCTGGCCAAGGCATGCATGGCAGCCGGATTCGGACCATACCCCTCGCGAATCCGATCGGGAATATAAACCTCTAGAGGAACCCCAATGGCCTGGAGGAACAGCTTCAGCAAGGAGCTCGAAGTTGCGCCATCGACATCATAATCGCCGAAAACCGCAAGTGGACGTTGCTTCTCAATGGCCAAAGCGAGGACATCGACCGCCTTGTCCATATCCTTCAGGCAGAGTGGATCCGGAATCAATTCCTTGAGTGTGGGCGATAGAAAGCTTTCTGCCTGATCCATATCGACACCACGCGAGGAGAGTATCCGTCCGATGGTGTCAGGCAACCCCAGCCGCTGGCTTAAAGCCAATGACAGACGCTCGTCGCAGGTTCGTAGAAGCCAGCGCTTTCCGGTACAGGAACGCTCCACGCCCAGTAAGCATTCACTTTCCGTTTCCTGCAACGTCGCCTCGTTTAGTGTCAGAGTCCAGCCATTGTCTCGTACCAGGTCTTGCGGGTGAAATTGTGACGCGTTTCAACAAAACGGATGGTTCCACTCTTGGAACGCATGACCAAGGAGTGCGTAATCGCGCCACCGGGTTGGCGGCGCACACCGCGTAGCATGGACCCATCGGTAACACCTGTCGCCGCAAACATGACTTCCCCGCCAGCAAGATCATCAAGGTTGTACTTGCGATCCATGTCGGTAATGCCCCAGCGTTTTGCGCGCGCGCGCTCGTCGTCATTGCGGAACGTCAGGCGTCCCTGAAACTGTCCGCCGATACAACGCAGGGCCGCTGCGGCCAGAACCCCCTCCGGAGCACCTCCGCTGCCCATATAGGCATCCACACCGCTTTCGGCCTGGCTGGTGGCTATTACGCCGGAGACATCGCCATCTCCGATCAGCATGATTCGCGCCCCCGCTTCGCGGACTTTCGCAATCAGTTCGCTGTGGCGAGGCCGGTCAAGAATGCAAACCACAAGGTCGTCCACATCCATCTGCTTGGCCTTGGCCAGTTCCTTCAGGTTCTCGGCCGGCGTGGCATCCAGGTCCACCAGGTCCTCCGGCAGGCCTCCGCCAACGGCAATCTTGTCCATATAGACGTCCGGCGCATTCAGAAAGCCGCCCTCTTCCGCCATGGCAACAACCGTCAGGGCGTTGGGCCCTCCCTTGGCCGTTATTGTCGTGCCCTCGAGCGGATCCAAGGCAATATCGACTCGTGGCCCGCCTGCCCCCACCTTTTCACCAATATAGAGCATGGGAGCTTCGTCGCGTTCGCCCTCACCAATCACCACCGTTCCATCGATGGTCATGGAATTCAGACCGGCCCGCATGGCGTTCACCGCTTGCATGTCGGCTGCTTTTTCATCTCCACGCCCCATCAGCTTCGATGCGGCCAGAGCGGCCAACTCCGTGACCCGAACGACCTCGAGGGCGAGATTTCGGTCCATTACGCTCTTGCTATCCGTCTCAGACATTTTCCATTCCCCCGGGGCTCAACTATTCTCTGATGTCATCAGCTGTTTTCGATGCGGATGAAACGCGGTTCCTGAAGGCAGCTGTCCAACTCTTCAATGCGGCGCAAGGTACGCAGAACCTGTGCCTCCCCTGTCTCGTGCGTAACGATAACAAGGGGGACGGCCTCTCCGGGAGCACGCCCGCGCTGAAGGAGCGCCTCGACAGATATTTCCTCGTCACGCAGGGCCGTTGCAACATCCGCAATGACCCCCGGTTTATCGACCACCAGAAGGCGCAGGAAATAGGCGCCGAAATGCGCCTCACTCTCCAATGGTTCTGCCCGCTCCAGCCTGTCGGCCGCAACCGCGAAGGGCGGCAGTTTCAGCCCGCGTGCAATGTCCATCAGATCTGCCACAACGGCAGACGCGGTCGGGCTTTCGCCAGCTCCAGCTCCCTCGATCATGATTGGGCCGGAAAAATCGCCCTCTGCCAACACGGCATTGTAGACCCCGTCAACGCGTGACAGGGGATTGTCCAAGGGAACCATGCAGGGATGAACCCGCTGCTCGATCTGACCATTCTTGCGGCGCGCCATTCCCAGAAGCTTTATGCGATAACCAAGTTCTTCGGCATAGGCAATGTCCATGGAGGAAATGTTGCGGATACCCTCCATCAGGATCGAATCGAAATCCACCTCAGTGCCGAAAGCCAATGCCGTCAGCAAGGCCAGTTTGTGGGCCGCGTCAACACCGTCAATGTCAAAGCTAGGATCAGCCTCGGCATAGCCCAATTTCTGAGCCTCCGCGAGCACTTCCCCGAATTCGCGCCCCGTGTCGCGCATGGTGCTGAGAATGTAGTTGCAGGTTCCATTCAGGATACCGTGGATCCGCACGAACTGATTTGCGGCCAAGCCTTCCCGCAGGACCTTGATCGCGGGTATACCCCCGGCAACTGCTGCTTCATAAGAAAGCACCACGCCCTTGCTTTCAGCCAGCCGAGCCAACTCGGTTCCATGATGCGCCATCATGGCCTTGTTCGCCGTCACGACCGATTTTCCCTGGTCCAGTGCCGTTTTCACAAGATCGAGAGCCACGCCATCAGAACCGCCAATGAGTTCGACGATGATATCCAGTTCCGCATCGGCCGCCATGGCCAGCGAATCCTCGTACCAGCGCACGCCTTCAAGGTTCAGACCGCGCTCCTTACGCCGGTCACGTGCGGATACAGCCGAAACGACCAAGGGGCGGCCCGTGCGTTCCGCAAGAAGCGATCCGTTCTCTTCGATAAGCCGGACCACGCCGCTGCCGACAGTCCCCAAACCTGCAATACCGAGTTTCAGTGATGTTGTCACAATACCAACTTTCGCGCTCTAAATTCATAAATCGTCTGATACTGACGCAATGTACCAAGGGTGACTCCCGACCGTCGGCAGGGATCACATACAAGACACCGTTTACGCCAGAAGGAGATGGTCCGCCCTTTTCTCAATACAGAAGGAAAATCTCCACCCTTCTGTTGCCGGCTTCACCGGTCGGCATGAATTCCGCATAAACGCGCCCGCTCACACCCAGCGCCTCCATCCGTATACGCCCCTGTTCCAGGCCTGCCTGCCGCAAGGCATCAACCACAGCTTCAGCTCGCTGTCGGGACATGGCCTGGTTAACGCGTTCAAAACGCTCCTGATCCATGGTCGGAGTATGTGCCGAGGCATGGCCAACCACCTGGACACTTGCGCCCCGACGTTCTGCAACACGCGCAATCTCGGAAATGATTCCCCTGTCGCGACTGTCCAAGGCATTCGAACCATGCCGGAAGTAGATCACGCCGGCCAGTTCCCTATTCCCGGCAGAATAGGAAGGGTTGTAAGTCCCGCTGTCAGAGACAACATCCTGGTTGATCGTGATCTGGGCCAACTGCAGACCGGTGAACAAAGCCCCTTCATTTTCTGTCGCAATAGCCAGGTAGCTCTGCGCCGTTTCATCCAGCAGTGATGTACGGTCGTCACCATCAGTACGTTCACCGCTGGGGGCATCCAGTTCCTCGGCCGGCTCTTGCTGCTGTTGGGTGGTGCGACTGTGGTCGTCCTGCAGGCTGCGCCGCAGACGTTCACGCTCCTCCGCGGGTGTTGGCGAGGGACGTTGCATGGGAACTGTCGACAGGTTTGGCGTACTGCCGCCTTCAAGTTCCTGTTCATCGACTTGAACCCTTTCCGGCATGGGCTCTTCCCCGAAGAACTCGTTGTAAGTGGGTTCAAGACTGTTGCAGGCTACAAGAAGTGGCAGGCTTGCAAACAAGGGCAGCTTTTTGAAGAAAGTCCCGGCCAGGATAGTCGGCATCCTGACTGAAAGGCCCTGCGTCAGGGAATCTGCATTGTCTCGACGCATGTCAGCTCCTGTTCTTTGCGGGCGCCTGCAAAACCTTAGGAATTTGTTACCCTGATGAACAGGTAAGAGCAAGGTGAGTCGCAAAAATCATTCCTGGCCTTGGCGCCTACTCGTACACATTTATGGCTCAGGTAATCCGGTAACGATCAAGGAGGCCACAGCATGACCGAACAGACGGAGGATCAGGTCAAGCTACCCGATCCGATAGAGATGAACAAAAACATGGCAGAGATTGCCGAGCGCAGCAGCAAACTGGTGAACGATTTCCTGCAGCGTCAGGCTGAACAGACACCAAACTCTCAGATCGATCCGCTAAACATTGGCCAAGCCTTCTTCGACATGACAGCACGCATGATGTCGGATCCTGGCAAGCTTGCCGAAGCGCAGATGGAACTCTGGCAGCAGTATATGCAGCTTTGGCATGTCACGGCCCAGAGAATGATGGGTCAGGAAAGCGAGCCGATTGTGACCCCCGAGCGGGGAGACAGGCGTTTCAAGGATGAAGCATGGGAGGACAACCAGCTCTTCGATTTCATCAAGCAGTCCTATCTGCTCACCGCGCGCTGGATCCAGGATCAGGTCCGTGAGGTCGAGGGACTCGATGACAAGACAGTCCAGAAAGTCGATTTCTACACAAAGCAGTTTGTCGACGCCCTGGCTCCAAGCAACTTCCTGATGACAAATCCCCAGGTGCTGCGCGCCACACTGGAAAGCGGCGGCGAGAATCTTGTGAACGGACTGCAGAACCTGCTGGACGACCTGGAACGCGGCAAAGGCCAGCTGAAGATCAGCATGACCGACCACGATGCCTTCGAAGTGGGCGACAACATAGCCATCACGCCAGGGAAAGTCGTCTACCAGAACGAATTGATGCAGCTGATCCAATACGAGCCGACGACCGAGACTGTCCACAAGGTGCCGCTCCTGATCATCCCACCCTGGATCAACAAGTACTATATCCTAGACCTGCGCGAGAAGAATTCCTTCGTGAAGTGGGCCACGGAACAAGGTCTGACCGTATTCGTTATCTCATGGGTCAATCCTGACGAGAAGCTGGCGCAGAAGAGCTTCGAGGACTACATGAGCCAAGGCTTCTTCGAAGCGTATGATGCAGTTACCCAGGCAACTGGCGAACAGGATGTGAATGTCATCGGCTATTGCTTGGGAGGAACCATGCTCGCGTCCGCCCTTGCCTATCTTTATGCAAAGAAGCCTCAGGATCCCGGACCCGACCCAGCGCATATCAAGTCGGCTACTTTCTTCACGGCCATGACCGACTTTTCGGAAGCCGGTGAATTGGGTGTATTCATAGACGAAACCCAAATCAGTGCGCTGGAAGAGAAGATGGAAAAGCAGGGCTACCTGGAAGGCTCTGCCATGGCGACCACCTTCAACATGTTGCGCGCCAATGACCTGATATGGTCGTTCGTCGTGAACAACTACCTGCTTGGCAAGGATCCCTTCCCCTTCGACCTCTTGTACTGGAACAGCGACTCAACGCGCATGCCGGCAGCCATGCATTCCTTCTACCTGCGACGCATGTACCAGGAGAATAAGCTGATCGAGCCGGGGGGCATTACATTGAAGGGGGTACCCATCGACCTGCGCAAGATCGAGACACCCAGTTTCATGCTGTCTGCGAAAGAGGACCACATTGCCCCTTGGAAAGGCACCTATGCCCTGACCCAGTATGCCAAGGGATCGGTCAAATTCGTTCTGGCCGCTTCAGGACACATTGCTGGTGTCATAAATCCGCCGTCTTCCGGAAAGTACTGTTACTGGACCAACAGCCGCAATCCCAAGGACCCGGACACCTGGCTGAAGAATGCCGAGGAGCATCCGGGGTCCTGGTGGCCGGAATGGTACAGGTGGATAGCACGCAAGAGTGGCCCGAAGAAAACGCCTGCGCGGAAACCAGGCGACGGAAAGCTGAAGCCCATTGAGGAGGCACCAGGATCCTATGTTCGCGTCAAGGCACATTAACTGCTGGCCATACTGGCGTCCCCTGGGCACCAGTATGGCTTTTACTCTGGCCACTTTCCTGCCTTTCGTGGCCTTTGCAAATGACCCGATCGCTTTCGATGAAATGGTCCAAACGGGCGGATGGCTCTGCGAAGAAGCCCCGGCCGAGGAATGCATAGATCATGGCTGGAATTATGCGGACCGGAACGGTGATGATCAGCTGGACAGGATAGAACTGAAGGACCTGCGTTCTGACATGAATGCCTGGGCGGAATGGAAGGCGGATGGCTTGTCGGGGAAAGACAGGACAAAGTTGTCCATCGCGCGCTCCATTGCCAATTCCCTGGATCTGGATGACCTGATCCAGAGTTATGACGAGGATGACAGTGGCACGATCACGCGCAACGAACTTCTGGCTGACATACAGGTGGACCAGCGCCCATTGCCCGACATTCTGAAAGACAAGCAGGCAACGGACTGGCAAGCCATAGGAGAAAGGCTCGGACCCTTTGGCTCCCTTGTGGGCAGTCTGGGCGCACCGTGATGCCTGAACTTGCTTAGATAATGAACTGATCGCTCAGTGCTGTGGTCAGATCATCCGCAAAGGAATTGCCCTTGCGTATGATCGGGACTGTCGGCGGCAGGTACTTCAGACTTTCGTGATCTCGATCATACGAAGTGATCAAGGCCATTCCGGTGTTGCGAGTCTGCGGCATTGCCTTCAGGCCAGCGGCCAGGTCCACACCTGTAAGATCCGCCAGAACGGCCGAAAGGATCACGAGGTCGGGCTGGGTTCTGACGATCATCTCCAGGGCCTGGAAAGGTGTCGATACGGCTGTGACGCGATAACCGCATTCAGCAATTTCGCGCTCGATCATGCGCCGCACAACCCCGCGATCCATGACGAGCAGAACCTCGATCTCGCAAACGGCAATGTTTTCGGCATCAAAGCCACGCCGCGGTGGCAGGCGGCGAACAAGATGCGCCGCACTTTCCCCTCCAATGCCCTGGTTTTCCAAAAGTTCCGTGAGGACGTCCAGATAGATCTCGATATCGTTGAGATGCCGTTCGTAGGGCTCGTCCACGGCTTCCAGGTAATCTTCCAGACGATGCGCAGCAATGCTCAGCAGCGAAAGGTTCAGGCTACCCGCTCTGCCCTTCAGGTCGAGTGATAGACGGTGAGCACGTTCAAGAACGGATCGCAGAGATCCCTCACCGCCATTCACCTTGCCAATTTCGCGGACGATGGCCGTGATTTCGTCCAGCCCGTCCGCCAGAAACTCACTCTTGTGAGCAGCCAATCCATCGGCTGCGATCGTTCTTGCCGTACGTTCCTTGACCTCTGTCATACCTGACACCCGGTTGGATCTTCCTATTCGACCGATTATAGGGCGTCAGGTCTTTGCAATCGGTTAACGAGTGCATGAAATCAGGTGCGATAACTCGCGGCAAGTTTGGCGTACTGATCGGCCGAATAGCCGAAATACTCCAGTTCCTCCTTACGCAATTGGCGCTGGAGTTTGGCAGGTGTCCCAGCCCACAACTCGTTGGCCGGAACGCGCTTGCCTGGCGTCACGACGGCACCGGCGGCAACCATGGCGTGGCTTTCCACCACGGCATCATCCATGACAACTGAACGCATGCCAATGAAGCAGTCACTCTCCAGCTTGCAGGCATGGATCAGGGCCATGTGGCCAATGGTGATATTGTCCCCGATATGCGTTGGCATGCCGCCGCCGGTTTGCCGGTAATCGCCATCCGGATCATGGTTGCAGTGAACGATCGTGCCGTCCTGCACGTTCGTATTGCGCCCCACACGAATGGCATTGACGTCACCCCGCAGGACGCAGCCATACCAAATGGACGAACCAGGACCGATTTCGACATCTCCAATGATAACCGCGGTCTCTGCAACGAAAGCATCGGGGTCTATACGGGGACTCATGCCCCTATAAGGGATGATGGTTGCCATTGATCACTCCATCCTTTTCACAAGCAATAAAATCAGGTCAGGGGAACAGTGGCTGCTGCTCCAGGCCCATGCTCTCCGGCAAACCAAACATCAGGTTCATGTTCTGGATCGCCTGCCCGCTGGAACCCTTCACCAGATTGTCGATCGTGGCAATGACAATGGCACGTCCCGGAATGCGGTCGGCAAATACACCGATCAAGCAGAAGTTCGATCCCCGCACATGGCGCGTTGCTGGCACGGCGCCTTCCGGAAGGACACGAACGAAGGGTTCGTCACGATACTGTTCGTCCAGCGCGGCCCGTAGGTCGGAAACCTTTATCCCCTCTTCCAGCTTCACATAACAGGTGACCAGTTCCCCCCGGTTCATCGGAACCAGATGTGGCGTGAAGTTCACGTTCACGGCAGTTCCGAATGCCGCCCCCACCTCCTGTTCGATTTCGGGAGAATGGCGATGCCTGGAGACGCTGTAGGGATGCAATCCCTCCGCCACTTCACAAAACAGGGTGGCTTCCTTGACCGCGCGACCGGCCCCGGTCGCTCCGGACTTGGCATCGACGATCAGGTCTTCGGAACGTATTGCACGCCTTTGCGCCAAAGGCACAAGGGCCAGCAGCACGGCCGTCGGGTAGCAACCGGGGCACGCGACCAGCCGGGCACGATGGATGTCTTCCCGGTTCAACTCACTCAAGCCATAGACGGCAGAATCCTGGAGATGCGGTGCACGGTGTTCGTGTCCATACCATTCGGCATAGGTCTCGGGATTTCTCAGACGGAAATCGGCGGACAGGTCGACGACCTTCACCTTATCAGGAAGCGTGGCAATGATGTCCTGTGTCGTGCCATGCGGCAAGCCGCAGAAGACCACGTCCAGGTTGCTCCAGTCGGCATCCTCCCACTTGACCAGGTCTGGTAGGTCCAGGCCTCCAAGGTGGGGGTAGACTTCGGCCATGGGCTTCCCGGCGTGGGAATTGGCGGTCATCAGGTCAATGGAGACGCCCGTATGCGTAGACAGCAGGCGAACCAGATCGGCACCTGTGTACCCACTGGCGCCCAGGATGCCGGCACGAACAATATCCCTCATGATATTATGGTCCTGCTCTTATCTGTGAATGAAAAAGAGCGGCCACTTGGGGCCGCCCTTTCGTGTTCCGCTTGTTTCCGGCAACAGCCGGAACGGGACGGCCTCAGCGCTTGGAGAACTGGAAGCTGCGGCGTGCCTTGGCACGGCCGTACTTTTTGCGCTCGACCTCACGACTGTCACGGGTCAGGAAGCCACCCTGCTTCAGTATGCCACGCAGCCCGGGTTCGTAGTAGGTCAGGGCCCGGGAAATACCGTGGCGCACAGCACCTGCTTGACCGGAAAGGCCACCACCAACAACTGTGCAGACCACATCGAACTGCCCCAAGCGATCCGTCACCTGGAAAGGCTGATTCAGGAGCATGCGCAGGACCGGACGTGCGAAATAAGTTTCCACGGGGCGCTTGTTGACCGTGATCTTGCCGGTGCCCGGCTTGATCCATACACGGGCAATCGCATTCTTGCGTCGGCCAGTAGCATAGGAACGGCCCTGAGCATCAATCTTCGGCTCGGCCTGAACCTCTTCCACGGCTGCAGGAGCGCCTTCGCTCAATTGATCCAGTGAGGTCAAGGTCTGGGTTTCTTCAGCCATGGGATCAGACCCTCTTGTTCTTGGAATTCATCGCCGCAATGTCGAGCACTTCTGGCTGCTGGGCCTCGTGGGGATGCTCGGTTCCGGCATAGACACGCAGCTTGCGAAGCTGCTCGCGACCGAGCGGTCCACTTGGAACCATGCGCTCAACCGCCTTGTAGATCACGCGCTCCGGAAAGCGCCCTTCCAGGGTCTCTCCCATGGTGCGATCCTTAATCCCGCCCGGATGGCCGGTATGCCAATAGAAGCGGCGGTCGCTGTATTTCCTGCCGGTAAGTTTTACCTTCTCGGCATTGATGACGATAACATGGTCGCCGGTGTCGACGTGTGGTGTGTAGATCGCCTTGTGCTTGCCGCGAAGAATATTGGCCACACGGCTTGCAAGCCGCCCCAGGACAATGTCTTCAGCGTCGATCACAAACCACTTCTTTTCGACCTCGGCCGGTTTGGCAGAGTAGGTCTTCATGGCAGCCTTCGTTGATGGACTGGATGGATAATCATGCAACAGGCCGCGCCTGTCTTGCGAATGCGGCTTCTAAGTGCACTTCCGGGCTTTGTCAATTCCAAAAACGCCACAAAAACATGAAGGTTACAATAGTGGTATTATAATACCTCAAAACTTGACCCACCAACCTCTGCTGGGTTGCGGCAGTGGCCGGTGGGTCAAGCAAAAGTGTCCAGGAGCTATTCGGCTGCCTGGTTGCGTGCCGCATTCAGCATATCAACCAGTTGACGCCCGAGAGGCTCGGCAGACGGCGGGTTCTGACCCGTCAGGAGATTGCCATCCTTCACCACAATCGGCTTGAAATCGTCTGCGCCCCTGAAATTGGCCCCCTGTTCACGCAACCGGCTTTCCAGAAGGAAGGGCACAACCTCGTCCAGTTCAACGGCACGTTCTTCTGAGTCAGTGAAGCAGTTTACTTCACGCCCCTTTACCAAGGCCGCACCATCCGAAAGCCTAGCTGCCAACAGGCCGGCCGCACCATGGCATATAGAGGCGATCACACGCCCCTGCTCGAAACCTTCTGCCAGAAGGTGCCCCAAGGTCTTGTTATCGGGTAGATCCCACATCGTTCCATGACCACCGGGCAGGTAGATGGCCGCATAATCGTATGCCTTCACACTCCCGATGGCCTTGGTGTCATCAATCTTCTTCATGGCTTCCTGGTCATCCAGAAAGCGTTCGACAGAGGCGGCATTCTGCCCCCTCTCCTTCTGGCTACCTGGATCAATCGGAGCCTTGCCAGCCTGAATCGATGCGATCTCGACCTGGTAACCCGCATCCTGCAGCAGGTAGTAGGGCGTCGAGAGTTCCTCGAAATGAAAGCCGGTGGGCTTGCCTGTACCCCCCAGCTTGTCATTCGATGTGACGACAAAAAGTACCTTCGTGCTTTCACTCATCTTGCGCTCCATTCTCGTTCCATGGATCTGACCGTCAGGGCCGATCTTGACTGCTGTTTTCTTCATGAACAGAGATGGGTCTTAACAGCGAAGGGACCAACAGCTGCAGACAGGAAGGCATAAAAGCATCACAAGCAGATGCCGGACGAGCTTGAGCGCAGGACAGCCAAAATTGGCGGCATTCACCGCTGGGGCGGAATCGAGTAGGTGGCCGTGCAGTGCGCGACGATCTCATCCTGACCAAGCGCCTCACTGGTCAGGATCACTTCGCCATAAGCAAGGCGTTTGCCGCACTTCAACAGCCGGCAGTCGGCAAGGATATCCCCGACCTCGGGTTTACGCAGAAAATTGATGTTGAGGTTCGTCGTCACGGCCAATTCCACTCGCCCGATCGCGCCAAGCACAGCAATATACATGGCATAATCGGCCAGAGTCATCATGGAAGGCCCACTGATCGTTCCTCCAGGCCTCAGAAGATCCTCGGATCCGGGAAGGCGCAAACGCGCATGGCCTTCCCCCACTTCCTCGACTTTCAGGCCCAGTTGGGTAACCCAGCTTAAACCAGCAGAGATCTCGTCGACCTCTTCCAGAGTAATCTTGCTCTGACTCATGGATGCTCCTGACCTGTGTGGATTGAAAACAAGCATTACAGCTTGCACCGACTCCTCAAAACAAAGCAGATTTGAGAAGGATCTTCAAAAGCCACTTAGAGCATGATCTTTTTGGGAGGGGTTCCTGGGTAAGCGGCTTTATTTTCGCCATCTGGCCATCATGAGCGCATTGGTGTTGGCATCCTGCGCCGGACCACAACGTGAGCCAGCGCGCGACATGCCACCTGTAAGCACCGAACGCTTCAACGGTGTGACCATTGCGGAACTTGCACAGAACGATCAGGTTTGCAGGGCAGCCTTTTCCCTCAGCCACCTTGAGGGAAAGCTGTTGGATCACAGCCCGCTTGAAGGTGGTTGCGGCATTTCCAATGGCGTCCAAGTCGAACGCACTTCAGTCAGCCTGAATCGGAAATTCCAGTCCAGCTGCAAGCTGGCAGCCACATTCTCTGTTTTCGAGGAAAAGGTCCTTCAACCGGCTGCCGAGCGGCATTTCGGGCAAACGGTGGCAGGGATCAGCCATTGGGGAACCTATGCCTGCCGCAACCGCAACAATCGTCAAGCGGGCTCACGCAGCGAACATGCCCAGGCCAATGCCATAGACATAGCAGGCTTCAAGCTACAGGACGGTCAATCGATTACTGTCCGGGATGACTGGAATGCAGGCGGCAGCAAGGAGGCCTTCCTTCGCGAAGTCCACCAGGGTGCATGTCAATTGTTCCAGGGCGTCATCGGTCCTGACGGGGACCGCCATCATCACGATCACTTCCACTTTGACATGGGCCGCTGGAGATTCTGTCGATAGGAGGTCGACCAGGTTTTATGGTCTCGTCACTCCCTCAGCCAATCGGCGATAGCCTGAATCTGCGCTGCCTGCATGAGAGACGGCGCATGGCCACACTGCGGAATGGTCATCGAGGTCACACTTGGTCCTCTTGTTTGCATCTTGGTGAGCGTGTCCGGTGTCAACAGGGTGGATTCAGCCCCTCGCAGGACAAATGTTGGACAGGCAATACGCTCCCATAGATCCCAGAGATCGATGTCCTGCGCGACCGATTGCGCGAAAGGCTCAGCGATGGCGGGATCGTAGTGCAGATAGAACTGTCCGTCTGAACCTTGCCGGGTCGAGACTTCTGCAAGATGTCGCCACTGTTCATCACTCAGGGTTCCAAAGCCAGCATGCACCCGGCGCAAATGCTGTTCGACAGACACCAGGTCCGGCCATGGACCGACATGTCCCAGATACTCTGCGATGCCCCCCAGTGCTTGTGAGGAGATGAATGGACCGATGTCGTTGAGGACCAGGCGGCGGATGGGCGTACCTGGCTGCGCGGCAAGCAGCATGCCCAGCAAGCCCCCCATGGAAGTGCCAATCCAGTCGACTTCTGAATGGTCCAGGCGCGCCAGAAGGGCCACCATATCTGAAAGGTATTGCGCCATATCGTAGTTGGAGGGGTCGGATAGCCAATCACTTCTGCCCCGACCAACCACATCCGGACAGACAGTGGACCAGCCCTCCTTAAGGAAGGCATCGGCGAGCAAGTCGAAATCCCGCCCCGTTCGTGTCAACCCATGGGCGCAAACAACCATGCGCCCGTTGGTCGTGGACTGCCTTTGATAATAGGCCATGCGATGAAAACCCTGGGAGGATAGGCCTTGTACCCAGCGCGTGATACATTTACTTTCATTTACCATTCAGTATTTTACCGCGCCTTCCTAAGAAGTGACTTCACGTCTGAAGCTAGAGCAATTCGCCCGTCCTTCATGTAGGCTTCATGGTTCTTGTCCAGTTCCTCCGGGCGGTATCCATAGTTGACCATAATACCCAAGGATTGCTTCAAACCGCGGGCAGAGCTGTCCCCCAACCAATTGATCCGCTCCAACCGGGCACCATTCCGCAGGTGGAAGCGCGCCACAGGATCAATCGGCTGTCCATCCTCTCTCTTTTCCTGGAAATAGCAGGCAGCCAGAGTCAGCAATGGCTCCTTAAAACGTTCCGAGTCTTCTGACTCCAATAAGACTTCAGGCTTGCGGACCAGTTCTTGCAATGCCGTAGCCGCGGTTTTTCTGTTGCCGCTTTCGCGCAGTGCCTTGCGGTGATCGGCAGACAGGAATGACTCAAGTCGCTCATCCGTCAGGGCATTGACCCAGCGCAAAAAGCCCGGAACCGGAGACAGGGTAGCATAACGACGCACTTGGGGGATTTCGGTTTTGAGTCTCTGGACAACCAATTTGATCAGGTATTCACCGAAAGCAATACCCTGTAACCCTTTCTGTGTATTGGAGATTGAATAGAAGATTGCCGTATCTGCCTTGGCCGTATCGAAGGCTGGCGCCGACTCATCAAGTAAATGCTGGATGCTGCCGGCAAAGCCATCTCCCAGAGCAACCTCTACAAATGCCAAGGGCTCTTCCGGCATTCTCGGATGGAAAAGGGCATAGCATCGCCTATCCGAATCCAGTCGGTTGCGCAGGTCATCCCATGAACGAATCTCGTGCACCGCTTCGTAGGCAATCAACTTTTCAAGCAGGGCTGCACTGGATTTCCAGGTAATGCGTTCCAGGTCCAGAAAACCCGGATCGAACCAGGATGACAACAGGTCTTTCAAATGCGCACTCAACGCCTCTGTCGCTGGATCCTGCTCGTTCAGGTTCAGCAAGTCCGCTCTGAGATCAACCAGAAACTTGACGCCGTTTGGAAGGCTGCTGAAGAGTTTGAGAATTCTTATGCTATCGGGTGTAAGAGCACTTATCAGTTCGCGCTCGGCTGCATAGTGATTCTTGCTGCCTTCAGGGTTGGCTTGAAGTTTTTCTAGCGCTCCCTGAACCGCATCCTGATTGGGGCCAAAATCCTGGGCCAATGTTTTCAGAAAGGTTCCACGACCATCCGCACCCTGATGAAGATACAGACGCCCCAACTCAGCGGCTTGGGCACGCGCCGAAACCTCACCGCCCCGCGCCTCGAGACATGCCATGAAGTGCTTCTTGAGTAGGTTGAGATCGGACTTTCCACCCTTCGCAAGATCAAGGCTCACCCCCTTGGTTCCGGAAAAGGCGATCTCTTTCCAGTTGCGCGACAGACGCTCCCAGGCCCGCTCGAAAAACGACGTGCTGTTTCCGGGTCTGGCCATAAGCTCAACTCCCTATTGCATGTCAGACATTGCCCCAACAGACTGATATGTAATCCGTCAAAACAGGCTGCTAAAGCCCTGTCTTGACTGTATAGCAAACAACTTCGTCCTGTGCGCCAGCCATGGGACCTGACGGGGAGGAATATCCATGAAATGGTCACGCAGCGTTTCGGTTGTGGGCTGCCATGCAGAGGGCGAAGTCGGCCGTGTCATTACCGGCGGAGTACTGCCCCCGCCAGGCAACACACTCTTTGAGCAGAAAACCTACCTCGAAGAGCAGGGTGACGAACTCAGACGCTTTTTAATCCAGGAGCCGCGCGGTGGCGTATTCGTTCACTGCAACTTGCTGGTTCCTCCACGCAGTCCCGGAACGCAGGCTGGATTCATCATCATGGAGCCAACGGACTATCCCCCCATGTCGGGGTCGAATTCCATCTGCGTTGCAACGGTCTTGCTGGAAACAGGCATGGTGGCGATGAAGGAACCCGTGACACACCTGAAGCTTGACACGCCCGGTGGCATTATCGCGGTCGAGGCGGAATGCACGGATGGGAAATGCAAAAGCGTACAAACCACCAACATTCCCAGCTTTGTGGTCAAGCTCGATGCCAGTTGTGAAGTACCGGGCTTGGGATCGATCAAGCTCGATATTGCCTATGGTGGTGCCTTCTTTGCTATTGTAGATGCTGCCAGCCTGGGTCTGGAACTCACCCGCGAGAATGCCAGGAAACTGGTCGAGGTTGGCGAGGCCATAAAAGCGGCAGCAATCGCTCAACACCCGGTAATTCACCCGGACAATCCCTCAATACGAAACATCAGTTTCGTTCAGTTCACGGACCCCCTAACTCGCAATGCCGATGGAACCTGCGAAGGCCGAAATACGGTGGTCATTTCACCGGGTAAGCTGGACCGCTCGCCCTGCGGCACTGGAACGTCTGCGTGGCTGGCCGCACTTTCGGCGCGCGGGGAAATTCGCGCGGGCGAGAGTTTCATATCGCGTTCCATCCTGGATACAAGGTTCCTCTGCCGTATTGAGGCCATCAGCAAGCTTGAAGATGGGACGGTTTGCGTTGTGCCGAGCCTGAAAGGACGTGCCTGGATAACGGGCCTGCATCACTATGGTCTCGACCCGGATGATCCCTTTCCTGAAGGCTATGCGTTAACAGACACCTGGTATCGAACACCCTGATCCCAAATCCTGGACCCTCTTCATGATTCGATTGCTTCGCTGGCTGCTGTATCTCATTTGCGGATTGGCGACGGCCGTCGTGCTGGTGGTAACTCTGAGCGCTGCCTGGATGTACGCCTCACTCCCGAACACAAAGGGGGATGTGGAAACAGCTGGACTTTCCGCCCCGGTGGATATCCTGCGCGATTCGAATGGGTTGGTCACAATCCAGGCTCAAAACCTGGAAGATGGCGCCTACGGTCTGGGTTATGTCCATGCTCAGGAACGCCTCACCCAGATGGAACTGATGAGGCGGATCGGCAGAGGTCAACTGTCCGAGGTCATTGGCAAGGCCGGAGTGGCAAGTGATCGCCTGATGCGCACACTCGGTTTCGGCCGTCAGTCCGACAGGGCAATCACGTACCTGGAGCAGGATACCCTTTCACTGCTGCAGGCTTATGCCGATGGCGTAAACGCCTTTCTCCAGCAGGGCTCGTCCCCTCTTCCACTGGAAATGGCATTGCTGGGTATCGAACCAGAGCCCTGGGAACCATCGGATTCGGTTCTCTGGGGAAAGATGATGGCAATCCAGCTTTCCGGGAACTGGCGCCAGGAATTGCGCAATGCGCGGCTTGATTCAGTGCTTACGCCCGACCAGATGCGCACACTCTTCCCGGACCTGCCATCCGACAGTCCCTCGACACTTGATACCGTAAATCGCACGCAGAAAAACCCTCTCGCCCTGCTTCTCGAAGCGCTTCCGGAAGAAATCCAGGCCTATAGAGGCGCCAGCAATGTATGGGCCCTTTCCGGTGAACGGACAGACACAGGCTATCCTTTCCTGGCAAATGATCCGCATCTCAGTTTGCAGGCGCCTGGAACCTGGTTTCTGGCCCGGATTGAAACTCAAGATGAAACCTTGGCCGGAGCTACGGCGCCGGGCGTTCCGCTGGTCGTGATTGGGCACAATGGGCAGGCCGCCTGGGGCATTACCACGACACACAGCGACACCCAGGACCTGATTCTGGAAACACTGGATACAGAAGATCAGGACAGCTACCAAACCCCGAATGGTTCGCGCTCGTTCGATATGCGGCAGGAAACCCTTCCCGTGCGCTTCGGCGAGGATATTGAACTGCAAATACGTGAGGGCCGCTTTGGCCCGGTGGTTTCCGATGTCTCCACCGGAACGACAATCCCCGGCGTTGATCAGGAAACCGTGGCGACCCTGGCCTGGCCCGTATTGCGCGCGAAAGATACGACCGCCGATTCGCTCGTGCGTCTCAACCGTGCGACATCCTGGTCTGATTTCGAAGCGGCCATGCGCCGCTTCGTGGGCCCACAGCAGAACATCTTCTATGCCGACCGTTCGGGAACTATCGGCTTCTACACACCCGGACTCGTACCCATCCGGAATGATTATGACGGCAGCCGCCCCGTACATGGGAAAGATCGTGAGGAGATCTGGACAGACTTTATCCCCTTCGAAGAACTCCCCCACGCGCGCGATCCGCGTTCCGGACAACTGCTCAACGCAAACAACCGGATTGCCGGACCCGATTATTCCCATCATCTGGGCACGGAGTGGCCCGAACCCTATCGAGCCATGCGAATTTCCGACGAGCTCTCTCGCCAATCTCAACACGGCCTTCAGGGGATGGCCGAACTCCAGAACGACAGTCACTCACTGATGGCCCTGGAGCTCATCCCGCTGATGCTGGACTTCGAGAGCGACAACGTGCTCCAGGAAAGCGCCAAGGAGCTGCTGTCCTCTTGGAACGGCAAGATGTCCAGGGATGCCTCGGCCCCCCTGGTGTTCCAGGCTTGGCTGAAGACTTTGCAGGAGCGCTTGTTCGAGGATTCTCTATCTCCGCATTTCCAGGAAATGCGCGGCTGGAATCCACGTGCGGTCAAGACCGTCCTCAAGGAGGAGCGCGATTGGTGTCGTTCTCTGGAGACTTCCTGCAAGACAATCCTGCAAGAAAGTCTGGCAACTGCATTGGCGCTTCTGAAAATCGACAAACCTGGCGATTTCAAGGAAAAAACCTGGGGAAATTACCACCGCACGCAGATGGATCATCCACTCTATGGACGTCTGCCCCTCCTGGGCCGATTATTCAGTATCAATCTGGCCACGGATGGGGGTGATTTCACCGTCAACCGGGGAACACCCAGTACGCGTGAGAACAGCTTGTTCCGACACGTCCATGGGCCGGGTTTAAGAACCGTCCTTGTTCTGGAAGACTTGGACAATTCCCTCTTCATGATCGCCACAGGCCAGAGCGGAAATCCCTTGTCCGTTCTGTTCAGCAACTTTGCCGAGCCTTGGCGTGACGGGCAGTATGTCAAACTTGCCGCACCAGAGTTAGATCAAGCCGACGTGTTGCGGCTTACTCCCCAACCGACTGAATGAACGCTCCCAAAGGAAGAACATGACATGGCCCTCACCCTCCAGGAGATAGAAAAGGCTGCCGAGGGCATTTCCGGGGAAATCGTCCGCACTCCGGTGGTGCCGGCTGCGCGCTTGAGTGAAACACTCGGTTGCGACCTGCATCTGAAATTGGAGAACCTGCAGTACACGGGCTCTTTCAAGGATCGAGGCGCCTGCTGGAAACTATTGAATCTCGCCCCCGAACAAAGCCGCTACGGCGTCATTGCCATGTCGGCCGGAAATCATGCCCAGGGTGTTGCCTACCATGCCAAGAGACTTGGGATACCAGCGACCATCGTGATGCCCGAATTCGCTCCCTTTTCGAAGGTCGAACGCACGCGCTCCTATGGCGCCAAGGTTGTTCAGACAGGAGAAACCATCGACGCTTCAGCCCAGGCGGCCCGCGATATTGCAGAAGCCGAGAACCTGGCGCTTGTCCATCCCTACGACGACCCCTTTATTATCGCCGGCCAGGGCACCATTGGCCTGGAGCTGATGACTGACTTGAGGGATGCCGACTGTGTAGTGGTTCCTATTGGCGGCGGTGGCCTCATTTCCGGAATTGCCTCGGCGATCAAGGCGATAAACCCCACTGTCGAGATTGTCGGAGTCGAAACCGAGCTATTCCCCTCCATGTATCAGGCGCTGCATGACATGCCGCCTTCTTCAGGCGGAACAACCCTGGCAGATGGTATAGCGGTCAAGTCCCCCGGCAAACTGACACGCAGCATTATCAAGGAATTGGTCTCCGATATCCTTCTGGTGGATGAAGCCTCCCTGGAAACCGCAGTCCATTACCTTGTCGAACGCCAGAAAATTGTTGCTGAAGGCGCGGGCGCGGCTGGAGTTGCCGCTCTTTTTGCCCATCCCGAGCGCTTCAGGGGACGCAGAGTCACTTCGATAATCTGTGGGGGCAATATCGATGTCCGCCTGCTTTCCGGCGTTCTGGCAAGAGGGCTCATCCGTGATGGGCGCGTCGTGCGACTGCGCATTGAAATCATTGACCAGCCCCGTCAACTGGCCCGCTTGTCCGAGGTCATAGGGGGTGCCGGGGGCAATATCATTGAGGTCTACCATCAACGGCTTTTCGCCGATGTGCCCGCCAAGCGCGCAGATGTCGATGTGGTCGTGGAAACCCGCAACATCGAACATGTGCAGGAAATCATTTCCGCGTTGCATAAGGCCGGCTTCGAGAGTCGCGCTCTTTCGACACGCTCAGTCGACGGAGGCTTCTAGTGTCACGGATCGTGTCCTTTATTGGACCTTTGGTGAAACCTCATTGAAACCCCATATGTAAGGAATCAATTCAATCTTAGTTGGCCAAGGAGAAAGCTCATGAGCCTGGACAAGAACAAGGACAAGAAGCCTAAGGAACCAGCGAACGAGAACGAGGACCCGAAGGAAGAAGAGGAAGAACTGGACGAAGCCCTCGACGAAAGCTTCCCAGCCAGTGACCCGATCTCTCCCACACGTCCCGACAAAAGCTGAAAGCCAACTGCTTCACAGCAGCTGTGCATTGGCTTTCAGATCATGTTTCAGGAGGATGTTCGTGATGACAAAGCCAAGCTTGAAAGTATGTGCGGCTGCTTTCCTGGCCATTACAATGGCTGCCACGACCGCCGCAGCCCAAGGCAATAGTCAGGGCAAGGGGCCGCCAGCAGGCAAAGGGCCCGGTGTCAAACATGAACGTCCAACGCATGATGGCCGCGGTACAGGGGACAGGCTTCTCGATGCGGCCTTCGCAGCAGTCGAGATCGCCTTGATCCAGGAGTATTTCGGCACCCGGAACTACCAGACCTCGTCACTTCCTCCAGGCATTGCCAAGAACCTGGCGCGTGGCAAGCCACTTCCACCTGGAATAGCGAAACAGGCGCTGCCTACCGATCTGCAAGGCCGCCTTCCAGGACGCCACGGCTATAACCGTCTCATCGTTGGCAACGATGTGCTTCTGGTGGAAGCCGCAACGGGAGTCATTGTCGATATTCTGAGAAATGCTCTGTAACCTGCTGCTCACAAAGGTGAGTCGGACCGGGGAAGCAGTCTGGCGCCCTGCGCAAGCAGCCTTTCGCAGACAAGTCGCATCTCCTCATCGCTTTGACTGAGAGAGGCGCAGAGATTTGCCGCGAGTGGAATGGATGGGCTTGTATCAAGAAGCAGGTCAAGGGCTGCCCTGCCATCATTCAGGATATCCTGCACTACAACCGGACTGAATGCGCCGACAGACTCGAAAAGCGGAAAGCCCAGAATATTGTACTGAGCCGACAAGAACTTGGGGCCGAGGATCTGTGGCGGCACTCCTCCATCGACACGATCCATGATCAACAGACAGGCATGGATGTAGAAATCAAGAAACGGGTTGTCGCTCTGGAAGAGACAAACAGCATTATGTACGTTTCTGTAGGCTTTCAGGCCACCTGATGTATTCTTCTGTATCCAGACCTCACGTCCGAATGCATACCCGGGACTTCCTTGGGGGATTTCCAATCGCAACGCTTGCGGTTCAAACACCAGGGTGTCGGCATCCAGCCAGATGACCTGATCAACCCCCTCTTCCAGAATCTCCCGCGCCACAAGCAGGCGCCCCAGGTCAGCAACAATCTGGTTTCGGCCCTCTGACTTCTCGGCCACCAGGCGCGGCACGCGCTCAAGCAGCTCATCGCCAAGGAACCGGTATTCATGCCCCTGGCGGCTGGCCCAGGACTGAACGGTCTCAAGACACAGTTCAATCCAATCCGGTCGCCCCTCATCTCGAAAAGATTGAAAGACCACCGTCTTCATCTGCATCCATCCGTTTTCCAGACAATCAGGCCAGCCGGAATGGACCTTTAGAAATTGGTGACCCCGGCAGGATTTGAACCTGCGACCTAGTGCTTAGAAGGCACTTGCTCTATCCAGCTGAGCTACGGGGTCTTCAATAGCCACTCCGGCAAGTCAGTGCGTCCAGCGCAGCAGGCGAGAGTACTTGAAGTTGTCCGCATAGGCCTTGGGATGAATCTCGCGTTCATGCTGATGGTCGACGGTATACATGTAGCCCTTTTTGCGGGCGTACTCTTCGGCCTCTTCTCGCGTATCAAACCAAATGCGCAGTTGCTGGCGCGTGTCACGCGATGAACTCCATCCCATGAGCGGTTCGATGGAAGAGGACTCCTGTGGTTCGAATTCCAGAACCCAGCGCTTGGTCAACGCACGACCTGACTGCATTGCCGTTTTTGGCATCTGATAGATACGCACCTGCATCGCTATCCCTCGTCTGTCCTGCTTCCGCCCAAGCCACCTGAACTGGCTTCCCGCGGTGTATAACCTGGTCGGGGCGGCAGGATTTGAACCTGCGACCCTCTGCTCCCAAAGCAGATGCGCTACCAGACTGCGCTACGCCCCGATCTGATGATCCGCAAATTATGCGTTCGCAAGGTGACTGGCAAGCACGAGACTCATGTTTTGCTGAATGCAGCAGCCTTTTCCACAGGGACGTTTTGGGATACACCCCCAAGGCAATCGGAGCTTCAGGACAATCATGAACGATCAAGCCACCCAGCAAACCACAGGTAAGCCCCTGCCTCCCGAGGTTGATCGCAGGCGAACCTTCGCGATCATTTCGCACCCTGACGCAGGAAAAACCACGCTGACCGAGAAGCTGCTGCTATTCGGAGGCGCGATCCAGCTGGCCGGTGCGGTCAAGGCTAAAGGCGCTCAAAGACGTGGTGCACATTCCGACTGGATGAAGGTCGAACGCGAACGCGGCATTTCCGTGGGCACCTCCGTGATGACCTATGATTATGGGGACAATACCTTCAACCTGCTGGATACGCCCGGCCACGAAGACTTCTCTGAAGACACCTACCGCACACTGACGGCCGTTGATTCCGCCGTCATGGTGCTGGACGCCGCCAAGGGTATCGAAGCCCAGACCTTGAAACTCTTCGAAGTTTGCCGCCTGAGAAACGTTCCGATCATCACCTTCATAAACAAGCTGGACCGAGAAAGCCGCGACCCCTTCGAACTGCTCGAGGAAATCGAGGAGAAACTGGCCCTCTCGGTGACACCGGCAAGCTGGCCAATCGGCATGGGCCGTCGTTTCAAGGGATGCTATGACCTGTTCAAGGATCAGTTGATCCTGATCGATCGGAGCAAAGGAGAGAAACCGGACGAAGGCGAATCCTGCAAAGGCGTGGACGACCCGAAACTGGATGAACTGCTGCCCGCAGATACCCTGGCCGAATTCCGTGAGGGCGTGGAAATGGCCCGCGGGCTTTGCCCGGAATTCGATCTCCAGGAATACCTGGGCGGACATCAGACACCCGTGTATTTTGGCAGTGCCATCAACAATTTCGGTGTCCGGGAGCTGCTTGAAGGCGTAGGACGCCTGGCCCCACCCCCGCGTCCTCAGGTTGCCTCCGAACGTATGGTTTTGCCTTCCGATCCAAAGGTTTCCGGCTTTGTCTTCAAGATTCAGGCCAATATGGATCCGAAGCATCGCGATCGTATTGCCTTCGTTCGCCTTGCCTCCGGTCACTTCAAGCGCGGCCTCAAGATGAAGCAGGTGCGTACGGGAAAAACCCTCAATATCCATAATCCCTTGCTGTTTCTCGCCCAGGACCGGGAACTGGCGGAAGAGGCCTGGGCGGGAGATGTTATCGGCATCCCCAATCATGGAAACTTGCATCTGGGCGAAAGCCTGACCGAAGGCGAGGAATTGCACTTCAAGGGCCTGCCGGCCTTCGCGCCCGAGCTCCTGCAGAAGGTCCGGCCAAAGGATCCCCTGAAGGCCAAGCACCTGGGCCGCGCCCTTCAGCAACTTGCTGAGGAAGGTGCCGCACGTGTCTTCAAGCCCATGATGGGGGCCGACTGGATCGTGGGTGTGGTCGGTGCGCTGCAGTTCGATGTCATGGCAGACCGTATCCGGACGGAATACGACATCCCGGTTGTCTTTGAGCCCACGATCTATTTCACGGCCCGTTGGCTCGAGGCTGATGATTCCGCTGACTTGAAGGGATTCGTTGATTCCAATCGTGTGAATATTGCCGAGGATCACGAAGGCGAACTGGTCTTCATGGCACGCAATGCCTGGCACCTTCAGGATGCGCAGGACAGCAATCCTGCCTTGAGTTTCCTTGCAACCCGCGACGGAGCAGTCTGATTGGGCAGGCGAACGAAAGTTCAGGGAGAAAAACTTGTCCACGGAACACATTCAGGTTACGTCCGAACTGTTCGCCTATATGAGAAATGTCTCTCTGAGGGAAACCGAGATCAGGCGTGCTCTTCGCGAGGAAACGGCAGAATTGCCAGATTCACAGATGCAGATCATGCCGGAACAGGGCCAGTTCATGGCTTTGTTGTTGCAGCTCATGAAGGCGAAACGTGGCCTGGAGGTGGGAACCTTCACGGGCTACAGCGCTCTTTGTTTCGCCGAAATCCTGCCTGATGACGGATCGATCGTCTGCTGCGATATCAGCGCGGAGTACACGGCCATTGCTCAGCGCTACTGGGAAGAATCCGGCTTGCGTCACAAGATGGACTTACGCCTTGCTCCCGCACTGGAAACCCTGGACCAGCTGCTCCTGGATGGCCAGGAAGCTTCCTATGACTTCTGTTTCCTGGACGCCGACAAGGAAAATTATCAGCAGTATTACGAGAAATCGCTGTCCTTGCTTCGCACCGGCGGTCTGTTGATGGCAGACAATGTGCTCTGGAGTGGCCGTGTCGCGAAATCATCAGATGATGAAAGTGCGGCAACCCGCGCGCTCAAGAGTTTCAATGAAAAGCTGGCAGCTGACCAGAGGATCAATCTGTCCATGCTGCCTCTGGCAGATGGCTTGACGCTGGCAATAAAAAAATAGACAGCCTTGGCGCCTATTCAAAAGCCGGGTGGTTCACCCTGTCGCCTTCGGAAATGCCCAGCCGGTCACTCATGCCTGCATTGATTTCCAGGACAGCTCTGGCCCGCCCTCCAGAAGGAATCGACTGGGTTGAGTGCGGAACGGTGCGTTCGGCAATGCGGATGATGTTCCCGTCTTCATTGATGAAAAGCATGTCCAGGGGAATGAAGGTGTTTTTCATCCACATGGATATGTGCTGAGCACGCGGATAGATGAACAACATACCGGCGTCTTCATCCATGGAACGTCTGTACATCAATCCCTGCGCACGTTCGGAGGCCGTTCTGGCCAGCTCGACTTGAAATGTGTGCTTTTCCCCTTCCGCTGTCTCTATGAGCAGTTCCTGTGTTTCCTGCTCCTGCGATATGGCCGGGTAGCCTCCCGAGAAGCAGATAAAAACTATAAGGAATAATGTATAATATACTATTTTCATTCAATAGTCCTACGACAGTACAGTCTGCGCTGCAGACCTGATTTCGGCACGAACCGCACCATAGCGTGGTCTATCGGCAAGTCTATCAATCCAGTGTTCAGGGGGATTCCTGCCCCAGCTATGGCGCCATGTCAGACTCGACAGAATAGCGCGTGCCTGCGCTGGCAGGTAATCTGGAACATCAAGCCCGTTCAAAGTAGCCCATACACCGCTCCAGGCACGCGCCACGCACCAGGGATTATACCCACCACCGCCCAGCACCAGCAGCTTACGTGTTACCAACTTCATATTCGCAACAGTATTCCAGAGGGAAAGATTGGAGAGACTGAGGCGACTGAGAGGATCTTCATGCAGGGCATCGGCGCCGCACTGAAGCACAATGACTTCGGGCGCCACACGCTCGATCAAGGGCAGCACGGCAGCTTCCATCAGAAAGGCGAATTCGCTGTCGTTGAAGCCCTCGGGCACGGGGATGTTCCGCGCATGCCCCGAGGCCCTGTCCACTAGACTTCCCGGTCCAGTGGCGGCATCGTTTCTGTTCATGGGCCACCTGTTGGCCTCGTGGATGGAAAGGGTGAAAACCCGTTCATCATCATGGAAGGCATCCTGCACCCCATCACCGTGATGCGCATCTATATCCAGGTAGAAAACCGATGCTGCCCCTCTATCAAGAAGGCTCAGTATTCCTAGCACAGGGTCATTGAAGTAACAGAAGCCGCTGGCATGGCCGCGACGGCCATGGTGCGTCCCGCCGGCCGGGCTATGGACTGGAATATCATTCAGGACCCAATCAGCTGCGGCAATCGATGCACCGCAAGCCGTTGCCGGTCGGCTGAAGATCTCAGGAAATACCGGGTTTCCATTCATGCCCAGCGCATAGCGTTGCTTGACCTCATCACTACAATGTTGGGTCTGCTCGGCCTGCTTGACCGCTGCAATATAGTCCGGTTGATGGAAGCGGGCGAGCTGTGCAGGCGTGGCCCGCGGGCTGTCGACATAAACTTCATCCGGCAACCAGCCCAAGGCCCTGCAGAGATCCATGCAAGTGGATACGCGCGGTATGGCCAGCGGATGCAGGCGGCCATAGCTGGAGTTTCGGTAAATCTCGCTGCCGATGAACCGGGGCGCGGTCTTATCCTTCATCATCGTTCCATTAAACCTTGCCCCTTCACGATATAACGAACCACTTGGCATGTCCCTGGACTGCGGGCATAGTGCCAATCATATCACCGGGGGAGCCGCCAAGGCTGAGAGGCACCACTAAAGTGCGACCCCAGAACCTGATCCGGTTCATGCCGGCGTAGGAAGCGTGTCTCTTCATGTCCGCATCTGCCATATCACTCAAGGGAATCAGCTTGTCCTACAAGGGGCAGCCGCTGTTCCAGGAATTCAATCTTGAACTTCCAGCCGGATTGACAAGCTGTTTGCTCGGGCCCTCCGGTGTCGGGAAAAGCAGCTTGCTGCGCGTCATAGCAGGGCTGGAACGTGGTGCAAGTGGATGCGTATCCAGTGAGGATCAGACCTTCCTTGTTGGACAACTTGCCTATATGGCCCAGCAGGACCTGTTGCTGCCCTGGCTGAAGCTTGTAGACAATGTCGTACTGCCCGACCGCCTGGCAGGGCGTCCTGTCGACATGGAGCGTGCCAGGCACCTCTTGCAGCTTGTTGGCCTGAATGGGCACGAAGCAAAACTTCCCGCAACTCTGTCCGGTGGCATGCGCCAAAGGGCTGCACTTGCACGCACCCTATATCAGGATCGACAGATAATCCTGATGGACGAGCCGTTTTCCGCCGTCGACTCCATAACGCGGCTTGAGCTTCAGGAGCTGACCGCCGAACTGCTTCGCGACAGGACGGTCCTTCTGGTGACACACGATCCACTGGAAGCCTTGCGACTGGGTCATCGCCTGATCGTGCTTGCCGGCCAGCCTGTTCACATAGCCGAGCAGATAGAACTCACCCAGCGGCCCCCTCGGGATATCGACAGTCCGGAGATAACAAGCCTACAGACGCAGTTGATCAATAGCCTGCGCGGAGCACGCCAGCATTTGGCCGCAGAGAGCAACTGATTTCATGTCTGGTGTGAAACAGATTGGTGCAAGGTTGCGGCCATTGGGGATTTTCATTGGCATCCTCGTGTTATGGCAGGCCCTGGTCTGGGTTACAGGTGCTCCGGCCTATATTCTACCCGCACCCAGTCAGGTTGGAGCTGTACTGTTCAAGCGTTGGGACAGCCTGGCCTTCCATGCGGGCATAACCCTTGCCGAGATACTGCTGGGGTTTTTCATAGGAAGCCTGTTCGGGATCATTTCCGCACTGATGATCGCAACCTTTAGAACTCTGCGATTCTGGCTGCTTCCTGTTCTGGTCGTGAGCCAGGCCATACCCGTGTTCGCTCTGGCGCCTGTTCTGGTTCTATGGCTTGGTTATGGAATGGCCAGCAAGATTGCCATGGCCAGCCTGATTATCTTCTTCCCCGTGACAACATCCTTCCATGATGGACTGCGACGCACGGAAACCGGTTGGCTGGACCTTGCTCGAACCTGTGGCGCATCGAAATGGGCTACATTCCGACATGTCCGAATACTGGCCGCCTTGCCGGCCCTGGCATCCGGACTGCGCGTTGCAGCCGCTGTTGCGCCGATAGGCGCCATTATAGGGGAATGGGTCGGCTCCAGCGCCGGATTGGGACATCTGATGCTGAATGCCAATGCGCGCATGCAGATCGATGTCATGTTTGCCGCACTCGTCGTCTTGGCCGTTCTGGCACTATTGCTCTACTTTCTGACCGACAGGTTCTGTCACTTGCTGTTGCCCTGGTCGCCCGAAGAAAGTGACATCGCTCGATAGCCCCTGAAGCGAAGCTTGGCGGCAAAAAACGTATCGCAATGTACGGGTTTTCTTGATTCCGCCGCGCGTGTCACTAATCTGGCGCGGCACTTCATGGCGGCCAAGCCGTCCGGACAGAACGCTTTGTGCTTAGCAGGGGAAGCATGAATCTCGCACTGATTGTCCTATTGCCATTCATCGGCGCCTTGTTCCCGGCTTTCCTGATACGCGCAGGCCGAAATGCTTGTGCCTATGGAACCGGGGCCTTCACGCTCGTGGCTTTTGTCCTGCTTCTGGTCCAGGCGCCTGCTGTCTTTTCTGGGCAGGTCATACAGGCCCGGTTCGAGTGGCTCCCCCAGCTTGGCCTGAACGTGAACTTTTTCCTTGATGGCCTGGGATTCCTGTTCGCACTTCTGATCCTGGGAATCGGACTGCTCATCATACTCTATGCGCGCTTCTACCTGAGTCATAAGGACCCCATGGGGCGCTTCTATGTTTACCTGATGCTTTTCCAGGGGGCGATGGTCGGGATCGTGCTCTCCGACAACATCCTCTTGCTCCTGATCTTCTGGGAACTGACCAGTCTGAGCTCGTTTCTTCTTATCGGCTACTGGCGACATCTGCCCGAAGCGCGCCAGGGCGCCCGCATGGCACTGGCGGTAACCGGTGGTGGCGGTCTGGCCCTGATAGGCGGCATGATTCTGCTGGGGCAGATTGCAGGTTCCTATGACTTGAGTGAGATATTGCAGGCTGGTGACCAGATCCGCAGTTCCAGCCTCTATCTTCCGGCCCTGTTGCTCATCCTGACCGGCGCATTTGCCAAGTCTGCACAGTTCCCCCTGCACTTCTGGTTGCCGCATGCCATGGCGGCGCCAACACCTGTCAGCGCCTACCTGCACTCCGCAACCATGGTCAAGGCCGGTGTCTTCCTGCTGGCCCGCATCTGGCCGGCGCTTTCAGGCACACCCGAGTGGTTCTACATCGTGACCAGTTTCGGCCTTGTCACGATGATCGTTTCCGCCTGGATCGCAATCTTCAAGGATGACCTGAAGGGACTTCTGGCCTTCTCGACCGTCAGTCACCTTGGCCTGATCACCATGCTGTTTGGGTTCGGAACACCCCTGGCAGCGATGGCGGGCGTCTTCCATATCATCAATCATGCCACCTTCAAGGCGGCCCTCTTCATGAGCGCCGGCATCGTCGATCATGAAGCCCATACGCGTGACATGCGGCGTTTGGGTGGTTTGCTTACCCTGATGCCGATAACGGCAACCCTGGCGCTGGTTGCTGCCGCTTCAATGGCGGGTATCCCCCTGTTGAACGGCTTCATTTCGAAGGAGATGATGCTCGAAGAGGCGGTTCACACCTCTTACTTGGGCCAGGATTGGGTGCTTCCGGTCTTCGCGACGCTCGGTGCACTCTTCTCTGTCGCCTATGCCGCACGTTTCGCCTTTCACACATTTCTCGGCCCTGTCCGGAACGATTACCCGCACAAGCCTCATGATCCACCTTTCGGCATGTGGCTTCCCGTATCCATACTGGTTTCACTGGTTGTTCTGATCGGCCTTCTGCCGGGATTAATTGCCGAACCGCTGGTCAAGGTCACCACCGGTGCGGTGACCGGAGGAAATACACCAGACTATCATCTGGCAATCTGGCACGGTTTCACACCTGCCCTGTTCATGAGCATGATTGCATTGGCGGGCGGCCTGACCCTTATGGCCCTCTACTTTCCCGCCAAATCCTTCCGCGAGAGCTTCCCTCGACCTGAAGCCAAGGTGATATTTGAGGCCATAATCGAGGCCATAGCCAATGTCAGCAGGCAGATCACGGAGCTTGCTCATAACGGTTCGTTGCAGCGCTACCTGGCCGTCATGGTTTCAGCCATCATAGCCGTCGGTTTCGCTGGCTATCTTGGAAGCACACCCCTGGCCGCCGGCGAGCGATCCATGGTACCGATCAATTGGCCCGGGCTTGTGGCCTGGGTGCTGCTGGTCATGTCCCTCGGCGCCACATTGATGTTCCACCATAACCGACTGTTTGCCCTGATCCTTATCGGTGTTGTCGGTATGGTGGTTTCGCTTACCTTCTTCTACTTCTCGGCGCCTGACCTGGCCTTGACGCAGATATCCGTCGAGGTCGTAACCGTGGTCCTGATGCTGCTGGCCCTGAATTTCCTGCCCAAGGAGACACCACGCGAAAGCTCAAGCTTGCGGAAACTCAGGGATCTGGTTCTTTCCGGACTGGCCGGCCTGGGGGTTGCAGGGCTGGTCTATGCCGTGACCACCCGTGGCTTTGAAAGCATCTCGGACTACCATCTGGCAGAATCCAAGCCGGGTGGTGGTGGCACCAATGTCGTAAATGTCATCCTGGTGGATTTCAGAGGCTTCGACACCTTCGGAGAGATCATCGTTCTGGGCATTGCAGCCCTGGCCATCTATGCACTTCTAGACAGTGCCCTCCATGGTGCTGCTCAGCGGCGCCTGTCCAAGTGGGTCCCCGAGGGTATGCGCGCCATGGACCCCCACCCCTTTATCCTGGTGATTGCAACACGTGTCCTTCTGCCACTCGCGCTGATGGTCGGCGTGTATATCTTCCTGCGTGGCCACAACCAGCCGGGCGGTGGGTTCATTGCCGGTCTTGTTGTTTCCATCGCACTTCTCATGCAATACATGGCCAGTGGATTTTCCTGGGCACAACACAAGCTGAAGCTGGACTATCACGGCCTGATCGGAGCAGGTGTCCTGGCTGCGGGCTTGACCGGAGTTGGGGCCTGGTTTGCCGGACGCCCCTTCCTGACCAGTGACTATACTTACGTACATTTGCCGGTCATCGGTGAGTTCGAATTGGCGACCGCCCTGGGCTTCGACGTTGGAGTCTTCCTGACCGTTGTCGGCGCCGTCATGGTGGCTCTGGCCAATCTGTCGCGTATTGGCAAGCGTGCGGATGCGGCCTACGAGGCTCAGGAACAGACAACCGATGGAAAGGAGGCCTGATTCATGGAATTGCTCGTGTCTTCTGGGATCGGGCTGATTGCCGCCTGCGGCGTCTACCTTCTATTACGTGGACGGACCTTTCCGGTCATCCTTGGCCTGACACTGCTGTCCCATGCCGTGAATCTCGTGCTGTTCTCGATGGGGCGCCTGAACGTTGGCCTGCCCCCAATCATATCCAAGGATGCATCAGGCTACGCCGACCCACTGCCCCAGGCGCTCGTCCTGACGGCGATCGTTATCGCATTCGGCATGACAGCGCTTGCCGTGGTGCTGGCATTGCGCGGATATCTGGAGACAGGTGAAGACAGCATCAACGCAACCAGGTCAGAAACCGCGGAGCAGCGGGACCCCTCATGACACACTGGACCATTCTCCCCATTGTGGTGCCGGCACTGACTGCGGCACTGATTGTCTTGCTGGCACGTCAGGACCTGGTCCTGCAACGCTTCCTGTCCATCGTGTCTGCCCTTGCGGTTTTTGTGATTGCCGTGGGGCTGGTTGTTCATGCCACGGGCAATCCACCCTACAGCTACGAACTTGGTAACTGGCCGGCTCCTTTCGGTATTGTCCTTGTCCTGGACCGGCTGTCAGCCGCCATGGTCCTGGTGACCATGCTGCTGGTCCTGGCTGTCCTGATCTACAGCCTTGCCGGCTGGGATAAGCGAGGCAGGCACTTTCATGCCCTCTTCCAATTCCAGATCATGGGCATCAACGGAGCCTTTCTTACAGGCGATCTTTTCAATCTCTTCGTCTTCTTCGAGGTGCTACTCATTGCCTCCTACGGCTTGATGCTTCACGGCAGCGGCGCCACTCGCCTCAAGGCCGGCATGCAGTATGTCGTCGTCAACCTGATGGGCTCCTCGCTGTTTCTCGTGGCGATGGCCCTGCTGTACGGCGTAACGGGAACGCTGAACATGGCGGATTTGGCACTGCGTGTGGGCCAGGTCGATAGTGGTGACCTGGCGCTTGTCCAGGTTGGCGCGCTCCTGCTCCTCATGGTTTTCGCCATCAAGGCAGCCCTTGTGCCACTGCATTTCTGGCTGCCTGCGACGTACGCAGCCGCAGCTGCGCCCGTTGCAGCACTGTTTGCGATCATGACCAAGGTGGGCGGCTACTCGATCCTGAGAGTCTACACACTCATCTTTGGCGAGCGCGCAGGCGACATCTCCTGGATTGCCCAGGACTGGATCATGCCGGCCGCCCTCGTGACCCTTGTCGTGGGGATGCTGGGTGTCATGGCCGGCCGTTCCCTGCGCGATCTGATATGCTTTTCTGTCATCGGCTCAATGGGCACCCTGATGGTGGCCTTTGCCCTTTTCAACGAAACGGCCGTTTCGGCAGGCCTTTATTACATGGTGCACAGCACCTTCATCGCCGGCGCCCTCTTCCTCATAGCCGAACTGGTCATCAATGGCCGCAGCGATGGCCAGGATACACTGGCTTTCGGCTTGCCGTTGCGCCGGGAGGCCCTGTTGTCGGGGCTGTTCTTCCTGGCGGCAATCGGCATGGTCGGCATGCCGCCACTCAGTGGGTTTGTCGGCAAGCTGCTGATACTCAATGGTGCCACAGGCACGCCCTATGTCGCCTGGATCTGGGGCGTGATCCTCTCGACCAGCCTTTTCAACATCATAGGCTTTTCGCGCGCTGGAAGCATTCTGTTCTGGAAAAGCCAGGCAGAGGCAGTTGCCCAGTCATCTGGACCATCCGCCCCCATGGAAAGCGTAAGCCGAAAGGAACAGGGGCAAGGTCCCGATAGCGGACTTGGTATTGCGTCTGCAGCTTTCCTTTTGAGTCTGATTGGACTGCTGACAGCTTTTTCAGGCCCCGTCAGCCAGTATTTCGATACAACGGCTGCACAGCTTCTGGATGGTCGCCCCTATATAGAAGCCGTCCTGGGAAGTGATGTACCTACCGAGTCGGGACTTGGCAGTTCGCCCGAGGCTGCCGGCACGGAAGATGGCCTTGGCGAGGAAGGAGACATGCAATGATTCGCAAAGTCTTCCCTCATCCCATCATGACCGCGGTATTGACCCTGGTCTGGATGATGTTGATGAACGCCTTCACACCGGCCACCCTCGTTCTGGGACTAATACTGGGGATCATCATTCCCATCATGACCAGCAGTTTCTGGCCCGACAGGCCTACTATCCGGAATCCCTTGAAGGTTGCCGAATACATAATTGTTGTTCTTTACGATATTGTCGTCGCGAATGTGCAGGTTGCGTACCTGATCCTCTTTCGCCGCAATCGTGATTTGCGTTCACGCTTCTTCACGGTTCCCCTGGAAATACGTACACCGGAAGCTATCGCCATCCTTGCTGGCACGATTACCATGACGCCTGGAACTGTCAGCAGCGACATCTCGACAGATGGCAAGAGCCTTCTCGTCCATGGACTGGATGTTGCCGACGAACAGGAAACTGTAACCGGAATCAAGTCCCGCTATGAAAAACGGCTGAAGGACATTTTCGAATGATCGCGTATGCCACTTACTTCGGTTTCATAAGCATAGGCTTGGCCGTGCTGATGAATCTTCATCGCCTGATCGTCGGACCGGATTCCATCAACAGAATCCTGGCGTTGGATACCTTGACCATCAACACGATTGCCCTGTTCATCCTTTTCGGCATCTGGCAGGGATCGAGCACCAATTTCGAAGCTGCGCTGTTGTTTGCCATGGTCGGCTTCATTACCACGGTCGCCTTCTGCAAGTACCTCCTGCGTGGCGATATCATCGAATAGAAAAATGGGCGTGGCAATGGGCTTCCTGATTGAACTTCTGATATCCGCTATGATCGTGGTAGGCGGTGTCTTTGCGCTGGTTGGTTCGTTCGGCCTCAGCAAGCTTCCGGATCTGATGGCCCGCCTGCATGCGCCAACCAAGGCGACCACACTGGGCATCGGGGGCATGTTGATTGCTTCCATCCTCTATTTCGCTTTTGTTGAGCGAACACTTTCCGTTCACGAGTTGCTTATCACGATATTTCTCTTTCTTGTCGCACCGGTAACAGCCTATCTTGTCGCCAAGACCCATCTTCACAGAATCAGGGCGCGGCAGGATACGGACCAGTTCCAGTTGCCACCTCCTGCCGGTGCGGGCAAAGCTGGGTGGGCCACCTTTGAGAAAAGTGACAAGCACAGCCGGACCGAGATTCGATAAGCCGGTTCGGTTCGCTTGACGAATCACAAGAACAATACTAGAACATTGAGGAAGTTTACGATTCGTTCTTCTTGAAGCCATTGAAGCCGGAGGCCGCGATGCTCACCAAAAAGCAGCATGAACTCTTGCTTTTCCTGCATCGCCATCTGAATGAGCATGGCGTCTCCCCGTCCTTCGATGAAATGAAGGAAGCTCTTGGCTTGAAGTCCAAGTCGGGGATACATCGCCTCATCAGCGGCTTGGAAGAGCGCAATTTCATCCGACGCCTGCCTCATCGGGCACGGGCAATCGAAATACTGCGCCTGCCTGGTGAATTGAATGCAGCAAACGGGGGCTTTTCACCAAGTGTGATCGAAGGTGGGCGGCCGAACGCAAATGCCCCGGCCGAAGCTGCAGTCGATCCCGTCCTTGCTGCTGGATCGGAGGCTAGCGAGGCCGAAATTGCCTCTTTGCCGCTCTACGGCAAGATTGCAGCCGGCACGCCCATAGAAGCTTTGCGAGACCCCGACAGCTACACCGAGGTTCCCCAGACACTCCTGGGCCATGGTCAATACTATGCGCTTCAGGTTGAAGGCGATTCCATGATGGACGCCGGAATTCTAGATGGTGACACCGTTATAATTGAGGTTACGGATCAGGCAGCAAATGGTGAAATCGTTGTTGCCTTGGTGGATCGAGAGGAGGTCACCTTGAAGCGATTGCGTCAGCGCCAGGGAGCTATCGCCTTGGAACCTGCCAACGCGCAATATGAAACACGCCTCTTTCCACCTGACCGTGTCCAGATTCAGGGGCGCTTGGCCGGCTTGATCCGAAAATACTGATTATTCCGGGCGCTCTCCATAGGCCGTCCACGGCCTGTCGCCTTGCCACTGTCGGACTGTCAACTGATCTATTCCGTAATCACGCAGCCAAAATGCATGTCCTCCGTTTCGCCAAACATCGAGGCGGGTGATCAATAGTGACCGCTCTATTTGCTGCTGGCACATCACAGTCGGATTCTTGCTCGTAATAACCAGATCAGCAGACATGCAGTCTTCTGCCATGGCTTGAGCTTCCAGTGGGAAGGCAACCCTTTTGCCCTTCCTGTCGTACAGACATCCAATGTCATCGCAGGCCAACCATTCAGCAGTGCGCGTGCCTGCTTCAGGCCAGGCCAGAGGGTTGTGTTGAGCACGTCTTTCAAGCCATTGATCTGAAGAAAAGCGCGCCTTGCGACGATTGGACAAGGCCAAGAGACCCCCGGGGTCGGCTACAGCCATGACTTCCATGCTTTCCGAAATCATGATGTCTGGCGGATCATGGAATAGCGGCGTCGCCAAGCCAGCCAGAAAAACCGGAAATCCTGCGAAGCGCCAGTTTCTGCCCCAAAGGCACAGCCACAGGCCACCACCCACGCAGAGAGCAAGCCCCCAGCTTGGCATTTGCGGAACGAGCAGACGGGCCCCTGGAAGCGAGGAGATATACTCAGCCACATGTAGAACCAACTCCACCCCCTTGCCCATCAAGGGCAATACCTCGAAAGCCAAACCAAAGGGATAGGCAAGCAGAACCAGAAGCGCAGCCGGCATAATCCAGAAAGCCGTAAGCGGCACAGCCAGCAAATTTGCGAGCAGGCCATAGCTGGTCAAGGCATTGAAGTGATAGAGCGCGAAGGGTGCTGTGGCGATGGTTGCAATAACCGTCGTGATGGCGACACCTGAAAGATAATTCAGGGCGGTCGTGATGCGTCCTCGGCTCGTCTGGCCGTGATCCGAAAAAACCCGATGCTCTCGCAGGATCTCATAGCCCGCGACAAGCCCCGTCACCGCTGCAAAGGACATCTGAAAGCTTGCCCCGAGCAGGCTTTCAGGAGACAAGAACAACACAAGAAAGGCGGCCATGGCAACCAGCCTGAGAGTCAAAGCTGTCCGATCCAGCAATACAGCAACAAGGACAAGGGCCGTCATGATGAATGCGCGCTGGGTGGGAATGGTCGCACCGGCCAGAAAAAGATAACAGAAGGCGACCACAAGAGCTGATGCGGCAGCGATCTTCTTGGCAGGCAGGCGGAGCGCAATGGTTGGCCATAGACAAAGGAAGGCACGCAAGCCGAAGAATGCCGTCCCTGCAATCAGGCCAAGATGCAGACCAGAGATAGCCAACAGATGTGCAAGCCCTGAATGGCGCATTGCCTGATTTGTCTCCTCCGATATGGCACCCCGCAGTCCAGTCAAAAGCGCAGCCGTCACGGCCCCCGTCTGTCCAGGTAAACGCCGAATGGAAATGCCGGCTAGCCGGCGGCGATTTTCACTCCACCACTGAGCCCAGGCTTCGATAGGAGCTCTCCAGCTGTCCTGGCCTTTTTCCCCGACACGCTGCCCAATCGGATCAGGAGCTCCAAAAGTGAACCCAACCGCACCAATTCTCTGGAAATACGCCACGCGCGAGAAATCATAGTCGCCGGGAACGGCAGGTGGTGGTGGCGGAGCTAGAGACGCCAGGGCTTCAATCCTTTGTCCGGATTTTAACTCTGGCATTTCGCCGCGACTGACCACGCGCAAGTAATGGGGGTAGTCTTTGTCTTCGAGCCCTTCGATCCTCTCAGGATGCAATAGCAGTCGAACTCCACCTGTAACAGGTTCGGACGAGATCACTTCTGCAACCAGATCAACCGCGTTCAGTTCATCCTGTAGAACGGGAGCGGCAACCTGATAGGTACGAAGTTGCGCAAGATGGAATCCAGCTAAGGTGGTCAGGACAATGAACAATGGATAGATCACGCTCCATTGTCGATACCAGGCCACGAACAGGGGGATGAAAACCGCTGGAACTGTGGCCAGGAAAATCTGTGTGGGAGGCTCAATTGGGAGGGAATAGTACCCTGCAACGCCACAGCCTAGTCCAACAATGCACCATAACCCCCAGCGGTCACGCTCAGCCACCAAATGAACGCCTAACAGCACTGCCTCCCGACTCAAGGGAATGTATGAACAAGAGAAAAGTTTTTATTAAATTCCAGTCAATGGCAACTATAATATGTATTTCCATCTCTGCACCACCGACATAACACCGGCTATGCTGCCGCGTGCGTCATCAGGAGAGATGTGCTAGACAGCGCCAACGCAACAACTTCAGCAGCTTTGCCTTGCACTGAGAAAAGGATCTCGGATAAACGCATGACAGTGGTGACACGCTTTGCCCCCTCGCCCACCGGCTTCCTGCATATTGGTGGAGCGCGCACGGCCTTGTTCAACTGGCTTTACGCACGACACCACGGTGGTGTCTTTCGACTGCGTATAGAGGACACGGACCGCAAGAGATCGACCGACGAGGCAATCCAGGCCATCGTGCAAGGCCTCGAATGGCTGGGGCTGGATTGGGACGAAGAAACCGTTTTCCAATCAACGCGCGCAGAACGCCATGCCGAAATTGCCCGTGCACTGCTTGAGGCTGGACAAGCCTACTACTGTTACGCCTCTCAAGAAGAACTGGACGAGATGCGGCAGACGGCGAAGAAAGAGGGCCGTCCCATGCGCTATGATGGGCGCTGGCGCGATCGGGACCCTTCAGAAGCACCGGAAGGCGTGGATCCGGTTATTCGTTTGAAAGCCCCTCAAGAAGGGGAAACCTTGATCAAGGACGAAGTCCAGGGATCCGTTCGGGTTGCCAACGAACAGCTGGACGACATGGTTCTGCTGCGTGCAAATGGATCGCCCACCTACATGCTCTCCGTGGTTGTCGATGACCATGACATGGGCATCACGCATGTCATAAGGGGAGACGATCATCTCACCAACGCCTTTCGGCAAACCCTCCTCTATGAAGCAATTGGATGGGAAGCTCCGAGCTTTGCGCATATCCCCCTGATACACGGCCCAGACGGGGCAAAGATGTCGAAACGACACGGTGCCCTTGGCGTGGAGACGTACAGGGAAATGGGATTCTTGCCCGAAGCGCTTCGAAACTACCTACTTCGCCTAGGATGGGGACATGGTGATGACGAAGTGATTTCCACGGATCAAGCCATCGCGTGGTTCGACCTGGATGGAGTTGGACGTTCCGCCGCACGCTTTGACTTTGCAAAGCTCAGCAATCTCAATGGTCATTATCTCAGAGAGGCGGAGGATCAGCGTCTGGTCGATATTCTCTGCACGGATTTCTATGGCGAGGTTACAACTGCTGGCCGTAAGCGTTTGCTGGCTGGAATGGCCGGTTTGAAGCCACGGGCCAAGACTATGAAAGAGCTTGCCGACCTGGGGCAGTTTTATGTCTCGGATCGTCCCCTGGTTTTCGAAGAAAAGGCCCAGAAACTGATTGCCAAAGGGGGCAAGGACCTGCTCGCAGACATCAAGGAAATACTGGAGAAAGTCGAAAACTGGAGCGAAAACGAACTGGAGAACAGTATCAGAACGCTATCTGAACAGCGTGAACTCAAGCTGGGTGCTGTTGCACAGCCATTGCGTGCAGCACTTACCGGTTCCAGTATTTCGCCCGGCATCTTCGAAGTCGCCGCGATTCTAGGCCGCGAGGAAACCCTGGGCCGGCTGAACGATGCGCGCGAACAGGTGGAAACTTTTAGCATTTCTGCCAATTGATCGGTGCCTGATAGGCGCTTATGCTGCGCCGCAAAAGTTCGGGTGGAAATGAATAGACCACAGCCTTTTACAAGGATAGCAAGATGACCAACGCGAACAGTGATAAAAGCCAGAATTCGGTCACCCTGACCGACAACGAATCAGGTCAGCAGTGGGAACTGCCGGTCATCGATGGCACTGTCGGCCCGCGTGTCATAGACATACGCAAGCTGTACGGGGAAACGGGGATGTTCACATACGATCCCGGCTTCACCTCGACAGCCTCCTGTGATTCCGAGATCACCTATATCGACGGCGACAAAGGTATCCTTATGCATCGCGGCTACCGGATCGAGGATCTGGCCGAGCACTGCGATTTCATGGATGTCTGTCACCTGCTCCTGAACGGCGACCTGCCCAATGCCGAACAGAAGACGAAGTTCGAGCATGACATCACCTATCACACCATGCTCCACGAGCAGATGATCTATTTTTTCCGGGGTTTCCGCCGTGACTCGCATCCCATGGCGGTCATGGTGGGTGTGGTTGGCGCCCTTTCAGCCTTCTATCACGATTCAACAGACATCACGGACCCTCACCAGCGCATGGTCGCATCGCATCGCATGATCGCGAAGATGCCGACCATTGCCGCCATGGCTTACAAGTATTCCGTGGGGCAGCCTTTCGTTTATCCGCGCAATGACTTGAGCTACGCGGAAAACTTCCTGAACATGACCTTTTCCGTTCCGGCAGAGGAATACAAGATCAGTCCCACACTGGCACGTGCCATGGACCGCATCTTCATCCTGCATGCGGATCATGAACAGAATGCCTCGACCTCTACGGTAAGGCTCGCCGGATCTTCAGGCGCCAATCCTTTTGCCTGCATTGCATCCGGCATCGCATCTCTGTGGGGGCCCGCCCATGGGGGCGCCAACGAAGCGGTCCTTCGCATGCTGCAGGAGATCGGCTCAAAGGACCGTATTCCGGAGTTTATCGAACGCGCCAAGGACAAGAACGATCCGTTCCGTCTCATGGGCTTCGGTCACCGCGTATACAAGAATTATGATCCACGCGCCAAGGTCATGCAGAAAAGCTGCCATGAGGTCTTGGATGAACTCGGCATCCGCAAGCAGGAACCGTTGCTCGATCTGGCAATGGAACTTGAGCGCATCGCCCTGGAGGATGATTTCTTTGTCGAGAAGAAGCTCTTCCCGAATGTGGACTTCTATTCAGGCATTATTCTCAAAGCCATGGGCTTTCCCACTTCCATGTTCACCGCTCTCTTTGCAGTGGCCCGTACAGTGGGCTGGATTGCCCAGTGGAACGAAATGGTCGAAGATCCCAATCACCGCATCAGCCGGCCACGCCAGCTCTATCAGGGCAACACAGGGCGTGAACTTCCGGAGTCCTTCAAGAGCTGACCCCTGTCGGTCTGCCATTGAGCCGAAAAGTGAAAAGGGCGCCAGATGGCGCCCTTTTCCGTTTGGACTTCGGTCCATATGAAGAACCCAGGAAGACCTGCTATTCGTCCTCACGTATCATGGCGCTGAAACCGGCCTCGGCTGCAATCTGGTCGTCCACGCGAACCACGCCTTCAAATTTCCAGACCGGTCCTCGGTTGCGAACCTTGCTCACATGAATGTGCAGTTGATCTCCCGGAACGACCGGCCGTCTGAAGCGCGCTTGTTCCACTGACATGAAGTAGACCAGTTTACCGGCCGCTGCCCCTTCAAGCGTCTCAACGACAAGGACAGCTGCCGTTTGCGCCATCGCTTCTATGATCAGCACACCCGGCATGACGGGTTGTCGGGGAAAGTGTCCTTGGAAGAAACCCTCGTTTATGGTGACGTTCTTCAGGCCGAGAGCATCCTTGTCCCGTTCCAGTTCCAGGATACGGTCCACCAGCAACATGGGATAGCGGTGCGGTATCATCCGCATCACTTCCATCACGTCAAAACGGAGTTCAGGCTTTTCCTTGGAGGTTTCAGAGCCAGATTTCCTTGAGGCCGTCATGCCAGAAAATCCCATAACTTGAAATTGTATAGAGGACAACCCGTTACTTTAACGGGTGCCTGTTTGGTGGTGTGCGTTTGTTACTCTGAATCACTCTCTTCCAAGGACAACGAGACGCTTGGAAGTTCCTCATTCAAGCGCGTCGTGACTTCTTCGGTAATCTCGAAATCATCGCCAACAAGCAGAAGCGTGGACTTGGGAATAACCATGTTTGCACCACGCTCTCCAGCAATATCATCCGAAATTCTAACGATGGTGAACTCGACTTCAGCCACGGCTTCCGAATAAGCTTCTTCCAGTCGACCCATTTCCGTGTTCGCCGAGGATTGGAACTGGCTGAACTTCTGCTCCAACTGCCCGCGCTTTTCCTCGAAAGCATCCTGGGACAATACCGTGCGTTGCCGCGACAGGGCTTCATCTTCCTCGCGCAAGGACTGTTCCTGTTGCTGAAGCTCCTGCTCCATTTCCGAGCGCAACCCTTCGGCTTCTTCACGCAAGCCCTTCATGGCCTCAGCTTCGCGCATGACCTGCTGCAGGTCGACAACAAGGATCTTTGGCGTTGGCATTTCATCCTGTGCCGTGGCCTGTGGCGCCATGCCCAAGCTTGCCATGACTGTCATGGCGGATGCGACAAATCCGGCGATGAAAGCGTTTCGAAAGGTCATATCAGAACTGTGTCCCAAAACTGAAGTTGAATATCTGGGTCTTGTCGTAACTTTCCTTTTGGATGGGGAAACCAAGGTCTAGATTGATCATGCCAAGCGGTGAATCCCATGACACACCCGGGCCAACGGAAACACGGATTGACCTGTTGTCTCCGATGACATCCGTGTCATCGTCCACACCCCAGACAGTGCCGAAGTCGGAAAACAGACGACCCCGCACGTCAAACTCATCTGGAAGCCCCAACGGAAAGATAAACTCGACAGTTCCCTTGGCGAAGTTGTTGCCCCCAAGTGGATCCCGACTGCTGTCATCCCTTGGACCGATGCCACCATAATCAAAGCCCCTGAACTCATCGGCACCAAGCTGAAAGCGGTCACTGATGCGCGTATCCTGGCCCAGGCCATGCATCGTGCCACCACGTGCTCCCAAGGACAGCGTCCATTCATCCCCCAGCGGGAAGTAGTAGCGGCCGCCTACACTGCCTCTGAGGAAACGTACATTCCCTCCAAGGCCTGTGAACTGGGTTGTCAGATCGGCAATGAAACCTTCTGTCGGATTGCGTGTGCTGTTGCGCTTATCCCAAATCAGGGATTGGCTGATGCTGGAACGCCAGGAGGCTCCTTCCTCGCGTTTGGCCTGAATGGGGGCATCGTCATCCACATCATCGATCTCACGACGCTCAAGCGTATAGCGCCAGACATTCCGGGTGTGCTCGGTCAGATCATAGCCGGCACGCAAGCTTCCGCCTCTACGCTCTTCCGTGAAAGAGAACTCGCTGCGATCGCGTGTAATCCGGAAAATATCAAAACCCGCGGATATGGGCCGATCCATGAAGTAGGGTTCCGTGAAACCCAGATTGAATTCGGACCCCGTACCGCCAAGGCTGACGGACGCACGCAGATCCTGACCCTGTCCAAGAAGATTGCGCTCGCGCAACTGGATACTCCCCAAGGGCCCAACGGCCGTCGAAAAACCAGCACCAAATGTCAGATCACCTGTGGGCTGCTCTTCAACACTGGTCTTGATTATGACCCGGTCTTCGGCGGAACCGTCTTCCGTATCCATTTCAACAGTTCGGAAGAATCCCAGATCCTCGATGCGCTGTCTGGACCTCCGCACGCGGGCCCGATTGAAGGCATCGCCTTCCGCCAGACGGAACTCGCGCCGTATGACTTCATCAACTGTGCGTACATTGCCTTCAATATCGATGCGCTCGACGAAGATCCGCGGCCCCTCGCCAATTTCATAAACAATATTGACGACCTCGTTCTCCCTGTCGGTATTGGCGCGTGGCTGAACGTCCACAAAGGCATAGCCCATTTCGCCAATACGATCGGTCAACTCCTGGACATCATCTTCTACGGTCGTGGCATCATACCAATCCCCTTCCCGCGCATCGAGCAGGCCTTCCACTGCATCCGGTTCCAGGTCCCGCAGATTGCTCTCGAGCGAGATCTCGCCGAAACGGAAACGTGGCCCCTCCTCGATCGTGAAGGTTATGATGAAGCCTGAGCGGTCGGGATTGAGTTCGGCATTGGTGGAAAGCACCTGGAAGTCGGCATAGCCTTCCTCAAGATAAAAGCGTCGCAAGAGCTCTCGATCAAAGGCAAGTCGGTCCGGATCATAAACGTCTGAACTGGACAGGAAACGATACCAGGCCGATTCCCGTGTCGAGATTTCCCCCCGCAGAGTGGAACCGGAAAAGGCATCATTGCCCACAAAGTTGATGGATTCCACACCCGTCAGGGGACCTTCATCGATCTCGTAGACGAGATCGACCCTGTTCTGATCCAATTCGATGATCTTGGGTTCGACGGTGGCCGCAAACCGCCCCTGGCTGCGATAGATGTCCTGAATGCGCTCCACATCGTTTTGAACCTTGGTTTGCGTGTAGACCACGCGGGGGCGCAATTGAACTTCCCTTTGCAGTTCCTCGTCATCAATACGCTGGTTTCCTTCGAACGCCAGTCGATTGATCATGGGATTCTCTGAAACCGTAACGATCAGAGCGCTGCCATCCCGACGCAGGGTCACGTCTTCGAACAACCCGGAATCATAGAGGTTCTTCAGTGACTGGTCGAGAGTCAGCGGCTCAAACTCATCGCCCGGCTCAACCTGCATGTAACTCTGTACGGACGCAGGATCGACACGTTGCGTTCCTTCAATGCGAATCTCCTCAATGATCCCGCCTTCATTGATGGATTGTGCCTCTGTACTGTTCGGCATACCGGTCAGGGCCATGGCAAAGACCAGCATCCCCCCGAAGAATAGAGTTCTGAGCCCCACGAAAACCTCCCTAGCCGAATTCGGCAGCCTGATCTGCATGCTGTCGCCTGTCCCCTGCTGCGTCACGAGCCTGCAAGAAAATCGAATACACGCAATCTTACCAGATCGTTCCAAGTCACGAATACAAAGAGTGTCAGTACTAGCCCCAGGCCGATTCTGAAACCGATTTCCTGTGCCCTCTCGCCCAGGGGACGCCCGCGCACAGCTTCAAACGCATAAAACAGCAAGTGCCCCCCATCCAGCATGGGTACAGGAAAGAGATTGATTAGGCCAAGGTTTATTGAAAGCACTGCCATGAACCAAAGGACAGACACCATACCCGTGTCCGCCACATACCCAGACATCTCGGCAATTCGTACCGGGCCGCCCAGTTCATCGGTACTGCGAGATCCCGTTATGATTTGTCCGAGCGCCTTCATGGTTGCCCCGACAAGGCTTACAGTTTCCTCTGCTGCCATCCAGGTGGATTGCAGCGGGCCATAGCGCACAAACTCGGTTCCACTGGCCGTGATACCAAGTCGGGCAACCTCCTGGACATTGCCAAAGCCATCCTCGGCTTCAACAATTTCAGGCGTCACCGTAAGGATCAGGCTCTGACCATTACGGGCAACTTCCATATCCAGGGGGGCAGAGAGATTCAATTGCACTGCACGCTGAATCTGCTCGAAACGATCCACTTCGGAGCCATTGATGGCCACTATGCGATCACCGCCCTGAAGACCGGCCTCTTCTGCAGCGCTCTCGGGCAGAACCTGTCCGATCACGGGCGGTGTGGTCGGCTGTCCGAACGTAAAGAAAAAACCCGCCAGTACGACCAGAGCAAACAGGAAATTCGCCAAGGGGCCGGCCGAAACAATCCAAGTGCGTTGCATCAGTGATTTGTGATGAAAGGAGACAGCCTTCTCCTCGGCCGTCAGCGGGCGCTCACGCCCTCCGGCCCAGCCTCCCGTTTCTTCACCGGTTGCAACACCCTGATCCTGGGCTGAATTCTGCTGCTCTGCGCTCTCGGGAGAACCGCTGGGGGCTGGACGGCTGGTCACGTCAGCATCGCCAAACATCTTGACGTAACCACCAAGCGGAATTGCGCTGAACTTCCAGCGTGTGCCACGACGGTCATTCCAGCCGAACAATTCCGGCCCGAAGCCAATGGAAAAGGCATCGATACGCACGCCGCACCACCTAGCCACAAGATAGTGGCCCAGTTCATGCACAAAGACTAGAACGGTCAGAATGATCAGGAACGGGATTACGAAATCACCGATGCCGGTTAGGAACTGCATAAAAGACTTCAACTCCTTGGAGCAAGGCGACTGCCGACAAGGATGGGCAGCAGAGGCTGTCTCCTTTTACACTACCTGAAGACCCTTGGGAAAGCGCCGACAGAGGGACCTCGCATTATCTTGCGCTGACCCCCTGTTCCAGAGAAAGCTCGGTCCTTGCTCTCGCCCTGGCTTCCTGATCGATTTCAAGGACAGACTCGAAACTGGAAGGTTCTTCGGGAAGGTAGCCATCAAGCACCCGGGCCACCAACTGCGCAATGCCCGTAAACCGCAAGCGACGTTTCAGAAAGGCCTCGACCGCAACCTCGTTGGCTGCATTGAATACAATGGATGCGCCTTGCCCATGACGCAGACTGTCACGCGCCAAGCGCAAGGCTGGGAAACGCGTTTCGTCCGGCAGATCGAACGTCAGCTGCGACATTTCCGTCAGACTGAGGGGGCAAACATCAGAACGCATGCGACCGGGCCAGGCCAAGGCATGTGCAATGGGAGTTCGCATGTCCGGATTTCCCATCTGGGCTAACAGGGAACCATCAGTGTAACGCACCAGCCCATGCACGATCGACTGCGGGTGTATGACCACTGAGACTCTGGAGTCCGGCAGCTCAAACAGATGAACGGCCTCGATCATTTCCAAGCCCTTGTTCATCATTGTCGCGGAATCGATCGAGATCTTGTCTCCCATTGACCAGTTTGGATGAGCCAATGCTTGCTCTGGCTGTGCCACGTCCATCTCGGCACGACTCCAGGTCCGAAAGGGTCCTCCGGATGCTGTAAGGACGATTTCCTCGATTTCCGCTATCTGGTCAGCGGCAAAAACCTGGAAGATCGCATTGTGCTCGGAATCGACGGGCAAGAGGGTGGCATCCGACGTACGTGCGGCCTCGACAAGAAGTTTACCGGCACAAACCAGGGACTCCTTGTTGGCAAGTGCAACGATTCTGCCTCGGCGCACCGCTTCCAGCGTTGCCGGAAGCCCGGCGGCACCGACGATGGCAGCCATCACCCAATCACTGTCGCGTGCAGCAGCTTCCACCAGAGCCTCTGGCCCCGCGGCAACCTCGGTTCCCGTACCTGCCAAAGCCTCCTTCAGGTCCCCGTAGAGTCCGGGATCCCCTATTGCTGCAAAAGCAGCTGAAGTTGCTCTCGCCTGATGAGCAAGCTGGCCAACCGAACGATTGGCGCTCAAGGCTTCCACATGGAACCTGCCAGGGTGCTGGGAAAGCAATTCAAGTGTATTCCTTCCAACCGACCCGGTTGAGCCGAGTATGGAAATACGCCTTGGTTCGCTTGCTCGGGTCATCCGTTCATCCATCCTTCGAACACCGGCCACTGGAGCAGCATCAACAAGAAGGGAGAGGCTGTCACCAGTCCGTCAACACGATCCAGTATGCCTCCATGTCCAGGCAATAATCGCCCGCTATCCTTCGCATGGAAGTGTCTCTTGACCAAGGATTCGAGCAGGTCCCCAGCTTGGGCCACACATGCAAGAACCATGGCCACAGGGAACAGAATCAAAGGTCTTTCGTAAGAAAAGAGCATGGCTGCGATCATGCCAACAAAACCTGCAAACACGGCCCCACCCAGCAAACCCGCCCAAGTCTTGTTGGGACTGACCCTGGGACAGAGTCGAGGACCGCCAATGGTTTTGCCCGAAACCATTGCTGCCGTGTCCGTCGACCAGACAACCAGCAACAGCCATATCGCCAGCAGACCTCCGTGGTATGTGTCTGAAGCAATAAACTGGAAAGCCAGGATCGGCAGGACAGTATAGAACAGCCCAAGCACCAACCATGCGCCCGTGCCTGGTCTGGTCTGGCCCATTCGACCAAGGGCCCATCCTGTCGTCACTCCAATGGCAGTTGCCAAGCAGGCCACCAAGGGGGGAGCATATACCCATGCCAAGAAACAAAGCCCTGCCGCTAAACTGAATGAAACATGCAACACAGTCGCCTCAGGCTTTGACAACACCAGGTGAGACCATTCCCAGGCCATGAGAAGCACCACGAGCAGCAGCAGCATGTCGCTGTAAGGAGATCCAAGCAGGAAAATACCTACAACAAGTGGAATTAGCACCAGTGCTGCCAAGACACGCCGAGCCATATTGGCCATGGCAGAGGATCCTCTAGCCCGTGGAGACAAGGGCACCGTATCGGCGCTCGCGCATCTGGTACTCATTCAGGGCAGCAAGAAATGCTTCACGGTCAAAATCGGGCCACAAGCAGTCCGAGAACACCATCTCGGCATATGCCAATTGCCAGAGAAGGAAATTGCTGATTCGCTTCTCCCCACCCGTACGGATCAAGAGATCAGGATCGGGAAACGCGCTGGTTTCCAGGAAGCGTTCCATGAGGGTTTCATTGATTTCCCCAGGGTCCATCTCCCCTTCCTGCACCTTCTGCGCCAAGCGACGTGCTGCCGTCGCGATCTCGACCCGACCGCCATAACTGATGGCAATGACAACGTTCAGCCCTTTATGATGCGCTGTCTCGGATTCGATGCGCTCTATCTGCCGCAATGTCGTGTCGGGCAGGCGCTCACGCTGGCCAATGACGCGCAAGCGTATATCCAGTTCTTCCAGTTCTTGCCTGTGCTCACCGCTGAGATAGCGGTGCAGCAAACCCATAAGTTCGGCAACCTCAGTTCCGGGTCGGCGCCAGTTCTCGGATGAGAAGGCAAACAGTGTCAGATAGGACAGGCCGAATTCACTTGCAGCACGCACGATTCTTCTGGCCGCTTCCGCACCCTGCAGGTGCCCCAGCTTACGGGGACGCCCGCGTTGGGTGGCCCAACGCCCGTTCCCATCCATGATGATGGCAACATGCCGAGGGTAGTTTTCATGAAGCGGGTACGGCCGCGCCGTCATGGAATCACACCTGCATGATTTCTGTTTCTTTGGCCGCCAGGGCCTCATCAATGCTCTTGACGTGTTCGTCCGTCAGTTTCTGGATTTCATCGGAACGGCGACGCTGTTCATCTTCCGAAATGTCGCTATCCTTTTCCAGTTTCTTCAGAGCTTCCATGCCATCACGCCGAATGTTGCGCACAGCTATACGCGCCTGTTCGGCATACTTGGCTGCGATTTTGACCAGTTCACTGCGGCGCTCTTCGGAAAGCGGCGGTATGGGAACGCGCACCACACTGCCATCGGAGGCTGGGTTCAAGCCCAGCCCGGAATCACGAATGGCCTTCTCGACCGAGCCGATCATCTTCCTGTCCCATACCTGAACCGTCAGCATGCGAGGTTCTGGTACATTGACGGTTCCAACCTGGGTGAGTGGCATCTGCGTGCCATAGGCTTCTACCATTACCGGGTCCAACAGGCTGGTCGAGGCGCGGCCGGTACGCAGCCCACCGAATTCGCGTTTCAGAGCCTCAAGCGCCCCATCCATACGGCGTCGCAGCTCTTTGATATTGGAATCATCAGCCATTCTCTAGTTTTCCCCATCGCTTACGATTGTGTAGAGACCTTTGCCACAGAGAACTTCGGCAAAGGCTCCCGGCTTGGCTATACTGAATACAATCACCGGAATACGGTTTTCTCGTGCAAGTGATATGGCGGAATGGTCCATAACGCCAAGGTCTCTTGAAAGCACTTCAAGATACCCGAGCTGGTCATAGCGCTTCGCATCCGGCATCTGGACCGGATCGGCCTCATAAACGCCATCAACCTTGGTCCCCTTGAAAAGGGCGCTGCAGTTCATTTCGGAAGCACGCAGGGCCGCCGCAGTATCCGTGGTAAAGAAGGGATTGCCGGTTCCCGCTGCAAATATGACCACGCGGCCCTTTTCCATATGCCGGATTGCACGGCGCCTAATATAGGGCTCGGAAACTGAGGACATCGGGATTGCCGATTGCACCCGTGTCGGAACTCCCAGTGTTTCGATGGCATTCTGCATGGCCAGGGAATTGATGACCGTGGCCAGCATTCCCATGTAATCAGCTGTTGAGCGATCCATACCCTGGGCAGCACCACTCAATCCCCGAAAGATGTTCCCACCTCCAATCACAAGACAGAGCTCAACGCCCATCTCGTGAACTGTTTTCACCTCTTCAGCAATACGCTGAACCGTTGCGGAATCCAATCCATACTCCCGCTCGCCCATAAGGGCTTCGCCGGAGATCTTGAGCAAAACCCTGCGGTATTCAGGTTTGCCAGAAGTCATCGGGGGCTCACTCCCTGCAGCTCCATACAAAATCGGGCGACCCTGGGCCGCCCGATTTTCAGTTTCCTTAGTTGCCAGCCGCCGCTGCAACCTCGGAGGCAAAGTCGCTTTCCTGCTTTTCCTTGCCTTCCCCGAGTTGATAACGCACGAAACCAGTCAGTTTCACTGGCGCACCCACGTCTTTCGCGGCTTGCTCAAGTACATCACTGACCTTGGTCTCGCCATCTATGACAAAGGTCTGTTCAAGCAGAACGGATTCCTCATAGAACTTGCGCAGGCGCCCTTCCACCATCTTGTTGATGATATCCTCTGGCTTTCCGCTGGCACGCGCCTGATCCGCCAGGACTTCCCGTTCACGGTCCAAAACAGCCGTATCTACCCCATCACGGTCGAGAGCCATTGGATTGGCCGCGGCAACGTGCATGGCGATCTGCTTGCCCAATGCAGACAACTTCTCGGCGTCTCCATCGGATTCAAGAGCAACGATTACACCGATACGCCCCAAACCTTCGACCACCTGGCTATGAATGTAGCCGGAAACCACTCCCTTATCGACGGAAAGAACCTCAGAGCGGCGAAGGCTCATGTTCTCACCGATCGTAGCAATCAACTGGGTCAGTTCATCGGCCACATTACGTCCGGTGCCCGGATAATCAGCGGCTGCCAGGTTATCAATGTCACCCCCTTTTTCCAGGGCGATGCCGACAACCTTGCTGACGTAGGCTTGGAACTGCTCGTTGCGGGAAACGAAATCCGTCTCCGCATTCACCTCCAGGATGGCTCCACGCTGGCCTTCCGTCGCAATAGCGACCAGACCCTCTGCCGCCGTGCGGTCCGCCTTCTTGGCAGCTGCAGACAAGCCCTTCTTACGAAGCCAGTCCAGCGCTTCCTCCAGGTTACCTTCAGTTTCCTTCAGTGCCTTCTTACAGTCCATCATGCCGGCACCGGTCTTTTCGCGTAGCTCCTTAACGAGCGACGCAGTAATCTCAGCCATCTCTCAATCCCTCAAATCGAATTCTGTCGTGACAACACAGGGCTGCCGACTCATGAACCGGTATGTTTCTCGGCTTCAGCTAAATCCTCGCCCTCGGGCGCCACATTGCTTTCTGCCGCTGACGTCTCAGGGGTCGGCTGCTCTGCCTCAGCGCTTTCTTCAGGCAAATTCTCAGTCACCTCTTCGGCTGCACCGACATCTTCCCCCCGACGGGCCATGCTTTGCTGCAAGCCATCAAGGATGCTGTCAGCAGCCAGATCGCAATAGAGACTGATGGCACGAACAGCATCATCGTTGCCTGGCACAGGATAGCCCACGCCTTTTGGACTGCTGTTGGAATCCAATACGGCAATGACAGGAATCTCGAGCTTGCGTGCCTCCTGAAGTGCCAGGTGCTCCTTGTTCGTGTCGATCACGAAGAGCGCATCGGGCAAACCACCCATTTCCTTGATCCCACCAAGAGCGCGTTCAAGCTTGTCACGCTCGCGAGTCAGGTTCAGGTTTTCCTTCTTCGTCATCCCCGTCTGCTCTTGGGAGAGAATCTCTTCAAGCTCCTTGAGGCGACGAATTGAGTGAGACACTGTCTTCCAGTTTGTGAGCATTCCGCCCAGCCAGCGTTCGTTGACATAATACTGCCCACAGCGCTTGGCTGCGTCAGCAACGATCTCGCTGGCCTGGCGCTTGGTCCCCACAAAGAGGATACGTCCGCCACCGGCAGCCACTTCGCGCATGAACACCAGGGCCTGATGCAGCAATGGTACCGTCTGTTCGAGGTCAATGATGTGAATGCCGTTCCGCTCACCGAACAGGAACGGGGCCATGTTCGGGTTCCAGCGGCGCGTCGTGTGGCCAAAGTGCACGCCCGCTTCCAGAAGCTGACGCATGGAATAACTAGGTACTGCCATTTTCATTTCTCCGGTTGTGCCGCCGCAGGCCAGTGATCCGGGTCAAACAGATCCCGAACACCGGAGCGATGCCCATGCACTGGGCCTGATCGCATGAAGCCTGCGTGAGATTTTCAGACGATGCGGTTGATAGCGCCGAAACCGGTAAAAAGCAAGAGCCGGGAATGGCTTCTAGCTTGCGATTGAAAGCGATCAGAGATCCTCGACAACGACGCCAGGTATCGACTTTATGGCTTGTCGTCCGCCCGCTGACAGGGAAAAACCCCCAGGCAGATCCAATTCCACTTCACGGCCATCGGAAAGTGTCAGCACCAGGGTAACCTGGCTGCGGCCCCGTGTTTCCCGATCCAGCAGGTTCCGCAGATCCTGTAAGGGCGCCTCACCCTCCAGATAGACCTTCAATCCAGCCGCCGTCTTGGCAAGGGATTCCTCCAAGTCTTCGAAATCCTGCGCAGTCAGCCGAAGGTCATCGCCTTCGGCCTGCCGCTCGACGGACACCGTAACAAGCAGCGGACGCCCGCTTTCAAGCAACTCCCGGCAACGCCCCAGCAATTCTGAGAAAACAGTGACTTCGAAAACACCGCTGGCATCGGACATCTGAACGAAGGCGAAACGACTACCCTTCTTCGAGGTGCGCTCCTGCTTCGCCACGATGATACCAGCAAGTGCCTGACGGCTCTGCCCGCCGGCGATCGCCCGCGGCAATTCCGCAAAAGAAACGACGCGACGGCGCTGCAAGAGATTTTCATAGGAATCCAGGGGATGCGCAGAGAGATAGAAGCCAATGGCTTCAAATTCGTGCTTGAGTCTCTCCATGGCCGGCCAGTCGCTCACCGGCGAAAGTCGTATATCTTCATTGGCCTGGTCGCCATTTCCACCTAGAAGGCTGAATTGGCCTGCATCGCGCTCCGTGGCGGCACTGGCCGCCTGCCGCACCAATGTTTCGGCTGCGAGGAATACCTGTTGGCGATTGCTGTTCAGGCTGTCAAAGGCACCAGCGCAGGCCAGATTCTCAATGGCGCGCTTGTTGATCTGTCTTGCATCAAGACGCTGCGCGAGGTCCGAGAGAGAGCGGTAAGGGCCGTTGGCCTCGCGCTCCTGAACCAGCGCCTCCATGGCAGTGGAGCCAACATTCTTGATCGCACCCAGGGCGTAGCGGATTCCCTTCCCCTGCCCGTCCGGAAGCAATTCGACGGAAAACTCCGCATGCGAGCGGTTGATGTCGGGGGTCAGCAATGGAACCCCCATGCGCACCAATTCCTGCCTGAAGACGTTCAACTTGTCGGTATTGCCCAACTCGAATGTCATGGACGCCGCCATAAACTCGACTGGATAGTTGGCTTTCAGATAAGCCGTCTGGTAGGCCACAAGCGCATAGGCTGCAGCGTGGCTCTTGTTGAAGCCATATCCGGCAAACTTGTTCACCAACTCGAAAATGGAACGCGCTTTCTGTTCCTCCACGCCCTTGGCGACAGCGCCCTCCACGAAGATTTCACGCTGGGCGTCCATCTCGGACTTGATCTTCTTGCCCATGGCACGGCGCAGCATGTCAGCGGCGCCCAGGGAATAGCCGGCCAGCTCCTGCGCGATCTGCATGACCTGTTCCTGATAGATCATGATCCCGAAGGTCTCGCGCAGGATGGGCTCAAGCGTGGGATAGAGGTAATCCGGCTCTTCCTCGCCTTTCTTGCGGCGAATGTAGGAGGGAATGTTCTCCATCGGCCCTGGGCGATAAAGCGCAACCATGGCGATCACGTCTTCAAAACGGTCGGGCTTCAGACGACGCAGGGCATCCCGCATGCCGGAGGATTCCAACTGGAAGACACCAACAGTCTCTCCCCGGCTCATCAGTTCATAGGCACCCACATCATCAAGCGGCATACCCTCAAGATCGAATTCGGGCTGCTGCAGTTGAATCAGGTCTCTTGCCCTGGCCAGGACAGACAGGGTTTTGAGTCCAAGAAAATCGAACTTCACCAGGCCTGCCAGCTCCACATACTTCATGTTGAACTGAGTTACCGGCATGTCCGAGCGAGGATCGCGATACAGAGGTATCAATTCATCCAGAGGCCGGTCGCCAATGACGACACCTGCAGCATGGGTTGAGGCGTGGCGATAGAGACCTTCCAGCTTCAGCGCGATATCAATCATCCGCCGTATCTGCTCTTCGCTCTCCATCGCTTCCTGCAGACGCGGCTCACCATCTATGGCTTCCTGCAGGGTTACGGGATTGGCCGGATTATTGGGCACCATCTTGCAGAGACGGTCCACAAGTCCATAAGGCAACTGCAGAACACGGCCTACATCGCGCAAGACAGCCCGTGCCTGCAGTTTTCCGAAAGTGATGATCTGAGCCACCATGTCACTTCCGTATTGCTGCTGGACATAGCTTATGACCTCATCCCGGCGCTCCTGACAGAAGTCCACATCGAAGTCCGGCATCGAGATGCGTTCCGGGTTCAGGAAACGCTCGAAGAGCAATCCCCAACGCAAGGGATCCAGATCGGTAATCGTCAGGGCCCAGGCCACCACGGAACCGGCACCTGACCCACGTCCAGGGCCCACGGGAATGCCCTGGCTCTTGGCCCATTTGATGAAATCCGCCACGATCAGGAAATAGCCGGGAAACCCCATCTGCTCGATGATGCCCAGTTCGTATTCCAGCCGGTTACGATAGGGTTCCGCCTTTTCACCTCGTTCAGATTCCTCTTCATCCGGCAGGAAAACGTGCTCTTCCAGACGACGCTCCAGGCCGTCTCGCGACTGCACCTTCAGTTCTTCGGTTTCGCTGCGGTCAGCCTCACTGGGAAAGGCGGGAAGAATGGGGTCCACCTTTTCCGGGAAATAGGAACAGCGACGCGCAATCACGATGGTGTTGTCGACGGCTTCCGGCAGATCGCTAAAAAGTGCGCGCATCTCCTCGGCTGACTTGAAGTAGTGCTCTGGCGTCAATTGCCGCCGATTGCTCTCCACCACATAAGTGCTTTCAGCAATGCAGATCAGGGCATCATGGGCTTCATGCTGGTCCCGTGTGGGAAAGAAGGCATCATTGGTGGCGACGAGCGGAATCTCGTGCCGGTATGCCAATTCAACCAACTGCTGTTCGACCTGATCCTCTTCGGACAAGCCATGACGCTGCAATTCAATGTACAGACGATCCGAGAAGGTTTCCTGCAGCTGCAAAAGTAAATTTTCAGCCTGCTCGCCCCTGTTTGCCAGAAGACTGTCCGCGATCGGTCCATCAATACCGCCTGTCAGAAGGATCAGCCCGGAATTATGCTTTATCAGGGTATCAAGCAGAACGTGCGGATGGTCACCATCCGGTGTTTCCAGGAAAGACTTGCTGATCAGCTTGAGAAGATTGCGATACCCCTGCTCGTCACGGACAAGCAGCACAACTTTATAGGGCGCACCACTCGGCTCGCCAAAGGGGCCAGCGGCTTCAAGCCTTACGCCCATGACGGTTCCCACGATAGGCTGCACACCCTGATCGGTTGCCGCCATGGAGAACTCGAGGGCACCAAACAGGTTGCCGGTATCAGTCATGGCAACGGCAGGCATGGCATGATCTCGACAAAGCGAGATCAATTGCTTCAGCCGAATGGCACCTTCAGAAAGGGAATAGGCGCTGTGAACGCGCAGGTGTACAAAATCTGAATGAGCCATGCTACCTGGACTCCGTTCATGGGCAGTAGGATCCGCAGTTTATTCCTGCCGATCTTTGATAATAAGTCAGCCTTCGACCAGCTGACCGTCCTCGACAAGCAATATCCTGTCCATGCTTCGGGCCAACTCCAGATTGTGGGTGGCTATCATGGCAGCGACACCCGTGCCCCGAACCAGTTTCTGAAGCAGGTCGAATACGCTGTCGGCGGTTTCCGGATCAAGATTGCCTGTGGGTTCATCAGCCAGCACAAGCGATGGACGATTGATTATTGCCCGTGCCAGTGCCACACGCTGCTGCTCACCTCCGGACAGCCGCGCTGGTCTGTGTTCGATACGCTCGCCCAGGCCAACCAGCTTCAGCAGCTCCCGCGCGTGCTCGGCTGCCTTGCGTTTGTTCAGTCCAGCAATCATCTGGGGAACAATCAGGTTTTCCAGGGCCGTGAACTCCGGCAGCAAATGATGATACTGATAGACAAACCCGATACGGCGTCGACGAATCGCCGTTCGTTCACGATCCGAAAGTGTCTGTGTTTCCTGACCGGCAATCTCTATACGGCCCTCGTCAGGCTTTTCCAGGAGACCGGCGATGTGCAGGAGTGTCGATTTTCCAGACCCAGACGGTCCGACCAAGGCGACGATCTCGCCGCTGTACAGGGTCATTGACGCACCCTTCAGCACTTCAAGGCCGCGGTCACCTTGCTTGTAGCGTTTGACGACCTTATCCAGCTTCAGGCGTTCAATCGTTTGCTCACTCATAGCGCAGCGCCTCCACGGGATCCAGGCGGGCGGCCTGCCATGCCGGCAACAATGGCGCCAGGAAGGATATGCCAAGCGCCATGAGCACCACCTGCAGAACTTCCGCCGGATCCCGTTCAGCCGGCAACTTGCTCAGGAAATAGACTTCCGGATTGAACACAGCAGTTCCGAACAGCTGCTCAACCCAACTCTGTATCGCCTGAATATTGTCCGTGAACAGAATGCCTATGATGACTCCGGCTAGAGTACCGAGTAGACCGATGGAAGCACCAGACATGAAGAAAATGCGCAATATCATGCCACTTGTCGCACCCATGGTACGCAGTATGGCAATATCGCGCCCCTTGCCTTTCACGAGCATGTACTGACCGGACAGGATGTTGAAGGCAGCCACCAGGATAATCAGGGACAGGATGATGAACATTACATTTCGTTCAACCTGGATGGCGTTGAAAAAGCTGGAGTTGGCCTGCTGCCAATCCACATAGCGATAGTCGTTGCCCAGCACAGAGGCGATCTCTTGACGCACCTTCCAGACTTGGTCTGGATCATTCACGAACACCTCTATGGCATTCACGGCATCAGGATGGCGAAAGAATGTCTGTGCCAGCTCCAGCGGCATGTAGATGAAACTGCTGTCATATTCGTACATCCCCACCTCGAAGGTACCCGATATCGGATAACCCTTCATGCGCGGCACGGTCCCCACAACAGTCTCGGACCCTTGAGGGGACAGCAGGGTAAGCGTATCTCCAGGCTGCTTGTGAAGATTCTGCGCCATCCTGCTGCCAACCAGAATCCCTGACTGCTCGCTGTACTGCTCCATCGAGCCCTGCATAACATTGTCGGCTATAACGCTGCGTTCTTGCAGATCCTCGGTGGACAAACCGCGGACGGCGGCCCCTATGGCACGATCTCCTGACGTGACGATGACCTGTCCCTGTATCTGCGGTGTGACGAGTTCCACCCCTTCCACACTGCGGATTTTATCGGCCAGGGACTCATAATCGGTCATCTGCTCCTGGTTGCTATAGACTGTCAGGTGGCCATTGACCCCAAGAATGCGGCTAAGCAGTTCTTCGCGGAAACCATTCATGACCGCCATGACAATGATCAGGGTTGCCACCCCCAGAGCGATACCCAACAGGGAGAAGACGGCAATGACCGATATGAACCCCTCCTGCCGCCTGGACCGCAGATAGCGCAGGGCAAGAAGGCGCTCGAAGGATCCGAATACCATGGATCAGCCCGCTAGCTGCGCAAGCGCTGAATCGAGTGAAAGCTCCTGACGCTCGCCAGTTGCCCGGTTCTTCAACTCCACGACACCCTTCTTCACCCCCCTGGGCCCCACGGTCAGTTGCCATGGCAAGCCAATCAGGTCCATGTCCGCAAACTTGGCGCCTGCCCGTTCGTCACGGTCATCGTAAAGAACATCCAGTCCCGCATCATTCAGGCGTGCATAGGCGTCTTCACAAGCTTTCGTGCAATCCTCGTTATCCACTTGCAGGTTGATCAACCCGACATCAAAGGGAGCGACAGATGCCGGCCAGATTATGCCATCATCGTCGTGGCTAGCCTCGATGATACCGCCAACCAGGCGTGAGACTCCGATGCCGTATGAGCCCATGTGAACAGGGGCTTCCTCCCCGTCGCGCGTGGTGTAAAAGGCTCCCAGTGGCTCGGAATACTTTGTCCCGAAATAGAATATATGTCCCACCTCGATACCCCGTCCTTCATAACGGCGTTCCGCGGGAACGTCCGCTTCAAAGGCGGCGACATCGTGCTTTTCGTCCGTGCGTGCATAAAGGCGTGTGAAATAATCCACCACTTCGGCCGCCTGCTTGGCACTTCCGGCATCAACGTCGGTGCCGAGGACATCATAATCCACAAAGTTCCTGTCACAGAAAACCTGGCTTTCACCGGTATCGGCCAGGATGATGAACTCGTGACTGAGGTTGCCGCCAATCGGCCCCGTATCCGCTTCCATGGGAATGGCCTTAAGGCCCATACGCGCAAATGTCCTGAGATAGGCGACGAAAAACCTGTTATAAGATTCCGATGCAGCTTCATGGTCCACGTCAAAGGAATAGGCGTCCTTCATCAGGAACTCCCGACCGCGCATCACTCCAAATCGCGGACGCACCTCGTCTCGGAATTTCCACTGGATGTGATAAAGTAGTTTTGGCAGTTCACGATAGCTGCGAACCGAATGCGCAAAGATATCGGTGATCAATTCCTCGTTGGTCGGGCCATAGAGCATATCCCGATCGTGGCGATCACGAATGCGCAGCATTTCGGGGCCATAATCATCGTAGCGCCCCGACTTGACCCAGAGATCGGAAGACTGAATGGTCGGCATTAGCATTTCCTGGCAGCCTGCGCGATCCTGCTCCTCGCGGACGATCTTCTCAATATTTCGCAGAACACGATACCCAAGCGGCAACCATGAATAGATACCAGCAGCGGATTGCCGGATCATGCCGGCACGAAGCATCAGCCGGTGGGAGACAACCTCCGCTTCCTTGGGAGTATCTTTCATTGTCGGCAGAAAATAAGCTGAACGGCGCATGAATTGCCTCGGTAAGAAGTGAGCCGGAGTTTGGAGATCATGGACTGATTGCAGCGGAGAGTAGGCAAAGCCCAAGGCCTTGTCCATGACTTCGCCGGGTCAGGAAAGTAACAAATTCAGGCTGCTTGCTTCATCGCGGCTTGCGCCAACTTGTCGAGTAATTGGCGCACACCTTTCATCCTGTCTCTGGGCTGATCCCAAACGCGTCGGTAGACGAGCTTGTGATCCGGGCGCAACTGAATCTTTCCAGGATTGCGTTCGATGAAATTCACCAATGCACCTGGGTTGGCAAAGCTGTCCCCGCGAAACGAAAGAACGGCCCCCTTGGGTCCTGCATCCAGTTTCTCGACCCCGGCATCACGACAAAGCTGCTTGATGGCTATGATTTCAAGCAGGTTCTCCACTTCTTCGGGTAGAGGTCCGAAGCGATCGATCAACTCGGCTGCAAAGGATTCTATTTCACTGCGGTCCACAAGGGTCGATAGTCTGCGATAAAGCCCCATACGCACATGCAGGTCGCTGACGTAGCTCTCGGGTATCAGGACCGACGTGCCCAGATTGATCTGTGGTGTCCAACTGTCCCCCTCCGCTGTGTCCGGCTGTATATCTTCCTGCCGTGACCTTGCTGTCGCCACCGCTTCTTCCAGAAGCTGCTGATACAGTTCGACCCCAACTTCACGCACATGCCCGGACTGCTCTTCCCCCAAAAGGTTGCCGGCGCCCCGGATGTCCATATCGTGACTGGCAAGTGTGAAACCCGCCCCCAGGGTATTCAGAGTTTGCATCACCTCCAGGCGCTTTTCCGCGCTCTTGGTCAAAATCCGACCCTGCGGCAATGTCAGGTAGGCATAGCCGCGCTGTTTCGAGCGACCGACGCGCCCCCGAAGCTGATAAAGCTGCGCCAGACCGAACATGTCTGCCCTGTGAATGATCAAGGTATTCGCTGCCGGTATATCCAGGCCAGATTCCACAATGTTGGTCGACAGCAAAACGTCATACCGGTGATCGACAAAGGCGGACATCACCTCTTCCAGTTGCGTGCCCGGCAACTGCCCATGAGCAACTCCGATACGTACCTCGGGCACCAGCTTCCTCAGCTTTTCCTCGACCCCAGCTATGTCCTCAAGTCGGGGACAGACATAGAAACTCTGCCCCCCACGGAAGTGCTCACGCAGTATGGCCTCTCGAATGACAACGGAATCATAGGGCAGAACAAAGGTTCTCACCGCCAGACGATCGACCGGCGGAGTAGCGATCAGGCTCATCTCCTTCACACCAGACATGGCCAGCTGCAGGGTTCGTGGGATTGGAGTAGCTGTCAGGGTGAGAACGTGAACCTCGGCCCTCAACTCCTTCAGGCGTTCTTTCTGTTTCACGCCGAAATGCTGCTCCTCATCGATGATCAGCAGCCCCAGATCCTTGAACCCGACGGATTTGCCCAGTAAGGCATGTGTCCCAACAACGATATCCAGGGTGCCGTCCTTCAGATTCTGGCGGACCTGCGCTGCCTCCTTGCTGCTGGTCAGCCGTGAGAGCTGGCCAATTCGTATCGGCAAACCTGCGAAGCGCTCCTTCAGAGTTTCATAATGCTGTCGCGCCAAAAGCGTCGTTGGAACGACAACAGCCACCTGCTTGCCCGACATGGCAACAATGAAGGCGGCGCGCAGTGCAACCTCGGTCTTGCCGAACCCCACATCACCACAAATCAGACGATCCATGGGCTTGCCGCTGCCCAGATCGTTCAACAGGTCTTCGATAGCACGCAACTGGTCATCTGTTTCAGGATAGGGAAAACGGGCACAGAATTCCTCATAGAGGCCTTCGGGTGGATTCAAGCTTTCTGACTGCTTCAATTCCCTTTCGGCAGCCACTGCAATGAGATGATCCGCGGTTTCCTTCAGGCGCTCCTTGACCTTGGCTTTGCGCGCTTGCCAGTTGCCATGTCCCAGGCGATCCAACTCGGCCACAGTGTCAGCCGAACCATAACGGGAAAGCACCTCGATCGATTCAACAGGGACAAACAGCTTGTCGCCACCGTGATAGATGACTTTCACGCAGTCGTGCGGCGCTCCGCCCACATCCAGTGTTTCCAAGCCCTCATACCGGCCTATACCGTGATCCACGTGCACCACGAAATCGTCAGCATGCAGGGTTGAAACTTCGGTCAGGAAATTGTCGGAACGCCGTTTGCGCGCTTTCGATCGCACAATCCGCTCGCCCAGGATATCGGCTTCGGAGATAATCGTCAGGTCCCCAAAACCGAACCCCTTTTCCACCCCCAAGGCAACAAGACCGGCCTGCTGCGATGGCAGTGCCTGGGCATCCTGCCAATCAGAGACGGGCGCCACACGTGTCAGCCCGTGTTCCTTGAGAACCGTATGCAGACGATCCCGGGAGCCCTCGCTGAAACCAGCGATGAGAACCTTTCGACCTGCCTTCTGCTCCTGGCTGATGAACTGAGCCAAGGCCTTGTAGAGAGTCCCCTCTGAATCCTTGCGTTCGCTTGTGAAATCAGCTGGCCGCCGCCCCCCTGCATCAGCAACCCGCCGGCCTTCATCGGATGGCTGGTCAAAAGGCGTAAAGAACAGGCTGGGCCGCGCTTCGACCATCTGGTCCCATTCAGTGGCGGTCAGGTAGAGCCTGTCAGGCAGCAAGGGATGGTAGGGTGCACCATCCAGTTGCTCCTGGCCTTCCATCTGCCGGCGTGCATCGTAGAAATCCTGTATGGATTCAAGGCGCGCGTCCCGCGCTTCCTCCGCCTGGTGGTCAAAGGACAGTGGAGCATCCGACAAGTAGTCCGTCAGGCATGCCAGCTTTTCATAAAAAAGAGGCAGCCAATGCTCCATGCCAGGATGACGGCGTTGCGCGCTGATTGCCTGATAGAGAGGATCCTCGCTGACTCTTGCGCCAAAGGCGGCCCGGTAGCCGCTGCGAAAACGCTCGGCCGTCTCCTCGTCAAGAACAACCTCGTTGACCGGCAACAGTGTCAGAAGTTCAGCCTTACCTGTTGTCCGCTGGGACAGCGGATCGAATACACGAATGCTTTCCAGTTCATCGCCAAAGAAATCCAGGCGCAGTGGATTTTCCTCTCCGGCCGGATACAGGTCGATGATGCCGCCGCGCATGGCATATTCACCGGGCTCCGCCACGGTTTCGACGCGCTGAAAACCGTTTTCGTTGAGGAAGGCTGTCAATTGCTCGGGAGGCAGAGTTTCACTGGGCCGCGCCGACAGAGTGCGGCCTGCGAACAACTCACGCGGCGGAAGCCGCTGCAGCAGCGCGTTGACTGTCGTCAGCACGATTGCAGGAGGCTTGTCAGAGATCAAACGGCTCAAACCGGCTATTCTCTGGGAAACGATGTCCCTGTGAGGGCTGACTCTGTCATAAGGCAGGCAATCCCATGCGGGCATAGACAGGATATCCAGGTTGGGCGCGAAGAAGGAAAGCACTTCGGCCAAACGCGCCATCCGCGCATCATCCCTGCAGACATGAACCAGCGGCACCTGCTTGCTTACGGCATTGTCCAAAAGCTGAAGCAGAACACAGGCGTCCACGCCTTCGGGCACATTGCCCAGCGTACTGCGCCCGGGCGTTTTCAGAAGATCGTCTCTCAATTTCAATCCAGTTGCGGCTTGTACTCGAATTGGCGCATCATCTGCATGACATCGTGGTTCAGTTCCTCCGGAGGCTCGGCGCGGCCGGTCATCCAGGCATAGAGGTCCGGATCACTTTCCAGCAACAACTCTTCGTAACGTGAAAGCTGCTCTGCATCCAGTTCCGCAAGTCGACTATCCGCAAAGCTTCCAACCAGCAGGTCCATTTCACGGATGCCGCGATGCCAGCTGCGAAATCGCAAACGCTTGCGCTTCGCTTCAAGGTCCTCAGTGTCTTTCATTTTGCGCTTCCCTTTGCTCCGGCTAGGATATAGGCCGTCAGAACCGCAATGTCAGTGATCAATCAAGCACCATATCAGCATCGTGCGCCCGGATATCCTCAATCCCCTCTTCGCGGAAACGGAAACGCTGCCCGGTGTTGGCAGCCGACTGGCCAAGCTTTTCTCCAAACTGGCCGGTCACAAACTGATCGATCTCTGCTGGCTTTTGCCGGTCAATGTCATCGACCGTCGCTATCGCCCTAAGCTCAATCAAGCCGAGCCCGGGCACGTTGCAACCCTGAAGGTTACCGTTGCAGCCCATCGTCCCGGTGCCAATTCCAGACACCCCTATCGCATCGACTGCCATGACGATTCAGGTGAGCTGGAACTGGTCTTTTTCCATGCCAGGGAAGATTATCTCAAGCGCATCCTGCCGCCCGGAGAAATCCGGCTTATCAGCGGCAGTCTGGACAGCTTCCATGGACGCCTGCAAATGGCTCATCCGGATTTCATCCTGCCACCCTCTGATGAGGCGCGCTTGCCCCTCGTCGAGGCAATCTATCCCCTGACTGCAGGCTTGAAGCCGCGTGTTGCGGCCAATGCCATCCGGGAGGCCATTCAGCGAGCCCCGGATCTTCCGGAATGGCAAGATCCCGCCTATCTGCAACGTCAGGGCTGGAAAACCTGGAAAGCTTCACTGGAAAAGGCACATAATCCGGAGAGCAAAGATGATCTCTCTCCGCTGTCACTTGAACGATCCAGGCTGGCCTATGATGAACTGCTTTCAAACCAATTGGCGCTAGGCATTATTCGCCTGAATCAGCGGAAATTGGCTGGTGTCAGTAGAAAGGTGCCAGGCCGATTGGCTGAACTGGCGGTTTCAAGTTTGCCGTTTTCCCTGACTCAAAGCCAACAGACGGCTCTCGCGGAGATTCGCACAGACCTGGCTGACGAAAGCCGCATGCTTCGCCTGCTCCAGGGCGATGTGGGAAGCGGTAAGACCCTTGTGGCCCTGTTGGCTATGCTGGACGTTATCGAATCTGGCCACCAGGCCGCTCTTATGGCCCCAACGGAAATACTGGCGCGACAGCATTACAAGACCATACAGCCTTTGGCAGATGTCATGGGAATCTCGACAGTCATTCTGACGGGACGTGACAAGGGCAAGACCCGCACCGCACTGCTTGAACAGATCGAGCACGGGGAAGCACAGCTTGTGATTGGTACGCACGCCCTGTTCCAGGAGTCGATCAAATTCCACCGTCTGGGGGTGGCGGTCATCGATGAACAGCATCGTTTCGGGGTGCACCAACGTCTGTCCCTGGCAAGCAAGGGGAAGGCCATCGATACCCTGGTCATGACAGCAACGCCCATACCCCGCACATTGCTGCTGACCAGCTATGGCGACATGGAATCCTCGCGGCTGACAGAAAAGCCGCCCGGACGCCAAGCGGTGGATACGCGCACATTGCCCCTGGAACGCCTGCCCGAGGTGGTACAGGCCGTTGGGCGGGCATTGAGCAATGGCGCGCGCGTTTACTGGCTTTGCCCCCTTGTAGAAGAATCCGAGAACAGTGATCTGGCCGCAGCCGAACAGCGATTCCAAGCACTGGACCAGGCATTCCCCGGCAAGGTAGGGCTGGTTCACGGGAAAATGAAAGCCACAGCAAAAGACGACGTCATGCAGGCTTTTGCAGAGGGGCGCCTTCTCGTCCTTGTCGCCACGACCGTAATCGAGGTTGGCGTTGACGTACCCGAAGCCACGGTAATGGTGATAGAACATGCGGAACGTTTTGGCTTGGCCCAATTGCATCAGCTAAGGGGGCGTGTGGGACGCGGCTCCGGGAAATCCGCGTGCCTCCTGCTGTATCAAACACCCTTGGGCGAAGTTGCCAGCGAACGATTGCGCGTCTTGCGAGAGAGTGACGACGGCTTCCGCATAGCAGAAGAAGATTTGAAGCTTCGAGGTTCAGGCGAACTTCTTGGCACGCGCCAAAGCGGCTTCCCCGAATTTCGCCTGGCTGACCCGGTTGCTCATTCAGATTTTTTGCTGGCAGCACGCGACGATGCCAGCTTGATACTTCAACGCGACCCACAGCTAGAGACTGAACGGGGCAAGGCTCTGCGTGTGCTTCTTTATCTTTTCGAACGCGACAGCGCCGTACGCTATCTTCGATCAGGCTAGCTGCATCAGCTTGCTGCCTGCGGGCTGCCTTCCGTAAGCTCCTCTTCCGTTTCGGCGGCACCACGATCCGGCGGCACCACCAAACCGCCAGACACCACCATCTTCAATCCTTCTTCCACCGTCATGGTCAATGGCCTAACCTCATCCTTCGGCACGAACATGAGAAAGCCTGAAGTGGGATTCGGCGTTGTCGGCATGAAAACATTTACGACGTTGGCATCGGTCAGTCCCTGCACCTGCCCTTCCGTCTTGCCCGTCAGGAACCCGATGACCCAGGACCCTCGGCGAGGGTACTGGAACAATACGCATTCGCGGAAAGCATCCGATTGGCTGGCCAGAATGGTTTCAACAATCTGACGCAATGCCCCATAAATACTGCGTATTACAGGAAGACGCCCGAACACCCATGAAGAGGTTCGCAGCACCGCACGCCCGATGATTCCTGCCCCGAACATGCCGATGACGATCAGCCCGGCAATAGCCACCACAAGACCGATGCCAGGTATTTCGGGAAATCCTACAGGCAGGTAATGGGTTGGTTGTAACTCCAAAGGAATCATCGGCTTTACCCTGCCGTCGACAAAGGTGATGATTTCCCAAACCAGCCAGAAGGTGATCACGACAGGCGAAGTCACAAGCACGCCTGTCAGGAAGTAATTTCGCAAGCGAGACGTAAAGCCCAGTCCCCCGCTCTTGACTGTCTTCTGTTGCCTGAACATTTCCGGCAAAGAGCGTGGCTCTCCCCGAGGAGGAACAACAATTCCGCCGGAAATCACGAGCTTGAGGCCCTGCTCGACCGTCATGTCCAGGTGATGCACCTCGTCTTTCGGAAGGAACAGCAGAAAACCTGTTGTCGGATTGGGCGTGGCCGGCACGAATACGGAAACGACCCTGCCCTCCGTCAAACGCTGAACCTCACCTGTCGTTTCGGAGGTGACAAACCCGATGGCCCAAACCCCCTGATAGGGATACTCCACCAGAACGACATCCCGAAATGCGCGAGAATTCTGCGCAAGAACTGTCTCGAAAACCTGCTTCAGGGAGCCGTAGATGCTGCGAACGACAGGAACCCTGGCCAACAGTCGCTCGCCACTGTCCATCAGGGCACGCCCAACCAGGCCCGCAGTGAACATTCCGATAAACGTCAAGAACACCAGGACCAGCAAGAGTCCCAGTCCAGGCACCGAGAAAGGCAGATAGGTTTCGGGATTCCAATCCGCAGGCACAAGCGGGCGCACACGGGTGTCAAAGAAGTCTATAACGCCCCAGGCAATCCATATCGTAATTGCGATTGGAGCCGTAATGAGGACTCCGACCAGAAAATAATTGCGCAACCGCCCTACGAATCCGCTATGAGGCGCAATCTTGGACAGTGGGTCATCTTCAGTATGGGAATCGGACTTGTGAGATTCTTTTGGACCGGGCTTTTGCGCCATTCTTCTTCCCAGTTCAAAGCAGATGCCTAGCTCCCTGAGCTATCGCAGGGAAACTGAAAGTGTTACAGGAAATCCTTGCCTGTGTCTTCCTTTTCGCAAGACACACGAGAAGCTAAGCCCGTGTTTCCAACTCCAGGAAACCAAGGAAGAATTCATTAATTAGCTAGGCTGACATTAAGGCAGGGGAATGGCAACCTGGCTAAGCAGTGTATGCGTGTCAGGCAGCCTTACTAAACATGGATCCTTGCAAATGCTGCCTCGCAAGGATTGGTGCGGCTGAGTGGACTCGAACCACCACGGTGTCTCCACCACAGGTACCTGAAACCTGCGCGTCTACCAATTCCGCCACAGCCGCGACGATCAAGGCTCCGAGCAAAGGCTCGGAGGGTAGGTCCTTCTTTCACTCCATCGACCCCGGCTCTGTCAAACCCTTTTTGCGGGGTTGGAACAAAACCTGTACCGAGGCAAATGCTTGGTGCGGCTGAGAGGATTTGAACCTCCACGGGGTCTCCCCCACAGCGACCTCAACGCTGCGCGTCTACCAGTTCCGCCACAGCCGCACGCTCATTTTTCATCAACCGGCAAGCCGTTCGATGGTGGCGCCTAATTAGCGATCTTGGCGCCAAAGTACAAGAGCAAGAAAAGCTTTTTTGCATCCGGAAAGGAGTGTCTGGCTGCATCTCCCTTCAGATGCTATTCAAACATCATGAAGAACATCCTTCTCTATCTTGTCCTGGGCTTCATACTGGTTCTGGCCTGCATTGGCGGCATAACCACATGGAGCAATCTGGGAGACGTGAGCTTGGGCGCCCACGGGTGGATCGCGCTTTCAGGCGGTGTTATCCTGACGCTCCTAGTTGGCGGCGGTCTCATGGCTCTGGTGTTCTACAGCAATCGCAGCGGGCATGATACGCGTCATCATGAACAGGCGCGCGAGAACAATCCCGAACCCGAGCCGGAACCGGATGGCAAGCGCCACAACGACTAGTAGCGCCAAGTCTATAATCTCCAGGGTCAAGCAAACCTGACAGAGCGCCCCGCGTTGCGCGAAGATCCGTTATGCAAGCTTGTGTGGGCTCAGGCAATTGCAGACAAGCGGCTACCTCTCTAGCAATAGGAGGCGCAAAAGGGTTCCTAAACCACTATAACAAGGCAGTTGACTGCCTCATTACGGGAAAGACCGATCGTCAACCCAAACACACCAGCCATCGGAAGGCTTCGCCGCGTCGTTCTCAGCGCTGCTGGCCTTTCCTGCGTACTGGCAACCGTGGCGGATGGTCTCTTCAACCTAGCCAACGCCGAAACCCTGGCGGCTATCTCCTTCTTGGTTTTTGTAGTGACGGCCTTGCCCGGCAGTCGCAAAGCCCCGTACATCTATATTGTTGCCAGCGGTTGCCTGATTGCCTTTGGCTGGCTGCAGGATCAGGACTTTTGGACCTGGGCCATTGAAGCTGGAGCGCGCGGAGCACTTATTGCCTCGCTGTTTGCTGTCATGGCCCTGCTGAGTGCCGTGGCCGAGTATTCCCGACTGATCGCGAACTGCGGAGATGTCATTGTTCATCAGCCGCCAGGGCGGCGATACATCGTGCTTTCCGCCGGCGGCCATCTGATTTCCCTGCTCCTCAGCATCGGAGCCATGAGCCTGCTGGGAGAACTGGTTCATCGAGCCCTGGCATCACATGAGGATAAAGGCACTCCGGAGGAAATTGAGCGACGCCGCCTCATCCGGAGGCGGCGCATGATTACGGCGGTCCAACGCGGCTTCGCCACAATCTCCATCTGGTCCCCGCTTTCGGTTTCCTTCGCCGTGGTCATGGCAAGCTTGCCGCAAACCGATACCACAGCTTTCATCCTGGCCGGCTTTGGCTTGGCCATGCTGACCTTGCTTTGGGGCTGGGTCCTGGACCGCCTGACCAGTCCTCGCCCTCGGCCCGGTTCCCGGCCCGGCGCACCTAAAGAAGGGCGCTGGATCGATTTCCTGCCCCTACTGGGTCTTGTTGCAGCGATTTTCATTATGGCCTTCGGCCTATCAGAAATCTTCAACTCCGCAATCATCGTGGGCGTTATCTCTTCTATTCCCTTCCTGGCTCTGGCCTGGCTTATACGACAGTCGCGCGCCAAAACCCATATATCCTTGAAACGGCAAGAAGATCCCGAGCACTCCCATAATTATACGCTCAGTACCCTGCACCGCTATCTGGCCCGCATCCTGCCAAGTCAGCGGTCCGAGATCGGCGTCAGCGGCAACACGGCTGCACTAGGCGTGCTCTTGGCTTTTGCCATTCCAAACGACTGGCTCGTAAGTGTTGTCGATCTGCTGCCTCGCCCCCTCACTCTGTCCGCTTCGATCTGGCTGGTGATCCTCATGGGACAGTTAGGACTGAATCCCATTATCACGACGACTCTTATCGGTACGGCCCTGGCCGAAACCACACTGCCTGGCGCCAGCACCCTGCCCGCCGCCCTGGCCCTGTCATCCGGCTGGTGCATGGCCGTTGCCAGTTCCCCTTTTACCGCAGGAGTACTGGTCGCCGCACGCTATGGAAACGTTGGCCCCTGGGTCATTGGACATCGCTGGAATCTATTGTTCTGGATTACGGCTGGCACTGGTCTTGGCCTGATCGTCGGGGTGCTGGAGATGGCCATAAATGGGAACACTCCATAAAGCGAAACAAGGGATAGGAGGCAGTAGCATGAAAATCGCCATACTTGGCGCAGGTGCCATGGGATCCATTTACGGAGCATTGTTGGCCCGCAATGGAAACGATATCTGGCTTATCGATAGATGGGCTGAGCATATGGATGCTGTGCGTAACTCCGGGTTGCGGGTCTCCGGCGCCACAGGCAACTGGATTGCGCACCCACAGGCGACAACGACGACAGCAGAGGTTGGCCCCTGTGATCTCGTGATAGTCGCCACGAAAACGCGCGACCTGGCCTCGGCCCTGGAGGTTATTGATCCCTTGCTGGACGACGATACGGCGGTGCTTTGCGTGCAGAATGGTCTCAATGCACCGCGCATCGCTGAAGAAATGGTTGGACGCGACCGTGTGCTTCTGGGGATTGCAGGGGGATTTGGAGCTTCCATTCCAGCGCCTGGGTATGTCGATCACACCGGCTGGGAGATCGTGCGCGTAGCGGCGCGGAATTCAGAGAAGTTCGCATTGGCCCAAAAGGTGGCCGAAGTCTGGAGGGACGCAGATTTCAATGCCGAAGCAGCTCCCGACGCAGATCACATGATCTGGACCAAACTGGTCTGCAATTCCGCTTACAGTGCTGTCTGTTGCGTGACGGGCCTACTAATAGGTGAAGTCGCCGAAGACCCCCATGCCCGGCAGATCTCGGCTGCCTGCGCAGAGGAAGCCTGGCAGGTTGCGCAGGCTTCGGGCGTGAAACTCGACTTTGACGACCCGGCTGAATATGTGCGCGCCTTCGGCCGCAAGATTCCCGGTGCCCGCCCCTCCATGCTTCTGGACCGTCTGGCAGGTAAGCCCAGCGAAGTGGACGATATCAATGGCTCTGTCGTTGAGGAAGGCAAGCGCCTAGGCGTTGCCACGCCTGTGAATGCGACCCTGGTAAACAGCATCCATGCCATGGAAACACATGACCTTCGTCCGTCCCGCCAGGTTAAACAGCCCGTATTCCAGGGCTGAAGGCACGACCTGATATGCGCGGGCTCGGCGTGATAGCTGGAACCATTGGGGTCCAGACCATCAGCACCATGGCAACAATGATCCTTCCTGCCATCGCGCCCCTGGCCGCACGCGCACTGGATGTGGATGCTGCCCTGATTGGGCTGCAGGTCAGTCTCGTCTATGGCATTGCCATGATCGCAAGCCTGTACGGAGGTCCGATGGTGCGAAGTCTCGGTGCCTGCCGCACCAGCCAGATTGGCCTTCTATTGGTAACTTTGGGCTGCCTTGCTGCTTTCCTGGCAACCATTCCCTCCTTTACCCTGCCTGCCTTGGCTATTGCCTCTATTCTGCTGGGCATGGCCTACGGTTTGCCGAACCCTGCAGCGGCACACCTGCTGATGCGTTTTACGGATCCGGAAAAACGCAACATGATTTTCTCCCTCAAACAGACTGGAGTCCCACTGGGGGGCATGCTGGCCGGTCTGATCGGACCTGGCATGGCCGAGTGGATGGGCTGGCAGGCGCCCGTCCTTCTCAGTGCTCTGCTGGCATTTGTCCTGGCTGTCGCACTCCAGCCCTGGCGCAGCTCATGGGACAGCGACCGAGCAAGCACGGGCAAGGCCCCCAAACTGCCTGTCGAGGCCATCCGCCTGGTCTTCGGACAACCCGCCTTGCGCCTGCTATCGCTCTCTGCCTTCCTGCTTGCGGGCATTCAACTCTGTATCGTTACCTTTCTGGTCGTAATCCTGGTCGAGGATTTGGGGTTCAGCCCGATTCTTGCCGGTATCCTGCTGGCTTCGGTGCAGGTGACAGGTGCCATCGGCCGCATCGGTTGGGGTATGCTGGCAGACCGCATCGGAAATGGGGCCGGAACCCTGTTGATCCTGCTGACCATACTGGCCGTAACGGCCCTTGCCGTAACCCAGATCACGCTAGACACGCCAATCAGCCTAACGACAGGTATCTTCCTGCTGCTAGGCGCAACGGGGATCAGCTGGAACGGAATTTTCCTGGCAGAGGTTGCCCGGCGCGCTCCGGAAGGACGCGCCGGGGACGTGACCTCTGCCGCCCTCTTTCTGACCTACATGGGTGTGCTGGTTGGGCCTGCACTTTTCTCGGCTGCTGGCCGCCAACTCGACAGTTTCCTGCCCCTGTATGGTGCGCTCGCCTGTGCCGCCGTCCTCGCCCTCGCAATGGTCCACTCCGCTCAACGGAGAGGCGCGGGAAAGAACTGAGCTACCGTCCTTGTGCTGCTTGAGGCAGGCTGATCCCTATCCATTCATCATGGACCGCAGCAGACTTTTCCCGGCCGCACATCATGCACGGCTGACGAACCAAACGTTCATTGGGTCATGCGGCAGGACATGGCGCTGAACTTCGCGGAATCCGGCAGCTTTCAACATCGCTTCTGCGGTTTCCCACCCCCACATGGTGCCCAGCCCCTTGCCACCCTGCCCCAGCGAGACCGGCATGCAGTGCACACAGGAAACCGCATAGAGCAGCGAGGCCATCGGAAAATCCAGGTTATTCTCCAACCGGGCCGATCCGCCAATGTCCTGCATCAGGTAGATACCGCCAGGTTTGAGCGCATCATGCAGGCTCTGGATCAGGGCTTGCGGATCTTTCTGGTCGTGCACAGCATCGAAGGAAGTGATGAAGTCAAATCTGTTCTTTTCGTCATACCCTGTCAGGTCGCGAACTTCGAAGCGAATGTTCGCCAACCCCTCTTGCTCCACTACGAAGCTGGCATGGTCAATGGCATCCGGGCAGAGGTCGTAGCCCAGGAAACGACTGCGGGGGAACTGTCTTGCCATGGCGATCAGGGCCGAGCCGCGGCCACAGCCGGCATCCAAGACGTCGATTCCTTCTTCCAGGCGCGCGTCCACACCTTCGGCCAGCGGCAGAATCGTATCGAACAGCTGCCCCGTAACGGTCTGGTTGCTGTCCTCTGCCATGATCTGATGAAAGCAGGGGTAATCCCCATAGACCGCACCTTCACCGCTGTGGAACCTGTCTAGGATTTCCTCCTGCATTGCGCCCATGATGGCCACATGCTGCCCATAGACCGCCAGATTGCCCAGAATTGCATCCCGCGTCAGGCAAGCGGCATGCTCTGGTGGCAGGTGATAGTACTGGATTTTGGTATCATAGGCTACCAAGCCGCCGGTCACCATGACCGCCAACCATTCGCGAACATAGCGTTCGGCCAGGCCGGCACGTTCTGCGATTACCGCGCTGCTTGTTGGCGGCAAGCCGGCCATGACATCGAACAGGCTGGCGCGATGACCAATCGAGATCATGACGGACACAGCCCCTGCGTTGAGCAGGCCCATGACCTGTTCGGCAAAAGCCTCTGCCTGCGCCTGGTCCGGTGCAATGGAGTGAAGTTCTGCGGAAGACATTCTCTTTCCTTTCGTTTCATGAAGACAGCGCGTGACATACGCCCGATGTCCTCCATGCACGAGGGGCTCAATGGACAGGAACAGGGCCTTTGTGCCACTATTTTCCATGCATGCGCGCAAGACTCTTCCACCGCTGAGCGTCAGTCTTCTGGCTCTGCCGGAGACGACACCAACTGTCCTCTACAGCCTCTATGAGGTCTTTCTATCGGTGGGTGTCACCTGGAGCGAACTGACAGGCGAGCGAAATGACGTGCGACGCATGGCGCCCCGGATCGTGGCCGCCACGAAAGAACCCTTCACCTCTGCCATTGGCCTACCGGTTACTCCTCAGGCAACGCTCGACGAGATTGGCGTGAGCGACCTTGTCGTCGTGACAGATCTGGTGATCCCGCCAGGACAGTCACCCATGGGTCGCTGGCCGCTGGAAACGGCGTGGGTCCGAGATCAGTTCCGGAATGATGCCATGGTGACTTCCGTATGTACTGGTTCCCTCTTCCTAGCCGAGAGCGGCCTTCTGGACGGGCAACCGGCAACCACGCACTGGAGTGCCGTGGAAACATTTCGCGCGTGCTATCCCGACGTAGGACTGACGGCCGAACGCATTCTCTGCCCGGCTGGCACGGAACATCGCCTCGTCACCAGTGGAGGGGCGGCTGCCTGGGAGGATCTGGCACTCTACCTGATCGCACGCTTCTGCGGTGAGGCAGAAGCCTTGCATATCGCCAAGATTTTCCTTTTTGGCGACCGCAGCGAAGGTCAACTCTCCTATGCGGCAATGACCCAGCCACGCAAGCATTCGGATGCCGTGATTGCCCACTGCCAATCCTGGATCGCGCAGAACTATGCGGAATCACATCCCGTCAGCTGCATGATTGAACGTTCCGGTTTGGCACAGCGCACCTTCAAGCGCCGCTTCCAGGCGGCCACAGGCTATTCTCCGGTAGACTACGTTCAGGCCCTGCGGATCGAAGAGGCAAAGCAGTTACTGGAGACCGGCAACCTCTCAACCGAGGAAGTTGCACACGCTGTTGGGTATGAAGATCCCGTCTATTTTCGCCGCCTCTTCAAGCGGCGAACTTGTACAACGCCGGCCAGATATCGGAAACGATTCCAAAGGCTTGTACGCGGTAATGGTTCTGCCTGATATGATTTAAAGATTTTTATTGATTTTTTCCTTAAATTGCATGCTACTAATAACTGTATAGTTATTATCTCGCTATGAAAAGCTGTTCAGGGCTGCGCCATGGACCCCTTCTTGAGCTATGATCTCTATTTCACGGCGCAGGCCTGGATACTCGCGCTCTTTGTGCTGGCCGCCCTGATCCAGTTGATTTCAGCCATCGATGATCTCATGATGGACCTGATGGCACTGGCCTGCAAAGCAGGCTTGAAGCCTGCAGAGAATTGCCGCAGGTACAACCTGCACAAGCTTCTTTCCCAGAGCACCTCTGAAAAACCCCTGGCGATAATGATGCCGGCCTGGAAGGAAGCGCCGGTTATCCGGAAGTCCGTGACCCGGCTCTTGAGTGTTGTTTCCTATCGCAACTACAAGATCTTCATCGGTTGTTATCCCAACGATTCCGATACTGTCAGTGAAGCCATAGATCTGGCTGAGACATATCCGAATGTGGAGATGATTCTCCTCCCGCATGATGGGGGGACGAACAAGGCTGACTGCCTGAACCATATTTACAGCGCCATAAAGTCCCGTGCCACCGTGGTTGAGCAGCCTTTCGAGGCCTTCATCCTGCAGGATGCAGAAGACGTTGTGCACCCTTATGCATTTCGCGTCTGCAATTACTTTCTGGATCAGTATGACGTTGTGCAGTTGCCAGTCGTTGCCTTGCCACGCAGCTGGTTCGACCTGACCACCGGGCACTACCAGGATGAATTCGCTGAAATGCACGCCAAGGAGCTGGTTGCTCGCGCCGCGTTCAGCGGGCTGGTGCCAGGTGCAGGAGTGGGAACGGCTTATGCGGCCGCCACCTTGTCTCGACTTGGCGACGAAGTGGACATTTTCCGCAATGGCGCTCTGACAGAGGACTACGACCTCTCTTTCAGGCTGCACCAGGCCGGAGCCCGCTTTTGCTTCCCGCGTGTATACGACAGGCAACGGAAAGGCATTGGTACACGTCACGACCTTGTGGCCACACGAGAATACTTCCCCGACAGTTTTTACCGCGCGGTACGCCAGAAATCCCGATGGACCATCGGCATAGGATTGCAGGGCTGGTCACAACTTGGTTGGACAGGTTCCTTCTGGCTTCGCCATCAGCTTTGGCGAGATCGCAAGGCACTTCTCTGCGCTCATGCAGCACCTGCCTCATACGCCGCTCTGCTTCTCCTGCTATGGCAAAAGCACATGGAAACGCAACTTGGCTATACGCCGCATGCGTTTCTCCCTTCCAGTCAGTTCATCTGGATACTGCTCCTCTCCAACCTGGGCCTGATGATCTATCGGCTTGTGTTGCGCGGCTATTGGACCTGGAGCCTCTATGGTTGGGGGGCCTTGGTCACACTTCCCCTGCGCTATGGCTGGAGTGTAGCCATCAACTACTCCGCACTGCTTTGGGCCAATGGGCAGTACTGGTGGTCTCGCCTTCGGGGCAAGCCCCTCACCTGGGTCAAGACAGATCACAACTTTCCGGATGAATCGGTCCTGAAAGACAAGCCTCCACCACCCCGACCTGGAAAGAAGCAGCCATGAAAACCATGACTGTGGCATTCGCGTCTGCCGTGGGCAGAAGTCTGTTACTTGGCTTTATCCTGCTGGTTTTCTATGGACTGCTGACATTGGAGTTCAGCAAGGCGTCATCCCAGACGGAAACCAAGCGTTACCTGCGCATGCATGGCGCGGACGTCCAGGAAATGGAGCTGGAGACACGCCCTGGTGCCAATAGTGACGATAGTCTCCTACGGCACCTTTCCGGGCACCGCCCAGCCTCTTCACGATGGAAGGAGATGCTTTATCTTTACCAGGCAAAACGTACCGATGGCCTGGCAGAGACACTGCAGGAACAAGACCAGGCGCAGCTCATAGCAGCAAGCTATGAACATAATCCAGCCAATCCTCTTCTGCTCTACCGGAACCTTCTGCGTTCAATCGCCCATAAAGAAAACAGGACTGCTATAGAACAAAGCCAGCAGCTTTTGGCGATGGTGCCGCAATTCGGTCCCGCAGCCCGGATTTCGGCAAGACTGCTGTTGGAGACTGGCGACAGGAATCATCAGGTTGTCACCGATCTTTACCACCAATCTCTTTCAGCATGGCAAAGCTCCAAGGACTTCAACGACAGTCTACTGGAACTGTTCCGCATCCTGCGTTCACAGCAGAGGGAGAGCGATGTCGTCAGAATCCATGTTCAGGTACGTGATGAAGTTTTCCTGTCTCCAGCACATGAACTGGTCGTAGCCTACAGTCATCTGGCCCTCGGCCAGCGGGAACAGTCCCTTAAGCTCTTCAAGACTGTGGCACAGTCCGAGAGAACGGCAGACAAGACGGCTAGACAAGCCCTCTTCATGCAGGCCGTCATCCGCGAACAACAAGAGCGCTTCACAGACGCACTTCTGATCCTGACCGGCAGCACTGCGGAAGCACGTTTTCATTCAGCCTTGCCATACGAGCTCCATCGGAAAGCCAGCATGGTTGGCCACCTTGCGGGCAAGCTGGATGCCAAGGATGTTGCTCCAGCCTATTTCACCAAGGCAATGGGGATTCTGCCCGGACCTTCAAGTTCAGGGACACTTGTGACTTCGCTTGCCAGAAGAAATGAAGCCAACCGGGCATTGGAAATTCTGCTTTCGAGAACTGGCCGCCAGACCTGCTGGAAACAAGCCTCTGACATTCAAGACTGCATGGTGCAGCTTGTCTCCAGCCCGGCAGCAGAGGCTGCTCAACCGGCTTTCGAGCAGCTTCTGCTGTCCCCTGAAGGACGCAAGCAACTCCTCGATATTGCCCATGGGTTGCGACGCAGCAATGATTTCCAGACAGCCCTGTCCCTTTACGATCAACTGGCCACCACAGCTCCAAATCGTGAAGAACGCCGCGCCCATCTACAGGATAAGGCTGTAACCCATGCGCAGGCTGGCCAACACGACAGTGCTGCACGTTCCTATCTTGAGGCGCACCAGATTTCACCCGATGAACAAAGCTGGATGAAAGCCCTTCGGGCCAGTCACCGTATTCGGGATTGGAAGGCACTTGAAAACCTCTTTGCGCAGGAATCAAAACCACACAAAGTTTCGCAACAGATCCAGGCGTTGGCCTGCAGAACCCAGGCCGAACTTGGAAAACTCGACTCTGCCTTTGCCTGTTATCACGGCTTTGCAAAACAGAACCCTCGCGCCGATCGCCTTATTCGCGAAGGTGTAAGTCTTGCTGACCGACATGAGCGTCCGGAAACGGCAATATCTCTGCTAGAGCTTATCAAGGTACGGAAGAGTCCGGAGGAACTGCTGGATCTTGGCTATAGGTATGCCGCCATCAAGTTCACCGAGAAGGCCGAGACCAACTTTCAACTGTCCTATCAGAGAGGTCACCTTGCCGAAGCCGGCCTAGCTTTCGCCCTGTCGGCACTGAAACGCGGTCGTATTGCCCTTGCGGACTTCTACCTGCAGGAAATCCAGGATGCGCGCTCTCTGTCACGAACGGACCAAAGGCTTGTCAATGCCAGTCTTGCGCATATCCACGCCGAAAGCGAAAACCACCGCAAGGCCGCCCAATACTGGCAAGAAGCGCTCGCTTATGGCGACAGCCCAGAATTCAGGGTCAAGCTTTCCAACTCACTTCTGCAAGTTGGAGAATTCGAAGATAGCTGGAAGAACCTGGAACTTGTTGCATCAAACGAGATTACTGGACGGTTCAGTGGACTTTACCATGACCTGCATGCCGAGCATGCGCTTCACAGAGGCCATAAGAAGCTGGGGCTGATTCATCGCAAATACGCCCTCGACGTTGACCCCACAGCAGCACGCTATCTTTCACTGGTAACAGCACTGAAACAGGCGGGAGAGCTCGATGAAGCTCTCCATTATCTCGGCAAGGCCGAAAAAGCTTTTCCGGAGAAAACCGACTTCAAGGTTGAGCAGGCCTATTTGCACAGCCAACAGAAGAACGATGAGGAGGCCGCCAAACTCCTTTACGAGGCCCTCGAACAAGACCCCGATTATCCCGGTGCCAGAGCAAACCTGGCCTTTACCTATCTGCGCCTCGGTCACACGGAGCAGGCAGGCAAAGCTTTCCGCCGCGCCATGGATGAAGGAAACTACGCCGTCATTTCGACGAAGGATGCTGACGGGGCTTCGCCTCGAAACGTACTGCAGAACCAGCACAGGGAATTGGACCGCCCCTACTCTCTAAGCCTTACGAACAGTTTCTGTTTTCCCAAAGGTATGGCCTGCCAACGGCTTCTCAATCCGTTCGGCGACAGTCACGATCTTTCCTACGGACAGCTAGCCATGAGTTGGCGTCCCATGGGCGGGGGCTCCCTGCATCGCTGGTCTCATCTAGTCGAACTCACGGCACGCCTGTTCTGGAGCAACGCCCCGGGCTTCAACATGATGAATTCGGAATCCGCCCAGGCGGCATTGGGCCTCCGGGCCTATCCTTTCCGGGGCAGGAATTATTGGCTGGGAGCAGAACGGATACTGCCAATCGGTGACTCCGCAATAAGCGGTTGGCTGCTCCGGGTCGGCTTCTCCGAAAGCTTGGGTGACAACTGGAAGCGCCCGGACCATCCTTTCCGATTCTACGCGCACACGCATAGCGAAGCTTCACGCCTTTTCTCCAAGGACGATCAGACATCAGCCTTTTCTGAGGGACGGGCCGGCCTGGCCTGGCAGCCAAACCGGAAACTCATGTTTCTCCCTTTCGGTTATGTCCGGGGCGGCGGACAGATCACGCAATCCTCTGAACGGCGCCGTGAGGAATATGAACGGGATAACACACGCACTGTTGTCCTTTACCCTGATACGACCGGCGACGTTTGGATCGAAGGCGGTATGGGGCTGTCTGCGCGTTGGCGTTTCAATCATGACCGCTACAATGGCTATCTTTCGCAGGGCAAAACACTTCTGCGCCTGGGCCGCGACCTCCACACCACCTGGAGTGATCCCGCAACCCGATTCTCGCTGCTTTTCCAGGTCAGCTTCTGATGAAGGGCATATCCAGTTTCCTCTTGCTCTGCATCGTTGGTTTCAACGCATGCATGGCCCACGCCCATGACTGCCCTCCCTTCTTTCGGGAAACCTTCCTGCAACCGACCACAAGCCAATCAGAGTGGGATGAAACACGCTGGAACAAGCTCTTCCATGACTGGCGCCGCCTTGGCATTGAACGCATCGTCCTGCAGTGGTCGCGCTATGGAGATATCAGTTTTCACGCTGCCCCTGTACCAAAAGGGCCGGAAACACTGGTTGGCAGACTCTTCAAGGCTGCGGAAAACAATGACATCAAACTTGTCCTCGGGTTGAAGTATGATCCGAATTTCTGGGAACGGATCTCAGGTGGGCCGCATCATCGATCCGTCTACTTCGAGCAACGCAACGTCGAGCGGCGCCTTCTGCTGGATGAACTTTCCGAGCTGTCAAAGCAGGACAGCTTTGAGGGATGGTACATAGCGGACGAGATCGACGACCTGAACTGGCGCGGAGAGGCGCGGCAGGAACAACTGATCGCATACCTCTCTCGTGCCTACAGACAGATCAGGCAGCATTCTGATGCACCGATCAGCATCTCGGCTTTCTCCAACGGCAAAATGCCAAGTGGACAGTGGGGACACTTCTGGAAGAAAGTTCTCGATACCAGCGGTATCGAGAAACTCTACTTTCAAGATGGACTGGGTGTAGAGAAACTCAATCGCGAGGAACTGACCCTCTACCTTGAGGCGCTCAAGTCTACGCTGTCAGCAAGCCAAAAGAAGCTTGCAGTCATCTCTGAACTGTTCCGAACAAAGGGAGACTCGGGCTTTCAATCAGCAGAGTGGGGTTGGATTAAAGACAATCTCTCGCTGGTTCGGGAAAACGATCTTGAGGCCTCTGCCTTTGCCTTTCATCCCTACCTCGACCCCAAGGAAGGGGACGCGGCAAAACAGCTGTATGAGCAATACCGAAAAGCGCAATGGCTCTGTACTGACGCCAGGCCGCAGCTGGATTCCGCTGATCTCAGGGAATCTCCTCGGGAAGTCCGACAGCCTGGAGCAGACCTTTCTGGCGCCGATCCAGAGCTGAAGAATCAAAATCCTGAATGATTTCATGGAATAACTGATACCAGTTGATCTCGGCATTCAAGTGCATGAAAACCGATCCCAAGCCAATGGCGGCACGATCCATCAGGACGAATTCCCGTGGTGGCTTCACACCACCCAGCCGGCGCAATTCCTTGTGTACCTGTCCGACTGTTTCCGCACCCTTGGCTCCACCGGGATCATCCAGGATTGTCTGGGTTCTATCCTCCAACAGCGGTCTGTAGACGAATCTAGCCCAGATGTTCAGCGCCTCCAGAAGATCGGGGCGATCCCCCACGTCCTGGAAACCCCAGGTCTGATAGGCAGAAATCGCCAGATCCCGGTCGTTGTCATGCAGGGCATGATAGAGATCGATAACCCCCTTCACGAAGGAAGCATCGAAGACACGGATGCATCCGAAATCCAGCAGGTTGATGCTGCCGTCCTCGCGAACCGTGTAGTTGCCCAGGTGCGGGTCCCCATGGATTACGCCATAGTAATAGAAGGGCGTGTACCAGGCGCGAAACATGTTGTAGGCAACCTTGTTGCGCAGTTCCTGGTCTTGATGTGTCCCGATGAAATCCATCAGGGACTGCCCTTCGAGCCAGGTCATGGTCAGCAGGCGCCGGGTTGTCAGGTCCAGCAGCGGCTCCGGCACATGGACGGTCTTTTCTTCCGCCAGCATGCGCCGATAGAGTTCCATGTGCTTGGCTTCGCGCTCGTAATCCAATTCCTCGCGCAAGCGCGCCGTCAGTTCGTGATAGATATCCGAGGTATCAATGGCCTTGTCATACTGACGATAGACGCGAAAGGCCCATTTCAGTTGGGCCACATCCGCTTCCACGGCCGAGGCCATGTCCGGATACTGTAACTTGCAGGCCAGCTGGCGCCCATCCTTCTCGGCGCGATGCACCTGTCCAAGCGAGGCGGCCGCCGCCGCTTCCTTCCCGAAACTGTCGAAGCGCTTCTGCCAGTCAGCACCCAGTTCTGTGCGCATACGCCGGCGTACGAAGGGCCAGCCCATGGGAGGTGCATGGGACTGCAGCTGTCGCAGTTCCTCGGCATACTCGCGTGGCAGCGCTTCAGGTATGGTCGCCAGGATCTGCGCTGCCTTCATGAGCGGACCTTTCAGGCCGCCCAACGCAGTCTTGAGGCCTTCGGAATGCTGCTGGCGATCGAGCGGCCGCTTGAAGACCCGTGCACCAGCCAACTGGGCGGCCAGCATACCCACTTCCCCGCCGACCTGGGCATAGCGCCGCCATCGCCGGGAAAAGCGAGGGTCCTCGTCCTCGAAAGACTTGTCGTCTTCCTCATATGTCATATCAGGGAAGCTTCCGTTGAACTTGAGATTGCTGGAACCTTGCGATCAAAGCCGTCAGCCATCGAGCGCTTCCAGTTCATCAATCATGCTCTCAATCACCGACAGGCCCTTGTGCCAAAAAGCCGGATCCGAGGCATCCAGGCCGAACGGCGCCAGAAGCTCCTGATGCCGTTTGGTGCCTCCCGCGCGCAACATGTCCAGGTATTTCTCCGCAAAGCCCTCGTCAGCCTGCTGGTAGACGGCATAGAGCGAGTTCACCAAACAATCGCCGAAGGCATAGGCGTAAACATAGAAAGGCGTGTGTATGAAATGCGGTATATAGGACCAGTAGATACGATAGTCGTCGTCCAGATCAAATGCCGGCCCAAGGGCTTCGCGCTGCGTCTCCATCCAGATGTCGGCCAGATCCTGCTGTGACAGCTCGCCTTCACGTCTCCGGTCATGGACACGTGTTTCGAAGTTGTGGAAGGCGATCTGGCGCACAACGGTGTTCAGCATGTCCTCCACCTTGGAGGCCAGCATGGCCTTGCGTTTTGCCGGATCCCGGGTGGAGGCCAGCAGCGAGCGGAAGGTCAGCATCTCGCCGAACACACTGGCCGTTTCCGCCAGGGTCAGGGGCGTATCAGCCATCAGTGGGCCCTGCGGCCCAGCCAGCACCTGGTGCACGCCGTGGCCCAGCTCGTGGGCCAAAGTCATGACATCCCGTACATGCCCCTGATAGTTCAGCAACAGGTAAGGGTGGGCAGCCGGCACGGTGGGATGGGCAAAGGCCCCCGAGGCCTTGCCCGGGCGAGCCGGCGCATCGATCCAATCCCGTTCAAAGAAACGCTTTCCGACCTTGGCAAGGTCATCCGAGAAAGCTGAATAGGCGTTCAGGACGGTGTCCTGAGCTTCTTCCCAGGGAATGATCCGCTCGTCGTTTTCCGGCAGCGGCGCATTGCGATCCCAGAAGGACAGCTTGTCCAGTCCCAGCCACTTTGCCTTCATGGCATAGTAGCGATGGGACAGGCGGGGAAAGCTCTCGGTGGCTGCAGACACCAGAGCATCCACCACCTCGTCCTCGACGAAGTTGGCCAGATTGCGCGAAGAAACAGGGCGCGTAAAACCGCGCCAGTGATCCTCGATCTGCTTGTCCTTGGCCAGCGTGTTGGTGACCAGCGCAAAGCTGCGCTCATTCGCCTTCAACCCTGTCGCGAAGGATCTCGCTGCCCGTTCGCGAAGTGCCCGGTCCGGGGAACTCAGCTTGTCGAGAATCTCCGTACTGGTCAGCGCCTTGCCATCAAGATCGAAGCGCAGATCGGCAAAGGTCTCGTCGAACAGCCGTGTCCAGGCGGCACGCCCCGTTATATGCTTCTCGTGCAACGTGCGCTCGACTTCGTCATTCAGCTGATAGGGCTGGTAGGCACGAAGATCGCGCAGCCAGGGAGTGTACCGGTCCAGCCGCTCAGAGGAGTCGAGCATCGCCTGAAGCTGGGATTCTGCAAGGCGGTTCAGCTCCAGTTCGAAGAAGAGCAGATGGCTGGATATATCCGTCGCCTGCTCTTGCATCGACTGATAGAAACGGCCGTTTTCCCCATTCGACATGTCTGCTGCATACACGAGCTGGGCATAGCTCATGATGCGCCCAAGCGTTTCCTGGATTTCTTCATAGGTTTCGATCGCACGGCCCAATTGGTCACCGTCCAGGCTTGCAAGCCGCCCGGCATGATCTGCCTCGAAACTGCGAGCCTTTTCGTCTGAGGCCGAAAGATCACGCTTCAGTTCCGCGCTGTCCTTTCCGGGATAGAGGTCATTCAAATCCCAGACCGGCAATTGTCCCAGGTCCTGCTGGCTGTCGAGTGATGTAGTCTGTGCTTCGCTCATGAAGGTTGTTCTTTTCCTGCCTTGAAACTGTCTGATCCTTGTTACGCCATATAGACTTGGCAAGGCCTTGTACCAATAGCCATGCAGATCATTTCCGGACTCTGTGATATGGCTGCGCGCAAGGCTACGGCCACAGACAAGAACCGATAACGGGGGAGGAGATGGATTACGACAGGCTTGCGAACCTACCGAGCGCCTTTTTCGAGAAGGCGCTTGAAATGGGCGAGCGCCCTTTTCTCTGGGCCAAGAGCGATGGAAGTTACAAGCCCTGGACATGGCAGGAGGTACGCAATCAGGTCCTAGCCTTGGCCGGCGCCTTGCAAGCCATGGGGATCAGCAAGGGGGACCGGGTTCTGCTGGTCTCCGAGAACAGGCCCGAGTGGTTCATTGCCGATTTTGCCATCATGACGACTGGTGGAATCACCGTACCTGCCTATACGACAAACACCAGTGATGACCACGAATACCTGCTGAAAGACAGCGGTGCCGACCTGGCCATCGTCTCGACAGCCACACTGGCCAAGCCGCTGTTGAAAGCCATCACGCAAACCAACCTCTGCCGGCAAGTCATCACCATCGAGCCGCTTGAGAGGGGCACCACCAACGCCCCCGAAGCACTTTACGTTTGGAAAGAACTCGTGAGTGAAAGCGCCCCTGGCGTGCAGCTTGAGAAACTTCTCCAGGACATCAAGCGCGACGACACCGCCTGTTTCATCTACACGTCCGGAACCGGTGGGGCTCCCAAGGGTGTGATGCTGAGCCATGGAAACATCCTGGCCAACTGCGTGGGCGCCTATGACCTGTTGGCCGAATACGGACTGGGCCAGGAGAGATTTCTATCCTTCCTGCCGCTCTCCCACTCCTACGAACACACCGTGGGTGAAGTCTTTGCCATGACCATCGGAGCGGAAATCTATTACGCCGAGGCCGTGGAAACCCTGCTGGCCAATATTTCCGAAAGCCAACCCACCATCATGACTGCCGTTCCTCGCCTCTACGAAATGCTCTATCAGCGCATCAACCGCAGGATGGAGAAGGAAGGCCAGCTCAAGAAGTACCTGTTCCGGCAGGCAGAACGGCTTGGCCGCAAGAAATACCATCAGGGTGTGCTGCCCTTATGGGAACGTCCCCTGGACCTTCTAGCTGAACGGACCGTACGTAAAGGAGTGCGCGCGCGATTTGGTGGCCACTTGAAGGCGATGGTCTCGGGTGGTGCTGCCCTGAACACGGATCTGGGTCTCTTCTTCCATGCTCTGGGTTTGCCGATCCTGCAGGGTTACGGACAGACTGAAGCCTCGCCGGTCGTCTCGGTCAATCGCCCCCACTGCATCAAGATGGACAGTGTGGGACCACCCCTCAGAGGCGTGGAAGTCAGGACCGCCGAGGATGGCGAGATCCTGGTGCGCGGCGAACTCGTCATGAAAGGTTACTGGAACCGCCCGGAGGAAACGCAAGAGGCCATTCAGGGGGGTTGGCTGCATACGGGAGACATCGGGGACATTGATGCCGACGGCTACATCCGCATCACCGATCGGAAGAAGGATATCATCGTACTCTCAGGCGGCGACAATATCTCGCCCAGTCGGATCGAGACGCTTCTCAACCTACAGCCCGAGGTTTCGCAAGCCATGGTCTATGGAGACAAACGCCCTCATCTTGTGGCCCTGATCGTACCGGACCTCGAATGGTTGAAGAATCGGCAGGATGGAACGGAAGAAACTGGGCAAGAAGCCATGAATCAGGCGGTCAAGAAGGCCCTGGACCGTGTGAACCAGGGTCTGTCAGTGGTGGAAAAGGTTCGGCGATTCATCATTACGCTCACTCCCTTCACCGTCGAAAACGACATGCTGACGCCGACAATGAAGATCCGACGACACATTATACTCGAGCACCACAGGAAGGCACTGGAGTCCCTCTATTGAAGGGTGCCTACAAAAGGCAGGCAGCCAGGTTGATGGCGCGGCTCCTGGCACCCATTATACCATTCGGCCCGGCATTTAGAGCCGTCAGTCGTTCAGGCCTCCCTTGACCGTACGCCCCCTGCCCGCATAGCCAGGACCCGGCACCTCTTCACGCAAGGCGCGCATGAGGCCGATAATCATGAAGATCATGATAACCGAAAATGGCAGTGCGGCCGTTATGGAGGCCGTCTGCAGGGCGGAGAGTCCCCCAGCAGCCAGCAGGACTGCAGCCACCGCGCCTTCACTGAGCCCCCAGATGACACGATGCACCATTGGCGGCTCCGGGTCGCCCATGGAGAGTAGCGTGTTCACCACCAAGGTTCCGGAATCCGAAGAAGTGATGAAGTAGGTCGCGATCAGCAGGGTTACCACAGTGGACGCAATGGTCGTGAGGATGCCGAGGTCGAGCGCATTGAGCGTCGCATAGAGCGCAAGAGTCACATCCTCATTCACGGCCTCTGCAATGCCGGCATTCTCGAAAAGCTGAAGGTAGATTGCCGTATTCCCAAAGATCGTCAGCCAGATGAAGGCCAGAACTGTCGGAACGAGCAGCACGCCCAGGATGAACTCGCGAATGGTGCGTCCCCGGGAAATGCGTGCAATGAACATACCCACGAAAGGCGCCCAGGCGATCCACCATCCCCAATAAAAGGCGGTCCAGCCGTCCTGCCAGCCTTCATCCTGATGCGCATTCGACCAGAGACTGAGGGGGAGCACATGCCCGACATAGTCGCCGACATTCTGGATGAAGGAGTTCAGGATATAGCGCGTTGGACCGAAGGCGAACAGGAACACAAGAATGGCAATGGACAGCCAGAGGTTAAGCTCCGAGAGAATCCTGACCCCCTTGCCGACACCCGACATGACAGAGACTGTGGCAATCGCGGAAATGACTGCAATCAACACCATCATGGCCAGAATGCTCGGGGCCTGCCCGTCATCCGTCTGGGTCACGAAAAACGACATGCCCGTCAATTCGTGCATGCCGGTCGCAATCTGCTGCACCCCCAAGCCAAGGGAGGTGGCAACACCGAAGACCGTCCCGAAAACAGCAAGAATATCAGCTGCGTGTCCGATCGGGCCGTATATGCGTTCTCCGATCAGGGGATAGAACGCCGAGCGTATGGTCAGCGGCAGCTTTCTGCGATAGGCAAAGTACGACAGGGTCAGTGCCACGATCGCATAGATTGCCCAAGGGTGCAGACCCCAGTGGTAGAATGTCAGACGCATGGCGGTCTGAGCTGCATCCGGCGACATCGGGTCTATGCTTGTACCTTCGCCGATAAAGGGATTTGCCTGGAAATGATAGATCGGCTCGGCAATAGACCAGAAGACCAGACCAATGCCCATTCCGGCCCCGAATAACATGGAAAACCATGAGAAATAGCTGAATTCAGGGCGATCATGATCGTCACCCAACCGGATATTCCCGTAACGGCTGAACAGCAGGTAGATGCTAAAAAGCAGAAAACCTGCAACAACTGCGAGATAGTACCACTTTAGAGCGAGCAGAATGGCATCCTGGATTGCCTGGAAGACTCCTCCAGCCGTTTCGGTCCAAACTGCGGCGAAAACCACCAGCGCAAAGACGATGAACTTGGACCAGATGGCAACTGTCGGATTCAGTCCCTTCAAGGGACCGCTTTTTGCAATCATCTACCAACCCTTGCTTTGATTGTTGTGCAAGTGCCCCTCCCCGTCTGTGACAGGGCGCCACTCACATCTCCCCCAATGGAACGTTTCCAGTATCAGTTACATTCATATGCAAGGAAGAAAAGTCCTCGTCGCCTCTGCGGATTTCCTTTCAATCCCTTTGCGACGAATGCACGATAAGTCAGTGGAAATATGCCAAAGGCCCTTAAAGCAGTCTTCATGCTTTTGGATTGTCATGGCACTTCCCAGCCATGATAGCCAACCACTCCGCCCCGATTTTTCATGGCCGAACCTGGACCTGAAAGGCTGCCGGGCTGGCACCAAGTGCTCCAGCCCGGAAATCACATGCTGACTATACTGTCATCCCCAAAGCCTGCTTGTAGACCTCGAGAATGGTTTCCTGTTCCTCACGATCGGACTGGTCCATTTTGCGCAGGCGCACGACCTGGCGCATGATCTTGGTATCAAAGCCAGCCGACTTGGCTTCAGAATAGACTTCGCGGATATCGTTGGTGAGACCAGCTTTTTCTTCTTCCAACCGTTCGATTCTTTCGATGAAGGATTTCAGACGATCCCCCGCAACGCCGCCGACATCGCTCATGTCCCAGGCTCCTGAAATGATGGTGTAGTGAAAGACGTGACAGACCCGCCCACGCCGGGCGGACCGGCCGCGAACCTACTCCGTCACACTCCTGCGGACAACGGAATAGGAAGCGGGTTCCGGCCATGAATGCGACAGCCCTCAGTGGCCTCCACCTCCGGCCTGGAAGGCTTCCTTCTGCGCATCTGTCACCTCGTTCTGATACTTTTCCTTCCATTCGCTATAGGGCATGCCATAGACGATTTCCCTCGCCGTTTCCTTGTCCAGGTCGATGCCCTTCTCCTGGGCGGATTCCTGATACCAGCGAGAAAGGCAATTGCGGCAAAAACCGGCCAGGTTCATCAGGTCGATATTCTGCACATCCTTGCGCTCATCCAGATGGGCCAACAGCTTGCGAAATGCGGCGGCTTCCAGCTCGGTGCGCGTCTGGGAATCGAGATCATGTTTCATTTCCTTGCCTCCATTCGAAAATTTCAGGCGGTGATTCGCCGTAGTCTACAGTGTTGCTCTTCATTCCTATGAAGACCCGAACCAAGCTTGTTTCAAGCCTTCAGCGGTGTCTCAAGCCGTGACCTATCACTGCCGGATTGCAAGTGATCTGCCTGAGCGACCAGCGGATTCAAGGCTTGCGCTATGATTCGGGCCCATTGCTCGGCCCCCTCGCGATTGTCGATCAGGTCCTGGCGTATCTCGAGCAATACAGGCGCAAGCCCGCGCCCTTCGCCATGCTTGTGCAAGCTGTAATCCTCGGGCGAGGCTCCTGAATAGGGTTCGTTCTCACCCACATTATATCCCAATGAACGAAATGCCTCGATGACCGGGCGCGCCAGTCGATCGTCCTCATTCCACAGAACTCCCACCTCCCAGGGACGCTGGGCTCCTCCTATGACCGGCGTGAAGCTGTGCAGGAAGACCAGAAGCGGACGCACACCCTTGGCCATCTGCGCCTCGATCAGTCGTGCCACGGCTGCATGATAGGGCTTGAAGAATGCCTGTATGCGCTGCTCCCTCTCAGCTTCGTCAAGATTCTGGTTCCCAGGGACAGAAGATTCATCACTGATCTCGGGAATGGACCCTCTTGAAGCAAGGTGACGGTTCGGGTCTATGACCAAACGCGAAAAGCCGGCCAGAAGTGTCGGCGCATCCAGCAAGCGCGACAAGGGCCCTGCCACGTCCTTCACACCAATGTCCCACGCAATATGGCGCAACAGATCATCCCCTTTCAGGCCAAGACCGGAAAGGGCTTGAGGTACATGGCGGGACGCATGATCACAGAAAATCAGCACAGGGGCCTGTCCTGACAGACGGAGAAAGTGAAACGGCGAATGCAGGGGCACACTCTGCTCGTCTTTTCCAGCAGGGGGATGAACATGCCCCCTGAACAGTTCATGTACAGGCGGCTGCGTTGAATCCTGTTTCATTCTGGCTCCAAAACCCTAAAAGTGCCCGAACCTACGGCATCGATTGACCTTCGAAACGGCATAAGACTAAATCTCGCCATGGAGATAAAGCCCAACACCTTCTTCTGTATTGATGGACACACCTGCGGAAATCCTGTCCGCTTGGTTGCCGGTGGTGCGCCCCTGCTGAACGGGAACAGCATGAGTGCGCGCCGGCAAGACTTCCTGAAGCGCTATGACTGGATTCGCACGGCATTGATGTTCGAGCCGCGCGGACACGACATGATGTCCGGCTCTATTCTGATGCCCCCGACGCACGATGACTGCGACATTGCCATCCTTTTCATCGAAACCAGTGGCTGCCTGCCCATGTGTGGCCATGGAACCATAGGGACTGTCACCTTCGCCCTTGAGCGAGGACTGGTCCAACCCAGCGAATCAGGCCAACTCAAGCTGGATACGCCTGCCGGGCGCGTGGATGCCCAGTATCGACAGGACAGTGAAGGCCGGGTCGAGGCTGTGCGTATCCGCAATGTGAAGAGCTACCTGGCCGTGGCCGATCAGCAGGTCGATTGCCCTGAACTTGGCCCGCTGAAGGTGGATATCGCCTACGGTGGTAATTTCTATGCCATTGTCGAACCACAGCAGAACTACCCGGGGCTGGATAGTTTCACACCCGCCCAGATCTTGCAGGTATCTCCCCTCCTGCGCCAAAAGCTGAATGAAATTGTCGAGGTGGTACATCCTGAGGATCCCACCATCCGCGGCGTCAGCCACATCCTCTGGACGGGTGAACCTCGCACCGAAGGGGCCCAGGCGCGCAATGCCGTCTTCTATGGTGACCGGGCCATCGACCGCAGCCCTTGCGGCACCGGCACTTCGGCACGCATGGCCCAACTTGTCGCACGCGGAGTTCTGAAGCCCGGCGACGACTTCGTGCACGAGAGCATTATCGGCAGCCTTTTCAGAGGCCGTGTCGAAGAAGCCACCCAGATCGCGGACACGCCGGCCATTGTGCCTTCCATCGAAGGCTGGGCACGCATGACCGGACTGAACACCATCTTTGTCGACGCGCGAGACCCCTACGCACACGGCTTTCAGCTGGCCTGATCCCAAAAGGACGCCCTTGTCGTGGCGGGTGAGACGTTACAGTCTTCTTTAGCTATAGAGGGTTCACCAAAACCAGTGAGTGATTCAACGGACATGTCCGAAAGCGACAGCAGTTATCATGCCAGAATCACGCACAGTCTGTCCGATGTTCCCGCTGCCGACTGGGATGCCTGCGCCGGAACCGACAACCCCTTCCTGACACATGCCTTCCTCTCGGCACTCGAGGAGAGCGGTTGCGTGTCACCCGAAACGGGTTGGCAGCCTTTTCACATCCTCCTGTCCGATGAGGACGGGCGCCTTCAGGGAGCAAGCCCTCTTTACCTGAAGAACCATTCCTTCGGGGAGTACGTCTTCGACTGGGGCTGGGCCGACGCCTACGAGCGCGCGGGTGGTCAGTACTACCCCAAGCTCCAGTGCGGTGTGCCTTTCACGCCTGTCACAGGACCAAGACTTCTGACTGCGACAGCCGAACAGCCCCGATACGCTCAACGCCTCCTGATCTCTGCCCTCTCCTCTGTCGCTGAACAAACGGGCGTTTCCTCCCTGCACGTGACCTTCCCACCCCACGACGAATGGGAAGCACTTACCTCGGCCGGCTTCCTGGCGCGCACCGGGCAACAGTATCATTGGTACAATCAGGGCTATGCCGACTTCGACGATTTCCTGGAATCCCTCTCCTCACGCAAGCGCAAGAACATACGTAAGGAACGTGCCCGTGTGCGTGAAAGCGATATAACGCTTAGCACGCTGACGGGTGATGACCTGCGCAGTGAGCATTGGGAAGCCTTTCACCGCTTCTACATGAACACCACGGATCGCAAATGGGGACAGGCCTACCTGTCGCTGGAATTCTTCCTGCAGCTATCCGAGTCAATGTCCAACAGGATTGTGCTGGTCCTTGCCTATCAGGATGACGAGCCCGTGGCCGGCGCCCTGAATCTGCGCAGTGACGATTGCCTCTACGGCCGCAACTGGGGTTGTGCAGCGGATTTCCGTTTCCTGCACTTCGAGGCCTGTTATTACCAAGCAATTGACTATGCCATTGCCAATGGTCTTGCGCGTGTGGAAGCCGGCGCTCAAGGTGAACACAAGATTCAACGCGGCTATCTGCCCGTGGAAACCTATAGTGCCCACCTTATACGGGATCCGGCATTACACGATGCCGTGGAAAACTATCTGAGACGCGAGCGCGAAATGGTCCGGCACACAATCGATCAGTTGCAGTTGGAAAGTCCCTACCGCAAGGTGTAGGTTTCCGTTCCTGGTCTCCCGTTACCGGGCACGCAGCAGCAAGGTGGTCCAATCACCCAGCTTGTAGCGTGCCTCCAGGACAAGTCCGGCAGCTCGATGACGCTGGCGCACCCAGCGCTCCTGATGCCAGAGCAGACCCGACAGTATGACGTGTCCGCCAGGCTTAGCATGGCGTGCTGTATCCGTTGCCATACGGCAAAGTGGTGCGGCCAGGATGTTCGCCACGATCAAGTCATAGGGCCCTTCGCGCTTGATGGCCGGGTGAGCATATCCTTGACTGAAGTAGCTCCGGACCCTGCTGGAAAGCCGGTTGAGCCCGGCATTTTCACGGGCCACTCGAACCGAGCCTGGATCATTATCCGTTGCGAGGATTCTGGCTTTCGGCCACAGATGCGCTGCCCCCATGGCCAGAATTCCCGAACCGCATCCCAAATCCAGAACGCGTGTCTTGCGGCCACGCTTGGCAAGATCGCACAGAGCCAGAAGGCAGCCACGCGTCGTCTCGTGCCGGCCTGTCCCGAAGGCAATATTCGCCTCCACAAGCAAGGGAATGGCCCCCGCTGCCGGCCTTTCCTGGACATGACTGCCGTGGACGAAGAAACGCCCCGCTTGCAAGGGTGGCAATGCCGCCTGGCTTTCCGCAACCCAATCGGTTTCCGGCATCAATTCGTAACGATAGTCCGGGACGTCTATTTCACAGCCCAGCGCGGCGGCTACCAGGCGTCCGAACAGTTCGGTTTCACCATGATCCTCACCCAGATAAACCTGCAGGGGCGTATCACCTTTGCGGTCCGGGCCGCCCACGGCAATCGCCGCACCTAGTCCTTCCAGTGCATCTTCAAAAACAGGTACAGTCTGTGACGGCACCGCAAAGGTCAGGCAATAGATTGGCTGGTTCATGGTCTGTTATCTGATCTTCCATTCAGGTCGATACTGCGAGAGGCGGGCGGCTTCAGTCTGCTTCCTCTGCCGGTACGACAAAGGAGGACATGACCTTTTTCTCCCCGGCATGATCGAAGCGAATGGTCAGGCGATCACCATCCACCACATCCACGGTTCCATAACCGAACTTGCGGTGGAAAACACGCGCCTTTGGCGCAAAACCCGATGTGTCGGAGGTCTGTTTCTGCACCGGCTGAGCTTGGACATCTATGACCTTGTCGGATGAGCGCTCACGGGCGCGCATCATGCCCGGTGATACCCTTGTCTGTCCCCAATCGTCAAAACCACCGAAGCGTCCCCCACCCCAGGCCTGTGCGGAAGCCCCATAGAGACCCTGGTCGCTTTCCTGGACCTTATGCTCCTCGGGAAGCTCATCGATGAAGCGGGAGGGAATGGCTGCTGCCCAGGAGCCGTAGAGACGACGGTTGGCAGCAAAACTGACGATCGCACGAACCTTGGCGCGCGTCAGGCCCACATAGGCAAGGCGTCGTTCCTCCTCCAGCCCTTTCAAGGCCTGCTCGTCGAGCGCCCGTTGGTTGGGGAACAGCCCCTCCTCCCAACCGGGCAAGAAAACGGTCTCGAACTCCAGACCCTTGGCAGCGTGCAAGGTCATGACGGACACCTGGTCCTGGCTGCTGTCCTCAAGATTCTCCATGACCAGGCTGACATGCTCCAGAAACCCGGCCAGGGTCTCGAACTCAGCCAACGCGTCGATAAGCTCCTTCAGGTTCTCCAGCCGCCCTGGCGCCTCAATCGACTTGTCCTGACGCCACATGTCGGTGTAGCCGGACTCTTCCAGCACCGTTTCCGCCAGCTCCGGATGCGGCATCTGCAGCATGTCTTCACGCCATTTGTCACAAAGCCCGATAAAGCTCTTGAGCGCACGCCGTGCCTGGGGACGCAATTCATCGGTTTCCGTCAGGCGGCGGGCGGCCCCAAACAATGACAAACCGCCAGCCCGCGCCGTTTCGTGAAGGGTCTTCAGTGCCGCATCCCCCAGCCCACGTTTCGGCTTGTTGCAGATGCGCTCGAACGCCAGGTCATTGTCCGTGGATGTCAGCAACCGCAGATACGCCAGGGCGTCGCGAACTTCCATGCGCTCATAGAAACGCGGACCACCGACGACGCGGTACGGCAGTCCAAGGGTTACGAAGCGTTCTTCGAACTCGCGAGTCTGTGCACCCGTGCGGACCAGGATGGCAATTTCCGACAAAGCATGCCCTTTGGTCTGCAGTGCCTCGATTTCATCGCCCACAAAACGGGCTTCGGCCTCTCCATCCCAAAGTCCGCGCACACGGATGGGCTCGCCCTGGTCACCATCCGTCCAAAGCGTTTTCCCCAGACGACCCGAATTGTGGGAAATCAGGCCGGAGGCCGCACCCAGGATGTGGGGGGTGGAGCGATAGTTGCGCTCGAGGCGAATGACATGAGCTCCAGGGAAATCCTGCTCAAACCGCAGGATATTTCCCACTTCCGCCCCCCGCCATCCATAGATCGACTGGTCATCGTCGCCGACACAGCAGATATTCTTGTGTTTCTGCGCCAGCAGGCGCAGCCAGAGATACTGGGCAATGTTGGTATCCTGGTATTCATCCACCAGGATGTACTTGAACTGGTCCTGATAGCGTCGCAGGACCTCCTCATTCGTCTGAAACAGGTGAACACAGTGCAACAGCAGGTCGCCAAAATCACAGGCATTCAGTTCTCTCAGCCTGCGTTGATAGAGCGCATAGAGAGTTGGTGCGCGCCCGCCCGCAAATTCCGAGCTGTCTTCTACCGAAACGCGGTCCGGTGTGAGTGCCTTGTCCTTCCATCGTTCGATGATCGACATCAAGGCGCGTGGAGGCCAAGCCTTCTCGTCGATGTTCTCGGCCTGCATGACCTGTTTCAACAAACGCAGCTGGTCATCGCTGTCGAGAATGGTGAAATTTGATTTCAGCCCAACGGCTTCGGCTTCATGACGCAGGATCCGTGCGGCCAGGGCATGAAAAGTTCCTAACCACCAGCCTTCAACAGAGGGGCGCCCTAGCAGCCCGGCCACGCGCTCCTTCATTTCGCGCGCCGCCTTGTTCGTGAAGGTGACCGAAAGGATCTGTCCCGGCGCTGCCTTCCCACTGTAAAGCAGGTGCGCCAAGCGTGTGGTCAAGGCACGCGTCTTTCCCGTACCGGCACCGGCCAGCATGAGCACCGGGCCGTCCAGCTGTTCCACGGCATTCCGCTGGGCATCGTTCAGGCCTTCGGCAACGGCGGCAGGCAGAGCATCCCTGTCATTCTGCGCGGAGGTGGATGGAGGCGACGAGATTGACATGCTTTCCTTCTAGCTCTTTACCAAGTGAAGTGCAGGGAACATGAAGCAGCGTGCTGATTTCCCGGCCTGTATTGACCAGACAGACAGCTCCGGTCATCTATTCATGATATCGAATTCCACGGAAACCATATGTCACATAGCATTGAACGCCAGATCCTTAAAGGCAGTCCACCAGGCACAGAGCATCAGCTGCTGATTCACCGCTTCGGGCCTTCCGACGCGAAGAGGAAAGCCTACATACAGGCCTCCTTACACGCAGATGAAACGCCTGCAATGCTCGTGGCACAACATCTACTGACCTTGCTGCACGCTGCGTCATCGGCAAATCGGATCCAGGGGCAGATCACGCTTGTCCCTTACGCAAACCCGATAGGACTCTCCCAATTCATCAACGGCGTGCACTTGGGCCGTCATGATCTGGGAGAAGGCGGCAACTTCAATCGATCCTGGCCGGATCTTTTCGAGCTGGCCCTGGAGGAACTGAGCGGCAAGCTAGGTCACGATATAGAGCAGAACAGGGATACCATCCGGAAGGCCATGAGGTCGGCCCTCGCCAGCATGGAACCAAGAAGCGAGAGCGGACATCTCAAGCAGCTTCTGGCGCTGGAGGCCTGTGATGCCGATCTTGTCCTGGATCTGCACTGCGATGACGATGCACTGATGCACCTCTACCTCACCCCTCATCATTGGCCGGAGGGCCAGGGTCTGGCAGCGGACCTGGCCTGTGCAGCAGTTCTGCTGGCCGAGGACTCCGGAGGCGGATCGTTTGACGAAGCTTTCTCCACGCCCTGGCCGCGACTGGCCGAGGTCTTTCCTGACGTGCCGATCCCGAGAGATGGCTGTTTTTCCGCAACTATCGAACTGCGTGGCCAGGCAGACGTCGACGACCACCTTGCTGCAAAAGACGCCCAGGCCATATTCAGGGAATTGCAAAGATCGGGACTGGTGGAAGGCCAAGCGGAAGACATACCAGCCTTGCAATGCGAGGCAACCGCGTTGGAGGCCTGTGAAATTCTCAGGGCACCTGCCACGGGTATCGTGGTCTATCAGGCTGAACTGGGTCAGCAGGTAACCTCCGATACCGTCATAGCAGAGTTGGTTGATCCTGAAGCTGAAGACGATACGACAAATAGGCAATCCATCCGGGCCGGAACCTCCGGGCTGCTGTTGTGCCGGCGCCTTAGAAAATATGTTCAAGCTGGTGAAAGCATTGCCAAGATTGCCGGACGAGATCCATTGCCCGAACGTAAAGGCTTACTGCTTGATGACTAGCGCATTCGACCCGACAGCCCGAACAGAGATCCAGTTGGCAGGCCCACAGGATGCAGACGATCTTTCCGAACTGATCCGGGAACTGGCCGCCAGTGAAGGAAAAACGGCATTGGAGCACCTGAATCCTGACAGGGTTGAAAGCTGGCTGAGGCAGACGCCGCCGCCCTTCGGTGCTCTCCTTGCAGGACCATATGGAGCAAGGCTTGGTTATATCGCCTTCTACAAGGTCTTCTCGCTTTTCCTGGGTGGCCCCGTGCTATTGGTGGAAAACCTTTACGTAAGGCCCTCGGCGCGTGGACTGGGCCTTGGGCGCTTGCTGCTTAGGCAGGCCAGTAGTAGGGCCGTCGAGCAAGGCATTGCTCGCGTGGAACTGAACGTCCGCAGTGACAATCCGGAAACCGTAGCCTTTTATCAGCGCTGCGGATTCCAGCACCCTGGCGAAGATGTTTATCGGATCGAGGGCCCAGCCCTGATGAACTTCACCAAAATGGAGAGTGGCTCTTGATCAGCATACGACCTGCTTGCAAGGAGGACTGTGCCCAGATCCTGCAGCTGATAAAGGAACTGGCTGCTTTTGAAGGACTTTCGGATCAGGTGCACGCAAGTGAAGAAGACTTGCTACGAGATGGCTTCGGCCCCTCCCCCCGTTTCGAATGCCTTTTTGCCGAAGACGACCATGAAGTCGCCGAATCACCGCCAACTGCATTGGGCTTCGCCCTGTTCTTTCACAGCTACTCGACCTTCGCCGGGCGCCCTGGATTGTATCTCGAGGACATCTATGTTCGCGAAAGTGCGCGTGGCCTTGGGGTGGGCAGACAATTACTCACCCGGCTGGCCATCATCGCTCGACAGAGAGGCTGCCCGCGCCTCGACCTCTCGGTCCTTCATTGGAATCCTGCCCGCAGTTTCTATGAAAAACTGGGATTCCGTCACCAGTCCGACTGGTTGCCTTATCGTCTCGAGGGGGACAGCCTACAGGAACTGGCTACTACCTCCCGGGAAACGTCCTGAGCCTTCAGTTCCTGTCTGCGAGTCCACTCCCCGCACCAGCTTCCTTAGCGCAGTGAACGCAGCAGAAAACCTTGCCATCGCTCTCGACACCGTGCCCGATTACCCGGCAATCGCACTGGGGACAGACAGGCGCCAAGGCGCGGATGGCACACTCAAAGCTGTCGAAGGTAGAGCTCTGTCCCTGCATGGTGACTTGGAATGCCTTGTCATAGTCATTGCCACATTGATCGCATCTGGCCATTTCCAGGTCCTCCTGTACGTGTAGTAGAACACTTTCCATTTCGTGAACCAGAGCTTCGTATCAAAGGATAAGCTTGTGACCTTTCTCTGGCTTCTACAGGAAATATTTTCCCGAAAGTAGTGATCATTCTCCGAAATCGTGATGCCCAACAGACAAAACGTCGTTTCTACATGATGATCGAAAAATAACACTGGCCAGAATTCATATAGCTATTAGCCTCATTGACTGGGAAACATATTTTTTCCTTATGCAGGCTGTTCAGAACAGTCTGCCAGCATCAGGGAGTTTGACGATGAAGAAACAATTCCCGAGTCTTCTTCTTTCCGGCATGGGGCTTTTGGTCACCTCAATTGCAGTGGCAGAAGAATCGTCTACCGCAACCGCAATCTTCTTGAATGTGAACGGCACCGAAATCGGAAACGCCACGGCCGAGGAGACCCCTTCGGGCATATTGCTTGATCTCAGCGTTGACGGGCTGCCTGAAGCGACTTGGGTCGCAGTCCATATTCATGAGAACGGAGAGTGCGACCCGGCCGGTGTCTTTGACTCAGCTGGCGGTCACTTCAATCCCGACAATCGTTCTCACGGCTATTATTCCCCTGATGGCCCCCATGCCGGCGACTTGCCCAATCAACAGGTTCAGCCCGATGGAAAACTTCGTGCCGAGATCTTCAACCATCTCGTTACTCTTGATGACACGGACAACGGTATACGAGGTCGTGCCTTGGTCATTCACGCTGATGCCGATGATTACGAGAGCCAACCTTCGGGCGACGCGGGCCGTCGCATTGCCTGTGCCGTGATCGAATAGGGCAAGGAAGCCACTCAGTCTCGCTATCAAGACTTCTTTTGCTGAAAAGCAAGTCCCACGCCTCCTGTCAATTGCAGCGGCCAACGGACCCTTCCCGGCATACATACTCACCATCGGTCCAGGTCGCACCCGACAGATCGGCAAAGGAAAAGTCTGTATTGTCCAAGGTGGCGCCACTGAGGTCCGCATTCCGCAGATTGGCTCTGTAGAAGCGGGCATCCCGCAAATTGGCCCCTGAAAGACTTGCCCCTTTCAAATCCGCATTCGTGAAATCGGCATTCACCAGATCAGCATCTGTCAGATTCACAGCCTGCAGATTCGCACTGACAAATTTCACCTTGTAGCCATCTATACCCGACAGGTCGGCTTCAGAAAAATCGGCACGAAAGAAGCTGGCCTCTCGCAATCGGGAGTCCGGCATGTTCACACCGGAATAGTCGAGCCCGTCAAACGAGCATCTCTGCCAATCCGCCCCCTCGACAGGCGGATCGCTGCAACCGGCTTGGCTTAGAGAGGGATTTGCCAGAGATAACATCAATGCCAGCGCTGCCAGGAACGGAATTCGCATCAGGAAAAAAGAGCCTTTTGATCCAACAGGATGATACATCACACTAAGAGCAGACCTCCATCAAGGCCACCGTTTATCCCATTCCAGCCAAATGGCCGGGAAAGCATTGCAGTCTGAGAACGCCTGCCTTCGTGGAAAAGCGTGCCTGGTGCAATGGCCGTGCCCAGGAAAAGAAGATAGCGTTCATGAGCAAATGATAAAGTGGGGGGTACGTCTTGATACGTTCCGTGTTGAGTTTTTGCGGAGGCCACGGACCCAAGGTCCTGTTTATTGGTGTTTTCCTGGGGCTTGCCGCTCCCGACCTGGCTGCCTTGCTGCGCCCGCATATTGGCCCGATTGTCGGTATCCTTCTGTTTTTCTCACTGCTACGCATCGAGTGGCAAACGATGAGCAGCTACTTCAGGCATCCTTTCAGCCTGGTAGCCCTGCTGGTCTGGCTTCTGGTGATCTCTCCCGCCCTGATCATGCTCTTGCTCTTGCCATTCCCCCTGCCTGAGGCATTGGAAACCGCCTTGATCCTGATGGCAGCTGCCCCTCCTATCCTGGGAGCCAGCGCCATAGCCTTGCTCGTCGGCCTGGATGCGGCGCTCGCCATCGTCGTGGGGTTGATAGCAACCCTCTTGGCGCCGCTCACCGTGCCGCCAGTCTCTTTCTGGCTGCTGGGTGTGGAACTGGACGTCAGCACCTACGAGTTCATGTTACGTATGGGCATGGTCGTTGGAGGCGCATTCCTGGCCTCGCTTGTAGTGCGCAAGCTTGCTGGCAATTATCGGCTACGTACTGCAGCAAGAGAAATCGACGGCGCGATCGTTCTGGTCATGCTTGTCTTTGCCATTGGCATCATGGACGGGGTAACGGCTACACTCTTCCAGAGACCCTATACCGTAGCCCTTTGGGTGGCCGCGGCTTTCATCGCCAATCCCTTGCTTCAGGTTTCCGCTTTCCTGGTCTTTTTCAAACTCGGGCGCAGCCGGGCACTGACGGCTGGACTCATGAGCGGAAACTGTAACATGGGACTATTGCTTGCATCCCTGCCAGAGACCACGGATTACGATGTTGCGTTGTTCTTTGCCCTTGCGCAGCTTCCCATGTACATGCTGCCCGCCCTCTGTGTCCCACTTTACCGTCACCTTTTGCCAGCAAGCGAGGACTCGCCTTGATAAGGCCGGTGCAATCGAGACACACAGCCATAACCTGTTGCCCAAAGCGCGCACGATAACTAGCGTTTAACCTTTCCATATGATACTTGGGCACTAGTTCTTACTCACATTCATTCAAGTCATTATAATGCGGGGGGATGATGTGAGCAGGGGTGCGGCTTGCCAGTCGCATGCACATCCACCTGCAGACATTGAAACTGGATTGAAGCAATCGTGCTGTGGCCAGCTGGCAACATGGGGCAAATAATGGAATCTGAGATCACTCTAGAACAAGCAAAGGGTTGTTCATCAGCCCCTTGCAGTATCCGCAGGATACGGATCACAGCGTCAGCCGTCCTGGTGAGTGTCACGATGCTCCTCTCCGCTTGTGGCCAAATTCCGGATGGTCACAGACAGGTCAGCGGTCAGCCCATGGACCTTCTTTCTCCCGGCTCTGTCCAGTATGCACAGAACAGCGACGATGACGGATATCTGAGTGACGAGGACGCATCTGCAATTTACGGTACAGATACCCAGGTCATCAGTGACGACCCCCTGGAACTCCTCAATCGCTTCGTATTTGCCTTCAACGAGGCCCTGGACGTGATCCTGATCCGCCCCATAGCGGTAACCTACCGGGACCTCTTCCCGGATCCGGTCAAGGATTCGGTTCGCAATTTCCTGAGAAATCTCAGCACGCCGGTTGTGCTGGCAAACGACTTCCTACAGGGCAACCCGGATCGCGCCAGCGACACGGCCGCTCGATTCTTCATCAACACTGCATTCGGACTTGGTTTCTTCGACCCGGCAAGCGAGCTCGGTCACCCCTATCATGACGAGGATTTCGGGCAGACCATGGCAAGCTATGGCGTCGGAGAAGGCGCATACCTTGTTCTTCCGGTCCTTGGACCGTCTTCCCTGCGTGACACCGGTGGGCGTGTCGTGGACATGTTCTTTGATCCGCTGACCTATCTACTGAACGGAGATGAAGCAAGAAAAGTCAGCATTGCGCGCAGTGGGTTGCGCGGTATTGATTTCAGGGCGCGCAATATCGAGAACTTCGATGAAATCGCCGAGGATTCCGTTGACCCATACGCACGTTTCCGTTCGCTCTGGCGACAGAACAGGCAATATCAGATCGAGAACCGAGACAATCAGATCGAAGGTATCGATTGACCCAGCTTATATGAGCGCTGCTACAATCACACCTCTGTGCAACCGATTTTGCCCGCGGGGAGCCCATGAAATCAGTGACCAGATATTTTTCCGTCGTATTCTTGCTTCTGGGCCTTTGTGCTCCGGCGGCCGCACAGGATAATGCTGAGCAGTTCATAAAGGACTTCGGCACAAAAGCCCTGGAAGAACTGACGGATCAATCCATCTCCTCGGACGAGCGGGAAAAGAGGTTCCGCAGCTTGCTACAGGAAGGTTTTGATCTGCGCTCCATTAGCCAGTTCATCATCGCCCGCCACTGGCGCAGTGCCAGCGATGAGGAGCGAAAGGAATTCATCCAGGTTTTCGAGGATTATCTGATCCAGCGTTTCCTTCCCCTTTTTGAGAAATATCAGGGGGAAACCTTTCATACCAACGGCAGCCGTACGGATGCCCAGAACGAGAGCCTTTCCTGGGTCAGGGTCAACTTTGATCGGCAACAAGGCGATACGGTGAACACTGAGTGGCGTGTCCGCAACCAGGATGGCACATTCAGCATTCTTGACGTTCGTGCCGAGGGGGCCAGTATGGCGCTCACCCTGCGCGACGAGTATGGGTCAGTGATGAATCAGCGCGGCGGGCTTTCCGGCCTGATCGAGGCCCTGAAACAGAAGCTCGACCAGGGTGCTTTTCGACCCGACTGAACAAACAGCCGGCATGCAAGCAGTCCATGCATGCCGGCAGCTTTGCGAAGTTATTCTTCAGGAACTTCAATATAGATGTCGTCACCTTCACGCTTGACGTCATAGGTTGCGACAGGCTCCTCCACCGGGCCTTCCAGAGCTTCGCCTGTGCGGATATCAAACACTGCCTGATGTAGCGGACATTCGATGGTTTCACCATCGACATAGCCTTCATGCAGGCAGGCATAGGCGTGTGTGCAGATGTTGTGCGTTGCGTAGAATTCACCATCGAGGTTGTAGAGTGCGATGGGCATTTCTCCCACCTTTACCTCGATCGCCTTGCCGTCCTCTACATCGTGACTGGACGCAACCTTATGCCAGGTCATTCAACTCTCCTTGAAACAGTCTCTGATATGGGCTCAGTCTGAAACAGCTTGTCCAGACACTGTGCCGAATCATGAATATTGTCTCCCTCACATATCCTGCATGGAATGGGAATTCCACCCCTCGCCGACGGCAGGGCTGGTCTGGTTGGATCGGTGTGATTCTCGCGCTGAGCCTGGTTTTCCCAGCGCCTACTGCTGGTGAACCTCTGGATACCCTCCATCAACTGATCAATGCCTATCGTCAGCAGGTAGGTTTGCCATTCCTGGAAAGGGTCGACAAACTGGACCGTGTCGCAGCGCGGCACAACAACGACATGGCAGTGGATGGGTTCTTTGCGCATTGCTCGCCGGATGACATTTGCCTGAAAGGCCCGCCTGCAATCCGAAGGCTACGCAGCACGCCTTTGGGCTGAAAACCTGGCAGCGGGGCAAGCGACACCCCCTCAAGTCCTGCAAGCCTGGGATCAAAGCCCCGATCACCGCAGGAATCTTCGCCTGGAGCAGGCAACGCAGATCGGTCTTTCAATTCTCGCCCACGACAACAGCGCTATACCGAGCCCCCTGTGGACCGTTGTCCTTGGCCACCCGAGATAAAGTTTGATCGCGAGGGATCACTCAGACGGCCGCGGCGGTATCGTTTCCTGAAAGCGAATGGCCTGTCCGCATGGCTGCTTGAGAAGTTCACCATCCTGCATAACCGTTTCACCACGAATGATGGTCATCACAGGCCACCCTTTTACCTTCATTCCCTCAAAGGGGGACCAACCACATTTGGATGCGAGCCATTTCGACTCAATGGTTTCGACGCGGTCCATATCGACGACCGTGAAGTCGGCATCATAGCCGCGCGCAATACGTCCTTTTCCCGCGATTGCGAATATCCGTTGCGGCCCGGCACTGGTCATATCCACCAGTCTCTGCAAGGTCAGGCGGCCGGCATTCACATGATCGAGCATCAGGGGCAGCAGGGTCTGAACACCGGGCATGCCAGAGGGAATCCGCGGATAGGTTCCCTCTTTTTCCTCTCGCGTATGAGGCGCATGATCCGACCCCAGGACGTCAAACACACCCTGGCGCACACCTTCCCACAGAGCTTCGCGGTGCTCTGCATCGCGGATCGGGGGATTCATCTGGGCCAGGGCCCCTAGGCGTTCATAACATTCAGGGGCAGAAAGGGTCAGGTGCTGGGGCGTGACCTCGCAGGTCACCAGTTCCTTCTGCTCGGCCAGCAAGGCCACTTCCTCACCCGTGGTGATATGCAGGACATGAACACGCCGTCCCGTCTCCCGCGACAAGGCCAGCAGGCGCTTTGTCGCCCGGACCGCCGTTTCCACATCGCGCCAAACCGGATGCATCTCGGAACCACTTCCCTCCTCGATCACGGACAACCGCTCGCGCAATCGCGCCTCGTCCTCGGCATGGACGGCAACGCGGCGGCGCCCGGAGGCGAGGACACGCCGCAGCGAGTCATCATCCTCGACCAGAAGACTACCCGTTGAAGATCCCATGAAGACCTTCACGCCTGAACAGCCCTGGAGCATCTCCAGTTCTGCAAGCTTGTCTGCGTTTTCCTCGGCCGAACCCATATAGAATGCAAAGTCCGTCCAGGCCCGGCCTTCTGCACGCGCCAGCTTGTCGTTCAAGGCCTCTGCCGTCAGGGTCGAGGGGTTGGTATTGGGCATCTCGAACAGGGCGGTGACCCCACCCAACACGGCTGCACGGGTCCCGCTTTCTAAATCTTCCTTGTGCTCCAAGCCAGGTTCCCGGAAATGCACCTGGCTGTCTATCACGCCCGGAAGCACCGTCAGTCCTTTCAGGTCATGAACTTCCCTGGCGGAGCGCGGCTCGAAGGAGCCAAGTGCCGCAATGCGCCCATCTGAAACCGCAACATCACATTCTGCTGGTCCGTTTGGCGTGAAGACGGTTCCCCCCTTGAGGAGCAAATCGAATGTAGATGTCATTATAAATTCTCCGGTTCACATACTCAGGCGGTAATGTCGGCATGCTTGCCTTGATCATCCGCCGTTCGTGTCGTCGAACTCACGGGAACAGCCTGTCCCAGTGCACGGTAGAAACAGGCAAGCCAACCGTCCGTTGCCAGACTTTCCTGATGGTGGGTCTCATAGACCCGCCTGCCGCCCGCGGCAAGGCGATCGTACAGGATGGGATCCTGCAGGATCCGACGCAAGGTGCGTTGCAGGGCTTTGTCATCTCCGCTGCTGCTCAGCATGCCGCTGTCGCCATGCCGTATCAAACAGGCCGGACCAATCGCTCCAGCGCCGACAATCGGGCAACTCTGGCTCCAGGCTTCGATGACGCTGTAGCCAATGGTATCCTTCGTGCTGGCAGCGACCACCACATCCGCCGCTGCGTAGTATGCCCTGTGGTCGAGTCGCGGCTCGAGCAACCGCAATCGGCTGGTCGTTTCCATTCGATCGGCAAAGGCCATCAGTTTCTTGTGATCCCGCCTGGGTGCAATCATCCACAGGAATATGTCCTTCATCTCGGCAAGCATCCGGATCAGGCCGTAGCCGCCGGTATCTCCAGTCTTCAAAGGCGTACTGACCACAAGATCAGCTTCAAAGGGCGTGTGAAGGCCCTTGCGCGGAAAAGGCTGAACGATCTCGTTGCTGACAGGCATGCTCGGAAGATCGATATGATCATCGGACCAGCCCTGCTCCCGAACGGCCTCTCCCAAATCCTCGTTCAGGGCAATCAATCGGCGACAGGCCCGCCAGCGAGAAACTGGCCCGTAATCACTTGCGATTCCAATGAGACAACGGTGAGTCTCCAGCCTGAGCGCACCCATGGCTTCCGCTCGCCAGACAAGCACAATATCCGGACGATAGACCTGCAGACTATCGGCTACCCGCGTAGGCGTGGAAAAATCCAGCCAACGACGAAATGGCAGGCTTTCCAGGTTCAACCCCATGGTCTCCAGGTCGGATGTAGGCATTGCATTTTTGCGAATCAGGATCTGCTGGCTGACCTCGTCACGCCACACGGGGTCGTGAAAGGTGGTACAAATCCTGGCAAAAAGTGCGCACAATTCCGGTTCATCACGGCCGAAATCGGCGATGTGCATTATGCGCATGCAACGCCCCCACTGAGAACCGGGTCTTTTCACCAGGAACCTTCTTGTTCCGACTCGCCCGGCCACTTACCTAGGTCAGCGGAAGAAGGATAACAGCATGAGCAGAATTTTCGCCGTAAAACTTGAAGAACGTGGCCTCCTGGCCCTGAACGGCCCGGATTTGAGGGATTTCCTTCAGGGAATTGTCTCCAATGATGTCAACCGTGTCAGCCCGAACCAGTCCATTTGGGCCGCTTTCCTGACCCCCCAGGGTAAGTACCTGTACGATTTCTTCATCGCCCAGCCCGCGGAAGACACCTTTTGGATGGACGTGGAAGCGGCACGCCGTGCAGACCTCATGAAGCGTCTGCGCATGTACAAGCTCCGCTCCAAAGTCGAGATGGCGGATCTGAGTGAGGCGTTCGAGGTCCATGCCCTTTACGGAGAACTGCCTGAAAATCTGGACCTGCCCACGCAAGCAGGCGCCAGCCTGTCCTATGGCGATGGTATCCTGATGCGCGATCCCCGCCACCCTGCTGCCGGCCTGCGTCTCGTTGCCCCGGCGAACCAGGCCACCCAGTTGCTGTCGTCACTCAATGCAAAAACCGGCACGCGGGAGGACTATGACAGCCAGCGCATAGACCTGGGCCTTCCCGATGGCAGCCGTGACATGGAGGCCGAGCGTGCAACCCTGCTCGAGAACGGATTCGACGAGCTTGGCGGCGTGGATTGGCAGAAAGGCTGTTACATGGGACAGGAACTGACAGCGCGCACCAAGTACCGTGGATTGGTGAAAAAACGCCTGATGCCTGTTGAGGTGGAAGGTTCTCTGCCTGAAATCGGCACTGCCGTTACACTGGATGGGAAACAGGTGGGCGAAGTTCGCTCTTCTGCCAACGGGCGTGCGCTTGCTCTGCTGCGACTGGATATTTTCAAGAAGGAGGACAACCCACTCCTTGAAGCCGGCGATGCCAAGCTCAAGCCCCGTCAACCTGATTGGGCCAATTTCTGGCAAGACTCGCGCTGAGCTCCGCCAAGCGATCGAAAGGCACCTCTTCCTCACTCAATTCCAGGTTCACGCAGCGCTTCACGCCCTCACGGCCAAAGCGGTTGCGCAGAGCGTCTTCCAGCCAGTGCTCAGCCTGATTCAACCGCTTGATGGCCAGCCTGTCGGGCCTGGAGCATAGAGTCGCCCAGCGGTTTTCCAATGCCATCCGCAAGGGCTCGATACCATCGGGTTCCTGCAAGGCCAGGCGCAGAATGGAGACCTCACTGCCATCTCTTGATCGGGGTGGAAGGGCTTCTCGTAAATCCATTTCGGTCTTGTGAGCTGCAGAGCCCATGTCCGCCTTGGTAACCACCGCCAGATGCGGGGTTTCCGCAATTCCTGCTTTCATGAATTGAAGTACGTCCCCGCTTCCAGGCTGTACACAGAAGACCACGCTATCAGCCAGATTGGCCACGTCGGTTTCCGATTGCCCGACGCCAACGGTCTCCACGAGGATCCGTTCATAATGTGCCCGCAGCAAGACTGTTGCAGCCCAGGTCACATCCGCCAATCCGCCCAGACGGTCCCGGGCCGCCATGGAACGTATGAACAGACCGGAATCCTCCGGATTTCCGCCCAGACGCACGCGGTCACCCAGCAAGGCACCTCCGCTTTGACGAGACGAGGGATCCACGGCGACCACCGCCACGCTCAGCCCTTCCTGTCGGAAGGATTCGATCAGACCTCTTATCAATGTGGATTTACCGACCCCAGGGGGGCCCGTGATACCGATCACATGCCCCTTGGGCGCACGATATGCTTCGGCAAGCATCTGCCGAGTTTCCACAGCATCGGCATGGCGCTCGACGGCGGCCAAGGCCTGCGCGATAGCGGCCTTTCCTCTTATCTGGCTGTGGTCCCTATAACCTTTAGTCATTCAGATCATCTTTCCGGGCCAAGCTGGTTGATAAACCCTTGTTGCAGCAGCCTACTGCCCGAACACGGAAGTTCCAAGATATCGCTCCAGCCTTGTTGTCGGCCGGTCAGGGGATCCCGAATCAGAAAACGCCCGAAGCAGTGCTCCGGGCGTTTTCCGGCCCAAGGCCCCTTGACCTTTCATCCAATCATACGTCGCGTTCGGCTTCTTTCAGGGCTGCCTGTGCTGCTGCAAGGCGCGCAATCGGAACACGGAATGGGGAACAACTGACATATTCCAGTCCGGTCTCGTGACAAAAACGAATCGAGGCCGGATCCCCACCATGCTCACCGCAGATACCAAGCTTGATATCCGGATGGGCACCGCGGCCACGTTCCGTCGCAATACCAACCAGTTCGCCGACACCTTCACGGTCCAGGGAGATGAAGGGATCCTGCTCCAGGATTCCCTGAGCCTGATAGGCCGGCAGGAAATTGCCGGAATCGTCACGGGACAGGCCAAATGTCGTCTGGGTCAGATCGTTCGTACCGAACGAGAAGAAATCGGCCTCTTCGGCAATCTCCGCCGCACGCAGGGCTGCACGCGGCAACTCGATCATCGTGCCAATCAGGTATTCGATTTTCTGCCCATGACTGTCCATGACTTCCTGGGCCACCCGTTTGACCAGGGCGCGCAAGATCTCCAGTTCCTTCTTCACGGACACAAGAGGAATCATGACTTCCGGCACGATGGTATCGCCATCCTGCTTGTGAACCTCAACCGCAGCCTCGAAGATGGCGCGGGCCTGCATTTCGTATATCTCGGGATAGGTGATCCCCAGGCGGCATCCGCGATGTCCCAGCATCGGATTGACCTCATGCAGTTTCAGCATGCGCGCCCGTGTCTGCTCTACCGGCACGCCGGCCGAACGAGCCACTTCTTCCAGTTCCGCCTCACCGTTCGGCAGAAATTCATGGAGCGGTGGATCCAGGAGGCGAATGGTGACCGGCAGACCCTTCATGATCCGGAAGATGTCGATGAAGTCCTGACGCTGCATCGGCAGGATTTTCTCGAGTGCTTTTCTGCGCCCCGCTTCGCTTTCAGCCAGGATCATCTCACGCACGGCGATGATGCGATCGGCCTCAAAGAACATGTGTTCGGTCCGGCACAGGCCGATCCCCTCAGCCCCGAACTGAACTGCAGTCCGGCAATCGGTGGGCGTTTCCGCATTGGTGCGGACCTTCAAGGTGCGCGTGCGATCGGCCCATTCCATCAGGCGTGCAAAGTCACCGCTCAGCTCGGGCTGAACCGTAGGTACGTCGCCCTGGATGATCTCGCCGGAAGCCCCATCGATGGTGATCCGATCACCTTCCTTCAACTCGACGGACCCGGCACGCATGACTCCCCCCTTGTAGTCGATGCGCAGCTCACCGGCACCGGCAACACAGGGACGCCCCATGCCGCGCGCCACAACGGCCGCATGACTGGTCATGCCCCCACGCGTGGTCAGGATGCCCTGCGCCGCATGCATGCCGTGAATATCCTCAGGGCTGGTCTCGATGCGGCACAGAATGACCTTTTGCCCGTCATTGGCCAGCTTCTCGGCTTGATCGGCGGTGAAGACGATGGTTCCTGAGGCCGCGCCCGGGGATGCCGGCAAACCGCGGCCAATGACCTTGCGTTCGGCCTTTGGATCCAGCGTCGGATGCAGCAACTGATCCAGAGAAGCCGGATCTATGCGCTGAACGGCCTCCTCCTCGCTGATCAAACCATCTTTCACCATGTCCACGGCAATCTTGAGAGCGGCCTTGGCCGTGCGCTTACCGGCCCTGGTCTGCAGCATGTACAGCTTGTCGCCCTGAACGGTGAATTCGATGTCCTGCATGTCGCGGTAATGGCGTTCCAGCAGGCCCCGCACCTCCAGCAGCTGGCGGAAGACGTCCGGCATGACCTCTTCCATGGCCGGCATGTCCGAGCCCTGCTTTTCCTTGCTACGCACGGTGATATTCTGCGGCGTGCGGATACCGGCGACCACGTCCTCACCCTGGGCGTTCACGAGATACTCGCCATAGAATTCGTTCTCGCCGGTGGAGGGGTCGCGCGTGAAGGCCACGCCGGTCGCACAGTCATCGCCCATGTTGCCGAAGACCATGGCCTGGATATTCACGGCGGTGCCCCAGGCTTCGGGAATCTGGTGCAGGCGCCGGTAGGTCACGGCACGCTGGTTGGTCCAGGACTGGAAGACAGCGGCGATGGCCGCCCAGAGCTGGTCCTTGGGATCCTGCGGGAAAGGCGTGCCGATCTCATCGGCGATCTTCGCCTTGTATTGCTCGATGACTCCTTTCCAGTCCTCGGCCGTCAGCTCCGTATCCAGGTGGGCGCCCCGGTCCTCCTTGGCCAGTTCCAGGATTTCCTCGAAGTGATAGTGGTCCACGCCCAGAACCACATCCCCGAACATCTGGATAAAGCGGCGATAGCTGTCATAGGCGAAACGTTCATCGTTGGAGTGACGGGCCAGCCCCTCCACCGTGCTGTCGTTCAGGCCAAGGTTCAGAACCGTGTCCATCATGCCGGGCATGGAAACCCGCGCACCCGAACGAACAGAGACCAGCAAGGGATTGTCTGGCGCGCCAAACTTCGCACCGGTGATCTTTTCAATGTGCTTCAGTCCCTCTTCGACCTGAGTGGTCAGCTCGTTCGGGTACTCGGATGTTTGCGTGAAGTGAGCACAGACTTCCGTCGTGATGGTAAAACCGGGCGGCACGGGCAAGCCGATGGACGCCATCTCGGCAAGATTGGCCCCCTTGCCGCCGAGAAGGTTGCGCATATCCGAACGGCCTTCGGAGTCTCCGCCGCCAAAGTTGTAAACCCACTTGGACATCTTGACACTTTCTCCCGATAGTCGGCGCACAGCTGCGCCGCGTCTATCCTTCAATCTTCGAAAAATCAGCCACTTCGGACAGCGTCAGGCCAATACGGGCCAGCAGGTTCAAGCGGTTTTCCCTCATCCCACTGGCCTCTGCATTCACCGTCACGCTGTCGAAAAAGGCGTCCACCGGACGACGCAAGGCCGCCATGGCCGCCATAGCTTCTGCGAAATCTTCCCTCCCCAGAGCCGTTCTGGCATCGGCCGACGCTTTTTCCAGCGCCTTGTAAAGACTGGCCTCTGCCTCTTCTTCAAGGCGTGATTCTGTCACCTCGCCTTCAAAAACACGTGCATCCTTCTTGGATTCGATTCGAACGATATTCGCTGCCCGCCGCCAGGCGGTCAGCAGGTTTGCCCCGTCCTCGCTTTGCAGGAAAGTCTCCAGGGCCTCGACCCGAGCCAGCAGGCGAACCAGGTCATCCTCATCCCCCAGTGAAAAGACCGCTGATATCAGGTCATGACGCACACCACGGTCACGCAGGGTTACCTTCAGGCGGTCTGCCAGGAATTCAAGCAGGGATTCTTCCACCTGCTCGGTTTTCAGTTCCTTGAAAGTTGCCTCAGCTTCCCTGAAGACCTCAAGCAAGGGGAGGCGCTGGTTGTTCTCGACGATCAGGCGAATAACACCCAAAGCCGCTCGACGCAGTGCATAGGGGTCCTTGGAGCCTGTCGGCTTCTCGTCGATAGCCCAGAAGCCGACCAGTGTATCGATCTTGTCGGCCAGCGCGACGGCCACGGAAACACCGGCCGAAGGACAGGCGTCATTGGGCCCCAAAGGAGAATAGTGTTCGGCTATGGCCTGGGCCACCTCCTCATGCTCACCGTCCTGGTCCGCATAGTAGCGCCCCATGATGCCCTGCAGCTCAGGGAATTCCCCGACCATCTCGGTGGTCAGGTCGGCCTTGCACAACCGTGCCGCCGAGCGCACACGATCAACATCCACGTCATCCATGCGATGTGCAAGCCCGACGGCCAGCGCTTCAATACGCCCAACCTTGTCAGCCAGACTACCCAATCGGGCATGGAAGACCATGTCGGACAGCGCCTGTACCCGGCTTTCCAGGCTGTCCCTGCGATCCTGGTCCCAGAAGAAACGCGCATCATCCAGGCGAGCACGCAGTACGCGTGCATTGCCGGAGACAATGTTATCCCGGATTTGCGAGCCTTCGGGCGCCTCCATGTTGGTCACCAGGAGGAAACGATCCGCCAGCGCCCCATCCGGTTTGACCAACGCAAAATACTTCTGATGACTGCGCATCGCTGTAATGAGGACCTCAGGAGGCAGTTCCATCAGGTCCCGGGGAATGGGGACAATCAGGGTTTCCGGCCATTCCACAAGTCCCGCCACCTCATCGACAAGGCCAGGATCCGGACGCACCGCCAATCCAGCGGAATGCGCAAGCGAGGCGCTCTGTTCTACGATGATGCGCCGGCGTTCATCCTGATCCAGGATGACATAGGCCTTGCGCAACTTGTCCCGGTATTCCTCGAAGGAGCCGACCTCAAAGGGCTCGGGGCTCAGGAAACGGTGCCCCAAGACACTGCTGTGGGAAACGTCAAACCCGCGATCAGCCAGCTGTATCGCGTCACCAAGTGGCTCTCCTTCGAAGATTGCCATAACCCTGTGCAGGGGGCGAACCCAACGCCCCTGCCCGCTGGCCCAGCGCATAGACTTAGGCCAGGACATTCCCAGAAGTGCCGCAGCAATTGCACTGGGCAGCACCGTACGCGTGGAGCGCCCTTCGATATGGCGAACGGCAAAATAGAAATCGCCCTTGGCTGTTTGCCGGACTTCAGCCTGGGAAATGTCTTCAAGGCCATTGGCCTTCAGGAAGCCTTCAACGGCCTTGTCGGGTGCGCCAACCTTGGGCCCCTTGCGCTCTTCTGTCACATCCGGCTGCTGTTCCGGCAAGCCGCGCACCACGGCGGCAAGGCGGCGTGGAGTCACGAAACATTCGATCTCTTCATACGCCAGGCCCGCTTCGTTTAGCTTGTCGGACAGCAATCGCTGCATGTCATCTCGGGCCCGCGCTTGCATGCGGGCCGGTATTTCCTCGCCGAATAATTCAAGCAGCAACTCAGGCACCTGTCGCCTCCTGCGCCTGTTCCACGCTGGAAAAGCTTCCAACCCAGACCTCGCAACAGCCTTTGGCCAAGGCCCGGACCTTGCCGATATAAGCCTGCCTTTCGGTAACGGAGATGACCCCCCTGGCATCCAGCAGGTTAAAGAGATGACTTGCCTTCATGCACTGATCATAGGCTGGCAAAGCGAGCTTCTGCTTCAGCAACAGGGCGCATTCAGCCTCGGCATCTGAAAAATGCTGAAACAGGCGCTCGGTGTCGGCATGCTCGAAATTGTAGGCCGAGAACTCGCGCTCGGCCTGCAGAAAGACATCGCCATAGCACTTACCTCCCCGGCTTTCCGACAAGCCATCCCAGTCCAAGTTATAGACATTGTCCACGCCCTGGACATACATGGCCAGGCGCTCGAGACCATAGGTCAATTCAACAGGAACAGGGTCACAGTCGATGCCACCTACCTGCTGGAAATAGGTGAACTGCGTGACCTCCATACCGTCGCACCAAACTTCCCAACCCAGACCCCAGGCCCCCAGGGTCGGACTTTCCCAGTCGTCCTCGACGAAGCGAATGTCATGTTCCAGTGGATTGATCCCCATGGCCTCCAGGCTGCCAAGATAGAGATCCTGGATATTTGCTGGGGAGGGCTTCATCAGTACCTGGAACTGGTAGTAATGCTGCAACCTGTTGGGATTCTCGCCATAGCGGCCATCAGTCGGACGCCGCGAAGGCTGGACATAGGCACAATTCCAGTCCCGCTCAGGGCCGAGCGAGCGCAAGGTCGTGGCCGGATGAAAAGTTCCGGCTCCCACCTCCATGTCGTAAGGCTGCAGGAGGACACACCCCTGTTCAGCCCAATAGCTTTGCAGCTTGAGGATCAGACTCTGAAAACAGGTCGTCGGGTCGGCGGCGATCTTGGGCATGAAAACAATCGGAATTGCGCGTCTGAAGGCGAGCGCACCCTATAGAGAGCAGGTCGCCAAATCAAGCCGTACACAGGTTCCCTGCACCCCTGTCAGATATGCAGTTCATGGTGGTGGCAAAGAACCACTCAATTCAGTGATTCCACATGGGCATAAGGGCATAACATATTGAAAATTATAGTTACTGAAATTTTCGCACAGCCCAACTCATCCAATTGAGCCCGTACTCCGTATCAATTCTCGCAGCAGGGATAACGACGTAAGCGGTGCGAGAGCCCCATACTCCAGTAGCGGGTTTGTATAGGTTACTGTTGGTCCCAGTGTTATCGAAATACGGGATACCAAATGGACCAACATTTGTTAGTGGAGGAGTTCGACCATAGTGTCGAGCGCCTTGATGTGCTGGAGGGCCCGACGGGCCGGCGGCGTTGGACGGAGGAGGCCAAGGCGCGGATTGTCGCGGAATCGTTTGAGCCGGATGCGCGCGTTGCCGAGGTGGCGCGGCGCCACGGCCTGCGCCCGCAGCACCTCTCGAGCTGGCGCCGCCAGGCGCGCGCAGGACAGCTGCCGGGCCTGGAACCGAACCTGCCCGAGTTTGCCCGGGTG